>JBJLEY010000001.1:0-75261 GCA_045565635.1 Coraliomargaritaceae bacterium
GCAAGAAAATATGCAAGAAATGGAAATAGCGAATTTATTTACTATGGTGATACTAATAATGACGGTATTACCGGCATCAACCCCGAAAACAATAAAGAAGACGAGAGAGTGGAACTCTTCAAATGGGTAGATACTGATGGGGATGGAAAGCTTTCAGTAGGGTATAATCAAGTTACGGGAATTTATACTGTTGAAGAAGCTGTTACATTTATAGATGATAATAATAATGGAACATTTGATTTTTCTTATGATCCAATTGATCCAACTTCTACCAATACAGCAGTGTTTGAAGGAGCAGATGATGACGCAGTTTGGGTCATTAATCCATCTACAGTTGGTCAAGATCCGGTTTTCACCTTAGTGGAGGAAGGGTTTATAGACTATAATGATGATAGTATCTATAATGATGCTGACTATGCTTCTGGTGGCCAACAGGTAAGAGCTAATAACCCAAATATTTGGGGGACAGAACCTGCTGGCGGTGGACTAGTTCCAGATTTTATAGACAACCGAGAAGACATTAGGGATTTATTTAAGGGAATTGATTATAGTAATTCCGGAACTGGATTTGGCCCAGACTCTTATTCTAGAAAAAGTTTTAATTATGTGATTGGTGATATTGATCATACATTTTCAGATAATTTTAGTATGAAAGCTGCTTTTGCATTTGAGGATCTTCAAGATGATCAATTATCTTCGGGATGGTCTGCTAATCAAATTAACTTTTCATCCGGGTACGGCATCACAGTAAGATATCCTACGCTGAGATCAATAAATTCATACAATAATAATCCCAATAATACAGGCCCCTCGCCATTTGAAGCCGTTTTAGTAGATTTAACTAATGCTAATTATGCACATAAAGTATTAGACAATATCAATTCCGTAGGCATTGAGAGTATTCGTACTGCCTTAAAAACTGCATATGAAGAAGATTGGAGCGGAACAATTAATAACATTAATTTCATAGCCCCTAATGACGAGTCAGGGAATGCTTTAATTGATGACGTCGATGAGATGATCGACTATTTTGTAGATGAGTTCTTGGATATCAGTGAAGCCAATACCACTTTCGAGAAATACTATGAGCTGGGGAAATTTTCTGGCCGTGTTAGAGACTTTCTCGTAAGAAGTGAGAGAATCGATCTACCAGAAGGTCCAGATAATTGGCAATATACTTGGGGCATTGCACCGAAATCAGGTGGAAGATCGTTAGGCGATATTCTTTTTGATGTTTTAACTAGTTCTACCGATGAAATTGGAGCCCCTACTAGTGCTGCAGCTGATCAACTTTTTAATTTAGATCGTTATATCGATGTTCCTACTTACCGAAGTGAATTGCAGAATTTTTCTAATGCGAATCTCCTAAATGATGACAATTATAAAGATCTTACAGATTCAAATTATAACTGGATCAATGCATTTAATGAAAAATTAGTTAATCCACTTTTGCCAGATATAGTTCAAACCTTAATTGATCAAAATATCGCTAGTCCGCTTATAGACTACTTGCCATATTATATTCCTGCAGAGGAGTTTACTTTGAATGAAACAGGCGAAAGGCTTATTTATGACGCAATTCCCGATTGGTTAATAAAAGGGTTTCCTGATAAAGGCAAACCAAGAGAAATGATTGCCCTTCCTTATGTTGAAATCGCTAATACCAATGAGGATAATGACGGTATAGATGGTTTTATTGATGTTACTGACTTGGACGAAGTAGAACTTCAAAAGCGTGCATTAGCTAAAAAAATATATAAAGTTCTAGTGGAAAACCCGAGTGACCCTAATAGTGATAATGAGTTTTGGGAAGCTACTAATTCGGTATATAAGATTTTCAAGGAGGAATTGCACCCCGAAAGTGATTATTCATTTATGTGGGAAGGTACTATACAACAGAATCTATTAACAACACTAGATGCAATAGTTGAGGATGAAGATTACCTTTCAGATAATAGTCAATTTATAGACACTGATGATGATGGAGTCAGGGATATACTACCTTCGCTAGTAAAAAGTAATGTAGAAATTTTACAGCCATTTATAAGGCGCCAATGGAAGAAATCTAAAAATAAGGATATGAATCGCTCTGCCCGTATTACTTTTAATTACAATGAGGAAAGTAAGAGAATTCCAGGAAAGCAGCAATTCCTTTTCGGAATAGATTTAGATAATAGGGACGCATCAAAAACAGATGAACAACAAGTAAGCTATAATGTAAGAACCTGGGGAGATGCGAATAATTTATATTTAAGAAATGATATTTTATCTGACTATATTGTTTTAGATGACATTATATATGATAATGAGTTAGATGCCAATTTTGATTATAATATATCTGGCCACCAATACGATCCAGTAGCTAATTGGTTAAGTAATGGTCGTATTCCTCTAGATGAAAATAATATAGCCCAGATGGTTACAACCTATCATGCCGTAACTAAGGTTAAATCTAATGCCTTGTGGGCCGCAGCTTCTGGATCTTATTTTAACGGTAAATTAAGAACATTATTTGGAATTAGACGTGACAATATTAAAACTGAAAGTGAATATTCGAGATTTACCTTACGTTCAGCAAATCCCGAAATAGATGAAGATGGAAATATTACAGAAGTTAGTCTTGAAAACGAGATACAAGATTTTAACAACGTGATTTATTCACCTTCTTTAGGCGGGCTTTATTGGATTACTAAGAATCTTGCTGTTTTTGGAAATTATTCCGAGTCAGTTATTTCACCAAATGGTTTCCAATTTGACGTTTTTGGTAAGCTTACTCCTCCGGAAACAGGAAAGGGAAAAGAAATCGGATTTAAGCTTAGCACTCAAGATAATGTTTTAAATGGCCAATTGACTTTTTTTAGTATTGATAAGAAAAATGAGCAAAGACAAAATATTAGCTGGCCTATGTTAGCGTCTATTTATCCTGCTTTCAACCTAGATGGTACAAGGAGATATGACCCTTACGATAATGGGGAATTGCCTACAGTGATTTGGGATTACGATCCATACAGATCTAGAGATGGAGAATATTTAAGAGACTCACAAGGAAGAATCCTGACTAGAGCCACTTTTGAACCTAAGGGATATCGAGTTGCTGATGAATCTGTGAGAAGCGAAGGAATTGAATTAGATCTATACTATAACCCAACATCTAATATTTCTATTTTCTTAGGATATGCCTATTTAGAGACATTAGTTTTAGAGTCAGCTTTAGAAACCTTAGAAGGTCTTCCAACTGCTGGAACTTCTGACCATAATGTCAATTTTACGGCAAAGTACAGTATCAAAGAAGGTAAATACAAGGGATTACAATTTGGTATGAATCAAAAATATCGTTCTGCTGCACTATTAAGTCATTACTTTGTAGATCTTGATGGCGATAATCAGGCAGATTATTTTTCTAGAGATGTTACAGATCCAAGATCTAACGAACCTATTACTTTAGAGCCAAGGTACAATACTCTTTGGTTAGAAGATCAACATAGAACTGACTTTTTCATAAAGTGGTCCGGTAAAATAAAGAAGACTTTACCTTGGACAGTTCTTCAGATGAACATTAATAATGTATTTGATAACAAGGATCTTATAAGTACAGGCCTTAATAATGCTCGTTATACTGATGGAAGAAATGTTGTTTTATCCGCAGGCATTTACTTCTAAAATTAAATACTTTGAAAAGGTAAATTTAAAGATAAGCTCTAGAGCGTTAAGAGCATAGATTTAATCTCATTCTCTATTTTTAGATACTCTTCTTTATTATATTCATTTGGCTGAACCATTTCAGATGAACTATTGCAAAATTCGGATTCCAGTTCTTTTAATGTGTAACCTAAGCAATGTTGAGCAGCCCTCATTGCTCCACCTAAAGCAACGGATCCATTTACTTCTAATTGCTGTACGTTAACTTGAAATATATCTGAAAGGATTTGAATGATGGCATGATTTTTAGAGGCGCCACCAGTTACGTAAATAATTTCAGGAATCATGCTCATCCATTCAGTATGCATTTTCATGTTGATAAATTGTCCCTCAATACAAGCACGTATAGCTAGTTTAGGACTGCGCCAATTTTCAAAATTGCTGTTGCCTTTGAGTACAGGGTTATTGCCATCATAAAGCGGACTGATTTCATGGCTAAAGAAGGGTAACATATAATTGCCATTACATCCTGGAGTAGTTTCTAAAAGTGCATTGGTAAATTGATCCCATGAATATTCAAATTTATCTTTTACAAATTCACGAGCGAGTGAGCCATTTAAAAAGCATTGAAGTGACATGGAGCCTCCACTGGGATTACCAAAGACATGACCGTAGCCATTTGGGTCTGACACGGTACTTGGCATAGCCGCAAAAAAAGTATCTGAAGTGCCTAATGATATAACTGTTTTACCGGGAGCACTGGCTGCAGTTCCGACTAGGCTACTTGGATTGTCCCCAGTGAATACGACAATAGAAACCTCTTTTGAGAAACCATATTTTTCACTAAAGTATTCTGAAATTTCCCCAACCACCGTATCTCCTTGAACGATATATGGCAGTTTATCGATTAAATTGGGTGCGGTCGCGTGTACTAAATCAGAGTCCCATGTATTGGTTTGCAGATTCATTAAATTCATACCGGCACCATCACCTGTATCAATTGGGCAATCTTGACCCGAAAGAATAGAACAAATGAAGGAACTAACTAAATGGATTCTAGCGGTATTAGGGTAGGAATCGAGTGAAGTTTTATAAAATCGGCGTATTTGTGGACCAGTAAATCTTTCAATAGCGATGGATCCTGATTTTTGACAAATGATCTCGTTGCCACCTAAAGCCTGTGCGATTTCTTGGCATTCAAGCGTGGTAGAGGTATCCATCCAAATTGGCGAGTGTGGACGGCTTAAACAGGGCTTTATTTGCTTTGATAAGGATTCTTTCGGATCTAATTGACCAATGGTTTCAAGCCACTTTGTATTTAGATATACTGACCCATGCTGCTGACCCGCGCCTGAAATAGCTTTCACTTTGCTCAGATCGCATGAATCTTTCAGCTCATTAAATAGTAAATCAATCGCATCCAGCCACATTAAAGGATTTGAATAGACTTCACTAGAGGTTTCACCTTTGAAAAATCCATTTGGTGAATCATATTCAGGAAGTCGTTCACCAAAATTAATCGTACATTCGCATACAACGTAATAGTTATCCAAATCAATAACGATTGCCGACATACTTTGAGTCGATCCATCAATGCCTAAAGAATAAGCCATCGGAATTTAGATAAATTCGTTAATTAAATTTTCGAGCATCTCTTGCTGACCACTTGCAATCTTTGGTTCACTTTGATTGAGAGCATATTTTTCTAAACTTTCAAAATTAACTTTCCCTGCTTCAATATCAGCACCAATTCCTGAATCAAATGATGAATAGCGCTCTTTCACAAAATTTGCTAGACGACCATCTTCGCGAATCGCATGTGCGATCTTTAATCCTCGAGCAAAAGCATCCATTCCACCCACATGAGCATGAATTAAGTCAATTGGGTCATGGGACTCTCTGCGTCTTTTTGCATCAAAATTTAAACCACCTGTTTTGAAGCCACCCATTTCAAGCACTTTAAGCATGACTTGAGTTGTGAGATAAATATCCGTTGGAAATTGATCTGTATCCCAACCAATGAGTTCATCTCCTTGATTAGCATCGATGCTACCAAGACGGTCTGCATTGAGTGCCACTGTCAGTTCATGCTCCATAGTGTGTCCAGCAAGTGTAGCGTGATTGGTTTCAATATTTAAATAAAAGTGATCGAGTAGGTTGTATTCTCTTAAGAAATTCAAGCAAGCTGCTGAATCTGAATCATATTGGTGGGTAGAGGGCTCTCTTGGCTTTGGTTCAATATAGAAAGGGCCATCAAATCCAATTTTTTTAGCGTGATCTACCGCCATGTGTAAGAAATTTGCTAGGTGGTCTAGCTCTCTTTTCATATTTGTATTTAAAAGGGTAGCATATCCCTCACGCCCGCCCCAAAAAGTGTATCCAAGACCATCGAGCTCATTCGTGCATTCAAGTGCCTTTTTGACTTGTGCTGCAGCATAAGCATAAACATTTGCATCAGGAGTAGTTGCACCACCTTGAGAATATCTCGGGTGAGAGAAGAGACATGCGGTCCCCCAAAGTAACTTTACACCCGTTTCTTTTTGTTTCTCCTTTAGCTTAGCTACTACGGCATCAAGTGCTTTATTTGATTGAGAAAGGTAATTGAGTTCTGGGGCGATATCGCGGTCGTGCCAGCAATAATAATCAATTCCCATTTTATCTAGAAATTCAAAAAAAACATCCACGCGATTCAGCGCATTCTCGGTTGAATTAGAACCATCGTCCCAAGGCATCAATGCAGTTCCTTCTCCGAAAGGATCCGCTAGCGCATTTCTCATCACATGCCAGTAAGGCGCTGCAAAACGCAAATGCTCTTTCATTGTTTTGCCATCAATAACTGCATCAGCATCGTAATGTTTAAAGGCAAAGGGATTTTTTGAGTCACTACCTTCGTAGTTGATTTTAGGGCAATTAAAGTGTTCCATGATGTTAATTTTTTAAAGAACGAGACTAGTTCATTTTCTATGAATTTTCAACATTCAGTAATGAAGATTCTATCCTTTTTAATGAAACTGAATTCATTCGTTGATGATGGTGAGATTGAAATTAAATCGTTTTCAATTAAAATAAATGGCACACCCGAGAGGAGTCGAACCCCTAACCTCCTGATCCGTAGTCAGGCGCTCTATCCAATTGAGCTACGGGTGCACTAAAGGCTCTTATAAAGACAAACCTTTTAAAGAATTCAAGCAGAACTTTTAAGATTTAAAGAAATATACCATTAAAATCGCAATAAAGCCAAGTAAGAGAGTGACCCACCAAAGGAGCTTTGCCCATTGAGGCTTGCGATTTATGAAAGCGACTAAGCTACCCAAAAGTAGCCAGATGATCATTTTAACAATTATCCAAGTCGATGTGTAACTATAACCCAACTTAGCAATGAGGCCAAAGCCTGCAACAAGAAGTAGGGCTAACCCAATACCACTTGTGATGGCTCCAAGCTTTTTGACTTCTGGGTTTTCAACTTTCGAAAGAGCTAGTCCTATAAGAGACCCGTATCCGATGAAGACCATGAGTATTCCTGTGATGTGTAGTAGGCTGTAAAAATTTGATGACATATTTATATCATTAAAAAAAATAAGGGACAATCAAGTGTTAAGTGTCGTTAGGGTGACTACTTGATTGTCCCAATGGGGTACTGTAATCTTTTTGAGATTTGAATATCTTTAACTCGCTTTGGGAATGAAGGACGGTATATCGATTGGATGTGGATTTTTTCGTTTAGAGCGTTGTAGTCTAGCTCGTCTTCTCATCATTCGATCGAGTTTAGAAACCATTTGATCAATGGATTTGTAAAGGTCGTTAGAAGCGGCAGATACAATATGATCATTTCCCCTGACCTCTAAATGACCTTTTGCAATGTATTCTTTTTGGTGAGAGGATTGGTGCGGGTCGTATTCAGCCTCAACTCGCATTCGTACTATGTGTTCATTATGCTCAAAGAGTTTTTCGGTTTTTTCTCTTATAATTGTCTTAATAGAGCTAGTGAGCTCTAAGTTATTGCCTGTCATGATAAGTTTTACCTGATTTTTCATAATGCTTTTGGGTTATATTAATTAGTTGAGAGAATAGCTTGAAGTGATTTTAGCTTGGAACGCAGTATAGTAATCGGCTTTACACGCGCACGGTGAAACATATTTAGTACAAAGGAATGCGATTTTTCGCATATGTTGGCTGTGATGCTCCACAAGTAGATGTTTGACTCATTGTGCAAGACAGTGAGTATCTTGTTAACATCTACAAAGCTTAATGTTTTCAACCTAACTTTAGGATAATCCTATATCTTGTCTTTGGCAATACTCTTATTGAAAAAAAACACATATTTTCATGAACAAAATAGATCCATTTGGCTCAGATCCACCTCTAGTAGATATGTCAGTTTTTCCATCTTGGATTATTTTTGAGGATGATGCTTTATTAATACTGAATAAGCCAGGATGGCTAGTGTGTCATCCTTCAAAAGATGGACCGCTTTCGAGTCTAGTGGGTGCAGTTAGAATGTATACTAATTTAGACAAATTACATCTAGTTGCTCGCTTAGATCGAGAAACAAGCGGCTTAGTCGTTATTGCGAAACGACCCTCAGTTGCGCGAAAATTTCAGATGGCGATTCAAGAGCGAAAAGTAGAAAAAGAGTATTTGGTGATTCTGGATGGTACGTTGAAGAATGGTATTAAAGTGAATCAAAGCATTGCTCATCGACCGAATGGATTAGTGAAAATTAAAAATCATGTGAGTAATGATCGTACAGCCAAAACGGCCGTGACTGTTTTTGAACCTCTTTTGAAGAATGAAGATTATACATTAGCCCGAGTATTTCCAGAAACAGGTCGAAAGCACCAAATCCGTGTGCACGCTGAATGGCTGGGGCATTCGGTTGTTGGGGATAAGATTTATGGACCAGATGAGAGCCTTTATATTGAGTTTATAGAGCAGGGTTGGACGGATCGTTTAAACGAAAATTTAGCGATGAAGCGACAGGCATTACATTGCCATAAATATCATTTTAAATTTTCCGATGGGCCTGTAACTTTTGAGGCTCCTTTGGCTGAAGACATGGATCTATTTTGCCAAAAAAACTTAAATGAGGATTTTTCCCTCTCTATTTGAGTTTTTTGGTTAGTTTTATAAGCTAACTCAATGTCATTTGATGATTCAGCAACTTCTTTGCTTTGCATGAAAAGCGAGGGGCTTTATTGCCCGATGGGTGATTTCTTTATAGACCCTCAAAAATCAGTAGAACGGGCATTGATTACACACGGACACAGTGATCACGCCCGTCCTTTCATGAAATCTTATTTAACTTCAGAGAAAGGAAGAGCGATTGTTCAAGAGCGAGTGGGAAAAGACGCAAAGGTTGAGGGTATCGAATATGGTCAATCCATTAAAATTAACGATGTAAAGGTTTCCTTTCATCCTGCAGGGCATCTTTTAGGGTCGAGCCAGATTCGTATAGAACATAAAGGATTTGTTACTTGTGTTGCGGGTGATTACAAAATTGAACCGGATGCATCTTGTGAAGCATTTGAGGTAGTGCCGTGTCATCAATTTATTACAGAATCAACTTTTGCTTTACCTATCTACAATTGGGAAACTCCTGAAAGCGTTTTTTCAGCAATCAACTCATGGTGGAGAGCGAATCAATCCAAAGGTCGGACAAGTGTTTTATTTGCGTACGCTCTAGGTAAGGCACAGCGGGTGCTTTGTGGAATAGATTCTTCAATTGGCACTATTGGTGTTCATGGCTCAGTTGACATTTTTAATCGGCATTATTTGAGAGAAGGGTATCCTATCCCTGAGACGATTCGGGCAAAGCGAGAGACTAAAGAAAGTTTTAAAGGACAAGGTATTATCATCGCTCCTGGATCAACACAAAATACACCTTGGCTTAATCAGTTTGCACCATTTTCACTTGCGTTTGCTTCAGGTTGGATGGCAGTTCGGGGGACACGACGTAGGCGAGCTTTGGATCGAGGTTTTGTACTCTCAGATCATGTAGATTGGAAGGGCATATTGAAAACAATTGAAGCGACGGGTGCAGAGCATGTAGGAGCAACCCATGGTTATTCGGACGCTTTAGTGCGTTGGTTGCGTGAGCATAGAGGCTTAGATGCTTATACGATTTAAATTGGGAATTGCTTGATAAATTATGGATTTGTTCACACAGCTTTTTATCGCACTGGATCAAACAAATAAGACTGTAGCTAAGTCTCAGCTATTAAGTGAGTATTTTGAAGAAGCCAGTCCCGCAGATGCAGCTTGGGCAATTTACTTTTTGATGGGGGAGCGGTTGAAGCGTTTAGTCAAGACAGCGGATCTTAAAGAATGGGCATGCCGAGTCAGTGATTTGCCTGATTGGTTGTTTGCTGAATGTTACGATCATGTAGGGGATTTAGCAGAAACTTTGGCTTTATTAATTTTTTGTGAAGATAAATTTCGTAAAGCAGATTTGAAACTTAGTTTGAGCGAATTAATTGAAAACTACCTTATTCCTCTTAAAGCAATGGAGCCTGAGGCTCAAAGTAAGCGGATAGTTCAATTGTGGTCTAAAATGGATTTTTCCATGGCTCTAGTTCTAAATAAATTAATCACGGGTGGATTTCGAGTAGGTGTCAGTAAAAGTTTAGTAATTAAAGCTTTGGCAAAAAATGCATCAGTCGACCCCGCAGTGATGGCTCATAAATTAATGGGGCAATGGGAACCATCAGAGGTAAACTTTAAGAATTTATTTGTTAAGAAATCGACTCAAGATGAAGTTTTACGTCCTTATCCATTCTGTTTAGCTTATCCTTTAGAGGTCAAAGAAGGTGAGTCTCTTTCAATGATTTTGGGGGATTCAAACGAGTGGCAAATCGAGCCTAAATGGGATGGCATTCGTGCACAAATTATTGTTCGAAAAGGTGCACGAGTGATTTGGTCTAGGGGCGAGCAATTACTTAATGAGCAACTTCCAGAGATTGAAGACGCTTTAAAGGCTTACCCTGATGAACAATCGTTTGTTTTGGATGGGGAAATATTGGCATGGGATTTTGAAAACGACAAGGTACGAAGCTTCGCCGATTTACAAAAACGTTTAGGACGAAAAAAAGTGAGTAAAGCAATTCTTGAGGAGATTCCTGTGGTTTTTATGGCTTATGATTTACTGGAGATAGACAGTGTTGATTTACGGGCAAAAAGTACCTCCGAGCGAAGAGATGTTTTAGAAAAATGGCTGCCATCCATCGAAACGTCTGTGATGCGGTTATCGCCTATTTACGATGCTTCAAGAGGATGGGAGGCAATGGCGGAGGTGCGGTCGCATTCTCGAGAAGAAAGCATTGAGGGATTAATGCTTAAGCAGAAAACAGCAATTTACAGTGTAGGTAGAAAGAAGGGGCTGTGGTGGAAGTGGAAAATTGAGCCATATACTGTAGATGCAGTGATGGTTTATGCTCAGCAGGGGCATGGGAGACGAGCAGGTGTTTTCTCAGATTACACTTTTTCAATCTGGAAAGACGGGGAATTAGTCCCTTTTTGCAAAGCATATTCAGGTTTAAGCGATATGGAAATGAAGCGGGTGGATAAATGGATTCGAGCAAACACAACAGCTAAACATGGACCCGTTCGTGTAGTACAGGCTGAGCTTGTTTTTGAAATTGCTTTTGAAGGCATACAAGAGTCTAAACGCCATAAGTCAGGCATTGCGGTAAGATTTCCACGGATTCACCGATGGAGAGAGGATAAGCTCGCGAGTGATGCAGATACTTTAGAAACGGTGAAAAGCCTACTTTGAATTTGGAGACTTCAAGAGAATTTCTTTTGCAGAAAGCCCTTGTTTGATCATTGGCAACACGTGTTCTGTGTAAGGTACGATGACTTCTAGAACATATGGACCATCATGAGTAATCATTTCTTGGATAGCTTCTCTGAGTTCTTCTTTTTTCGAAACACGTCTTGCTTTAACTCCAAAGCCTTCACTGATTTTTACAAAGTCTGGGTAGAGCGCCTCAAGGTTATCTGGCCCACCGATATTATCTTTATCGCATAGGATAGTTTGCCCTCGTACACTTTCATAAAGTAAGTCTTCCCATTGAACCACCATGCCTAAGTGTTGATTGTTCATGATTATGGTTTTCGCATTGATCTTTTCAATTTTAGCCGTGGCTAGCTCTTGAACATTCATTAAGAAGCAACCATCGCCATCAATGTTGACAACGAGTTTTTCGGGATGAGCAATTTTTGCACCAAGGGCGGCAGGTAGACCAAAGCCCATAGTTCCAAGACCTAATGAGCTTATATAAGTTCTTGGTTCTCTGAATTGGAAATA
Source organism: Coraliomargaritaceae bacterium (assembly GCA_045565635.1). GTDB lineage: Bacteria > Verrucomicrobiota > Verrucomicrobiia > Opitutales > Coraliomargaritaceae. The sequence goes on from JBJLEY010000001.1 coordinate 11,945, forward strand.
TTGAGCAGCCCACATTTGGTGCTGCCCTACACCTGTTGAAATAATCGCATCACCCTTTGTTTCTTGATATAAAGCTTCAATCGCTTCTTGTTGAGTAATATGTTCGGAAGCCTCGTAGGAGAATGGGTGTTCTGCTTTCCATTCTTGAATCAGACTATTCCATTCAGAAATGTCAGGTTGTTTGCATTTATTTTTCTTCCATAATTCAATAAGACGGCGAAGCGCATATTTGATGTCTGAGTGGATCGGCAAATCAACAATCTTATTTTTATTATGTTCTGAGATATCGATATCGATATGAGCGATTTTTGCCTCAGTCGCAAATTTTTCTATTTTACCAGTGATTCGGTCGTCGAAGCGGGCTCCTAAACAAAGCAAGAAGTCACAATCACAAACGGCCCAGTTTCCTGCAACAGTTCCATGCATGCCAAACCAGTAAAGCGATTGAGGGTCTTCTGAGTCAAAAGCACCAAGTCCCATAAGAGTCGATGCTACTGGAATACCCGTTAATTTAGCAAATTCACGAAGTTCCAAATGTGCTTCTGCAGAAATAATCCCTCCGCCTGTATAGAAGACGGGTTTTTTTGAATTTTGAATAGAGTCTATGACTTTAAGTAAGTCTTCGTCTGATGCCTCTGGAAGCGTCACATCGGATTTATAGCCAGGAATGTCAATTGTTTCAGGGAACTCAGGCTCGAAGAGTGCTTGCTGAACGTCTTTAGGGATGTCGATAACAACAGGTCCAGGTCGTCCAGTATTAGCGATGTGAAAAGCTTCTTTTACGATTCTAGGTAATTCTTCTTTATTTAAAACAAGAAAACTATGCTTAACAATAGGTAGAGTCATTCCAAAGAAATCGGTTTCTTGGAAAGCAGCTTTACCGATAAATTGTTGGTACACCTGACCAGTAATTGCGATTAAAGGAATACTGTCCATGTATGCATCAGCAATACAGGTAACCAAATTAGTAGCACCAGGTCCACTGGTTGCCATGCAAACGCCTGGTTTTCCAGTTGCTCGTGAATAACCATGTGCCATGAATCCACCCCCTTGCTCAAAGCGAGGCAGGATAGTGCGAATCTTTTGACTCTTTGTCAGTGCTTGGTGTAATTCCATAGAAGCACCACCTGGGTATGCAAAGACCACATCCACACCTTCTTTTTCAAGAGCGGCGACTAAAACATCGGCACCCTTCATTGTCTGACTTTTTGTGTCATTCTTTGAGATGTGTTTGTTTGTTTTGTGTTTCATAATGATCTATAACTGTATTTTAGGTATTAATACTTTATGGTAACTGATAATAAAAAAGGAAGATATTTAGAAATCATTAATGAAGTGAACTCAAGTCTTAAATAATAGGATTTAATTGAGAATTTTTACGATGATTAGTTTTTCATTTAGGTTGCTTTAGCCCATTGTCTTTGTTCAATTCTCAATTGTATGATTAAAGTTTTATTTTTAGGTGATGTAGTCGGCAGACCAGGACGTGAGTTTTTAATCGAAAAGATTTCAGAATTACGATCAGAGTTATCGTTACATGCGGTAGTGGTGAATGCAGAAAATGTGGCTGGTGGCTCTGGGTTAACCGAGTCTATAGCAAAGGATTTACTATCTTCAGGTGTCGATGCAATTACTCTAGGAGACCATGTTTGGGATCAAAAAGGCTTTGAATCAGAAATTGGTAATTTAGATAAAGTGTGTCGGCCGGCAAATTTGCCTAAGCAAAATCCAGGACGCACTCATTTAGTAATTCCAGCCAATGGTTTCAAAATAGGTATTTTTACTGTCTTAGGTCGAAATTATATCGGAATGAAAGCAGATGGTTGTCCGTTTCGTATTGCCGACGAGCTATTGGATGAACTCAAGGGTGAATGTGATGCTTTTTTAGTCGAAGCACATATGGAAGCCACTTCTGAGAAGGTGGCATTGGGTTGGCATTTGGACGGAAGAGTTGCTTGTGTCATTGGTACGCATACGCATGTACCGACAGCTGATGGTCGAATTCTACCGAAAGGAACTGCCTATATCAGTGATGTTGGTATGTCAGGTCCTTATCATTCTGTGCTAGGGCGAAAGATTGAGCCTGTGATTCAATCATTCTTAGATGGGATGAAACGACGTTTTCCTGTGGCGGAAGAGGATGTTCGCTTAAGTGGTTGCCTGATTGGTATTGATGAAAAAAGAGGTATTGCTGAAAGTTTTCAGCGTTTTGAGTTAAAGAAAATACCAGCGTCTGCTTAAATTTTCTTCAATGCATCACATAAGCTTTCGATTGCTGATTCCATGATATCGGAATCGTGAGCTGTGGAAATGAAACATGTTTCATAAGCGGATGGTGGGAGGTAAACTTTATTGCTCAAAGCCTTATTAAATAAAGTCTTGAACAAATCGGTATTCGATTGTGTGGCTTCAGTAAAATTAGTTACAGGTTTTTCAGAAAAGAATAGGGCAAACATAGAACCAACTTGTGGAACTTGAAGGGGAATGCCTTTTTCTTTAGCCGTTTCGTCTAGTGCAGTTTTGACCATGCTACCTAGTTTTTCTAGTAAAGGATAGGGATTATCCCGTATACATTTTTTCAGGGAAGCAATACCAGCTGCTAAAGCAAGTGGATTGCCACTTAGTGTACCTGCTTGATAAACGGGGCCGTCAGGTGCAAAGTGATCCATGATCTCAGCTTTCCCGCCAATAGCACCAACCGGTAGTCCTCCACCAATTATTTTGCCCATGGCAGTGAGATCTGGAGTAATACTTTCTTTTTCTTGGACACCACCTAGAGCAATCCGAAAGCCAGTCATGACCTCATCAAAAATAAGAACAGCTTTGTGTTGGGTGGTTATCTGTCTCAAGGCAGAGAGAAAATTCTCATTGGGTAAAATCAGTCCGCAGTTCGCTGGGTAGGGTTCAACAATGACACAGGCAATCTCGTCTTTATAATGATCAAAGACTTCTGTTAGTGCATCCTCATCATTATAGGCAATCACTATGGTTTCATTGGCAAAGGATTCAGGGATTCCTGCGCTGTTTGGATTGCCTAGAGTAAGAGCTCCAGAGCCAGCCTGCACGAGTAAAGAATCAACATGGCCGTGGTAGCACCCTGAGAATTTAATGATCTTATTTCTTTGGGTGTAACCTCTAGCCAATCGAATGGCTGACATAGTTGCTTCTGTTCCACTATTACACATGCGAACTTTCTCAACAGATGGGACAATTTTTTCAATGAGTTGAGCCATTTCGACTTCATAAGGATTTGGGGTGCCAAAACTGGTTCCTTGATCAAGTGCAACTTGTATAGCTTCTTTTATTTCAGGGTGATTATGGCCATGAAGAGCAGGACCCCATGTGCAGACAAAATCTGTTAAACGTTCATCATCTGCTGTATATAAAAAAGGTCCTTCAGCTCGTTTTGTGAAAAAGGGAGTCCCTCCGACAGAACGGAAAGCTCTTACCGGTGAGTTAACGCCTCCTGGGATGTATTTTTTAGCAGTTTCAAATAACTCGTTGGATTGATTCATATTCGGTTTTTTAAAAATTAATTAATATACTTTTGGACGATAGGCATTCTTCTGCCGATACCAAAAGCGAGAGGAGAAATTTTTAATCCAGGTGCAGCCTGCTTTCTTTTGTATTCATTCTGATCTACTTTTTTTATTATAAAGTTTACGATATCAGAGTCGAATCCTTGATCGCTTATTTCTGCTCTAGAAAGCCCTTCCTCGATATAGTGATGAAGGATAGCATCAAGTATAGGATAGGGCGGAAGAGAATCTTCATCTTTTTGATCGGGGCTGAGTTCCGCAGATGGAGCTTTGTCGATAGTATTTTGTGGGATAATAATCCCATCACGGTTTATGTATTTAGCTAAAGCGTAAACTTGCATTTTAGGTAAATCGGATATCACAGCTAATCCTCCGCACATATCCCCGTAAAGAGTGCAATAGCCCACCGCTATTTCACTTTTATTCCCTGTTGTGAGGAGTAGGGCATTGTGTTTATTTGATAGTGCCATTAACAAAACTCCCCTAAGTCGAGCTTGGATATTTTTCTTCGGTAACATCTCTTTCTAGACCTTTAAAACTAGGAGCTAAATGGGTCTCAATGCTTTCAACTGGGTCTTTGATTGGGATATTTTGAAATTCTATCTTTAAGTTTTGGGCTAGGGCTTGAGCATCGGAGATACTATGATCGCTAGATATTGCAGATGGCATGGCGACTCCAATGATATTGTCCGCACCTAAAGCTTCAGTAGCAATAGCTGCAACAACGGCGGAATCGATTCCACCACTGAGCCCAATTATGCCTTTGGTGAAATTACTTTTTTGAGCATAATCCCTTAATCCTAAAATTAGAGCATCATGCATATGTTTAAATGTGTTTTCAGGGCATTCTGTTTCTGTAGCTATGCGAGTCGCTGTTTCAATATCAAAGGTATTGAGTGATTGTTTAAATTTAGGCATTTGAGCGATAATGCCTTTGCTTGGATGGGTGATGAAACTATCTCCATCAAAAATAAGTTCATCATTTCCGCCTACCGAATTACAATAGACAACTGGGCAATTCAAGCGATGACTGACTTGCTCGATGAGATCTTGGCGTGAGTGTTCCTTGTGAGTGTGCCAAGGACTAGCCGATAGATTTATAAGAAGGTCTAAGCCTTCCTTAGACAAAAGTTCAACAGGGTCATGGCAGTAGCGCTTACTTGTTTGAACCTTCTCATCTGTCCAGATGTCTTCGCATATAGTGATTCCAATCCGTTTATCTTTCCATTGGTATACCAATGGTTTGGTTGCAGGTTCAAAATAACGTTCTTCATCAAAGACATCATAATTAGGTAATAAGCATTTTCGCCCGTAAGATAAAATGGTTCCAGATTCGCACCAAGCAGCTGCATTATAGAGTGGGCGACCTTTTTGGGAGGAAGAAGCAATTTCTATGCATCCAATCAAGGCGGGCACTTCAGAAATTTCTCTAGCGATGCTGTCTAGGCTTTGCTTTACATCATTTGCAAATCTTGATTTTAATAATAAATCTCTCGGAGGATAGCCACACACTACAAGTTCTGGGAAAATGATTAATTCAGCACCTTGCTCAACTAAGCGATTATAGGCATCCAGTATGATGGCTTTATTCCCAGATAGATCACCAACAGTTGTATTTATTTGAGCCAGTCCTAATTTCATTTCTCGTAGTATTACACATTATACTAGGCTTGCAAATCAAGCCTTTCATTTATTAATAGGTGGTTTAATTTCTATATGCATCCGAATCAACTTATTTTAGCATCGGCATCTCCAAGGAGAAAAACTCTATTGGATGACATGGGCTTAGCTTTTGCCGTACAAGTTGCAAATGTGGAAGAAGATGATCGTCCTCATTTAAAGCCGGATAATTTGGTGCTTAATAATGCAATTTTAAAAGCCGAATCAGTTGCGAAAGAAGCGCCTGATGCCTTAGTGCTGGGTTCTGATACAACAGTTGCTTTCGAGGGGCGGATATTTTCTAAACCTCAGGACCTAAATGAGGCAATGCAGATGCTAGAAACTTTGTCTGATCAGTGGCATGAAGTGTACTCGGCTATTTCACTTCGATGGACTAATGGCGATTTCAAAGAGTCTTTTTATGAAGTCAGCCAAGTGAAGTTTAGAGCATTAACTCCATCAATCATCCGAAAATATCATAGTCGAGTGAATCCATTAGACAAAGCAGGGGCTTATGGCATTCAAGAAGCTTCTGATTTGATTATCGATTCAATTAAAGGTTCTTTTAATAATATCATGGGCTTGCCTACGGAATTACTAGCTAATCAACTAAAGAAGCATGGCTTTAATTTTTTTACTGATTAAAATCAAATCATCAACAGAATGAGCACTATTGTGGCTTACAATATTCAGTCTAGATTTTACCCGTTAACTGAGCAGGGTGACATAGTAATTAAACGGCAACTGTGGTCATTTTTGTCTGTAGTGCTCTTCCATATATTGGTGCTTTTACTCTTTCGTCATTTTATAAAATCTGAAATTCTTAGCCTAAGCTCAGAGAATGCAGTGTTACCAATTGAACTTGAAGTGGTGCCTAGTGATTATGCAGAAGTGAATCCAGAGGTAGCAGAAAATCAGCCCGATAAAAGTCAATGGTACTCGTTCCAAGATCAACAAGCGGCAGATACCTCTATGGAGGAAAATAACAGTCCCGTCCCTTTGGTTGATGGAAGTGAAACATCCTCTGCAAAGATTGTTTCAGCTGAAATTGTTACAGAAGAGACAGTATTGTCTCCAGGTGTTTATCAAATAGAACCCAATGATAATGCACCAATAAAATCTGAAGCTAGCCAAGCAAATCCAATACCTTTAACTTTTGACGATCTTAGCTCAATAACCCAAATCAATCCTTTCGAGGTAGAAGAGAATAAAGACGGTACGGACGTGATTACTTTTAAAAATCAAGAAGAAATAATACCAGACGCAACTGGCCAAAAAGTAATTATTCCGATTACTAAGGATGCTTTGAGCTTAATTTCTGAAGGAGCAGCCAAGAACATAAAAGACATTGAAAAGAATCGTCCAGTTCCAATGGCAAGACCGAAGTTATCTTCAGAAATCACAACCGGACCAACAATGCAATCTATGGCTAGTGCAAATAAGTTTGGGGTCATTGCTTTAGATGCAAGCTTCAGTGAATTTGGGGAGTATGAACAGCAGTTTTATTCTGCCTTACAAGTCGGTTGGTATAATGAAGTGGCTTTTTATAAACCTCTAGATTCCGGAACACAGGTTAGTATATCCTTTATTTTAAAATCTGATGGCTCAATTGATTCCGTAACTGTTTTATCTAGTTCCGCTGGTTTGATTGCGACTACTATCTGTGAAAGTGCTATTGCTAAACGCTCTCCCTTCCGTCCATGGACTCAGGATATGATACAAGTCTTTGGTGATCAGAAAGAATTAAGGGTTCGTTTTTATTATCGTTAACTATGAATGTTTCAGCATTACCAGTCCATCAGTCAGTCTCGATTTTAAATCATAATAAACATGGTATTGTCGCACTAGAAAAGCCGGACGGTGTGTTGTCGCATCCAAATTCTAGAAATGAGAAAAAGCCAGCTTTATTGAATGCTCAATATGATTTTGATCGAGAGTACTATTTTTGGAAAGACGCACAAGGAAATGAACAGAAGGCGTGGCTTTTAAATAGATTAGACTCACCGACTTCAGGAGTGATCCTAATTGGATTGAATCAGATGATTAAGGATTCAGTGCGTCTAGCATTCGAAAATCAAACTACTAAAAAAATATATTATGCTATAGTCAAAGGATGCCCTCGGCTTGCTCTCGGAGAGTGGAATCAAAAGCTTAAGCAATCGAATTATACTTCAAAGTATAACGCTTCTACAAAGCTCGCGCAAACCTTATATAAAGTTGTTTCAACATCCAATAAAGATCCGAAAATGAGCTGTTTGAGCTTAGAACCTATAACGGGTAGAACGCATCAATTAAGAATTCACTGTGTTGATAACCGACTGCCTATCATCGGTGACCAGACTTATGGTGATTTTAGATTTAATCGACAGATTAAGCAAAGCTTTGGAGTAAATCGCTTATGCTTACACTCACTTAGTACAACTGTCTCTTATCAGCTGAACGGAAGGCAGCATAAATTTCAGGCGCAATCCAAACTTCCTGAAATCTTTAAACAATTAATGGAATGATCCTATCTGATTGGGTAAAAAAAGTTCTTTTTGCCGTTAAAATGCGTTGCTTCAAACGCTTGTGAGCTTTTATTTAATTTTGTGTCTGTTAAGCGATATATATTACTCGACGGTTATAATATTATTTATGCATCGGATGCCTTAAAGCATCTAATGCCAAACAATAAATCAAGGGCTAGAGAAACATTGGCTGAGATGGTTCAGTCTATTCATTCTGTGGAAGATGTTCACATTATTATAGTATTTGATAGTAGTAAAAAGGTTATAGAGGTAGAATATCCTTTTCGTGATAAAACATTTGAATTTGTTTTTGCTCCGAAGTCGCTGACAGCTGATGGAGTTATTGAAAGAATTTTAGTAAGGATTAAAAATAAGGAACAGGTCAGCGTAGTGAGTAATGATAATTTAGTTCGAGAGGCAACACGCTCTAACGGGGCAGCTGCCTTGCGACCACAGGATTTATTTGATTGGATTAAGTCATCTAATAAACGGCTTGGTGAGATCAGGAATATTCATTCTAGTACAGACTCTAAACCTCTTGAGAACCGAATAAATATTGACCTTGATTCATAATTTTCGCTATACTTAAAAGCGTGAATGATCGGCAAGTCTTTGAGATTCAAGCCTTATATGGTTTATTGATAAAGCAGTATTCTCGAATTACTGAAATACCGAACGAGCATTCTCAAAGAGGCGCATCCAAGGGCCATTCTCGCCGCTAAAGTAATTGTAGCCATAACTCAATTGTACAGAACGAAAGCATCGTTCTGGATGGGGCATCATAATTGTCACACGTCCATCAGGTGTGGTGAAGCAAGTGTTACCCTGTTCGGATCCATTCGGATTGATTGGGTAGATTTCGCTTGGTTGTGCCTTACAGTCAATATAACGCATACCCACTAAATTATCTTTTGAGCATTGTTCCAAATTTCCAGTTTTTGAGAAGTCAGTCCGACCTTCACCATGAGCTACAGGTATGGGTAATAAACTATCCTCCATGCCTTGTAAGAAGATACTAGGTGATTTAAGGACAGAGATATTGGAAAGACGTGCTTCAAATTGTTCCGATTTATTACGAACAAAGTAAGGCCAAGGATCCGCACCTGGTATTATGGATTTTAACTGAGAAAGCATTTGGCAACCATTGCAAACGCCTAAGGCAATAGTATTTGAATCAGCAAAGAATCGTTCAAATTGTTCTTTGATTGAAGCATTATAAAGAATGCATTTTGCCCATCCGCTACCTGCCCCAAGAACATCTCCGTAAGAGAAGCCACCGCAAGCAACTAAAGCTTGAAAGTCATTCAACTGAAAACGGCCTTCGAGTAAATCAGTCATGTGCACATCCACAGATTTAAACCCAGCTTTATGAAATGCATAAGCCATTTCATTTTGGCCATTAATTCCTTGTTCTCGGAAAACTGCTATTTTGGGTTGGGTATTTTTTGAAATATTTGGAATTTGATTCGGATCAAATGTCGGTTGGATAATTATACCCGTATCCGTTTCATCCAAAAGCAAATCATAGGCTTCTTTGGCACAATCGGAATTATCTCTTAAGCTCTGCATTGTGAAGCTAAGTTCGCTCCATGCACGATTTAATTCAGTTATTGTATTTTCATAGATTATTTCTGATTGATGTGTGATTCGTCCATTTTTATTGGTTGTGGTTTTCCCTACAGAGTGGCAGATGCCACTTAGTCCGAATGATTCAATAATGGACTTGATTTCAGAAAGTCTATCAGACTCAATCTCAAGGACTGCACCTAGCTCTTCATTAAAAAGAGTTTCATGAATGGATAAATCAGAGGCATCGTCTTCGAGTAAAGCATCTAATTTTAAGTCGTAGCCTTTACGACCCGCAATAGCCATTTCTGTAACAGTGATATAAAGCCCGCCATCCGAACGATCATGGTATGATAGAATTAAATCCTTAGCAATGAGTGATTGGATACAGGCAAAGAATTGCTTAAATAATTCGGGGTTGTCTAAATCGGGGGGCGTATCGCCTACTTGATTAAAGCATTGTGCTAGAGAACTCGCTCCCATGCGATTTTTGCCTTCCCCTAGATCAAATAACAAAAGTGTACTATGCGCTTGTTTGAAATCTGGAGTTAATGTCTTTCGTACATCTTCGACGGTTGAAAAGCCAGTGATCAGTAAACTCAATGGAGAAACTTGCTTAATCGTTTCGTTCTTTGCGTTGTTCCAAGTGGTTCGCATAGACATAGAGTCTTTCCCCACAGGGATACAAATTCCGAGAGCAGGGCAAAGCTCCATTCCTACAGCGGTGACTGTATCATAAAGATTCGCATCTTCACCATCTTCACCAGCAGCTACCATCCAATTTGCCGAAAGCTTAATGGATTGTATTGATCCAATATGGCTAGCTGCCATGTTAGTTAAGCATTCTCCTATGGCCATACGTCCAGAGGCTGGTGCATCTAGTAGTGCGATGGGAGTACGTTCACCCATAGCCATGGCCTCACCAGTATAGGATGCCATAGTAGTAGCCGTGACTGCCACATCAGCAAGAGGAGTTTGCCAAGGCCCAACCATTTGATCACGGCTCACGGTTCCAGTAATGGTGCGATCAGCGATGGTGACCAGAAAGGATTTGTTGGCAATCGCTGGAAATCTTAGCAGGCGATTGATCGACTCTTGTAAGCTGATTGTTGAATAATTTATTTCAGAGGTATCAGAAGTTTTGCGTTTGCAGTCTCGAGTCATCTTTGGCGTCTTTCCGAGCAAGATACTCATATCAATATCGATCGGATTATTCTCGAAGTGTGAGTCGACTAAAGTTAATTTATGGTCATCAGTCGCTTCTCCAACGATAGCAAAAGGGCATCGTTCTCTTTCGCAAATTTGAGAAAAAATGGCTTCATCCTCTGCCGAAATAGCAAGAACGTAACGTTCTTGTGCTTCATTACACCAAATCTCCATTGGGCTCATAGAGAAATCTTGATTGTGAATATTTCTCAAATGAAAGCGACCGCCAGTGGCTTCAACGAGTTCGGGCAAACCATTGGATAGGCCACCCGCTCCAATGTCGTGAATGGATAAAATTGGGTTTTGGGTACCTAATGCGATACAATGATCAATCACTTGTTGGCAACGGCGCTCCATTTCAGGGTTATCTCGTTGAACAGAATCAAAATCTAATTCTTCAGACTGCGAACCAGCTCCGATCGAAGATGCCGCACCACCGCCTAGTCCAATTTTCATCGCAGGACCTCCAATTTGTATAATCTTTGCTTTGGAAGGAATCGGTTTTTTGTGGACGTGTTCTTCTTTTAGATTGCCCATTCCGCCTGCCGCCATGATGGGTTTATGATAACCTCTATAGTTGCCAGAATGTTCGATTTCAAATGTGCGAAAGAGACCAGTGAGTTGTGGGCGGCCGAATTCATTACCGAATGCAGCTCCTCCAATAGGCGCTTCAAGCATAATTTGCAAAGGAGAGGCAAGGCGCTTTGGGTGAGGCTCATCAAGCGTTTCCCAGCCTTGCTTTAGCGAATCAATTTTTAAATGAGAGACCATGAATGCAGAAAGTCCTGCTTTTGATCGACCACCAATACCGGTGGCTCCTTCGTCTCGAATTTCTCCGCCGACTCCCGTAGCTGCTCCTGGGAATGGAGAAATTGCTGTTGGGTGATTATGGGTTTCAACCTTACATAATAAATCTAAACGAGTATTTGTATTTTTGTATTGTTTTGAATCGTCTTGGGTGACTTCCCACCAGTCTCCAGATTTACCGAGTAAAACACCCGAGTTGTCAGAATAGGCAACGCAAACCCCGTCAGGGTTTAGTTTATAGGTGTTGCGAATCATTTGAAAAAGCGATTGCTGGCTTGGCTTGCCATCTACTATCCAATCCGCATTGAAAATTTTATGCCTACAGTGTTCAGAGTTTACCTGAGAAAACATAACGAGTTCTACATCTGTAGGATTTCGTTGAATTGATGAATAAGCGTCGGCAAGATATTGAATCTCAGCTTGGCTCATCGCTAATCCCCATTCTATATTTGCTTTTTCTAGGGCCTGTATGCCGTTTTCTAGAAGGTTAATGGTTTTGAAACTAGTGGGTTCAGGTGCATCAAAGAAATCACTGAGATCGGTGTAGATGCCTTCAGTCATAGGGTCATGAAGAAGCTTTGCCTCGTCACCGAGTTCACTTACAAGCAGGCTAGTGTCCTCAGCATAATGAATGGTGTAATAAATACCTTTTTCGATGCGTTGAATGCCTTGGATGCCACAGTTTTGAAATATATCGGTGGCTTTAGAGGACCATGGAGAACAGGTTGCTTTTCTCGGTGTGACAAAAAAGCCGTCCGATTGTTCAAAGAGTGTTTTAGCTGATAATAGTCTATAGCTTTGATTTAAGCTTGCTTCATTTAGAGGTTCATTCGTTTGTAAAATATAAATAAATTCGGCTTTTATGCGAATGTCTTCAAGGTCGCTTCGTGCTGTAGACAATGATTCTGTGAGTTGTTTGAGGCGAAATTCAGATAGAGCGGATGTTCCTTGTATTAAGACTGGATGCATATTGTATGTTTTAGAGAATATTTTTTTCTAAGGAAATCTTTTTTCGATTAATCACTAAATTTTTATCAAAAAAATTACCAACGGCGATTGGGTGCGATTTTCAATGTCTGATAAAGAGAAGTATCGATTTCTTGAACAAAACGACTTGGGTTCATTCGCATAAGATTATTACCTAGGCTGTTAAGCATTGGATAACATAAGTAAAGCTCCTCTTGAGCACGGGTTGCCGCGACATAGAATAAACGGCGAGCTTCTTCTAAATCTCCTTCGTCAATCGTTCGTTTCAAGGGGAAGAGCCCGTCAGCGAGACCAATGATAAAGACAATCGGAAATTCAAGCCCTTTTGCTTGGTGTACTGTGGTAAGTCGTAAACAGTGCTTACTATCTTGTTCTGAACGGTTTGAAAGTTCTGAGGATAATAAGACTAATTGTGCGAGTAATTCTTCAAGAGTATCGAAGCGTGAGGCGAAGCCAATTAAACTCACAAGGTCTTCTTCTCGTTCGTGCCAATTGGGATAAATTTCTCGGATAAAAGTGCTATACCAACCCTCTACAGCTAATGCTACAATGGCCTCGGGAGTTTGATCTTCTAGAGCTTGGGTTAACTCAACTAGAGTTGCGGTCAACGATTCCCATTCTTCTTGTGCGAATTTCGGAACTTTTTTGAAAATGGCTTCAGATTTTAAAGCATTACAGAAATCAAGATTGTTTTTCTCGGCATGCACATGGCAAAGAGCATGTAGTTTTTCAGCGGTTTTTGGGCCAACTTTTGGCAATAAACAGGTAAACCTCTTAAAGGCTGACACATCGGCTGGATTGGAAGCAAATCGTATTTGTGAAACCAAATCTTTTATGTGAGCTTGCTCAAAAAAGCGAACTCCACTGGTGATTTGGTAATCAATGTTTTGCCGACTGAGTTCCATTTGAATATCCATCGATTGGTAGTGTGCTCGATAGAGTATGGCCATATCAGAATAGTTATAACCTTCTTCAAGCAAGCCATGAATTCTTTTTAACAGAAATTGTGCTTGATTGGGACCATCCATTAATGGAACAAAATAGGGTAGTTGTCCCGAAGGTTTAATCGCTTTTAACTCTTTAGAAAAATGCATTCCACTTGGTTGTGCATTCAATATGGAATTTGCAAAATTTAGAATCTCTGGAGTGCTTCGGTAATTGGTCTCAATCTTATGGACAACGGTGTCGGGATGTCTTTCGGAAAAGCCCATGATATTTTCGTGATTTGCCCCGCGCCAAGTGTATATACATTGTGCGTCATCGCCTACGGCCATGACTTGGTGATTAATTCCAATAGCATCGACAATATCGGATTGAAGGCGATTGGTATCTTGGAATTCATCCACTAATATGTGTTTAAAGCGATTTTGATAAATAGAAGCGATATCTGGATTCTCGCGAAAAAGTTTTAATAAAAGTTCAAGTAAATCATCGTAATCAGTGACTTGTTGTTTCAACTTGGATTCTTTGTAGTCTTCGTAAAATTCGGCGATTTTTGAACCAATACCTGTTATGAGAGGGTAGCGATCTTCTGCGACAGAAGCAACTTCGGTTTGAGTGTTTCTCGCATAACTAATCATATTAGAAATGACTTTTGCCTTGGGATTGTCTTTAGTTTTAATGAATTTTGGATCAACGGATTGAATTGAATTTTTTAAAAGATCCTCGGCTTCACTTTCATCAATAATGTTGTAGTGTCTTTTTAAACCAATGGCTTCTCCATGTAAACGAAGGATTCTTTGCCCGATACTATGAAAAGTACCCCCCCAGAGCTTGTGCTTGGGTATATTGGTAAGATCTTCAACTCGCTCTAGCATTTCTTTGGCTGCTTTATTCGTGAATGTTAGTAGCAATATTTCATGAGGTTGGACGCCTGAGTGAAGTAAATATGCAACTCGATAGGTTAAAGTGCGTGTTTTCCCTGATCCCGCACCGGCTAGCACCAATGATGGACCGTCTTGAGCAGTCACCGCTTGGTATTGTTCTTTGTTTAAAGCACCTTTAAAATCGATTGAAAAAAATTCGGGATCCATAGTAAATTTCAATATGTTTCGTCTTATCGGCTATAAATATCTTTGAAAAAGTCACTTGCGATAATTAGAGAGTCGATTTGTTTTATTTTAGTGCAAGATCAATCTGTAAATATTGCTCATTTTATTGATGAGCTAGCTTTAAAAGCTTTTTTATCTAAATGCATAGAGAAAGCCAAGAACTCAATGTGCCCTCAATTGGCTAGTATTTCTTTACCTTTGTCTTATTTAGCACCTTTGGGCGTGCTTCATTCGATCGACTTAAAGGATCAGTTGCATTTCTATCTAGAACGCCCTGTAGATGATTCTTCCATTCTTGCTTATGGAAGTGTCGCTTCTGCCACTTTTTCTGGGCAAGATCGTTTTCAGTCTGTAAAAAGTTTTGCTGACTCGTGCTTGAAAAAGATTAGTCGCTATCCCAATGATTCGGAGTATGAATTTTATGGACCACATTTTTTTAATGCCTTTGCTTTTGAGGATAATTTGAGTGAAGACGAGGGCTTTGCACCTGCAACGACTTTCTTACCTAAGTGGCATGTGTTTAGTGATTCGGGAAAATATGGATTAGTGCTTAATATTGAAGTAGATGAAGACTCTGATACAGATACCTTATTTGATAGAATTGAAAATGAGTACATAAATTTCTTGTTTTTTAATTACGAAGAGGGCAAGCAGAACATTTCCGATTTCAACGAACAAAAAGAAGCTAAAATCTCTGGGGAGGTATGCAGCGAATCGTCATTTGAAGAAGCAGTTACAGGTGCTTTGTCTGAAATAAATAATCAGAATTACCAAAAAATTGTCTTAGCTCAAAAATTAGTTTTAAAAAATGATTCTTCAGTTAAAGGTATCCAGTACCTAGATCGGTTAAGGGAGCGATTCAGTGCATGCTATATATTTTCATTTAGTGATGGAAGCGAACGCTCCTTTATCGGTGCATCTCCTGAAATGTTACTTCAAGTGAAAAACAGTATTTTGATGACAGAGGCAATTGCGGGTTCATCTTCTAGAGGAAGGAAAGCAATTGAGGATGCACGACTTGGTTCTGGTTTGTTGGCGAGTGATAAAAATTTACGAGAACATAATTTAGTCAAAGAATCAATTTTGAGACGATTGAATCTTTTAGGCATCAATGGGATCGCAGACGAAAACCCTAGGCTTTTGGCTTTGGCGAATGTTCAGCATTTACAGACGAAAATTTCTGCTTTTATGGATGAAAACGTGCATTTTCTTGATGTCGCTTCTGAATTGCATCCAACACCCGCGGTGGGTGGGCAACCAAGAGAAAAAGCAGTACCAAGAATTAATCAATTGGAAGGCTTTGAAAGAGGTTTATATTCAGGATTAATTGGCTGGTTTAACGGAAAAAATGAAGGAAAGATGATTGTCGGAATACGATCTGCCCAATTTGATAATAAGACAATTAAGATATACGCTGGTGCAGGGATTGTATCCGGTTCCCAAGTCGATATAGAAAAAGAGGAGATCCTTTTAAAACAGTCAGCAATGCTCAGCTTATTAGAGTGATCATAAAAACCTAAAAAGAAATTGCCTTAAAGAAAAAGTCACTGATTCCCAAGTTAAATTGTATATCAGAAATTTCAATGTCTACAATATGGTCTCCACTCAGTTGAGTTGAGATTTTTTTAGGAAACATCATACCGTTTATTGATTCATAATTTGCTAAATGAATCGTATAGCTTCTGTAGGCAGAATGATCTCGTTCGTTAAATTCTACTAAGATTTTTTTTGTTAAATTATTTCGTATGGGAACGAAGTAGGTCATTTTGATGTCATTTTTTAATATGATTTTAACGGGTTGTATTACTTGGCCGTCTTCCATGAAAGGGATGCCCAGAGAAATTTCTTTTTTTGGGTCTTTAGGGTTAAGCAGAAGTGAGTCAAATATTTGCTCATAATGAATCCATAAGTTTTCAGAAGCATAAATATCTAAGGGTTGCCATTGTATTGTGGGATCTGAATTCGTTGTTCGTCCGCTTTTTAGGCTAGCACCATCATAAATGATAATTTGTTCCGAATCATTGTTCATTTTTATGTATGTCTTATATTTATTCGGTCTTTTTTTAATAATTTTAATGTTACCTATTCCTCCCGCATTCACCGTATAGGCACCCATTAACTGGATGCTTTTAACAGTTTTAATAGATTCATCGTCTGAATAGTTCTTCTGATAATATTTATCTAAAAAAAGCTTCAATTTAGGATCGAGATCACGAGTATCCATTAAAGAAATCTCAGCGGGATTATCATTAATTAATTGTTCATTGACACTCTCCGAAAACAATAAACTGCTCACATATAGCGTAAAAATAAAATAACAGATTTTCATTATTTTTATAAGAATATTAGATGAATATTTATACTCTATAGAATACTTATTCAAATATATATGTTTGAGTAAATCTTTTATTATTCAATATGGCTTAGAATAATAGAGACTATGTCATTCTTGAATCCAGTTAATCCATGGTTTCCGTTGATCACTTTATAATGGTAAACACCATAATCTGCATAACCATATTCTTTAATCGAGGGATTTATAGTATCTATTCCATTTCCTGATATTGCGGATCCAGTAAATCCCCTTCCTTTTGCTAAAAAATAATTACTTTCTTGGGCATCATAAAATGTTCTATTTAGCCAATTAATGTATCCGCCGTCATATGGAATTGAAGTATCATCAGTCCCATGAAAACTAATTATCTTATTTCTGGCAGGAAGTAAAACTTCATTTGTGTATACTCTGCTAGGAAATTCATTATACCAAAATTTATTTTCTCTGTACTGATCAGATATAAGTTGACCAGCCATAAAGATTCCGTTTTTGAACGAGTTTTCGGGGAGTTCTAATAGTGCTTTAAGAACTAGGGCAGCGCCATTTGATGTGCCAATTAATGATATATTATCTGCGTCAACATTTGCGTATGATTTTAATTGTGAAATGACCAAACTCAGAAAATCAATATCATTAGCCTCAGATGATTCAGTTTTTATATTCCATTTGTTATCATATCCATCCATTCCAATCTTAATGTAATTTGTAAAAGTATTACCATATTGATTTAACATATTGATGCCATTGCCACTTGCTCCGTGAAAAAAGATTATAACTGGATGGCTCTCAGCATTTGTAGCCGGCACTTGAACATGGGCAGTACGGGAATAATTAGTTTCTTGTGACCACGTTTGTGTCACTGTAAGGATCGTGTTTTCCAAGATCAATGTTGGCGCATTAACAGGGTCAATCACCGCTCTATAGAAAGTATTTTCTGCTTCAGAGGTTACTGTTGCTGTATGAATACTATTCCATTCATTTAAATCATTTGAACTTTCAATCGTTATAGTGAAATCATTGCCCAATAAGGACACACAAGAAATTAATGTGCAGAAAGCTAATTCAATAACTGTACGTATATCTTTTGCCAATTTGACTGTAGGAGGATGATTGTTTTCGTTTATGAATTTAAAGCTTGGTCCAAATCTTCTAGTAAATCTTCAATGGATTCAATGCCTACAGATAAACGAACAAAATCGGCGGTAACGCCAGTTGATTTTTGTTGCTCCTCATCCAGTTGTTGGTGAGTAGTTGTGGCAGGGTGAATCGCCAAGGATTTTGCATCACCTATATTGGCTAAGTGACTGAATAGCTTTAGATTATCAATGAATGATTTCCCTGCTTCAATGCCATCTTTTAGCCCGAAGCCAACAAGTGCACCATAATGATCTTTCTCAAAATATTTATTAGCAGCGTCATGATGTGGGCTATTTTTCAATCCTGGATAATTCACCCAACTGACTTTAGGGTGATCATTTAGGAATTCAGCAACTTTCATTGCATTCTCACAATGCCTTTCCATTCTTAAAGGAAGGGTTTCCACTCCTTGTAAGTGTAAAAATGAATTGAAAGGAGCTGCACAATTACCCATGTCTCGCAAAAGTTGTAGACGCATTTTCATGATGTATGCAATATTGGCTCCGCCTGCGGGAGGGAATGCTTTGAAAACATCCCAATGCACTAGACCATGATAGCTTTCATCGGGTTCAGTGAACATGCTGAAGCGACCGCTTCCCCAATCAAAATTTCCGGCATCTGTGACCATGCCCCCAATACTAGTTCCATGCCCGCCAATGAATTTTGTTAAGCTATTTATCACTACATTGGCACCGTGTTCAATCGGTCGGCAGACTGCAGGAGAGGAGACCGTATTATCAATAACAAGTGGCAACTTTTCTTTTTTGCACAAAGCAGAAATCTCTTCAAATGGGAAAATATTCAGTTTAGGATTTCCCACGGTATCCCCATAAATCGCTCTGGTTTTATCATCGATCAAAGAAGCAAAAGTTTCAGGATTTTCTGCATCAGCAAAACGTACTTCTATACCAAGTTTGGGTAAGGTATGTTTAAATAAACTATAAGTACCTCCATATAACTGTGATGAAGAAACGATATTGTCGCCTGCTTCGGCCAAATTTAAAATAGCACTGGTGATGGCTGCTTGACCACTAGCATGTCCAAGACTGGCAACTCCACCTTCCAAGGCTGAAATTCTTTTTTCCAACACATCAGTCGTTGGATTCATAATACGTGTGTAGATATTACCAAGTTCTTCCAGTCCGAATAATTTCGCGGCATGCTCGGTGTCTCTAAAGACGTAACTTGTTGTTTGATAAATAGGAACAGCACGAGAGTTTGTTTCATCAATATCGTGACCGGCATGAAGTGACAGTGTTCCGAGTCCTGGTTTTTTGTTTGAATCAGTCATAGTTTTAAACAGTTATAGGAATGTGTAATTAAGCATTTGAAAAATGGTGGGAGCTGCGGGATTCGAACCCACGACCTCTACCATGTCAAGGTAGCGCTCTAACCAACTGAGCTAAGCCCCCGTAAAATATCAATATACAACGAGTAAATCTCACGCAATCAAGCATAATTTAAATTCTTAGTCATTGCCTTATTTTTAGCAGTTTTGACAAAATATGTTTTTTGCTAGACTTTATGAAAAATTCAGCCTCCTTTATAGGCTAATCTTTATATTGTTATGAGCGAAGAAACCTTAATTATTTTGAAACCTGATTGCATGACTGCTGGAATCTGCGGTGCGGTGATCAGTCGATTTGAAGCTGAAGGCTTTGAAATAGCCGCGGCAAAAGTTAAGCAATTAGATGATACATTATTAAAAGAACATTATTCACATGTTGCACATCTTCCATTTTTCCCAGAAATTGTTTCCTTTATGAGTAGTGTCCCAGTCGTGGTCTTACTTTTGAAAGGTGAATCAGTGATTGCTCGTGTCCGCGATTTATTAGGGCCAACAAATTCTCTTGAAGCTCCCAAGGGGACAATCCGTGGCGATCTTGGTACGGATAGAATGCGCAATGTCGTTCATGCTTCGGATAGCCCTGAAAATGCTCTGATTGAGAAAAAACGTTTTTTCCCTGAATTATAGTCTTTTTTATTCTGGTACATTTTGGTTAAAATTAAAACAGGTTTAGGTCTCGATAGTCATCGCTTTCACGAAGACCCATTAATTAACAAGCCTTTGATTTTAGGAGGGGTCAATTTTGAGAGTGAGCTCTCCTTGAAAGGGAATAGCGATGCTGATGTTGTCTTACACGCAATTACCGATGCTATTAGTAGTATTACAGGTAATACAATAATCGGAGCTAAGGCAGATGAGCTTTGCCAGAAAGGCATTACAGATAGTCGTGAATATCTTAAATTAGCATTGGCTGATTTTGAAGACTACAGCATTTCGCATGTAGCCATCGCATTAGAATGCCATCAACCAAAGATTGATCCCATGGTAGAGACGATGCGAACTTCAATTGCTGAGCTTTTGGGAATTGCTTTTTCTGATGTTGGTATCACTGCAACGAGTGGGGAAGGACTAACCGATGTCGGTCGTGGCCTCGGTATTCATTGTACCGCAATAGTCACAGCAGTCACAGTGGCAATTTAACAGTCGATTAGTGCTCTAATATTTCGACCTCATATCCATCAGGGTCTGTAATAAAAGCCATTTTTTTGCCATCAATAAATTTTTCACGCCAATTAGATGGCCATAAATCAATGGTAAGATCTAAAGATTCAAGATAGTCGCAGTAGGCAATAATATCATCAACTCGGATGCAGGTATGCACCAAATCTTCTGGGAATTCTACTTTAAAATCAGGAGAGAAAGTGAGCTCTAGCTTGTGTTCTGAATCAGGAATTTTCAAATGTGCTAGTTCATTACCTGAAGGAGATTTGTCGGTACGTCTTAAAACTTCAAAGCCACAGGTTTTCTTGTACCAATCAATTGAGGCTTCCAAATTTGAAACACGAATACGTGTATGATCAAAAGTAATTTTCATACGACTAATCCTACAGTATTATAAATAAGTACAAGACTTAAAGTGCTCTAACGACTGCCTTGGCCACACCTTGAATCTCTAATTGATCTGAAGGGTGCAACTCAGGATAGTTTTTATTTTCTGCTTTCAAATAGGGGGGTTCACCCGCTTTTTGAATTAATCGTTTCAAGGTCACTTCACCATCAATCAAAGCAGCCACTATATCGCCATCTCTTGCTTCTCTAGGCTCAATGATCACGCGATCTCCATCATAAATTTGAGCATCGACCATGCTGTCGCCTCTCACTTCCAAGGCAAAGGACTGCTTTCGACTGGCATTGGTAAAGCCTGCGTTTTGAATGTCTACCTGTAATCTGCCGACAGCACCTGAAGACTCAACGCGATCGGGATAACCCGCAGCAATTGCTCCGTACACAGGGATCTCAACAACTTCACTTGCATTGTCGGGAATCTCAGATTCAAAGTTGGCCTGTGGGCTGTCAGGGCGGTTGATTCTAAAGGTTCGAGCTTGTCCGGGGATTCGCTCAATCGCTCCTTTTCTTTCAAGAGCCCGCAGGTGACCCATCACTGCATTGGTGCTTTTGTAGTCAAACTCCATTTGAATATTACGAATGCTCGGCCAAAAGCCATGTCTCCATTCATAGTTGGTGATAAAATCCAATATTTCTATCTGTCGAGTCGTCAATTCTTTCATAGTGTACATATGAATAGGTGAACAGTTGTGCATTTGTCAATATTCAATTTAACGTTGTCAAATCTATGCATGGAATAAAAGTATCTAACTATTGGTATGCCTTTGTCTTTCTCACAGTATATTCAGTCTATAACACTTTCTTCAGTTCTGCTTTTGAGCCTATTGAACTTAGGCTGTGAACGGGCGATCAATTATGAGAGAACGCATCACCCTTTACCCGAAGGAGTCGATATCTCTGAGTGCGAATCTGGCCGCTATGGCGGGATTTTTATTTTGAATGAGACGACCCAGCCAACCACTTTTAATCCGCTCGTCCCTAACAACTTAAGTACGAGTATGGTTTTATCACGCCTTCTCAGTAACTTAGTGGAGTTTAATCCAAAGACTGAGTTATTTGAACCGGCATTGGCTGAATCATGGATCGTCAGTGAGGATGGTTTAACCTATACTTTTAATCTGCGAAAAGGTTTGCTTTGGAGTGATGGTCAACCCTTCACCGCTGAAGATGTGATCTTTACTTTTGATTGTATCTTATCGGAAATTATCGATGAAGCAGCCGGAGACAAACGGCCTCGTTATCCATCTCGTTATTATCAACAACTGCACATAGATGGTACGCCGATTCAATATACACTAATCGATGCCCATACGATACGGTTTGATCTACCCACGACTTATGCACCTTTTTTGTATGATATCGGGCTAGCAATTTTACCCAAACATATTTTAGGCGATGCGTTCAATTCAGGGTCGTTTATGAAAGAGTGGACAACGCAAACAGCAATCGAAACTCCCCAAGAAATTGTCGGACTAGGTCCTTTTAAGATTTTTTCATACAAGCCAGGAGAGCGAATAGTGTTGGAGCCAAACCCTCATTACTGGCGTGCAGATAGTTCAGGGCAACGATTACCTTATTTGGATTATTTAGTGATAAAATTTGTCTCTGAAGCGAATACAGCCATTGCCCATTTTGCTACGGGTAAGAGCGATGCATCCGGCGTTGGTGCTGACGATTATGAGTGGGTAAAAAAAGCAACAGATATTTATGATTTTTCTATTAGTAATCGTGGCCCATCTTCTAGCGTAAACTTTTTTTGGTTTAACCTAAATCCCGAATCTTCAGAGGATGGAGTCCCTTATATCGAACCGTACAAATTTGCTTGGTTTAGCGATAAGCATTTTCGGAAAGCCATTTTACACGGCTTCAATCGAAAAGGAATTATTGATGCAGTTTTGTTCGGAAAAGGGGAACCATTGCACTCAATCATACCGCCTGCACAAGGTGAGTGGCATAATCCAAATGTTACAAAATATGCGTACTCACCAGAAAGAGCTCGTGAACTTTTGCAATCCATTGGCTTCACTTGGAATAGAGAAGGGCAATTATTCGATGGGTCAGGCAATCGTGTCTCTTTTAATCTACTACTCGTTGAAAGTGCGAATTACGACCAAATCGGTATTACTTTTGTTGAAAACATGAAAGATCTAGGAATTGAGGTTCGCTTAGAGCGTGCAGACTTTGCGACCCTGCTCAAGCGTACGGATAACACTTTTGATTATGATATGACCATCTTGGGTTGGGGGTCTTCCAGTGCTGCATATGATCCTTCTGGGAGTAAGGCACTTTATTTGAGTAGTGGTAAGTATCATATGTGGTATCCAAATCAAAAATCACCAGCGACAGAATGGGAAGCGAGAATCGATACTTTAATCAAACTTCAGGAACAAACTTTAGATCGTAAACAACGAATTGCTTACATGCACGAGGTGCAGGCGATATTATCCGATGAGCTACCTTTGCTATTTGGCTATTCGCCTTACAGTTATGTCGGCATTAAAGACAAATGGATGAATGTTTATATACCTAAATCAGGTACAATTCTTTGGAATATTGATGAAATTTGGGAAGGAGATGGGCAGCCGTAAGCACGGATTAAGATTAATCAAAATTAACTATGTGGCGATTTATTTTTAGGCGTTTATGCACAATAGTTCCATTATTATTTGGAGTGAGTTTGCTCGTTTCACTTTTAATGTATTTATCTCCGGGCGACTTTTTAACACAAGCACGAGCGGCAAAGGATATAGACCCTAGCTTTATTGAGCAGATGGAGCATCAATTAGGCTTGGTAGATGCAGCAGGAAATCCAACGCCATGGTTTGTTCAGTATGGACATTGGTTGGCAAATGTATCGCCACTTAAATACGGGCCATGGGTGGGTGAACCTGACAAAGGACTCTTTTTTGGAAGTCCATATTTCGGAGAATCATGGACTTACAAAGTCGAAGTATTTGATTTATTAAAGCAACGTGTGCCTGCTACATTTATTCTTTCTTTAAGTTCAATTCTCTTCGCTTGGATTATTGCAATTCCCTTGGGGATTTTAGCTGCCATGTATAAAGATTCAATCTTTGATCGAATATCTGCTTTTTTTGCGTATGCCGCACTGTCTATCCCTGAATTTTTTCTCGCGATTTTAGCGGTTTATTTTGCCGCAGTTACTGGTTTATTTCCTGAGGGTGGTCGATCCTCTATCGAAAGTGAATTTTTGCCTCTGGGCTTACAGTTTCTCGATTATTTGCATCATTTGATTTTACCGACAATTGTATTAGGCATCGGGGGCATTGCCGGTACTATGCGAATTATGCGTGCCAATTTCATCGACAGTATGCGAGCAGAGTTTGTAACAACGGCACGAGCTAAAGGGTTACGAGAAGGTATCATAATGTTTGTGCATGTGTTTCGTAATGCGATCAATCCTTTGATCACTTCATTGGGCTATGCCTTTGCCAGTTTGTTATCGGGTGCTTTATTGGTAGAAAATGTAATGAACTATCCGGGCTTAGGGCAGTTGATTTATGATGCGTTGATAAGGGAAGACCAATATGTAGTTATGGCAGGTGTATTGGTAGGTGTGACCTTGCTGGTTTTTGGTAATCTATTAGCCGACTTATTACTCGGTTGGGTAGACCCTCGTATCCGAGTCGAATCGGAACAATCCAACTCTAGGAAGAAAAATACGAATTATAGTCGATGGTTATTTTTAATTCTCTTTGGTCTGATCGGCGGAGAAATTTTATTAGAGTCTTATTTCCCATCAGGGTTGTTTGTAATTGCCCAATGTTTTAAATGGGTCGGTCTGCTCATAGTTGCTTTGGTTGCCTTGGCGTGTATCGCCATGGTGGGCTATCTCATGTTTATTATGGCGAAGCGTTTATTGATTCCAATTTTTAAACGGGCCTCTGGAGCAATTGCCTTTTCGATTTTAATAATTCTCTATTTTCTCTCAGGCTTTGCTTCCTTTTTTGCTCCGTATTCGGTCTCTGAGCAAAACCTCAGTTTTCCTTATCATCCACCTTCACAAATTCAATTTGTGGATGGGCATTTTGAAGTGAGTTTGATGGAAAGAGTGCAAGTAGGGGCGGCTCAATATCAAGCGACAGGTGAAACCGCACAGCTTCAATTTTTTACCAAATCAGAACCATATCAATTATTTGGTTTCATTCCTATGGACCATAAGTTTCTTCAATTAGAATCGGGAAACGAAAACGACCGATTGTATTTATTAGGCTCTGATTCTACGGGACGTGATATATTCAGTCGGCTTTTATATGGCTCTCAAATTTCTCTATCGATTGGATTGATTGGTATTTCAATTACGCTGGTACTAGGCTTCATTGTAGGTGCAATAGCAGGCTATTATGGGGGTTGGGTGGACTTCTCGGCGATGCGACTGGTCGAATTATTAATGTCGATACCGGGTCTGTATTTATTGTTAGCGTTGCGTTCTGCCTTCATGCAACCTGAGCTTTCGCCGGTTCAAGTGTATACGATTATTGTGGTTATTTTATCGGTGATTGGCTGGGCGGGCACCGCTCGGATTATTCGAGGCATGACTTTATCCCTTCGCAAAAGACCGTTCGTACAAGCGGCAGAAAGTTTTGGTGTCCCGGTATGGTTGATATTGGTGCGTCATATTTTGCCGAATATTGCTAGTTATTTATTGGTCGCAGCAACACTTTCGATTCCTGGTTATATATTAGCAGAAGCCGCACTCTCATTTCTCGGATTGGGAATCTCAGAACCTTCAGCTTCATGGGGATTGATGCTTAAACAATCACAGGGCAATATGATTGTATTTTTTATGAATTTTTGGTGGATGCTATTGCCTGGAGTGGCAATCTTTGTCACGGTCGTGGCTTACAATGTTTTAGGGGATGTGCTTCGAGATATTGTTGATCCGAAGATGAAGCTTTGATTATTTAAGCTAAACGGGTATTTTTTTAATTATGTCGAAATTATTAACAGTTGAGCAATTGAAGATAGGATTTGGTTCGGGTGATCAGATTAATGAAGTGGTGCATGGGATTGATTTCGACATTGAAGCAGGGGGAGAAACCGTTGCGATTCTTGGGGAAAGCGGAAGCGGAAAAAGTGTCAGTTGCTTGGCTCTGACTCGATTACTCCCAACGGATGCGAATTGCTCTGTTTCTGGTTCAATTATTTTTGATGGTGATGATGTTTTAAGATTAGAGGATTCTGCTTTGCGAAAAATTCGTGGTGGAGGCATTGCCTACATCTTTCAAGAACCTTCAGCCTCTTTAAACCCGGTTTTCTCGATTGGTTTTCAAATTGCGGAAGCGGTGCGATTGCACCGTCCTGATATCAGTGATGTCGAAGGACGAGTAATCGAGCTTTTAGAACTCGTAGGGATTCGAGAGGCACAGCATCGTTATCGATCATATCCGCATGAATTGAGTGGTGGGATGCAGCAACGTGTCGTTATAGCTATGGCATTGGCTTGCGAACCCAAATTATTGGTGGCAGATGAACCGACAACTGCGCTGGATGTAACTATCCAAGCACAGATTCTAGATTTGCTAAGAAAGCTGCGCAATCAATTAGGAATGAGTATTTTATTAATCACCCATAATTTTGGAATTGTTAAAGGGTTTGCCGATCGTGTTCTAGTTATGTACCGAGGCGATATTGTGGAATCAGGAAGCGTAGAAACCGTTTTGTCGAACCCTCAACATCCTTATACCAAAGCCTTGATTACTTGTATCCCTAAGTTGGGCGATAGCAGAGAACGTCTCACTACAATTAGCGATACATTCGACCAATAATCGATACCTACTCAGTGGCTCTTTTATAAGATAGGGTCAAAGGCATCTCTAAAGGCATCACCAATAAAATTGAGTGATAAAATTGTCATAGAGAAGAAAATGGATGGAAAGATCAGAAGCCACGGATAGACATCAAATTTTTGTGCACCTTCATTAATTAAGCTACCCCAAGAAGCCAGTGGGGCCTGAACGCCTAATCCTAAAAAACTGATCACTGATTCTAAAAGAATCACCGATGGAATAGTCAAAGTAGCAAAGACAATCACGGGGCTGATTAAATTTCGAAGGATGTGCTTTGAAATAATTTGGTGGTGGGGCAGTCCATTCAATTGTGCCGCTTGTACATAAGCTTGTGTTTTGATATTTCGAGTTTCTCCACGAACAATTCTAGCTAAGGTCAACCATTCCACTGCACCGATGGCGAGAAAAATTAAAACTAAACTACGGCCAAATAATACTGTCAGTAGAATCACCATAATAGTGAACGGTAGGGCATACAGTGTATCGACAAATCGCATCATCAGTGCATCAGTTTTTTTGCCAACGTAACCAGCAACCATTCCATAAGCAGTCCCTATGATTAAGGCGATAATCGTGGCTAAAAAGCCGACAAAGATCGATATTTGTCCCCCGATTAAAGTGCGTATCAGTAAATCACGTCCTAGGACATCTGTGCCAAATAGATGTTGAGAGGAAGGGGCGCTCGCACCGAGGGAGAGTTGGGTTGTCTCGTAAGAGTGAGGCACAAAAAATGGTCCAATGAAGCAGGCAAGCGTGATGGTAAAAAAGAGGGCAAATCCAATCCGTGCATTCGTTGACCTGTAGAGCGTTTCCCATAGCTTGGTTTGTTCGCTACCTGCGCTCCTTGAAAGATGCATTTTTTCTGTTTTTGAATTAATCACGATTTAATTTTGGGTTCATCCAAATTTGGATTAAATCAACAACGAGGTTGAAGAGGATAATCAGAGCGGCATAAAAAAGTACCGTACCCATGACCATCGTATCATCTCTATTGAAGGCCGAATTAACAAAGAAGCTCCCTAAGCCGGGTATAAAAAATAAAGTTTCAACAACAAATGAGCCAGAAATCATTCCCGCCACTGCAGGACCTAAATAAGCCACCACTGGACTGAGTGCAGAACGCAATGTATGGACAAAGAGAATCCGTATCGAGGACAGCCCCTTTGCTCGTGCGGTCTGAATATACGGGTGTTTTAAAACATCTAAAGTGCCACTACGAGTGAGCCGGGCAATAAAGGAGGCATAGAATAAGCCCAAGGTCAAAGCGGGTAAGATACGGTCGCTGAATGAATTCCAACCAAAGGGATTGAACCAACCTAACTCTGTTGAAAAGACCAATAATAAAAGCGGTCCTAAAACAAATGCGGGTAAGCAAATACCGATCAGAGCGAGACTCATAAAGACAATCTCCATCGGCTTTTTATGAAACAGTGCGGACAGAATGCCAAGAGGCACACCGATACAGATAGCAATGATCAATGCATACAAACCAAGCTCCAGTGAAACTGGAAATGCTTGTGCGATAATTTCATCCACATCCCATCCAGCATATTTATAGGACGGGCCAAAATCACCTTGTAGGCGCTTCACGATAAATTGTATATATTGCTCATGGATCGGTTTATCCATGCCGTAATGTGCTTCAATTAATTTTTTAATTTCAGGAGTTACAGGTTTCTCTTGGTCGAAGGGCCCGCCTGGAGTCAGCTGCATCAGAATAAAGGTCAGCGTTGCAATAATCCAAAGGGTTGGAATTGCTTGTAGGAGTCGTCTGATGCTTAATTGAAACACTGAAAAATTAATCCTTCTCTGTTAGGGAAATAAATTGATAGGGATGATAGTCGAGAATGTTTGAGTACCATCCGTCCACGGAACGATCGATAAGTAGACTACGAACATAAAAGTAAATTGGGATGAAGGGCATCGCTTCAATTAAACGATCTTCCGCTTTTTGAAACAGCTCAAAGCGTTTATCGCTCTCCAAGGTTTGTGTGGTTTCTGTAAGCAGTTGATCAAACACAATGTCTCTCCATCCGCTATGATTATTCCCTGAGTCTGAAATGCCGAGTCCGAGGAATGTATAGGGGTCTAAATAATCACCAATCCAAGCCGCACGTGCGATATCGAAATCCCCTTTTTGCCGAGAGTCCAAATACACCTTCCATTCTTGATTGTGTAAACGTATCGTGATTCCTAGTTCTTGTTTCCACATTTGCTGAATCGCCTCAGCAACAATTTTATGTGACTCGGATGTATTATAAAGTAATTCAATTTCGGGAAAATTTTCCCCCTTTGGGAATCCAGCTTCGGCGAGTAGAGCCCGTGCTTTTTCTGGATCATAGGAGAAGTTCTTTTCTGCGGAGAAGCCTCCAGTGTTTGGAGGGGTGAAATGATAGGCAGGCTTTTGTCCGCCTTTTAAAACATATTGAGTCAAGCTCTCTCGATTGATGGCATAGGCTAAAGCCTGACGCACACGCTTATCTGAGAGCGGAGGTTTTTCCGTATTCACTAAATAATAATACACACCAAGATAGGGATCAAAGCGGATGTTTTCTGGACGATGCTTGCGATACCAATCAATACGGGCAGTCGGTACGCCCGAAGTAAGATGAATTTGCCCTGCACGAAAAGCACGCTCCTCCGTTTCCAAATTGATCGGCAAAAATTCAATCCCATTCAGTTTAAGTATGTCTGCTTCTCGATAAAAAGGATTTCGCACCACGCTGATTCCATTATTTAAACGCCATGTCTTTAAAGCGAAAGGTCCATTGCCCACAAAGTTTTTTGGCTGTGTCCATTTCGATATTCGATCCACAATTGAACCATGCTTAAGAATGGTCGGCGGGTGTACTGGCCACCAAGTAAAATGTGTGGGCAAAGAAAGGAAATAAGGGGTCACCGAGTGTAATTGTATTTCTAAAGTCTCTGCATCGATGGCTTTGACTCCAACCTCAGAAAAAGAATCGGTCTGTCCTTTATGAAAGTCCTCTGCACCTTTGATCGGATAAAGCATATACGCATAAGGAGCTCCCAGTTTCGGTGAAAGGATACGTTCATAAGAAAAGGTGAAATCATGGGCAGAGACAGAATCACCATTAGACCAAAGTGCCTCTGAATCTAAGTGAAAGGTATAGACTAAGCCATCGTCAGAGATTGTCCAAGATTTCGCCACACCCGGTAAGATTTCAAGTGTCTTCGGATCAACAGTCGTCAAGCCTTCAAAGAGTGAGAGTAGGACATAATGCTCAGTCACCCCAGATACCAAGTGAGGGTCTAGCCCCTCAGGCTCAGTGCCAATACCAATATATAGTACTTGCTCAGAAATTCCTCGTTCAACATTTGTTTGAGCCGGAGTACACGCCAAGCTTATGAAAAGACTGATAAGCAATGGAATGATGAGGAAAAAAGTGAATTTCATGATTTTAGGTGCAAGCTGATTTGATATAAATTCTTCTCATAGCCTGCAAGCGCTTTTGCCTTAAAAGCGTATAAAAAAGTACTTAAAAACTGCTAAGGCAAATGCTTGCTGGGAAAGTTGCCTCTTGATAAAGGCTACACAATTTGTTTTATTTTGTACTATTGGAATGGATTTTAGATACAAGCAATGCAGATTGCTCTGATCCAAAGAAGTGAGGAAAATAAGAAAAGCGATGAACAAAGGATTTGGCAAAGATAAGCAATCAAAAGAACTGAATTTACGTGCTATGGCACAGGAATTTATGGATGGATTACAACGCCATGCGGACATGCTCGCATTCAATTTAGCCTCTAGAGAATCCGTCCAAGAGAAAGATTATAAAAAACGTTCGGCTGCACCTCAAATCATGCCCTCAGGCAAACGGCATCAAAATTTTGAGCAGATGCAGGCCTATGCTCGAGACCTATTAGTGCGTCAGGCCATCAATGACTGTTTAGGACTCGCCGTCACCGCATTGAATAACAGTCATTTCTTTTTCTCTCTGCTTAAAGAATCCAAAGGCTCCAGCAATTTTGATGCAGAGACTCAGAAAATTGCCGAAGAGCGTCACCATCATTTTTTAAGTGCCCCCATCGATGTGAAGTTCGAGTTATTACAGCAAAATTATGGGGTAGGCTCAGACTCCCAAACCACCATTCTTAATTTAGTCATCGCCCTCAAAGCACTCATTGAAAACAACGGTATTTTAAAATCACAAATGTTCCCTGAGGGAGTTAACCCGATACTTGAAATCGACCTCAAGCGACTTGAGATCGAGCCAACGAAAAACGAAGCCGGACAGCCCATGGGCCGAATCGTCAATGATCGAAAACTATTTCGTGACGGAGAAGCGATCGTTTTCAGTGATTTAGAAATCCAAAGAACACTCGTGACTATCGCCTCATTTGCCGATGCCTTATTTAAGTCAGTCGCTGGCTATGCGCAAAGCTTCAATAAGAAAAGTTAACGCTTAAAAGTCAGTATGTTTCATCTAACACTACTCACAGTCGGTAAATTAAAAAACGCTTCGATCAAATCATTAGCCGAGGACTATCAAAAACGGCTGAAGCGTCATGGACGATTTGAGACAGTCGAATTTGCCGATGGCACCGTAGAGAGTGAAGGGCAACGAATCCTTGAGTATTTAAATAAACAAACCCAAGCCAAAATTTTTATCCTAGCCGAAGAAGGGCAGACCCTCAGTTCAGAAAGCTTTGCTCAAGAGCTCCAAGCCCTACAAGGACGTCACGCCATATTCGTCATAGGCGGAGCCTTTGGACTCGACCCGCAAGTCAAAGCAAAAGCCCATACCTTGCTTGCTTTATCGCCCATGACTTTTACCCATGAGCTTGCACAAATGTTACTCTGTGAACAAATTTATCGAGGGATATCTATTTTGAATGGCAGTAAATACCATCATCAATAAAGAAGGGATACGCTGAGAAAATGAAAAGTGAATCTTCTCAGCAATTTTCGATTGATCTTTAAAGCAAGCTCGTATTATATCCACATTTCAAGCTTCGGAGACGTGACTGAGTGGCCGAAAGTACTTCTTTGCTAAAGAAGCGAACCTCAAAAGGGTTCCGAGGGTTCGAATCCCTCCGTCTCCGCCACTTGTGAAAGGGTTTAAGCCCGATTCGTTAAGATTATTAACGGATTATTAACAAAATATATTGATTTTTCGTTCTTTGTTTTTGGGAAATCTATCCTAAAGGAAGCCAATCAAAGCACACTCCCCGGAGCGGAAGAACTTTAAAAGTTGGTATTCTAGAATATTTACATTTAATAATGCATTAACTGTGCCTTTCTCGTTAGGATTTCTAGAAAATATAGAAAAAGTTCCAATTTTTGTCAAAACATACGGTTTTAAATTGGCCAATAATTGACTGAAAGAGGATTCAATCTGTCTAATCGGTGTGAGTTTTATTTTGGCTTTGGCTGGATATGTTCAGTTTCTGCCTTTGGGTTTATTGCACTTCTATTAGTGAAATAGACACTGTGCCTCGCTCAGCTTTTGATGGAGTGCGAGCATGAATTTGGACTGATTCATGATATAAAGGTGTATGCCTGGGGCTCCGTTTTGAAGAAGGTCTTTGACTTGCTGATAGGTCCAATCAACCGCAATTTCTTGGAGTGCTTGTGGATCATCATTGGCTGAAGAAAGGGCGAATTTGAGCGGATTGGGTAATTCTGCTTGGCAGAAGTTGCAGAAGCGTTCGACACGCTGGAGATTGGTGGGGATCATGAGGCCGGGAATGATGGGGCAATGAATTTGAGCGGATCGGCACTCTTCAACAAAGCGATAGTAGTGCTCGTTGTTATAAAATAGTTGTGTGGTGATAAAATCGGCTCCGGCATCGACTTTTTTCTTTAGGTTAAGAATATCGCTTTTTTGTGAGGGCGCTTCTGGGTGTTTTTCGGGATAGCCACCGACACCGATCTCAAAGTCGGGAAATTGTGATTTGATAAAGGCTACGAGTTCATTGGCATATTGGAAGCCATCGGGATGGGGGGTGAATGTGTTGGTACCTTCTTGGGGATCTCCTCGGAGTGCCATGAGTGTTCTGAAGCCGGCATCGTGGTATTGTTGGATGATTTCGGATAGCTCGCTTTGGGAGTGTCCGACGCAGGTTAAATGGGGCATGACTTTATAAGCATGGTCTTTTTTTAATTGTTCGGCGTAATTAAAGGTGCTTTTTCGAGTACTGCCTCCGGCTCCATAGGTAATCGAAACAAAATCTGGGTTGAGCTTAGCTAAGTCTTTGGAG
Source organism: Coraliomargaritaceae bacterium (assembly GCA_045565635.1). Lineage (GTDB taxonomy): Bacteria > Verrucomicrobiota > Verrucomicrobiia > Opitutales > Coraliomargaritaceae. The sequence goes on from JBJLEY010000001.1 coordinate 44,688, forward strand.
CTTTCTTTGAGTTGCTGAATGGCTTTTTCTGATTTGGGCGGAAAAAATTCAAGCGATAGGGTGCTTTTGCCGGACTTAATTGTGTTTATAATCGTCTTCGATTCCATAACGCATCATTAAATAATGATATATTGATATGTAAAGCTCTAATTATTTTGCTTGGAATCTCATTTTGGGTTCTTTCATCGATTTTCCTGGATAACACTAAATTCTAGCGTCTTGCTTGTCTGCCTGAGTTTTCTGCAAATAAAATTAAGTAAAATGGGTCAAAATGGCTTGACAAGGTGGGTAATTATGGGGAGAAATGGTGAGTATTGGGTAATATACTTATGGAAATGCAGGAATCTACTTTATTTGTTGGAGAATTTCATCGATCAATCGATGAAAAGGGTCGCTTGACGATTCCGGCAAATTGGAGGCCTAAGAATGGGGGAAGCGATATCAGTTATTTGGCCTTACCGACTCCAGAGGGAAATATTTCGGTATACCCACCTAAGATGGTGGCACAATTGGAAGCGAGGATTTCACAGGTAAGTATTGGGGATACTGAAGGGCAAAAGGCGATTACAGAACTGATGTCAATGGCGCATAGTTTTACTTGTGATAAGCAAGGGCGAATTAATTTAAATGACCGTTTGGTCGGCCATGCAAAAATCCAAAAGGATGTGGTGCTGATCGGGAAACTTTCAACGTTTAGTTTATTTAGTGATGAAGGATATGAAAAATTTCAGTCTTCGTACACCGTGGATGAGGGTACGAAGGCTGCAGTTTTTCAACGTTTTGGTTTATAGTTCAAATAATGAAATCGGTCTTAAAACATATTGCACGAGAGAATTTTTTAAAATCGGGTTATATCTTTTTTTCAGAACGGAGTCAGCGTATCCCTTGGAAAATTATTTCTCCATCACAAAGTCCTTTGGAATTATCAGATGCGATTGGTAACGCTTTAAGGAAGAAGCAGAGCTATTCTGGAGAAAATATCTATTTATAATTTAAGTTAAGCCTAATACCACACCTCAAAATTCAACAATCTACAATGCTACTCTCAATGGATGATACTTTAAGCGCACAGGGCTCAAGTAAACATGTGCCAGTATTGCTTGAGGCGACTATGGCGTATTTGCATCCGGAGAATGGTGGACTTTTTCTTGATGGAACTTTTGGTGGTGGCGGTCACACACGAGCAATGCTGGATAGTTCTCCTGAGGTTTGCGTAGTCGGAATTGATCAAGACCCAGAGGCGGAAGAGAGGGCTTTGGCTTTAAAGGAAATATATGGGGATCGCTTTTCTTTTCATTCAATGAATTTTGCGGATATGGGTGATTTGGAAGAGCGGAGTTTTGATGGTATATTATTTGATTTCGGTTTGTCTTCATTTCAATTGGATGAGGGAGAGCGGGGATTTAGTTTTCGTTTCGATGCGCCTTTAGATATGCGTATGAATAATCGTGAGGGCATTACCGCCAGTGATTTTTTAGAATCGGCTAGTGAAGAAGATTTAATTCGTGCGATTCGAAATTATGGTGAAGAACGATCTTGGAGAAAGGTGATTGCCGCGATTTTGGGCGCTCGAGGAAAGGGTATTTTGGGGCGAACAAAATCATTTGCTGAATTGGTTGAATCTGTGATTCCAAGAAGGGCAGGATTTAAAGAGCGTATTCATCCTGCAACACGAACTTTTCAAGGTGTGCGAATGGCCATTAATAATGAATTGGAGTCAATCGAAGCTGGCTTGGAAGAAGGGTTTCGTCGTTTAAAAGTCAACGGCGTGATGGTTGCGATTAGTTTTCATTCACTAGAGGATCGTATTGTAAAACGCTTGTTCCGAAAATTATCGGGTCGTCCTGAGCACAGAAAAGATGCTCGTTTCCAGGAAGAGCGTGAGGTTTTAGGGGCTATGATTGAGACTAAGGCGGTGAAGGCTAGCGAGGATGAGATTCGAGAGAATAAACGAAGTCGTAGTGCTCGTATGAGAGGGATTAAAAAATTAGTGGAGGTGGTAGCATCATGAATGGGTCTAATAAAAGGGCTATTATTTTGAGTGTCAGTGTGATGGCAGTGTGTATTTTAACCATTATTGCGGGTGGCTCTTTTTCACTGCTTTGGATTCAACATGAGGTTTCTTGTGTGGCTAAACAAACGGTGTTGATGGAAAAACGCCATCAAGAGATATTGAGAAAGTTGAATCACTTAGATGGGCTTATTGCCAACGAACATCAACCAATTCGTTTACAGAGCAAGGTTTCCAATCGCCTAGTTCCTATGGTAGATAAACAGATTGTCTGGGTTGAAACAAACACTTCGGAAACGGGGAGTGTTTATGTGAATGCTCAAAATGGACAGAGCAATATTTTTAAAAATCAATTCTGATGAATATAATTATGAAACTAAAAAAACTTTATTCTGAAAAGTTAAGTTCATTTTGGAAAGAAGTATGTATTCAAGGAAAAGTAAATAGTATCCAAGTTCGCTTAAAGAGAGAGAATGAATCCTTAGTTCAGCCTTCAACGGCTACTTTAAGAGGTCTTTTAAAACTGAAAAATCGCCAAGTATACAAAATACATAAATCGTTTCATTAAATTATGAGTCAGGCGTTTGTATCTTTGAATCGGTTAAGGTTGATTGTTGTTTTTATTATTTTCGCCTTTCTGGTGATTTGTGGGCGATTATTTTATCTTCAAGTAATAGACAGTGAGCGATTAAGGGGTTTTGCCGAGAATGTACGAAAGTCGGTGCGTGTTTTGGCATCGCAGCGTGGGGACATCTTTGACGTTAATGGGAATATTTTAGCAGCGACACACAGTTCTTATGCGGTCGGTGTAGATCCTAATTTTTTAAAGGATGAGGAGCGGGATAAATGGCGACATTTGGCCTTTATTTTAGAGATTCCTTATCCTGAATTGGTGAAGGTGATGGAGAAAAAGGTTCGGGCGAAGAGTGGTCGTTTGATTCGATGGGCGTCTTTAGCTAAGAATGTGAACCTTAAGACCTATGAGGCAGTGATGAATCTGGGTATTACTGGTGTTTATGGAAATCGAAAAAATCAAAGGTTTTATCCAGGGAATGAATTAGCCTCTCATGTTATTGGTTTTATCAATCATGAATCTGTTGCGGTATCGGGCGTTGAAGAAATGTGCGATTATTATTTGCGAGGACAAGATGGCTGGGTGGAAACGGAAAGAGATGGTAGGCGAAGAGAATTAGCACATAAGCGATCACGTGAAATTTCAGAAGTGAATGGAAATGATGTGTATTTGACTTTGGACCAGCGGATACAGAGTTCGGTGGAAGAAGTTATTGATGTGGTGGTTGAGCGTTATAATCCTGAGGGCATTAGCGTTATTGTAAGTCGTCCCAGTGATGGCTCTATTTTGGCCCTAGCGAATTATCCGACTTTTGATCTGAATGAATTTTTTAATACAGAATTATACCCGATAGCCTATCAAAGAAATCGTGCCATAACAGATGTTTTCGAACCTGGATCAACTTTCAAAATAGTGCCTGCTTCAGGGGTTTTAAATGAATCAGAAGTTGAGCTAAATGATGAATTTGAGACGGGTAAAGAAGTCGTAGTTTATAATAAGCGAAAAGTGCGTCTGCCAAGTGACCATCATTTATATGAACGTTTAAGTATGTCAGAAATTGTTGTCAAATCGAGCAATCGGGGTGCGGCACACTTGGGAATGATTTTGGGTGAAGAACGATTGCATTCTTATGCGGAGTCTTTTGGTTTTGGAGAGAGGACTGATTTGGGCTTGAGGGGAGAAATTTCTGGAACATTGCATCCGATTAATCGCTGGGATGGATTGACTATATCTAGAATGCCAATGGGGCATGCGATTGATGGCACGCCTCTGCAAATTCATTACGCTATGAGTGTAATTGCAAACAAGGGTATATTGATGAAGCCGAGGATTATTGATCGAATTACCAATTCTGAGGGTGCCTTGCTTTTGGAATATCCTGAGATTACAAAACGCAGAGTGATTGATGAATATGTTTCAGAGCAGATGGCAGATTTGTTAAGGCAAGTAGTCGGTGTGACTGGAACGGCAAAGCGTGCCGCAATTAAAGGTTATTCAGTAGGTGGCAAAACCGGAACCACTCAAAAAATAATCAATAATGCGTATTCAAGTAAGTCGCACGTGGCATCATTTTCGGGCTTTCTACCTGTTGATGATCCTCAAGTTATTATCACGGTTGTGGTGGATGCGCCAAAGGTAAAAGGAGGAATTGGTTATGGTGGAGTTGTGGCGGCTCCTGCATTTAAAGATATCGCTCAGGATTGTATTCGATATTTAGAAATTCGTCCATCAGAGTATTCGAGAGAATGGGTTGCGACAGGTAACTAAGGCATAATGAATGCTGAAATAGGAAGTTTACTAGAGATATGATATTGAATAATTTATTGAATGAAATTGAGCTTGTGGATCAAAAGTTGAGCGAAGCAGTTGATTTCACTGCGATCATTACGGATAGTCGAAGGGCGGTTCCTGGTGGATTATTTTTTGCGATAAATGGGTCTCGGGAAGATGGTAATACCTATATCGAAGAGGCTATAGCAAGGGGTGTGGTCGCGGTTATTTCGGAAGAGCCTTTAGGGAAACATTTTCCTATTAATTTTATTCAAGTTAAGGATGTACGTTTAGCCTTAGCTAAAATCTCCAAATTATTCTACGCGTCTCCGGATGAAAGTTTGAAAATTATTGGTGTTACGGGTACGAATGGAAAAACAACAGTGACGATGCTGGGGCAACATTTGTTGGGAGGGAGTCAGCTGGTTGGGCTAATTGGCACAATTCGTTATGACATCGGAAACCGAACTTTGCCGTCTCATAGAACAACACCAGAGTCAGCGGATTGTTTGAATTACTTTCTGAAATGAAAATGGCAAATTGTTCAGATGCTTTAGTTGAAGTGAGTTCACATGGGATTGATCAAAAGCGAGTACAGTTTATTCAAATGGATACAGTGGCTTTTTTAAATTTATCCAGAGATCATATCGATTATCATAAATCAATTGAGTCTTATTTTGAAGTAAAGAAACGTTTATTTACTGGTGTGCTGGGAACGAAAGCAAAAAAAGCGATTGTCAATATAGACTGTGATTACGGGAAGATGATATTGGAGGCGGTAGGTAGAAACACAGAGTGCCTGACATTCAGCGCTGATGGGTATGCATCTGCTGATTTCAGAGCAAAATCAATTTGCTTAACGGCTGAAGGTACTTCTTTTGAATTATTCTATCCAGATGGAAGCATGCAGATTTCCTACAATTTACTCGGCAGGCATAATGTTTCAAATGTGCTGGCTGCTTTAGTTATAGGTTATTCTCAGGGGCGTTCTATGGATCATTTATTAAAGCAATTAAAAACATTCCCAGGTGTGCCGGGACGAATGGAGCGTGTGATTGCAGGGCAGGATTTTAATGTTTTGGTAGATTATGCCCATACGGGTGATGCGATTAAGCATAGCGGTGAGGTCATTCATGAATTTACGAATGGGCAGAAGATTATTGTTTTCGGATGTGGCGGAAATCGAGATAAAGGTAAGCGACCTTTAATGATGGAGGCAGCTTTAGAGTCATCGGATGTAGTAATCGCAACTTCGGATAATCCTCGTTCGGAATCTATCGAGGCAATTTTTGAAGATATGAAGGCGGGGATAAAAAGCAAAGTTGAGTCGGAACGAGTTGTTTTTATTGAGGATCGCCGCAATGCAATTGCTTACGCATTTGAATTAGCGAAAGCTAATGATTGTATTTTAATTGCGGGTAAGGGACATGAAATGTATCAAGAATTAGAAGGGACGATGATTCCTTTTGATGATCGAAAAGTAGCTAAAGAATTAATTGAAAAGCGATTTCGTATGAATCAATGAAGAATAGCAAAATTTATGGCATTTAAAGGACGAGATTTAGCAGAATGGACTCAAGGGTATTGGCATGGTGAGGCTCCGTTAATGGTTGAGGGGCTATTTTTTGATACACGAATGATTGAACCACAATCATTGTTTGTGGCTTTGAGTTATGGAGTTCGTGATGGGCATGATTTTGTTGCAGAGGCGATGAAGCAAGGCGCTTCTTGTTGTATGGTTGAGAGGGCCCTAGACTTAGAGATTCCTCAATTAATTGTGGAAAATAGTCTTGAAGCTTTGGCGGATATTGCCCGGAAGGTGAGAGGTGATTTTATGAATCCTGTGATTGGGATTACTGGGAGTTGTGGAAAAACCAGTACCAAGGCGATGCTTCAAAGTGTCTTGGGTAGTGATAAAACTTACATAACTAAAGGAAATTGGAACAATTGCTTGGGAGTTTCTATGACTTTAGCCAAATTACCTGGTGAAAATTATTCGTTTTCCGTTATTGAAGCAGGCGTGAGTGAAAGAGGTGAAATGTCGCTTTTAAGTTCAATCATTCAACCGAATGTCTGTGTATTTACAAATATTGGGGAGGCGCATTTAGAAGGATTTGGAACAGTCGATTTAATCGCGGAAGAAAAGTCTAAGTTGCTTGAGTTTGCAAAGAAGGATACTTTGGTGGTCGCACCGAAATCAGTTTTAGAGCGATCTGCATTTGAAGCTTATCGCTCGGGTGCCGTAGCTATTGTCAAAGGAGCCGTACAATCAATTGCACCCTACAAAAATATTTATGGCTATGAATGGACGGAATTAGAAAAATATTCAGTGAAAGTGTCACTAAGGTGTGGTGATCAGAAACATGAGTATCGGCTTCAGAGCTTGAGTGAAGGAATGATACAAAATTCGGTATTGGCAGTGGTTACAGCAATAGAAATGGGTGAGGCTATAGAGAGCATCTTAGAAGGGATTGAATCATGGAACCCTGTGGGTGGACGAGGGTCAATTATTCCTCTGAATCAAGAAGGTGGGAGTTTTATTTTTCAGGATAGTTACAATGCAAACCCAAGCTCGATGCATGATTCTTTGAAAGCATTTGAACGTGTTTCTAAAGATTCAGAGCGTCGTTTATATGTTTTAGGAATCATGAATGAATTAGGGGAAGATTCGTGTGCCTTTCATGAGTCTGTGACTCAGACATTAAAACCGAGAGAGGGAGATCGACTTATCTTTATTGGAGCAAGTGAATTAACGGATGCCTATCAAAAAGGGGCGAAATCTGCAGGCTGGGATGATTCAGTGCTTGAGTCTTTTTTGACTATTGAATTATGTAATGAAGATCTAGGTCAATTTACCGGTGCGATTTTTTTAAAAGGCAGTCGCTCTTGTAAATTAGAAGCTTTAATTCCTTTTTCCAATCATTCCTATAATGCTTAGTTATCTTGCAGATTTTGAATCTTATTTTGGTCCTTTGCGTCTATTTCGTTATCTTTCATTGCGTATTGCATTCTGTGGACTGACTTCAATGGCTATTGGCTTTATCCTAGGTCCATGGATAATTGCCATATTGAAACAATTTAAGATGAAACAGATGCTTCGTACCCATGATGAAGTGGGTAAGCTTGCTGATTTAACAAAAGGTAAATCTGAAATTCCAACAATGGGGGGATTTATTATCTGTATTGCGGTGACTTTAAGCGTGATTTTATGGGCGAAGCCAAATGTATATGTCTACACGAGTTTATTGGTTTATTTAGGGCTGACTTTAATCGGATTTGTGGATGATTACTTGAAGGTTTTTAAACAAAACAGTAAGGGCTTATCGAGCACCAAAAAATTATTGGGCCAGGCAGTGATTACGGTAATGGCTTCCTTGGTTTTATTATCTGTACCGGAATCAAGTGAGCAAATTAGAGAATTATGGATTCCATTTTATAAATATGTAGCGGTTGAACAACTACCTTTGGTTTTATTTTTCCCTTTCTTTTTTATTGTTTTATCCGGTTCGAGTAATGCGATTAATTTAACGGATGGGATTGATGGTTTGGCGATTGGTTGTACGGTAACGGTCACTCTGTCTTATTTGATTTTCGCCTATGCTTCTGGAAATGCGATCATTTCAGATTATTTATTCATCAGTTATATACCCAATGCTGGAGAGCTTGCGGTTGTTTGTAGTGCTTTATTGGGAGCAAGCTTAGCCTTTCTTTGGTTTAATTGTTATCCTGCAGAAGTTTTTATGGGAGATACTGGCTCATTGGGATTGGGGGGTATCATTGGTGTGATTGCTTTTATGATCCATCAACCGTTTACTTTAATTATCGTTGGCGGTATTTTTGTGGCGGAAGCTTTGTCCGTGATACTTCAGGTATTTTCTTTCAAAATATTTGGTCGACGAATCTTTAGAATGTCTCCGATTCATCATCACTTCCAGTTGGGAGGATGGCTTGAGAATAAGGTAGTGATTCGTTTTTGGATTTTGTCTTTGTTATTTGCCATTGCGGGTATTGCGACCTTGAAACTTCGTTAGGATGAAAAAACGTGTGGCTGTTTTGGGTGCGGGATTGAGCGGACAATCTGTTGCAGATTTAGCTATTTCTGAAGGATATTCAGTCTCAATATTTGATGAGGAAAAAGCGGGCTATAAAAGTCATTTTTCAAAATCAGATGTGAGTAGCTTTGATACTTTTATTTTCAGTCCTGGGTTTTCCAAAAAGCATAAATGGAGAGAACTTCTTTCAGCTAGAGATGATGTTTATGGAGAACTTGGCTATGCGGCTGAGCGCTGGCATGGGAAAATTTTCGGGGTGACTGGAACGAATGGAAAAACTACGGTGACACGATTCTTACAGGAAGTGCTTAAGGCATCAGGTCGAGAAGCTTATGTGGCGGGGAATATTGGAGTCACTTTGAGTGGATTGGTGAATTCCCAAGCTAATCATAAGGATGCAATTGCAATATGTGAAATCAGTTCTTTTCAGGCGGAGATTACTAGAGGGCTTAGTTTGGATGGGCTTATTTGGACAAATTTTGCAGAAGATCATCTAGATCGCTACGAAAATATAGAGGACTATTTTAACTCAAAGTTAGCTCTGTTAGATTGTTTAAAGGAAACGGCACCGGTATGCGCGGGTGAGGATTTGTTAGCGTTTAAAGAGAGGAATTTTTGGTCTTCTCATGGGGTTGAATTAGTCAAAGTGGATAAAACTATGCCTGAATCGCTTTTACCTTCATCTGTATTTCATTCTTATCCCCATTTATTGAATTATCATTTAGTTTTTGGATTCATTAAATCCTTAGAGTCCCTAGACTTGGGAGATATTGATTTAGTTTCTGATTTAGTTTCAGTAGCGAATGAGTTTGAATTGGATGCTCACCGCTTAAGCAAGATTTTTGAAAAAGGTGGAACAAAGATTTGGGAAGACTCTAAATCTACAAATTTGCATTCTGTTTTAGGTGCTTTAAGGGCAATGGAAGGGCCAGTAATATGGCTTGGAGGGGGTGCCTCTAAAAATACAAATATCTCTGAATTCGCTAACTGCCTAGCACCTTTGGTTGATTCGATTATTGTTTATGGTGCAGTTGGTGCAGAATTAAAGGATGCATTTTTACGTTTAGAAAAAAAAAGCGTCTATTTTGATCAATTAGAAGATGCCATTAAGGAAAGTGTTCGCTTAGCTAAAGGGCAAAAAGAGGTTAATCTTTTATTCAGTCCTGGTTTTTCAAGTTTTGATCAATTCACTTCCTACAGTGATCGAGGAAATTTTTTCCAAAAGACTATTTTTAGTTTACTGAAGGAGTAAGGGTGTTTATAAATAAAAAAAATTAAACGTTATTATGAATATTACAAAAGTATTTAGCTTTATCTTGGCACTTCACGTGGGAGTTATTCTTATTTTGTTTGTCCAGCCTGGTTGTCGGACAAATGATGTGCAGCCTCCCTCTCAATCTGACTATCAAATGAGTGCTTTGGACTCAGAAGACTTATCATCAATCGACAGTGATTTAGGCTCAATTTATGAGGCAAGCGCAACAGATGAAGTATTAAGTAGCGAAGATCTGAGTGCATTCAACGAGATTGATGGGTTTGAGCCTGATAATGAAGGACTCACCGTTTCGGTGTTTGATGATTCCTTAGATGTTTACGTTGTTCAAAATGGGGACACTTTATGGGATTTAGCAAAACGATTCGACACCACGATTAATGAATTGTGTAAGCTCAATAAAATCTCAAAAGATTCGATTTTACGTATAGGAATGGAATTAGAAGTACCGAAGGTCGGAGATTCTGTAATGAATATTACTAAAGAATCAGCTGCTGTTTATCAGCCAAGCAATTTTGAAGGTGCTGGCCAAGTCTATCGAGTAGTGTCCGGTGATTCTTTGTCAAAGATTGCCAAGCAATACGATATTTCTGTTGCTGCGATTAAAGCGACTAATGATTTAAGCTCAGATACTATTTTGATCGGTCAAGAATTATTGATTCCAGTCGATGGAAACTTTGAGGTTCAGACGGCCGATATTGTTGATACAGTGGTTGAAGAGAAGGTGGTTATTGAGCCTATCGTAGATACTACAGTCAGTGAAGACGCTGCTGCAGGTGCATCAACGGTTGAGCCAGCAGAGCCTGAGCTTCAAGCGGTTGAAGATACTGGGGCAGAAGCCGCTGAATTAGATATGGAAGCAGTTCCTCAAGTAGATTATGTTAGAGTGCCTGCTAAATCTGAATAAATTTTTTAGCTAAAGTTAAAAATGCTTAAAGATCTTTTCTGGCGAAATTCGTTTAGTCGATTTCCTGCGTCAGGAATGATTGTTGTTTCTATTGTAACGATTCTTACTTTATTGGGGATCATTATTCTATTCAGTGCGTCTCAGGCGATGCATTCGAATCCTGCTACACTACTGAAAAAGCAGATGCTTTGGCTGGTGCTTGGCTTGGGAATGAGTTTTTTTGTTTTCAAGTTAAATCTAGAGAAGATTCGTCCATTTATTCCTATGATTACGGGTGCTGCTTTAGTGGTTTTGGCTTTGGTCTTGATTCCGGGGATTGGAGTGAAAGTGAACGGGGCACAAAGATGGTTGGATTTTGGTTTTATGCGATTACAGGTATCGGAAATTGGTAAAATAGGATTGCTCTTAGGCTTAGCCAATTATTTGGCAGTAAATCGTCGCTTGCTTGATACTTGGAAGGAAGGTTTTGTGTTACCTTTCTCAATCCTTGGGTTATTTGTTGGCTTGATATTTTTAGAACCTGACTACGGCACAGCATTTTTATGTGGTTTAGTGGGGTGTGTTTTATTTTTTGTTTCAGGAATGAAGCTACGATATTTATTACCTACGGCTGGAATGGCATTGGTCTTATTTTGTATTGCGATTGTTTTGAATCCTGAGCGTTTGAGCCGGATTACTTCTTTTATTGATGTGGAGTCAAATCGCAGTGATAGTGGCTATCAATTATGGCAGGGAATTATCGCCTTTGGTGTAGGAGGTATTGAGGGAGTTGGGCTTGGCTCTGGGCAACAACAAATGTCCTTTTTGCCTGAAGCACATACAGATTTTATTTTTGCTATTGTTGGAGAAGAATTGGGCTTATTTTTCTCAATGGGGGTCGTTTTATTATTTTTAGCACTATTTTTAGTCGTTCTCTTACAAATGAAGTACGCTCCTAATTTATATCAATATTTATTGGTACTAGGTGCTTTATTAATGATCGAATTTCAGGCATTGATAAATATTGGAGTTGTGACCGGTTGCCTTCCAACAAAGGGGATGTCATTGCCCTTTATTTCTTATGGTGGGTCGAATTTAGTTTTGATGTATGTTTTAATTGGCGTGATTTTAAATTGTCTTTGTCATTGGTCAAAAGTTCCTCTAAAAGAGGTTCGAGAATTATGACGGATGTATTGATTATTTGCGGTGGAACTGGAGGGCATTTATCACCAGGCATTGCTTTGGCGGAGGAACTAAAGAGCCGGGATTTTTCAAGTATTCTTTGCATCAGTCAAAAGTCGATTGATACAGCAATAGTCAGTAAGTATGAGCATATTGATTTTGAGCGATTTTCTGGAAAAGGTTTTGCTGGAGGCTTGTTAGGAAAGCTAATGTTTTTTCAACAATTGATTTCTAGTTTCCCGAAGATTTTGGGAATTATACAAAAGAAAAAGCCGAAAGTATTAGTTCTCTTTGGGGGCTATTTATCAGTTGGTTTTGGGTTAATGAGTATTTTGTTAAATGTTCCGTTTGTTTTACATGAAGCAAATGGAAAGGTAGGCAAAGCGGTACGATTATTACAAGCCTTTGCCTGTCGAATTTATTTGCCAAAGAGTGTGCTAGTAAAAGATATCAAAAAATCAAAAATAAGATATGTGGGATATCCTTTGCGCAAAGAAATGGTGGTTTTGGATAAGATTGAAGCACGCAGACAGTTGGGACTAGACTGTGAAGGTACTTTATTGGTCGTAATTGGTGGAAGTCAGGGGGCTCAAGTATTGAATAAGTGGGTGATTGATCATTTTGAACGTTTGATAGAAGAAGGGGTATCAATATATTGTATATCGGGTTTGAATAACGGCTTAGAAAGTCATGATGTTTCTAAAAATATTCGAGGTGAGTCGGTAACGATCAAAATGGTGCCTTTTTCTAATAATATGGCCGCTGTTTTGTCTGCAGCAGATTTAGTAATTTCTCGTGCAGGTGCAGGTGCAATTGCGGAAATAACTCGTTGTGAAGTACCCAGTATTTTAGTTCCATATCCTTATGCCGCAGACAATCATCAATATTTTAATGCCAAGATTCACGAGAGCCTAGGTGGGGGCATCTTACTTGAAGAAAATAGTATAGAAGGATTGTATGAAGAGATTAGGGTATTGATTTCAAATCATAGCTTATTAGAGCAAATTAATTTAAATTTAATGACTTTAAATGCAGTGAACGCTGCTGAGGTGATGGTTGATGACTTACAATCAATCATCAGAGAAAAAACAAATGGATTATAGTAGGAAGGTATAATTTTTAATCGATAATGGGTACTCAAAAACGAATTTTATTTCTAGGTGTAGGGGGAGCGGGGATGGCTCCTTTGGCTATGTGGTTAGCCGGAAATGGGGAATCGATTTTTGGCTATGATGATTATTTCAAACAGGGTGCTTTAGCTTATTTAAGAAATTCAGAGGTGAATTTATTAGATGAGGTGTTAATTGAAGATATAAAATCGTATGATCAAATTGTTTATTCAAATGCAATTGCGAAGTCCCATCGTCTTTTAAAAGAGGCAGAGCGCTTGAATATAGCTTGTTTAAAGCGGGGTGAGAAGTTGGCAGAACTTGCAGGTTCTAAGAAATTTATCGCTATTGTGGGCAGTCATGGTAAGACAACGACTAGTGCTTTAATCGGGCACACTATTCGCCAATTAGGTTTACCAATTAATTTTATTGTGGGTGGGTTTTATCAAGATGCAACGGCGCCCTATTATGTTTGTGATTCAGAATGGTTACTGGCAGAAGTTGATGAAAGTGACGGAACCATTAATGGGTTCAATCCTGAGATTTCTGTAGTGTTGAATTTAGATTGGGATCACATTGATTATTATCAGGATTTTGATAGTTTAAAAAAAGTGTTCGAAGGCTTGTTGCTTAGAACCAAATCAAAGATTTTAATTGAAGCCTTAAATTTTGAAGCTTTTAGCTCTCGAGAAGCCTTCCCGGGTGAGTGTGTATTTATTGATACAGAATCAGTGATTAAAGGTAATACTTTAGACGCTGCTCCATTACTTGAGTCGGGAAATGGCATGTTGAATACAGACTTTAATTGCCGAAATCAAATGTTCGCAGAAGGTGTTTTAGGTTTGTTTGAAAGCGATCTTCCAAAGAGGGAAATTTTATTTAAATCTTTTCCAGGTGTTGAGCGTAGGCAGGGTATATTGCTTTCAAAAGAGCAATTGGTAGTTATTGAAGATTATGCACACCATCCTTCTGAAATAGATATATTAATTAAAGCAATTAGGAGTAAATCTAAGGGATGTGATTTGACAGTGATTTTTCAGCCTCATCGATACTCTCGGACAAAGGCTTTAAATCAAGATTTCGTAAAGTCGTTATCATCTGCAGATAAGGTATTTATTTTACCGGTATATTCTGCTTTTGAAGCAGAATGTGAAGGAGGCATGACGGAAGATTTAGTATCTGCTTTTGGTAGCTCAAAACCTGGAAAATTGAGCTTTAATCAATTTGGATTAGAGGAACTTTTGTCGTATTCTACTAAAGGTTCAAAAACTAAAAAAGAGATTTTATTATTTATAGGAGCGGGATCGATTAATGAATTTGCCCATGCATTTTGTTCATTATACGAAGGCACTAGTAAACAAAGTGCCTGGCTTGATTATACAAAAAAGAAAGTTTCTTCGGACTGTGTTTTAAATCTATCTGAAAATCTAGCATCTAAAACGACTTTTAAGATTGGGGGTCTTTCTGAATATTATGCTGAGCCTTCTAGTATTTCAGATGTCCTTGCATTAATCCAATCGTCACAATTATTTGGCCTGCCTTATTTTTGTTTGGGAAGGGGATCTAATATCTTAGTAGCGGATTCGGGATATCGTGGTTTAGTGATTCGCTTCAACCATAAAAATTGGCAGAAAATTCGAAAAATAGATGATTCTCACATATGGGTTGGTTGTGGGGCACGCTTGAAGAACCTTTGTGGAAAGGCTGCTCAGTTAGGGTTTTCTGGTTTTGAATTTCTTGAGGGGATACCTGGAAGTTTAGGCGGTGCTTTACGAATGAATGCTGGGGCTATGGGGCGCTGGACATTTGATGTAGTAGAGCGAGTTTTGATGGTGAATGATGCTTCAGAAGTCAAAGAATTAGGGCGAGATGAATTTACGATTGAATATCGGAGGGTCCCTGAGATCGCAAATGGTATAGCTTTAGGTGCGATCTTGAAATTGAAAGAAGTTGAAACGAGTGATTCAATTCGCGAACGGATGGATTCGTATTCGGATGTACGTAAGGGTAGTCAACCAATTGCTCCAAGTGCAGGGTGCATTTTTAAGAATCCAGAGAATGACTATGCAGGGCGTTTGATTGATGATTTAGGGTTGAAAAATACTAGTGTAGGTGGTGCAGCGGTGTCAGATAAACATGGAAATTTTATTGTCAATCGAGGTGGATCAACATCTAAAGATGTACAATCGTTAATTGCTCTAATACAAAAACGGGTGAAAGAGGCACATGGCATTGATTTGGAGCCTGAGGTTTTGTTACTTGGAGATGAACTGCCAAATACAAATACTTTGGGTGATGAAGGAGCATCTAAGTAAGAGAAATGATGAAGTCTTTAAAATCGATTATTGTTCTTTATGGAGGCTTTGGAGAGGAGCGAGAGATATCTTTGAAGAGCGGGAAAGCAGTGGCAGATTCACTAAAATCTAATTACCCCATTGAGGCTGTCTGTATAGAGGATCGTAAGATTCCAGAGTGGATTAAGCCAGATTCACATATCGTTTTTCCTATGATTCATGGTGCTTTTGGTGAGGATGGTGATTTGCAAAATATTTTAGAAGAGAAGGGTGTTGAGTTTGTTGGCAGTGATGCGACTTCGAGTGCTTTATGTATGGATAAATTGTTGGCTAAAGAACGTGTTGAAGCTTTGGGGATAAAAACAGCAGAGTCACTTGCTTTTGATGCTCATACGGTACCACTTGCCGACGATATCATTAAAGTTCTAGGAGAGTCCCTTGTACTTAAGCCGAGAGACTCAGGAAGTAGTTATGGATTGAGTATGATTGAAAATCGTTCATCGATGGGGCTTGCTCTATCAAAAGTTAATTCGGGCAATTGGTTGATTGAGCGAAGATTGAGAGGACGAGAGTTAACGATTGGGCTGCTTGGTGGAAATGCTTTGGAAGTCGTTGAAATTAAATATGCAAAAGAGTGTTATGATTATGACACTAAGTATCTTTATGAGTCTACAGAGTATTTATGCCCGGCTGAGTTAACGGTTGAAATTACGAATAGAATTAAGTCTGAAGCGGAAGCGATTTTTAAAATTTGTGGGTGTCGAGATTTTGCGCGTATCGATTTTATCTTAGAAGGTAATACCCCTTACTTTTTAGAAGTAAATAGTATACCTGGGATGACTTCACAGAGTCTTTTACCTAAGTCAGCGGCGGCTAAAGGGATTGATTTTGATGCATTAATTTCAAAAATGCTTTCTTATGGCATTGAGCGATTTGAGGATGAAGGGAAAAGAAATCCATGAAGTTTCCTAAAAAATCTAATACATCAGTGACGTATAAAGGTGACCAAAGTTGGCATAATTTGAAAGATGCCAGTACGCAATCGAGGCGAATTACTACCTTTGCTTCAGTTTATCGTAGGATTAAGCCATTTTTGAAGATTGCATCACTTGCCTTGGGTGTAATCGCTACCTTTTTCTTTTTGAAAGCTTTTGTCTTTGATCGGATTACTTCAGAAGAGCGTACAGTTTCTAAAGATAATTCGGGTTACGTGAAAAGAGTCTTATTTTATACCGATGGAGTCTTAGATGAAACGTGGCTCAGTGGTGTAATTCAAATAAACCAAAATATGCGCTTGATGGATATTAATATCTTTGAAATGAAGCATATTTTAGAGGGTTTTGATCAAGTTAGTCAGGCTGAAGTGATACGGATTTTCCCAGATGCTTTAAGAATAGAGCTAGAGGAAGAAATGCCTATGTTTAAACTAAAGATGAAAACAAATGAAGGGGTTGAGTTTTTGCGCTGTGTGGGAAAAACAGGAGTGGTTTATGAAGGTATTGGCTATACGGAAGATTTTTTGAGTGGGTTGCCGTATTTAATTCCTTATCGTCATTCAAAACAAAAATACCTTCCAATAAATGGGTTAAATTATATTGTTCCATTAATGGATTTATTAAAGGAGTCGGGCTTGTCAGAACGTATTCGCTTGCAATCGATTTCCTTAGAAAGTTTTTCTGGTGATAAGGAGTTGCCTGGACAGATAATTGAGATTAATAGTGATTTGATCCCTCGAATTTTATTCAGTGCTTATAATGATTATCCTAAGCAAATCGCACGTTTGAATTATATTTTATCGTATTTAAATGGCAGTGGTAATCGAGAAGTAGAGCGGGTGGACTTATCTTTGAAGGACTCTGCTGCTGTTCAATTCAAGGGGGGCAAGATTGATTTATTCTAATCTTTATTTTTTTATAAAAAGGATCATCTTTACTGGATAATGGGACATTCTAAAATTGTCGGAGCAATTGAAATCGGCACATCAAAAATTGCCGTAATAATTGGGGAGATATCTAGTGGTAGTACTTTAAATATCATTGGCCATTATTCTGTGCAATCAAATGGAGTTAAGAAGGGTATTATTGAGGATTTGCAGACAACCGGAGAAATTGTTCATAATGCAATTTTGCAGGCAGAAAATATAGCGGGAACTAAGATTGAAGAGGTTTATTTAGCACAAACAGGACAGCATTTGTCTGGAGTCTTTAATGTAGGAACAACAAATGTAGGTGCTTCAAATGGAGTTATCACAAAAGCTGATGTAGAGAAAGCAAAGGAGGATGCTCGCCGTCCTCAACTTCCTGAAGGTCGTAGTTTTCTTAATCATATTCAGAACCCTTTCTCCGTTGATGGGATGAAGGTGAAAAACCCGATTCATATGCACGGTAAACGTTTACAAGTAGGTTATTGGACGATTCACGCGGATAATAAGATTTTACAGGACAGTTTGAGAGTGATTATGGGGATTCCTTTAGTGGTGGAGGATGTCATTGTTTCTTCGATTGCTAGCGGGAATTTTTTGTTGCAAGAGAGTGAGAAAAAAGCGGGTGCTCTAGTTATTGATATTGGTGGTGGGACCAGTGATTTTGCCTTATATAAAGACGGTTATGTGGTCTATACGGGCGTGATCCCTGTAGGCGGAGATCATATTTCGAATGATTTGGGTATGGGCTTGAGAACAAGTGTTCAGTTAGCGGATAGTTTAAAGCTTCGTGAGGGTTTGGCTTTGCATGCAAAGCTTAATTCAGAAGAAAATACATGGTTAGTAGGGAATCAAAGTATTGGGGACCGAAAAATTCCTTTGATATCAGTGAATAAAATTGTAGAATCTAGAATTAAAGAGTTGTTTGAGTTAATCCTTGAAGAGTTGGAGGAGGTGAAATTGTACACGCCAAGTGAAATTGGAACGGGTGTGATCTTGACAGGCGGTACTTCTAGGATGGAAGGCATTGAAGGAATCGCTACTAAAATATTTGATTTGAAATGCACAAAGGGAGAAAGTACATGGGAAATCGATGAGGATTTAAATATCCCTGAATACAGTACAACCTTAGGCTTACTTTCTTATGCCTTAGGAGTTTTTGAAGAGAAACAAAATAAGAATACAAATAACTTTCTCGGAAATTTATTTAGGAATTTTTTCCCGAAAGATTTTAAATTACCATAGATATAATATGTAATGAACGATGTAGGTATAAAAGTTAAATTATTTGGTTTAGGTGGAGCGGGTATGCATATTGTAGATCTTTTTGCCCAAGAGTCGGGTGGTTCTTTTGAATGCCATATATTGGACACAGATGCTAAAGCTATGGCAGCCATGCAGAATGCAGAGACACATCTTGTAGGTAACGATATTTGTCGTGGGCTAGGTTGTGGTGGTGATGTGGATCTTGCAAAAAAAGCAATTAGCTCACACCGAGAAACGATTAACTTATTGTTGGTAGATGCGGATGTAATTATTCTTGTTGCGGGCCTTGGCGGAGGCGTTGGTAGTGCTTTTTCTTTGTTGCTATCTGAGTTAGCTGAAAATACTAAGGCAATTACTCTAGGATTTTTCGTACTTCCTTTTAGTTTTGAAGGTGCTCGTTTTTCAAAAGGTGAAAACTATATGAATGAGTTAAGACCATCGCTTCATGGAATGTTTTCCATACCCAATGATCTTTTGTTGCAAGAAGGAGATGCCGACCAAACCGCTTTAAATGGATTTGAAATGGGTAACCGATGGATATTAAATAGCCTCAGTGCGCTTTCGGATGTTTTGTTTAAAAAGGGGATTATTAACCAAGATCTAGGTTCGCTGAAGCAGCTATTTCAAGCAAGAGGCGGAAAATCATTATTAGCGGTCTCACCGGATACAGATATTTTTGATTTTGGAGGTGATGCGATTGAAGCACATATTCAATCTTTGTTAATGAACCCGCTTTTACATCAGGAAAATCAAGCTAAAGATCTAGATGGCCTGATGATCGTGATCAAAGGTAATCAATCTCTAGAATTATCGATCATTCATAAGGTTGCGTCCTCAATTGCTCAAAAATTTAATTTTAAAAAAGATATTCTTATCTCAGCCTATCTTGATGATTCCTTGATCAATTCACTGAAAATTAGTATTTTTGGAAAATCGGAAATTGATCAAATTGTTAAAAATAAAAAGTCTGCCGATGATTTATTTTTAGAGGATGAAACGAGTTCCCAAGAGCTATCAAAAAAGAAAAAATCACCAACTGCTTTGAAAATTCATCGTTCTAAGCTCGGTAAAAAAGGGGAGAAAGAACTGGATGACCAAAAAGAGTTTGCTTTTTTTGACAAAGAAGAAGATCGAGGTTATTTTATAGATTCTTCCAGCAATTTGTTTAAAGGAATCAATCTAGATCAACCGACTTATCTAAGAAAAGGGATCAAAGTGAAATTTAAATAGATAGAATTTTGAAGTTAATGTAATGAAATTCTTTGTTTTAACTAGTTTATGTTTTTGTGTATTGAGTCTTAATATGGCTATCGGGAGTTCGATTAAAGCTCTAGTTGAAGGTAGTTCAGAGGAACATAGTCTATACCATGTAAAAATCATTCATTCAGAAAATGAAGCGTTTGAATCTGAATCGAGATATGATTTCCGAGTAGGCTTAGGTGATCAATCCGATCACTACATTGGTCGTCAAATAGAAGCAAAAGCGGTGTATTATGCTAATAAATGGCACTTAGAATCTATTTTCCCTATGGATGGAGTAGGATCTAAAGCTTATTATGATTTAAATGATAAGTTTCATCGAATGGTAAAGCCAATAAGCCGTCGAAATTTTGTTCAAGAAGATGATTATATTATAGCATTTTCTGGGATTAATCAGGACGGTGATTTTTTTCAGTTTAAAAATTTCCTGGGTAAAGCTGTCGTGATTAATTTTATCTTCACTCGTTGTAAGGCGGCAAAGATGTGTCCAGCTTCAACTAGGCGAATGTCAATGCTTCAGGAAAAAGCTAGGGAAATTGGCTTAGATGATTTACACCTACTTTCAATCACTTTTGATCCTGAATACGATTCGCCTGGGATTCTCAAACAGTTTGGTGAATCGTATGATATCGAATTTGATACTTTTACTTTTATGACAGCAAGGCTTCAATGGATAGAAGACTTAATGCGTTATTTTGGAATTATTACCATAGAACAAGATGGGACGATTAATCACACAATGGCTACTTTACTAATCGATCAGAAGGGGCGTGTGCATTATCGAAAAGAGGGTTCTGTTTGGAAAGTCGATGATTTTTTAGCGAGGGCTAAAGAGCTTTTAGAAAAATAATATGCATATTTCTTTAAATAAACGTTCGCAAAGCATACTAATAATTACGGGTATTTTTATCATACTCTATTTTGTGATGCGCTTTCTGCCTGATTCTGAATGTGGTTTTTTACACTATGAAGAAGTGGTGAATGAAAACGGAGAGGTGGAATTTTGTGCGACTAATAGCGCAGGCTTTATTGATTTAGTCCAATTGGATTATCCTGTTGAATTACCGATGGAATGGAATTCAGAAACCAATGAAGGTTCGCTCTCTCTTAAGCTAGATGGTGGACACTTTTTATTGCCCCACGAACTCGCTTTTACGCATACGGAACGAATACATTTGTTGTTTATCGATGAAAGTTTAGAAGATTACCATCATATCCATCCGCAGTCTGATGATATGGGTCAAGTGTATCGCTTTGATTTCAGTCCTAAAAATGGCGGAAAATATACAGCTTATGCTGAAGTAGTGCCTAAGCGAACTCGAAGACAATTAATTGCAACAAATGTTTTAAAGGTAGAAGGACCTAATAAAATACAGAATTTTTATCGTAAAACAAATGATACACAAAGCATGCTTAATTTTCAATTAACTGAGGTGCCAGAAAATTTGAAAGTTAATCAAGATTATCGTTTAACACTTAAAGTTCGAGACACCGATGGTAATAAAACCTCTTTAGAAACAATTATGGGTGCTAAAGCCCATATGGTAACATTTGATGCTGAGCGTCGCGGTTTTGCTCATATGCATCCAATGGAGGATGCTTTAAATGAAACTAAAGAAGATGATGATTTAAGCTTTTTATTTAATGTACCGCGTAAAGGATGGTATCGTTTATTTGCACAGGTTCAGAAAAATGGAGAATCTCTCTATGCACGTTTTGACCTTAAAGTTACTGAGTAGAGCCAAATTATTGAGCAGAATATCCAATTAATTGGATTTTATATTTTTTGGCGGCTTTTAAGATCTCAGGCTTATCAATCATGATCACTGAGTTATTCTCTAGAACGGCTGTTTTGATTTTTAAACTATGCATGAGTTCTAAAGTATTAAGACCAAAGATTGGAATATCAAAGCGGCAATCTTGGTTTTCCTTAATTGTTTTGAAGAAAATTAAATCCTTTAGTTTTAATTCACCAACTCGTTTTAGCATTTTATTAGTGCCTTCAAATGCTTCTACGGCAATTACCGTCTTACCTTTAATAACGACTCCTTGCCCAATATTTAAATGAGCAATATTTTTAGCTATGTGGATGCCAAATTCTAAGATTTCGGGAGAAAGCTTTTTATCGGTTAAGGTCATTAAGCCATCTGAGGCTATATGGTCGTCTAAAAAGGATCGTGCATCGAGCACACAACATCCTTGATTATTAATTTCCTCAACGAGTGCTCCGAAAATAGTTTCTGCATTTAACTCTTTAATTTTTGCTAAAATAGAGATGAGTTTAATATCTGGGTTCAGATCTTTAAAGAGTCGGCTAGGCTTAATCTGACCTGCCATTATTACATACCTGAACTCTGGTGATTTTAAAATTTTAAGCAATTGGTTGATTTTTCCAAGGTAAAGGGAAGTATGATCTTGATCTGGGAATTCAGCAATTAGCGAATCTTCTGTTTCACCTTTAATGGAAATCAGTTTAAGCGGAATGCCCTTGCTTTTGATGATTTCAGTCAAAAGAGCAGGGTATCGACCTCTACCTGCGATTAAGGTAATGGTTTCTCCATTATAGTCTGAGGGTAAAAACTTTGAGTCCATTAGTTTTCCAATTTAAATTCCTTAAATGATCTAGGTCTGCTAAAGTTTTGATGATAAAAATTCTCGGAAATTACAAGCTTAGCTTTGGCTGCACTTTGAGAGGATGAATCATCTGGGAAAAATATAACACGATTATTTTCATTGTTAATGTACTCTTGAAATAAGTTCCACTGGGGAGGTATCTCGGATGATTTTGCAGTATATGAATTGATGGAATTTTTTAAATTATAGTCATCATTTGAATAATAAGCAGGTGCATTTATATGAGTAACTGCGTCATTTGTTTTCAGGCTTATATTTCCTTCATAGAGTACTATATGTAATATATTAAACTGGTAAGAAATAACACATGTGACGGAGAAGAGCTCTAATTGGCACTCTGGCAGGTTGATTTCAAAGACCGATAGCGGGGAAAGGGTATTTGATTTCACAAGAATGGTT
The DNA here is from genome assembly GCA_045565635.1 of Coraliomargaritaceae bacterium. Lineage (GTDB taxonomy): Bacteria > Verrucomicrobiota > Verrucomicrobiia > Opitutales > Coraliomargaritaceae. The sequence continues at coordinate 67,319 of JBJLEY010000001.1, forward strand.
CCTTCAGTTAAGAAGCTTTTAAAATATGAACTTGAGGGTTCTCGATCAAAACGAATAGCATCATTTTGGAATGAATTTTGTTTGAATGATTCAATACTAAATTGTGTGTTTTCAAATAAGCCAAATGTGGTGTTATTTGAAAGTTTGAAAAAAACAGAATCACTGTCACCTGTACTAATTAAGCTTTGGGAGTTTATGATAATCGAATCGTGAAGATGAATAGGGGATGAAGTACTCTTCGTATTGAAGCTAACAGAATTACCCGCTATACTCGTAAAAAAAGCAGTGCCATATTTTTCATAATCACGATCAGATGTAGCTTCAAGATTTAGAATAAATAATGAAGCAATTAAGCAATATTTAATAGCTATTTTAGCTTGGAAGATCATATTTCTATTTCACAACAAAATTTACAATTTTATTGGGTACATAAATTTCTTTAATTAAAGTTTTGCCAGATAATTGAGACTGAACACGTTCATGTGACTTTGCTTGATTAAAAGCATCTTCTTTACTGTGATCTTTTGGCAAAAGAGCATCTCCTCGAAGCTTCCCGTTGACTTGAAAAATGATTTTCACCGTTGAGGCGACGAGTTTTTCTTTATTTGCTTGAGGCCATGCTTTCTCACTAATGAGTGATTCATGTCCTAAAAGAGCCCAGAGCTCTTCCGCAATATGCGGTGCAAGCGGAGCAATTAATTGAAGGAAATTTTCAATAACAGATTGAGGAATAGACTCTAATTTAGAGAGTTGATTGATTAGGATCATCAATTGAGAAATAGCCGTATTGAATCCTAAATTCTCATAATCGTGTGTGACTTTTTCTATGCTTTGGTGGAGCAAACGTTCCGATTCATCATCAAGTGGTTTGGAATTTGAGGCATCAATAGCAGGGTTTAGGGTGTTATCGTTATCAATAATGACAAGTCGCCAGAGCTTTCTTAGGAATCTTGCGACTCCTTCAATCCCTTTAGTATTCCAAGGCTTCATAGCTTCCAGTGGGCCGAGGAACATCAAATATAAGCGTAGGGTATCAGCTCCATAGGCCTCTATAATGACTTCTGGATTGACCACATTTCCTCTGCTTTTCGACATCTTCTCTCCATCTTCACCTAAAATAATACCTTGGTGAAATAATTTTTTGAAAGGTTCGGGCTCAGAAACAACACCGATCTCATAAAGGACATGATGCCAGAATCTAGCATAGAGTAGGTGTAAGACAGCATGTTCGGCACCCCCTATATAAAGGTCAGGTGTTTTCCAGTAAGATTCTATTTCCGGATTTATTAATTGCTCAAGGTTCTTGGGATCCATGTAGCGCAAGTAATACCAACAGGAGCCAGCCCATTGTGGCATAGTGTTAGTTTCTCGGGTTCCGCTTACTGTATTTTCGTTGGGCTCGGTACAGAGTTTTCCTGTTTCTTTATCGAAATGAACATTGAGCCATTCTGTGGCTTTTGAAAGTGGACTTTGCCCATCTGGTGAAGGCTTATAGCTTTCTATGGATGGCAATTCTAAGGGTAGGGCATGATCGGGAAGTACTACTGCGTATCGCTTTTCACCATTAATTTGTGAATGTATTTCTGTATTTTGAGGTTTGAAAGCATCATCGACCTTTTGATAATCTTCAAAGCTAAGCCATACTATTGGAAACGGTTCACCCCAGTAGCGTTGCCTAGAAAATAACCAATCACGTAATTTATAGTTTATTTCGACGGAACCTGCATTCTGAGTTTCTAGAAATTGGATGATTGCTTTCTTGGCTGAATCAGAGTCCATGCCATTGTATTTGTCTGAGTTGATAAGCTTACCTGACTGCGTATAGGCTGCGCATAATTGCCCGGTCTCGTTCTTTTTGGCTGAGCCTGAATCATCAATAACTTGAATGATTTTTATGCCAAATTTCTCCGCGAATTCAAAGTCACGTTCATCATGGGCAGGCACGGCCATGATTGCACCAGTTCCATAAGAGACGAGTACATAATCAGCTATCCAAATAGGAATACGCTCTTGATTTACGGGGTTGATTGCATGAGCCCCCAAAAAGACGCCGCTTTTTTCTTTGCTTAGTTCAGCTCGCTCAAGGTCCGATTTAGTTTTTGCTTTCGCAATGTAAGCATCAACTTCATCTTTTTGATTTTCAGCGGTGAGTTTTGCAACTAGAGGGTGTTCGGGTGCTAAGACAAAATAGCTCGCTCCGAATAGGGTATCGGGTCGGGTGGTAAAAACATCAATAGTATCTTCTGAATTATCTTCGATTGCGAAGGATACTTTTGCACCTTCTGAACGGCCGATCCAATTAGCTTGAAGTCGTTTAGTCGAATCTGGCCAATCTAAGTCATCCAGTCCGCTTAAGAGTTTGTCTGCAAATTTGGTTATACTTAATACCCATTGGCGAATAGGGCGACGTTCGACAGGAAAATTCCCTCGTTCAGAACGAGCACCTTCACTTGTTTGAAGTACTTCTTCGTTTGCAAGTACAGTTCCTAATTCTGGGCAAAACCAAACGGGTTTTTCTTCAACATAAGCTAGGCCTTTTTTAAATAATTGAATGAATATCCATTGAGTCCACTTAAAATAATTAGGGTCAGTCGTATTGATTTCACGGTCCCAATCATAACTAAGTCCAATATGCTTAAGTTGCTCTTTGAAGTTTTCGATATTTGTTTGGGTAGTTTCCTTCGGATGTTTGCCTGTTTTTATTGCATATTGCTCAGTGGGTAAGCCAAAAGCATCCCATCCCATGGGATGAAGTACATTATAGCCTTGAGACTTTTTGAAGCGCTTAAAGGCATCGCTGGCAGTATAGCCTTCAGGGTGTCCAATATGAAGCCCAGCACCTGAGGGATAGGGAAACATGTCTAAAATATAGAATTTGGGTCGACTATCAAAGTCAGTAGCTTTGAAGGTCTTATTCTCTTCCCAATATTTTTGCCATTTGGGTTCTATTTTTGAAAAATTATATTCAGAGTTTTGCATTTCAATGATTAAACATTTTGGGAAAATTGGTATTTAGAGCAGTCTAGAGGATTTCGTCAATGTTTCGCTTTAGTTCATAGTTGCATCAGCATCCATTTTTCGTCAATAATTTCCCTTTGTTATTTATGGAAAGTATTTTACATACCTTTAAGCAGATGGGCTATTATATATTCTTTTTTGTGCTTATAAGTAGCCTAAGTATTGCTACCGTATCTGGATCTTCATTTTTAAAGAAAAATGAAAATTACGAAGGTAAGGAGAATTTTCATAATAAAAGTAAGCCTTCAGCGAACAAATATTTAGAATCTGCAAAGAATTCAAATTCTCGCCTATTTGATGAAAAATTTCCACGAAAAAAAATTCATCTAGAATCCTGGGATAAGCATTTTTCCAAGCTTGGGCAAAAGAAAATATTTTCCGATAAATCGAATAAAAATTGGGAAAAAAAGTGGGATAAAGATATTCAGAAAATGGAAAAAATCGAGTTAGAGGAGTCAAGTTGGAGTCAGCATTTGGCTAAAATTCGGAAAGATGCAGATATCAATTTGGCGACAGACGCTCAAATTCTACGAAATAAAGTATCTTATAATTTAGTTTTGCAAAACATGGGCTATTTTGAAGATATGGCCGAAACAATGGATTTAAGATCAATCAATCGTTATCAATTTAGAAGTAATCGCCCAGAAGGTGAGGTTCCTGTAGATAATGTTGCAGAAAACACTGGAAGCATGAATTAATAATTGCGTTTTCTTTTAGATTTTAGTTTTAAATCTAGATCATCGATTATTGCTAGCACACTTAATTTTCTTATGAATCAATTTCAAATTTTCCTTACATGTATTCTTTTTTTTACTTTGGGTCATTCCATTGTTTATGCTGGTGGAGCTGCAGAAAAAAAAGCTTATGCTTTTCCTACTGAGCTTTCGGAGTACCAAGTTATTGAAGAGTCATATGCTAATACTAAGGCAATTGATGTAGAAAATATAACACTTTTGGAACGTTTGAAATTACGTGCCTCAGTTGATCCAATTAACATTATTGCTACTCTTTTATTCTTCGGTGCGATTATGCATACATTCGCTGCGGGATATTTCATGAAATTGTCTCATAAACTTGAGGAATCTCATAAGGAAGAATTCTCCAAGCAAGATTCTTACTACGTAGATGGAAAAGATCCCGTGAGTTTTAAAGCAAAGTTATTTCACTTTTTAGGAGAGATTGAAGCTATCTTTGGGATTTGGGTACTGCCTTTGATGCTTTCTATTACCTTTTTTCATGGCTGGGATATTGCCACTTATTATATCGATAGTCGTAATTTTACAGAGCCTTTATTTGTAGTAGTGATTATGGCCATAGCGGCATCACGCCCGGTTATTATCTTTTCAGAAAAAGCACTCAGCTTTTTTGCTCAATTTGGGAAACGTTCGATTTCTGCTTGGTGGCTATCAATTCTTGTTATTGCTCCCTTGTTGGGCTCATTTATCACCGAGCCGGCGGCTATGACAATCGCAGCATTGCTCCTAGGACAACAATTTTATCAACACAATCCTTCAACTACATTTAAATACGCAACTTTAGGGCTACTTTTTGTGAACATTTCTGTTGGAGGTACTTTGACTCATTTTGCGGCTCCACCTGTGTTGATGGTGGCGAGTAAATGGGGCTGGGATGTGCCTTTCATGTTTAGTAATTTTGGCTGGCGTGCGACTTTGGGAATTATCATTGCTACGGCACTTTATTTCGTCTTGTTCAAAAAAGAATTTAAAACCTTAGAAGCAACAAATGCTTCCCAATCTAAAGAAATAGAGACTTCTAAAGTAGCCTCTGCTCCAGTTTGGGTGATTCTTATTCACTTACTCTTTTTAGTTTGGACAGTATTTACATTGCATCATCCGGCATTATTCATCGGTGGGTTTTTAACCTTTATTGCTTTTACCATTGCAACAGACCATCACCAAAATGCGATTAGTTTGAAGTCTCCTCTTTTAGTAGGCTTTTTCTTAGCAGGTTTAGTGACCCATGGTGGTTTGCAAGGTTGGTGGATTGAGCCGGTGCTTTCTATGCTTTCTGAACAAATGTTGTTTTTTGGTTCTACCATTTTGACAGCTTTCAACGATAATGCAGCGATTACTTTCTTGGCTTCTCAAGTACCTGCTTTTGATCAAAACTACGCCACAGATATCGAGTTAGCTAAATCCTTACAATATGCTGTTGTAGCAGGTGCAGTAACCGGCGGTGGCTTAACGGTAATTGCCAATGCACCAAACCCAGCAGGTCAAAGTCTCCTTAATCGTTTCTTTAAGGATGGAATTTCTCCATTGTATCTATTTTTAGCAGCACTTTTGCCAACGTTGATCATGGCCGTTGTTTTTATTTTAATTCCATAGGTTTGTTTAGAAGCTAGGCATTTAAAATGGATAAAGCTCAAATCATAGGTATCCTCAAAGACATAGCAGTCTTTTTTGAATTAAAAGGGGAGAATAGTTTTAAAATTCGAGCTTATCAAAGTGGTGCAAGAGCATTGGAGCGATTAGAGGATAATTTTGATACAATTGTTGAGGATGGTAAAATTGCTTCACTGCAAGGAATTGGACAGGCTTTAGCGCTGAAAATAGAGACTTTGTATCATGAAGATCATTTGCCTTTTTATGATTCTTTAAAGGCTTCAATTGCTCCTGGCTTAATTGAATTTTTGGATATTCCTGGACTTGGAGGAAAGAAAGTAAAACATATTCATGATGCCCTAGGCATTGAGACAATTAAAGCCCTAAAAGAAGCCTGTGAGACGGGAGCTATTGAGGCATTAGAAGGTTTCGGGGCGAAATCGGCAGAGAAAATTCTTTCAGGAATTGCTAACCGTGAGGCCTACGGTAAACGGCACTTATGGTGGAGTGTACAAGAATTTGTAAATGAAATTATTTCAGGATTGGAAGCCCATTCTTTGGTGAAAAGAGCTTCCGTTGCAGGGAGCTTTCGACGTCGTTTAGAAACTGTGGGTGATTTGGATTTCATTGTAGCTTCAGATACGCCTGATCCAATTATGGATTGGTTCACGGAAATGGATGGGGTAAAGGAAATAACCGCTAAAGGTAAAACAAAATCAAGCGTACGTTTTGAAAATGGAATACAAGCAGATTTGAGAATTGTTTCAGAGAAGGAATTTATATTTGCCCTACATCATTTTACTGGATCTAAGGACCATAACGTGATGATGAGACAAAGAGCTTTATCAATGGGCTATCGTTTGAGTGAATGGGGCATCTTTGAAAAAGACTCGGAAGACACTATTCCTATTGAAGCGGTGAATGATATCCACAATGAATCGGATTTATTCAAGTTTTTTGGTCTGGAAATGATTGAGCCAGAATTAAGAGAGGGCTTAGGCGAGATCTTATCTGCAGAAAACAAAGAGTTGCCTGAGCTTATCGAAAGCAATGAGATCCAAGGAGTTTTCCATAATCATACAACGCTTTCTGATGGTATGAATACTCTTGATGAAATGGTTCAGCAGGCGGAATCACTAGGATGGTCCTATATCGGATTTGCGGATCATTCTAAGTCTAGCGTTCAAGCGAATGGATTAGACGAAGAGCGAGTGCTTAAAATGATTGCTCAGATTCAATCGTTCAATCAATCAGCGAAATCCCCAGTCACCGCTTTTTCTGGCATCGAATGTGATATTTTAAAAGATGGGTCCTTAGATTTTGACGAATCGATCTTAGGGCAATTAGATTATGTCGTTGCTTCGGTACATTCAAGTTTTAGCCAGTCAGAAGAAGAAATGACGCAGCGAATGATTAGAGCGATTGAAAGTCCTTCTGTAACAATGTTGGGACATCCTACTGGACGATTATTATTAAGGCGTGAGGGCTATCGGATTGATATTTCAAAAATCATTGATGCCGCAATAGCGAATCGGGTGATTATTGAAATAAACGCAAACCCTCAGCGCTTGGACATGGATTGGCGCTTTTGGAAGCAGGCGGTACAGCGTGGATTGATGTGCTCAATTAACCCAGATGCTCATTCAATTAATAATTTAAGTTATTTTGAGGCAGGAGTGAATATTGCAAGAAAAGGATGGATTGAAGCGGAAAGCCTTCTAAATACTAGAGACACAGATGGCATAAAGCGTTGGTTCTCAAAAAGATTGTAAAAATATGAAGCAAAACTTTCTCTTGAACTATTGAAAATATTTGGTTTTATATAACTCCTCTTTCGTGTAACCCCAGCGAATCTTGTAGAGCCTTATGGCTCTTAACTTTAGTAGATTATATGAACGCTGACACGATTATAATATTTTCGCTTGGGCTTATTCTAGGTGTAGGTCTATTTTTTATTTTAACAAATAGGCAGACCCGACTTTTAAAGAGTAATCTAAAAAAAGATGCAGACATTAGTATCAAGGAGAGATCCTTAGCCCTAAATGAGAAATTTGCCAAACAAGAATTAGAAATTCAAACTAAAGAAAGTGAATTAGAACAAAAGATAAGGGCTTCAAATAGTTTAAAAAAAGACTTTGAGGAAAAAGCAGAGCTTTTTAATAATAAAGAAAATGAACTTTTAAAGGAGCAGAAGGTTTTAGATGAAGCTAAATATACTGCGAAGAAGCTAGAGCGTTTTTATCGTTTGAAGTTGCATCAAATCACTCAAATGAGCCAAAAAGAAGCGAGGCAGTTACTCCTTCAGGCAACGGAGAAAGATTGTGAGACTGAAATCCAATCGATTCGAAGAGAAAAATTAGGGCGTTCGGAATCGGAGATTAACGATCAAGCTCGAAAGATACTTTTGGCAAGTATTCAAAGGTTATCCAGCCAAGCTATGAATGATGCGACAGCCACATTGGTTCAACTGCCTAATGAAGAATTTAAAGGACGAATTATTGGTAAAGAAGGTCGAAATATTCGAACTTTTGAACATGCCACTGGAACAACTCTAATGATGGACGAGTCGCCAGACTCTGT
>JBJLEY010000002.1:0-72960 GCA_045565635.1 Coraliomargaritaceae bacterium
TGTTTTAAAGCCTTTGTGTGCAATTAATCCTAGTTTACTAATTAAAAATGCTTCCGGCGAAGATGAAGCCGTGAATTACTTAAAAACCTTAGATACATCGGGCCTGATTGAGATGGAATTGCGACTTTGGCCTCTCGGTAAGATTAATCAAATTGTAGCTGTTGCTGAGAATGGTGTTATTGGTAAAAATGGGTCCCTTCCTTGGTTAATTGAAGAGGACTGGAAAATCTTTTTAAGGAAAACAAAAAATGGAATTTTAATCATGGGCCGTTTGAGTTTTGAGGAAATGATTAAGGAGCCAGATTGGGATAATGCACGAAGCTATATTGTTTTGAGTCATCAAGCTCCAAAGTTCAGTCATAATCATGTAAAATATGCATCGAATTTAGAAGATGCTTTGCGGATAGCTAAGGACTCAGGTAAAACAATATGGATTTGTGGAGGGGAATCTATTTATGAGGATAGTTTCAGAGTATCAGATGTGATTCACCTAACACGAATCAATCGTGCTTACAAAGGAGATACTTTTTTTCCTGATTTTGAGGAACGCTTTGGTGAATGTTATTCAAAAATTAATTCGAATTCTAAGGATTTAAAGTATACTTTTGAATTATGGACTCAAAAAAAATAATGCTAACAGTGGAATACTGTACCGGTTGTCGCTGGTTAACTCGAGCTTCTTGGGTAGCACAAGAGCTATTGATCACTTTTGAGGGAGATATTGAGGGGGTTAGCTTAAAACCATCGCTTGATCCAGGAACATTTAGGATATCCTCGGGGGCAAAGGTATTTTGGGATCGAAAAACTGAAAAAGGTTTTCCTGAATTAAAAGTGCTTAAGCAAATGATTCGTGATTTTGTTTCGCCAGAGAAAGATCTGGGTCATAGTGACAGTGAACATTAGGAGTCAAATGAGTATTGCTGAACAGTTAATTGAGGCAGGCAAGGAGTTATCTGAAAAAGTAGACGCTTTGAAGTTTGCTGAACCTATTACGCACATTTATAATCCTCTATCCTATGCTTGGAATAGTCACGAGACGTATATTCGAAAGTGGGGTAATTCATCTAAAAAGATTTTATTCATGGGAATGAACTCAGGTCCATTTGGCATGGCTCAAACAGGTATCCCTTTTGGTGAGATTGAGCATGTCCGAGATTGGCTTGGCGTGTCTTCTCCTGTTGATAAACCTAAAGTGGAACATCCTAAGCGATTAATCCAGGGATTTGATTGTTTGAGAAGTGAAGTTAGTGGGCGACGTTTATGGGGATTTTTTAAGGAACAATTTCCGTCCGCTGAGCACTTTTTTAAATCACACTATGTATTAAATTATTGTCCATTAGTTTTTATGGAGGCTTCTGGAAGAAATCGAACACCGGATAAATTACCGGTAGAGGAATCCAATGTATTATATCGTTTGTGCGATGAGCATTTGTCTTCAGTGGTTGATATTTTACAAGTTGAATGGGTGATTGGAGTGGGCGTTTTTGCAGAAGATCGTTCTAAGTCCGCATTGAAAGACCTACCATCCTTAAAATTTGGGCGAATTTTACATCCAAGTCCCGCAAATCCTGTAGCAAATAAAGGTTGGGGCGAAAAAGCATTAGTTCAATTGAATGATTTAGGGGTTTGGTAACGGTGCTAATTTTTGAATATTTTTGGATATTAACGCTTGCCGAGTAAAATTAAAAATTTTTAAATTTTACTTTATGTTTCCAAAAGAACCTACACGTTCGTACAATTCAATATCTTTAGAAAATTGGTTTAATTATATTCAAATCAATTGGGAGGAATTGTTTTCTGAAGAGGTCTTAATAGAAGCGCGAAAACTTTATTTATCTGGTGAGGTAAAAGGTATAGAGTTGTCCGAAGAAGCGGTAATGATTCATTATGCACTCACTCGAAAAGATTTGTATTATGCGATTGTGGATTGGAGTGATGGATCATTTAAAATTCGTTCTTCAACACAAGATACGAAATTAGGTCATATAATTGCGGCAGCAGGCTTATATGAAATCGAGGAATTAGTGGCAGATGAGATAAGTCCTATTGCATTACCGTCAGGGCAAAAAAATAAAGAGGGTGGTAATTCAGTAAAAGTTAAAAAAAATATAAGAAGGCAAACTCGTGGTAAGGAAAGAGAGGAGCATGCTCAAAGAAAATTAGTCCTCGAATTTTTTGGTACGGACCGAGGCCTGAAACTAAAATCATCGTGGTTGGATAAATTTGGAAACAAGGATTCTGTTTTTTCTGGTGAATCTGATGAAGTCAGTGAGGCCGAGCGGGAGAAGATTGTTCAATTAACAGTTTTGACCCGCGAAGTAGGGTTTCGATTTAGAAAAGAAAAAGAGGATTTTCTTTTATCTGATTTTGAGAGAATAGCTGGATTTTTCTCTCATGCAAAAAATCGTTGGGAAAGTATTTTTGGTTCATTTATACTAGATCAAGGGGCAAAAGAAATGGCACAAGGACTCCAAGAAATAAAAATTGTAGGTCGTGCGGAAGGTGTTGGGCGTAGTAAAATGCGTTTGAATTACCAATTCAAATTGGGCTCGGAGTTAATGGATTTAAGAGATGCTCAATATTTAACAAAGTATGCAAAGGGAACACATTTCATTAAAGGTAAAGGAATCGTTACGATTCACGAAGAGCAATCTAAGGCGATAAAGAATTGGGAAATTAGCTTTGATGAAAATAAATTGAAAGAATGGCCGCGTTATATGCTTTACTCGCTATGGTTAGACAAAGGAATTCAATTCGATTTAGCTGGTGAGCTAAAACGTTGGCGTGAGCGTCTCCTTAAAAATAAAAATAAGCATGACAATATTCAGGAATCTTTGCCTGATTTTTTGAGAGAGTATCAAGCAGATGGAGTTGCCTGGATGCAACACATGTATAACAATGGCGGCCATTGCTTGCTTGCAGATGAAATGGGCTTAGGTAAGACACTTCAGGTGCTTACCTTGATTGCTCATTGTGCAGAGTTTAATCAATCAAGTATAATTGTTTGTCCTGCAAGTGTTGTGCCTGTATGGAAAATGGAGATTGAGCGTTGGTATCCAAAACTTAAAGTAAAGATTCTGAAATCAGACCGTCTTCCCAAAAATGAAAAAGGTGTGTTATGGTTATCGAGTTACTCTCTCTTGAGAAGACATGTAGAGCAGGTGAAAGTAGTGAAATTTGAGTACTTGATCCTTGATGAAGCTCAGTGTATCAAAAATCCTTTAGCTAAAGTCAGCCAGGCTTGCTATGCCCTAAATGGTAAATATCGATTGGCGATCACAGGGACTCCTATTGAAAACAAGTTATTAGATATATGGTCTATTTTTAATTTCCTGATGCCTGGACTGATGGGTACTATGCAAGAATTTGAAGTAGCTTTACAAGTTGGTAATTCGAAATGGGTTTCAGAGTTTTCTAACCACGTTAAGAAGCAAATTAGTCCTTTTATTTTACGACGATTAAAGGAACGAGTGGCTCAAGAGTTGCCCGCAAAGACAGAGGTCGATTTGATATGTCCAATAAAGGACGAGCAGAAGTCTATTTATAATAGTTTCTTAAATAAAGAAGTGGCTTTAATGAAGAATGAATCAGGTGAGATGATTGAACAAAAAGGATTTAATTTATTCACACTTTTGACTCGATTAAGGCAGGTTTGTTGTGATCCAGGAGTCATACCTGATATAGATTTTGATGCTGAAGAAAGTGGTAAAGTTATTGTTTTATTATCTCGCTTAAATGAAGCTTTTGATGGAATTAAAAAACGAAAGGTGGTCATTTTTAGTCAGTTTGTGAAGCTGATTGATCGTTTGAACCCTGTGTTGAAAAAGCATTTTCCTGATTTGAATATCTACGAGCTAACAGGCTCTACTCGAGATCGAAGCCAGCCAGTCAGAGAATTTCAGGAAGACCCTAATTCAGCTATCATTTTAGTCAGCCTTAAGGCAGGTGGTACTGGCGTAACTCTGAATGCGGCAGATTATTTATTTCTCATGGATCCATGGTGGAATCCAGCTGTTGAAAATCAAGCGATAGATCGCGTGCATAGAATGGGGCAAAAGATGCCTGTATTTATCTATAGAATGATTACTAAAGGGACGATTGAAGAGCGTATTCAATCGTTGAAATCAGAGAAAAAGGAATTGTTCGATTCTACCTTAAAAGATGTAAATATCGTAAAAGATATTCATGCTTACTTTGGTAATTTAAACAATTTAGCCTCACTCGATAAGGAAGAAAGTAAAGAAAGTGCTGAAGTTAATGAATTAATTAAATAATTGTATTCAAATAACGAAGTGCTGCATTGTATCCCTCGAAGCCTAATCCTGAAATGACACCTTTACAAGCAGGGGCTGAGATAGAGGTTTGTCGAATTTCTTCTCTTTGATAAATATTGCTTATATGCACTTCAATAGCAGGGATATCACAGCCAGCAAGTGCATCTCTTAAAGCTAGGCTAGTATGTGTTAGTGCTCCTGGGTTAATAATGATGCCAGATATATCTGATTCGCTAAGTGTACTGTTAATAGTATCGATAATAACTCCTTCGTGGTTTGATTGATGGAACTCCAATTTTAGATCGAGCTTGTCGGCAGCTTCGGTCATTTTTTTTTCTAGGTCAGCTAGAGTTTGGTCGCCATAGATTGAAGGTTCCCTTGCTCCAAGTCGGTCAAGGTTAGGGCCATTAATAATTGCTATTGTTTTCATTTTTTTGAGTTTTTTTAAATTAAACAGTCTTGATCTAAAAACGTCCACTCGATTTTAAAGTGATTAGCTAGTTCTTCCGCTAGTGCTTTAACTCCAAATGTTTCTGTAGCGTAGTGACCACAAGGATATAAATTAAGCTCTAATTCTTGAGCCATATTGAAGTGATGTTGTTTGAGTTCACCTGTAATTAAGGTATCAATGTTATGTTCTTTTAAATAGGATACGGCACTTTGACCACTGCCAGTTAATATAGCGATTTTTCTAGGAGTTTCGCTTCCGTATAGTATCGATGAAAAGGTATTTGGAAATAATGCTTTGAGACGTTCACTAAGCGTAGTTCGAGTACATCCATTGGACTGGCAGATGAAACTATAGTTAGTGCCTTTGTATTCTAAAAAAGTATCTACCACCTCTAATTTAAGTGCTTTAGCAAGAAGGGCATTATTCCCTATCTCAGGATGACAGTCTAATGGTAAGTGTGCGCTATAGACGGCAATATTATTATCTATTGCAGTTTTAAATTTTTTATAATTATGGTCTTTGATTGGAATAATGGGTGACCAGAATAAACCATGATGACAGAGTAGAAGATCAGCTTTTGCTTGAGAAGCTTGTTGAAGTGGGATCAATCCTGCATCTACGGAAGCCGCAATTTTTGTTATAGCACCGTTATTCTCAAGTTGTAGTCCATTATGCGCATTTTCAAAATCAATGATCGAATCGATTCCTAATCGTTCGTTACAGTAAGAAATGACTGAATCTAATGTTACCATATGCCCACTTTGGCATAAAAAAGATAAAGTGGAAGCGAATTTTTAGGTTGATTTAATGGGTACATTTTTCAGAGCTTTATTTGTAATTTTAAGATATGAGTGATTATTCATTACGATTCAGTGCATTAGGCCGCTTATACGGCAAGCATGCTATTGAGATATTTAAAGAGGGGCATATTGCGGTAGTCGGTCTTGGTGGCGTGGGTTCTTGGACAGTTGAAGCGCTAGCGCGCTCAGGCATTGGCAAATTAACCTTGGTTGATTTGGATGAAGTTTGCTTGAGTAATATGAATCGCCAGATTCAAGCTTTGGATTCAAGCGTGGGACAATTTAAATCTTCGGCATTGAAAAACCGAATTAAAGAAATTGCTCCTGAGTGTATTGTAATTGAGGAAACTAAATTTTTCACAGAACAAACTGCAGATGAATTATTATCTAAAGGTTTTGACTGTATCGTGGATGCCATAGATTCAGTTTCTCATAAATCGCTATTGATAGCCGAATCGAGAAAAAGAGAACTCCCCATTGTTACCTGTGGTGGGGGTGGTGGTAAATTAGACCCAACCAAAGTAGTCGTTAAGGATTTAGCAAAAACAAAAAATGATCCATTGTTATTGCAAGTAAGGAAACGCTTAAGGCAAAATTATGGCTTCCCCAAGTTTAAGCGGCAAAATTTTCGCATACCATGTGTCTTTTCTGAAGAAGAGCCGTCATTTCCGCATGCGGATGGAACCGTAAGTTGTGAAAGAGAAAAGGGGGAAGACTATCGATTAAATTGCGACGCAGGATTTGGTTCTTCGACAATGTTAACTGGAACTATTGGTTTCACCATTGCATCAGTTGTGATTGAACAACTAATGCAATCTAAGGCTTAAATTTGAAATTAAATAAAATGAATCGCCTGATAAGAAAAAAAAGAACCCTACGCAATAGATTCCTATAGAAATAAAATAAAATATAGTGTCTTAAAATGTGATATTTTTGAAACTATCATTACTAACTTTGACTTACTTTTATTTTAAGTGTTCAAAGTGAGCATTATAATATTAATATTTAATTTAACTAATTATTTTCTGATAGCTTTTTAAATTTTTTAGACAAATTAGTTCGTCGAACATCGGTTTTGTTGTTTTTTACCGCTATGGAATAAGCATCGACCGATCCAATAATAAAAAGCTTTTTCTTCGCTCGTGTGATAGCAGTATACAGTAAATTTCTTTGTAACATAATGAAATGTTGCTTCATTAAGGGTAGTATGACGATAGGGTATTCGCTACCTTGGCTTTTGTGGATTGAAAGAGCGTAAGCCAGTTGAATTTGTGAGAGCTCATTTCGTTTGTATTCGACTAGATTCTGGTTGTAAGCGATGCTAAGAGTCGATTCATCTATGCTGATAGATCGAATGATGCCTATGTCTCCATTAAATACGTTTTTATCGTAATTATTAACGGTTTGAATGACTTTATCGCCTATTCGGTAATGGAAATTTCCGTAAGCTATTTCAAAAGGAAACGTTTTTTTAGTTTTTTCCTTAAAGAAAGTTTGTTTGGCACTTTGGTAATTTTTTTGAGCTGCGATTCTACTTTTTGCCTTGGCTGAATCATTGAGGCAGTTTTGCAAAGCATCGTTCAAATTTTGAATGCCACCACTTCCTTTATGCATGGGGGATAAGATTTGAATATCTTGGATCGGATCAACTTCCCCAGGGTTTCCAGTTTTTGGAAGATAGTCTTTTACTAAATAAAGGATCGCTTTTAGCATTCGTTCATCGTCTTCTACCTCAATAAAGTTGAAGTCAATTTTGGGGTCTAAATGGTGCAGGCTTTGTAAAGTCATGTCAGGTTCATTGACTCCTTTAAGAATATTATGTGCAGTTGTTATAATCCTACTTTCTTTAGCTTGTCGGTAGATAGTCTCTAAGCGGACAACATTCGAAAATGAAGTATTTTTGAGGTCACTGAGGATATTCCCTGATCCAACGGAGGGTAGTTGGTCTGAATCACCCACTAATATAAGATGTGCCGTACTTGGAATTGCATCAAAGAGAGAAGCGGCTAGTTGGGTATCTACCATGCTAGTTTCATCAATGATGATGCAATCGCAATGTAATAAATTTTCTTTATTATGGAAAAAGGAACCCGTTGAAGGATCAAACTTAAGCAATCTATGGATAGTTTTTGCTTCCCTCTTAGTACTTTCGGATAATCTTTGAGCGGCACGACCTGTGGGAGAGGTTAATGCTATTTTGCATTTTTTGGCTGAAAGTATTTCTACAATAGCTCTTAAGATGGTTGTTTTTCCAGTGCCTGGACCTCCTGTGATAATGGTAATCTTATTAGATAATGCGGTTTTTACGGCGAGGCTTTGTTTTGATTCAAATTGAAAGCCTGCTTTTTTTTGTGCCCATTCGATCGCAGAGTCTAATTTTATATTTGGTAATTTGGATTTTGAATTATAGATCAGGTGAATGGCTTCGGCGATTTTAGTTTCATAGAATGCATAGGTTGGGCTTTGCACGGCAGGACCTAAAAATGTATCTTCCGAATCATAAGCCTGAATCGCATAGAGTTTTTTATCTTTAATAAGTGCTTCTATCCGATTTTCAATTAATCTTTGTTCTAATCCTAATAAATGCCCCGCTTGTTCACTTAGGATCGGAATGAGGGCTATGGTATGTCCGTTCTCTTGGATCTTATTTACGGTATAAATGATACCAGCATCTATCCTTTCCTTGGAATTGGTAGGAAACCCTAAATTTAAGGCTAATTGGTCTGCGGTCTTGAAGCCAATTCGGTCAATTTCTTCAGCTATTTTATAGGGGTGGTCTTGAATTATTCGCTTAGTATTATTGCCATATTTTTTGACTAATTTTAAGCATTGAGATGGAGTGACACCATAAGTTTGTAAAAATAGCATGACATCTCTCACCGCTACTTGCTCTTCCCATGCAGCTTTAATCGATTTCACTCTAGATTGACCAATGCCTGGAATTTCCTTCAGTCGGCCACTTTCAGTGCTGATGATTTTAATAGTCTCAGTCCCAAAATGGTCTACGATCTTATCTGCGTAAGATTTTCCAATGCCACGAATTAAGCCACTACCTAAGTATTTTTTGATTCCATAAATTGATGCGGGCAATTCGGTGGTAAATGTAGTTACTTTAAGTTGGCTACCGTGTTTTTGATGTTCTATCCATTCTCCTTTGACAGATAGGGTTTCTCCACATTGTATGTTAGGTAGTATTCCAAGTATTGTAATTTTTTTATTCGACTTATTAAGAGATAATTCAGCAATGCAGTATGAGTTTTCATCATTAAAAAACACTATTCTTTCTAATACCCCTTTTAATGCTGTCGTATTGTTTGAATCCATCGAATTGATTTGGTTGTAATGAAACAAGAATATAAATAATGCAGGAAAGAAATAGAAAGTCTAAAAGAAGGAATAATAAACCTATTCAGCGTTCTAGGTCTGTTTCTAAGAGTAGTAAAAATAAAAAGTTTAGAGAACTGACTCCTGTTGAAAAGAGAAATCAGAGGATTAAAGAAAATAAAAAACAAGGGCGTAGGGCAGATAATCGTCAAACCACTGATTCGTCAAAAAAGATTACCTCGGTGACAGTTAGTGAAAGAAATAAGCTTGTTGATCAAAAGCGCAAAGTTGTGGAAAGTCCACTGTCTTCTAGTAATAAAAGCACAAGAAAGGAAAAGTCTCCTGTTCCAAACGTGAGCAAATCAACTAATCTAGCTGTGGTAAAAGATTTTAGGCGTGCTGAGTATATTTTTTTTGGAGTAGGTTTAGTGATCGCTTATCTGCTTTTGTTAACCAGTTCAGTCGATACAATTATAAGTGAGGGCATGCTTTTTATTTATATAGGGACCTTATTATTAAGGAGGCCTCGCTTTTATTCACAGGGAATCTTCATTGATATTTTTGCGATAGGAATTGTTTTATACAGTTTGTGTGCCTTTTTGCCAAACTGGCAGCATTTTTTCTCTAGCTGGAGAAGTAGTGCGATCAATGAATATGGTATTAGCTTAGGCTTTTTTAGTACAATTTTGCCTATGAAAAGCTTAGAGGGATTACTGATGTTAATCGCTGCAATAACGCTTTTTTACCATATTTCTTGCTGGAAATTGAATAATTTGGGAAGGGAAGCCTTACTTATTATTATAGTTGGAGTCACTATATTCAGTGGAAGCATCCAGTATTTTATAGGCAATGATCCCTTAGGTTTTCTTTTTTCCGAAAATTATGAACGTAGTCCGATAATACATTATTCAGATAATTTGGACCTTCTATTTGCTATCGGAGGTTTGAGCTCAATTGCTTTATTTTTCGACTCTTATAAATCAACTAAAGTAATTCCGGCATTAGCTTTTTTTGGATTTTTAATTGTTTTAGCTTTGTTAATTTGCAATGAGGCTTTTTTTTATTATACACTTTTATTTATTGGGGCTTTTTTATTAATTGTCCGCTTGTACCTTAGGGGTAGGCCATTACTTCAAAAATTGTTCACATGGATTTTCTTATTAACATGCTTCAGTATAGGGTTCTATTTAAATCCTGTATGGTGGGATGTTTTTGTCTACGATTTTGGAGGGTTTATTTTGCCAGAGGAAAAGAGATATGGTGGCTAGTTGTCGGATCATTTAAGACGCTCAATATTTTTGGAAATGGTATATCGACTGCTCATTCAATTTTGCCTCAATTATCTCCGCTAGAATATTTTAAAGATGATTTTTCTTATCGGAGTTCAGATATTCTAGCTTATTTTTCGGATTTTGGATTTATCGGAATAGCCGCTTTAATCTTATTTTTTTATCATTGGTTTTCTGATTTTTTTCGAAACTTGAAACAATCTAAAATACGCCATCGCTTTTTTTATGCATTAGTTGTCATGGTTTTTCTCACACACTTTCTCATGCTATCCAATGGTCTGAGTGTTGGGTTACTTTTATTGATGCTCATTTTCCTTCAGTTGAGTTTGCGAAATGAAGAGAACCGTATCTCTATTTTTAGTGCAGGATTTTGTCAATTGATCGGCGTTTTTTGGTTATGTGTCGGAATGTTTTGTGTGTCCGTTTCCATTTCCAACCAACCGTTACTCTCTGATATAGGCTATCGCTTAAGTTATGCCGATAAATACGATGAAAATGTAGACTTTAAGAGTCTTTCTGTAGTAGACATTGCAGAAAAAGATTCCCTTATTCCTAAGGCAGATCCAAGTAAATATTTTTTAAGAGCCTACCAGTTGCTGGAATCAAAACAAAATGACGAAGCAATTAAAAAAATATTATATCAAGCAGCTTTCTTCGATCGAAATAACCCAAAAGTCTATTTGCATTTTGGTTATTTGCTATCTGACTATGATTTAAATTTAGCAATTAGTTTTTGGGTGGCTTACTTCAAGCAAAACCCTTTGCAGAAAATTGAAGATTATATGGCGCTTATTTATTATTCAAAAAATAATTATGAATTGCTTTTGAGCCTAGAAAAACTGTCTTTTTTTGCTAACGAATATGTTGTGGAATTTGCACTCTCACTAAATAGTTTAGATTTTCAGGAATACGTAGGAATTAATTCGATAGATCGATTTTTTTTATCAAATAGAAGTACACAATTTCAATTTCTGAAACGCTTACTTGAAGAAGGGTTTTTTGAAAAGTACGATAACTATATTGCGAAGTATGAAGGTGACATTTTCGATATTCCCATACTAGAAGCGATTAAAGAAAAAGAATTAGCAAATTTTGTTAATGCTCTATTTCTTTTGAAAAAAAATATTCCTCATGAAAGAATCGATAACTACCAAGTAAATGAGGATAAAAAATATATCCCTAGAGTTTTCTTACAAAACTATCCAGATCTTGAAATGGGTGTGGTTTTAATGAAAAAAGAAATTCATGCAAAAAACTATGAGAAGGCATTAATATATGTTGAACATATATTAACGATGAATAATCCTCCAAAATACGCATATTATTGGAAAGCTGAATTATTATATAGAATTGAGGATTATGTGGACAGCTGGTTCGCTTTTATTACTTATTTGGAGAAATCAAATGTTCGACAATTTTCAAATAAACGTTAGCTATTGATTTTTTTAATTGTGAATACTGACATCCAAACTATCCAAACTTTAAAATCTGTACGTCCGATTGTTGCGACAACCGTATATGATTCCATAATGGCAGAATTAGCCGATCAAGCTGGTATGGATTTGCTTCTCGTAGGAGATTCCGTTGGAACTACATTGCTCGGCTTTGAAACAACGATAAATGTTACTTTAGAAATGATGTTGCATCACACATCGGCAGTTTCCAGGGCTGAGACAAAGGCAATGTTGGTCAGTGATGTTCCGTATGGATATAGTCACGATGCGTATGAAAATATTTTTGAAGCTTGTCGGAAATTAATTCAGGCAGGTGCTTCTGCTGTAAAAATTGAAGGAGGCATATCCATAGCTCCAACGATCAAAAATCTAGTGGATTCAGGGATTCCAGTTCTAGGTCATATTGGCTTATTGCCTCAACAAATTAAAAATTTAGGTAAGTACCGAAAATTCGGGAAAACAGAGGTAGAAGCGAAAGCACTAATAGAAGATGCCAAAGCTTTAGAGGATGCGGGTTGTTTCGCTATTATTGGAGAAATGATAGACGGTGATGTGGCTAAAAATATCAGTCAGTCTATAGAGATTCCATTAATTGGAATCGGCAGTGGCAATAATTGTGATGGACAAATATTGGTTTCTAATGACCTTTTAGGATTATCGACAAAGGGTGTTCCTAGTTTTGTGCATCCTTTTGGTAATTTATCGGAGAATGTCACCAAATCATTTCAAGAATATAAAAATTCAGTAATAGAAAGGACTTACCCAAATGAATAGTTGTGTTTTAGGAGCAGGAGCATGGGGAACAGCAATAGCATTGCACCTTATAAAGTGTGGTCATAGTGTAAGCATAGCGCCGAGACGAATTGAACAGGCTTTACAACTAACATCTAGCCGTGAAAATGCAGATTATTTATCTGGATTTAAGCTACCAGAATCTTTGCAAATTGGTTACGAATTGGAACCTGTTTTAATGGAGGCAGACTTAGTGTTTCTTGCTTGTCCTGCTAAAGGCTTGAGAGCGATATGCGAGCGAATCATTAATGAAACAAAAGGGCATGAGCATATTAAGTTGATCGTAATTTTGTCTAAAGGCTTAGAAAAAGATAGCTTTAAGATGCCTTATGAGGTCGTACGTGAATATTTTCCAAATACGCCTGTTGGCATCTTATCTGGTCCAAGTTTTGCTAGTGAAGTTGCAGCTGAAGGTCCGACTGCTTTATCTTTGGCTGTTGAGATTTGTTCCCCTACAATGGAAACAATACAAGAAAGTATCAGTAATGATAAATTAAGAATATATCTCACTGACGATCTAAAAGGTGTAGGCTATGGTGGTATATTGAAAAATATTTATGCAATTGGAGCAGGCTTGTGTGATGGCTTAAAATTGGGCGACAATGCAAAATCTGCTTATGTCACTCGTGCGCTTAATGAAATGGTGAGTATGGGGAAATCTCTGGGCGGTAGAAAAGAAACTTTCTATGGGCTGAGTGGATTTGGCGACTTTATCGCTACTTCTTTTGGTGAATGGAGCCGTAATCGTACTTTTGGTGAGTCTTTGGGCAAAGGTATATCAGCAGAACAAATTCTTAGCGGACAGAAAACGGTTGTTGAGGGCTTTGTAGCGGTCGATTGCCTCTATCAGATTGCAAGAAGAGATGATCTATACACTCCGATATTGGATGAACTACATGCGATTATATACGATAAGAAATCACCTAAATTAGCCTTAAGTAATTTAATGGTTCGACATCTTAAAACAGAATTTTAGTTACTTCGGAACTAGGGACTTTTATAGTGGTGGAAAAATTATACAAAAAAAAGAATTCATCAATTCATAATCAGGGGCTCTTTGCTAAGTGCTTCATCTCGAAAAATTCTCGAGTCATTGAGTATGTAGGAGAGAAGATATCTAAGAAAGAATCCTCTAAGCGTGCGCTTGAATGGGAAGAATCAGCACAAAAAACAGGGCAAGGCTTAGTCTATATTTTTGAATTGAATGAGAAGTGGGATATTGATGGAAGAGTGGATAAAAACCCAGCTCGTTATATCAACCATTCTTGTGAAGGAAATTGTGAAGCGGTCAATGATGATGGAGAAATCTGGATTTACTCAATCAAAGACATCCAAGAAGGAGAAGAGCTTTCTTATGACTATGGCTATGATATGGAACATTTTCTGGATCACCCTTGTTTATGTGGGACAAAAAAATGTATTGGATATATTGTTCGTGAAGACCAACGAATGAAGGTCAAAAAGCTATTAAAGAGGAAGAAGAAAACATCTAGAAAATAATAGATTTCAAATGTTCAGTTCTTTTTGGCAATCAATCAACAATTTCTGGCAACCATCTTCAATTAAATCAAGAACGGTTTCAAATCCATTGTCGTAGCCATAATAAGGGTCTGGAATTTCTGTAATATTTATGTCTGAGCAGTATTCGGCGAAGCATTTAATTTTTTTACTCCATATGCCTCCTGCATCTAGGGATTGAGCATCCACTAAGTTTGAATTATCCATTGCCAAGATAAGGTCAAATTCTTCAAGATCTGTTTTATTGATTTTTCTTGATTGTCCAATGATTGGAATTTTTCTTTTTCTTAATGCATCTTGCATACGACCATCGGGTTCATGTCCTTGATGGTAGCCAATTGTGCCAGCAGAATCGATGTAGAATTTATCTGCAAGATTTGCTTTATTAACCATTTCTTGAAATACGCAATGTGCTGCAGGTGAGCGACATATATTTCCCATACATAAGAAAAGTATTCGTATCATAATCTAAATTTGTTGCTTATTCACTATTTCCATAGTGAGAAATATGAAGCTCGGCTAAGTTTTTTAAATCTTCGATTTGAACGACTTTTCCGAGTTCTGTACGAACTTTCCTCGAGCCTCGCATTTCTTTTGTTAGGGCAATGATTTTAGGTCTCATCCATTTAATATCATTATGGCGTTTTTTTTGATATTTTCGTGCCATAATGTTTTCAGTAAATTCAATGATCGTCGCCCAGCGTTCTTTCATGCTCGGAGGCTCGGGAAGGATACCGTGTTTTAAAGTAAATTTGATATCCCTAAAAATCCAAGGATAACCAAGAGCAGCTCTCCCAATCATGATTCCCGCACATTTTGTATCATTTTTGATACGCAAAACCTCATTTGCAGTAGTAATACTACCATTGCCAATTACTGGAATCTTTATAGATTCGGCAACTTCTGCAATTACAGACCAATTGGCATCGCCCCGATATCCCTGAACTTTTGTACGTCCATGAATCGTCAGTGCTTTAGCGCCTACATCTTCAACAATATGGCCAATTTCAGTAGCAATAATAGAGTTATCATCCCAGCCAATGCGGATTTTTACGGTCACGGGAATTTCGGGCACTGCATCAACTACTTTTTGTGTGATGGTGCCCAGCTTTTTTGGATTACGCAATAATGAGGATCCGGCATCCATGCAAATTACCCTGTCTGCAGGGCAACCGAAATTAATATCGATGAAATCAGGCTTAATCTTATGGTAAATGAGTTTGGCTGCTTCTGCCATAGATTCTGGATTCGACCCAAATATCTGTACGCCCATTGGTCGTTGAGATTCTGTAAAATCAACGGTTTCCCACAAACGATCATCGCCCCGAATGATGGCATCAGCTTGTACAAATTCAGTCACCATGACATCTGCACCCTGTTCTTTGCATAACTGCCTGAAGACGGTGTCAGTAAACCGAGCCATTGGAGCTAAGTATAAGGGGAATTGAGTTTCTGAAATCCAAGGTAGCATAATATTACTTTATCGATCGACAAATCATTTTTTATTGGTATGTTAATAGCAAAATATATCTATACAACATTATGAAACAACTAATTATTATTACACTATTTTTCAGTTTATGCTCATTCACTTATGCAGGGTGTGCTGGATGCGGAACAAATCATGACCATTCAGAAGAAAAAGTCGCTGAAAAGAGTTGCTGTTCTAAGGATAGTCAAGGTTGCTGCGAAAAAGAGAAATCAGCTTGCAGCGCATGTCCTACATCTGAGAAAAAGTCATCTTGTGGTGCATCTAAGTAATTGACTTAAACAATCTTTACTACGAAGCCCTTTTTTAGAAAAGGGCTTTTTTGTTTACATATATAGTAAAATAGCTTGTAGGTATTTTTAACTAGAAATATTATATAGATAATGGACAGTGAAAATAAATTAATGTTGGGCTTACCCAAAGGGAGCCTAGAGGAATCTACAATTCGATTATTCGCTAAAGCGGGCTATCAAATTACGAAGAGCAGTCGTTCTTACCGCCCTTCATTTGATGACCCAACATTGGATGGTCGTTTTTTAAGAGCCCAAGAGGTGAGCCGTTATATAGAGAATGGTTACTTTGACTGTGGTCTTACTGGACAAGATTGGGTTAAAGAAAATAGTTCAGATGTCGTTGAAGTTTGTGATTTAATTTATAGCCGTGCTTCAAATAGAAAATCTCGTTGGGTACTCTGTGTACCAGAAGCATCGGAAGTAAAAACAGTTAAGGATTTAGAAGGTAAACGTATCGCTACTGAAATCGTTAATACAACTAATGCCTTTTTGAAAGAAAATGGAGTGAGTGCAGATGTGGAATTTTCTTGGGGTGCGACTGAAATGAAGGTACCTGATTTGGTTGATGCTATCGTAGATCTTACAGAAACTGGAAATTCACTAAGAGCTAATAAATTGCGTATTGTAGACACTTTAATGACAACTAATACAGTGTTTGTCGCAAATAAAGAAGCTTTGAAAGATCCTTGGAAGAAGAAGAAAATTGAAACCTTAGCTTTGCTTTTGAAATCGGCCTTGGAGTCAGCTTCTAAAGTAGGATTGAAGTTAAATATTGAGATTGATAAATTAGAGTCAATCTTAGCGGATCTACCGTCTTTACGAAAGCCGACGATTAATAAACTTACAGATGAAAAATGGGTGGCAATTGATACAATAATTGATGAAACCATTGTCCGCGAAATCATTCCTGAACTTAAATCACGCGGAGCCGAAGGGATCGTTGAGTATCCTTTAAATAAAGTTGTTTTCTAAACTTAATCATTAGACGCTTTATGGGAAATATGACAGATAAACGTGGTTCAGTTTCCATTGGTTTAATACAGGGAAAAGATTTTGGCTCTAAGCAGGAAAATCTAGAGTTTACCCTTGAGCAGATAAAGGCATTGGCAAATCAGGGAGCGCAAATTATCTGCACTCAGGAGTTATTTAATACGAGTTATTTCTGCAGTGAGCAAAATACTCGAAATTTTGATTTAGCAGAATCTATTCCTGGCGAAACCTCTGAAATTTTTTCTAGATTAGCAAAAGAATTAGGAGTGGTTATTATAGCAGCCTATTTTGAAAAGCGTTCTTCAGCTATTTACCATAATTCTGCAATTGTTGTGGATAGTGATGGGTCACATTTGGGAACATATCGGAAAACGCATATTCCTCAAGATCCTGGGTTTGAAGAAAAGTTTTATTTCACCCCTGGCGATCAAGATTTTCCTGTATGGGATACGGCATTTGGCAAAATAGGCGTATTGATATGTTGGGATCAATGGTTTCCTGAAGCCGCGCGTTTAATGGCCTTAAAAGGAGCGGAAATTCTTTTTTATCCAACAGCCATCGGTTGGCTTCCTTCTGAAAAGAAAGAGTGGGGCGAAAGACAGCACAACGCTTGGGAATCTGTTCAAGTAGGTCATGCTATTGCTAATAGTTGTTATGTTGTCAGTGCGAATCGAGTAGGCATCGAACAAAATACAGAATTTTGGGGGCAATCATTTGTTGCTGATATGTACGGCACTATTTTAAAGCGTGCATCGGTTGATGAAATAGAATCGATGTTAGTGAAATGCGATTTAGATACTTTAGAGGATATGCGTAAAAACTGGCCTTTTTTCCGAGATAGAAGACCGGAAAAATACCAATCAATCACTAAGCATTTTTTAGATTAAATCTGCTTTTAAATGAGTGAGCATTTTGGAAAGAAATAAAGGATATAGACTGCCCGCAGAATGGGAACAGCAAGAAGCTGTTTGGTTTGCATGGACAACAAGGCAGGATTTATGGGAAGGTTATTTAGAAACAGTTCAGAGCCGTTTTGTAGAATTATATTTGCTCTGTTCTGATTTTCAAAAAGTAAACATACTATGTTCAAAAAGTGAGCAGCCAAATTTAAATCGTTGGCTCAATCGCCAAGAGCATAAAAATGAAATCATACTTCATGCTTATGAAACAGATGATGTTTGGATTAGGGATTATGGACCTATTTTTCTTAAGAATGAAGATGATAGTAGGCTAATGTCAAGCGATTGGCTTTTTAATGCATGGGGCGGAAAATTTGATTTATTTAAAAAAGACAATGGTGTGCCTCAATGGTTGAGTAAGCGATTGAATATAGGAAATATCTGTCATCCTCATATACTTGAAGGCGGTGCAATAGAAGTGAATGGAGAAAGCATACTGTGCACGACAAAGAATGTGTTACAAAATCCTAATCGTATTATAGGGAATGAGTCCATTGATTGGGATAGATATTTGCATGAATCATTTGGTATTGTATCAACTTTATGGTTTAAAGATGGCTTACATAATGACGATACTGATGGGCATATTGACAATATCCTTCGTTTTGCACCAAATCATCGTATTATTTATGCAAGTGAATCTAATGAGGAAAATCCTAATTTTATTCCATTAAAGCAAATAGAGTCTCAGTTGAATACTTATGCCGAGGGTGTTTTAAAAGGCTATGAGTATCACGCGTTACCGATTCCTGATCCAATTTATGTGGACGATGTAATGGTATCAGCTAGCTATGTGAACTATCTTGTACTTAATGGGGCTGTTATTGTCCCTTGTTTTGCTCAAGCAAAAGACAAAGAGGCCTTATCAGTAATTAAAACTTGTTTTCCTGATAGGGAAGTCATTGGCTTTAACTGTTTAGAAATTATACGAGAAGGAGGGGGCTTGCATTGCTTGAGCTTAAATCAACCATTCGTCAGTTGATAAAATGAAGAAAAGTTCTCTTTAATGGACTTGATGTATTTCTTTTACTGAAGTGAACAATAAATAAGTCTCAATCTTTGCTTTATCTAAATTGAGTAATTTCGAGACTGCATTTTGATAAGATTGAAGTTGTTTTTCATGTGTTTCTATCGCTTGAGATAGCTTAAAATTTTCACTAATCAGGTCGGTTTTGAAATCAATAATTTGGGCTTTTTCAAAACGATTTTGTTTATCGAGAAAAATATGTACACGATCAAAAATACCATTAATTAAAATTTGCTTTTCTGAAAGTGTGAATGCTTTTTCTTTCCAAAGAATACATGGGGTATCTGGTTTCGTGAAAAATTCCTGTATATTTTTTTCTTTAAAGCATGTTTTTAAAGGCTCCAAGGTTGAAGCTTCTATTTTTTTATTTATCTGAGACTCAAAAGGTATTGCGCTATCATACCAATCAATCTGCTGAAATGCATCGTGAACCAACTGTCCGAACTTTTTGCCAGAAGCATTTTTATATATTAAGGATAGATGTGCACTCTTAGATTCTTTAGAAGGGATGAAGTCACTTAAGCGCTGGTGTGTTGGTTGAAAGGATGGAATAAGAGGCTCATTGTTTCCATTCTTTGAAGTAGTATCAAGTGGCACATTTTTATTCAGTGAGTTGTGCCAATTTACATCACCTGTTTCCCAAAGCACTGAGAAATTATGATTTGGAAATAGTTCTTTTTCTTCAGAGCTATCGCTCAAGTAGGTTTTGAGAAAATCAACTGGGGTATTGCTTTGAGAGGAGCTTAGGTCGCTCATCATATAGAGTGCTTTCCTCGCTCGAGTCATAGCCACATATAATTTACAGAGTGAAGAAAATTGATTTTCTTGCTGTGTTTGCGCTAAAAATTCAGAAGTTTTATTCAGTGATTGCATCACATCTTTTTTAAAAGGCTCCAATATCCATTGAATTTCTTGATCCTTATTTCTGTATGCTTTTATGTTTTTCTCTGTGAAATTTATTTTATCATTATTAATAAATATAACGACATCATATTCGAGGCCTTTAGAGCGATGTATTGTTTCTACAGTGACTACACTGCTTTCCTGGTTATCATTTAAACTAAAGTTTTCTAAATAACTGATCAGATTTTTGATTGAAGGGATTTCTTCTTGGTCAAATTTTTCTGCGTTCTCAATTAGATATTGTAAGGATTTCCTGTGCCTCTTGTCGTCGGAAGATAGTTTTTTGATGAGTGCTTGTGAAAACTTGAGGACTAACTGGGCCGACCTCATGGCATTCGCATGGGGTCTAAGTTCGTCAACTATACGGATTAAAGAATCATTATTTGTGGAAGCATCAATCAGTCCTAAATATTGCTTAGACTTTTCATCAGATGGATGGATGCAATATTTAAGCATCGAAAGGAGGGCTACTCCTGCGGCATTGTCTTTTGCTGGCCATAACGATGAACCAATACGGATAGGTATACCTAAGCCTTGTTCCCTTAGAAAATATGATAGTTCAACGGCTTCTGAATTTTTCCCTACAAGTATACCGATACTTAAGTTGTCAGATTTCTCTTTAAGCCCTTTCAGAATATTTAAGACGCTTGATTCTTTGTCATTTGTGGCGTTTTTACTGATATCAAGCCAAGCGGCATATCCCTTATCATCTTGGGTTTTTTCAGATGCATAATGTTTTTCCCAAGCATTGAACCAGCGCTCACTAGTGATTTTTCCATAGTATTCTTCGATTGCTTGAGGATTATTAAAGACACTATTGACCGCATCCATGATAGCCGGTGCTGATCGATAAGATTCAGAAAGCTTGTCGGGTTTAGCTATAGTATTTTTGTAGTATTCGCAGATTGACTGAAATAATCTGTCATCACTATTTCGCCAAAGATAAAGTGATTGTTTTGTATCCCCGACAAAGAAGGCAGTTCGCTCATCATCTTGGATAGCCTCATCTACCAAATCTTTAATGATTTCCCATTGAGGCCGGCTAGTGTCTTGAAATTCATCAAATAGCCAATGATCATAGCGTGCATCTAGCCGGTAATAAAGCAGATCTCTAACCGAATCATTTTGATTATTAAAAGGGGAAATTGAAGATTTAGGATTTAGAATATGGATTAAGTCAGAGAAGGTAACTTTCCCAGTTTGCCTTATTTGCTTATCATATGCCTTGTTGTAGATTTCTAATATTTTAAAAGTACCTTGTGTGGAATCGGTGGATCGCCTTATATAATAATTAAAGATATTTTTTACGCATTCATAAAGTGTTTTAGCGAGTGTTCCCTCAATTGAGATATCAGATTTACCAACTTTAATAAGGGCTTTGCCTTTTCCTAAGGCTTCAAATTTTTTTATGCTTCTTTCAATAAGCACTGGTTGTGTTTTATTATTCGGAAAATTTGCAATATATTTTGCCCCTGATAAAAATGAATTGCGTTCACTTTTACTTGAAGCTTTCGGAATTTCAGCAATCAACTGCTCGGAGAGCTCTACCCAATTGATGAGGGCTGAATCAATCCATGGGTATTGATCTGCCCAAATTGTCTTAGTCGAACCCCATTTTTCAGCAGTAGGGGCTTCTAGGTGAAGCTCTTGAATACTGTCTATGTAATTGCGAATAGTTTTATCAATAGAGTTATTGCTTTCGCCATAGTTGGATTGTTTGAATGCCTGCCAAAATTGTTTCAGTGATTTGCTATTACCTGCGGATTGGTTGAATTCATGGATAATTGAATCTCTTACAGTTTTCTGACAGAGTATTCGTGAATTTTCACTGAGTAATTGTAAGGATTCCGTGAGTCCTATTTCGGGGCCAAAGCAATTGAGGATTTTGTATAAAAAGCTATCGAGTGTTTGAAGATTTAGCCGATTTAATTTTTGAAGTATAATTTTTATGAGTTTCTTATAGTGGTTCTGATCCGCACTGATTCCTAAACGTTCTGAGAGTTCA
Organism: Coraliomargaritaceae bacterium; assembly: GCA_045565635.1. Classification (GTDB taxonomy): domain Bacteria; phylum Verrucomicrobiota; class Verrucomicrobiia; order Opitutales; family Coraliomargaritaceae. Next base: position 21,569 of record JBJLEY010000002.1, read on the forward strand.
TCTGCTTCATTTTTATCAGTGCAAGCGAGGTAGAGCTTTTCTACTATTTTTTCAAAAAATTCTCCAGCGGCAGCTCGGGTAAAGGTCAGAGCAATGATTTTCTCAGGTTCTAAAGTATGATGCAGAATATAAATAAAACGATCGGTCAATTGAAAGGTCTTTCCTGTTCCAGCAGAAGCAAACAGGGCTTTATTCATAAATGTTGTTTCTTCGCTCATTCTTGACAGAATTTATAATTTTCAAAGACAGATCCATCTACAGCTTTTTTTATTCCATCTGGGAATAAGTCTGCGAAGTCATCCATACTTGGTTCTAATTGTTCATTTGGTGGCCAAAACTTACCTTCTTTTATGCAGTTCAAAATCGCTCTAGTGCACTGTTTTGCGGCTTCTAAATCTTCTGGGGTGAAATCATCCCAGAGACTAAGGGCAGTTTTTTCAGAAGATTTAGGGATATTATAATAATATAATTCAGGGAACCCTGGATTCTCATTTGAGATTTCTGACAAACAATATAAGGGTAATTGAAGGTCGCTCCAATAATAGTTCTTACCGTTAACGTTATGATAAGCTTCGTCTGGCAAGTGCTTGGGCTCTTTTTTTGTATTTGCTGAACTTAAGTGTTCGCTCTTGGGAGTTTTAGGGCTACTGCTTGTTTTATAGTCGATGATGCGTTTTTGGCCCTTAATGAAATCAATTCTATCTATGGAGCCTGTTATCGTAAATTCATCAATGTTTAGAGAGAATGATTTTTCTGTATCAATAATCTCTAATGTTTGATTGGGTTGTAGTGATTGAATTTGTGATTGAGCAAAGGCTATTATACGATCATGCAGATTTTCTTTTTGTATTTGCAAAGCGAAAGAGGGATTGAAGCCGAAATCTCTTGTTAGTGCACGTTCCGCTTTAGCTTCTAGGTCTTTTATGAATTTAGCTTCATCCATAGTACCTGAAAGATTTTCTCCTTTTAATTGAGCTACTACTTTATGAAAAAGACTGCCGAAGGTACTTGGGCTCATTTCACGTTCATCAAAGTTTTCAATTCGTATTTTTAAAATATGTTTTAAGTAAAACCGAAATGGGCATTTTAAATAGTCCTTCAGCTTAGAAACGGAAAAGCTTTTGGGCAGAGGACAGGGTTTTGATTGATTGATGATCCAAGCAGGTTGGTGGTCCTCAAATCCTGGTTTTTTCGTCTTAGTGAGTAAGATGCTTTTAGTTATGTTGGCTAATTGATCTTCAGGAATTTGGAAAAGTATTCTTGAAGGCATAAGTGGGTTACCTTCTCCATCGCTTTCGGGAACAAATAGTGTGACTTTACCGTTTTCTTTTTGATGCCTTCTTCGGCAAAGAGCTTCAAATAAATAGAGATCATTAGCGAAAATAGCTTCATTGGTTTGCATCCTTAATTCTTTTCTAAGATTTTCGGGGAGGAAGGAATCAATGGGGTTAGCTCTTGGGACTATGCCTTCGTTGAAACCACAGATAAGGCTGTGAGGTGCATCATGCCATAAGAGCTCTAGCCACCCAAATAAATCATGTGCATTTCTCTCTCTCTCTTGATAAAGCTTCTGCTTATTCAAGGTGTCCAATAAAATTTCTTTCCTTGAGGATAGCTTGTGTTTTAAAAATAAATTTTCTGATGCGATCGCTTCCTCTATTGTGCTATTTATGCAGTCAGATATATTTTTATGATGGGTATCGCTCTCGATTAAACCATGTCCTTCAATAAATTTATTGAGAGTTTGGCTAAACCATTCTGCAAAATTTGTCGGCTTGTTGCTTTTGCTATCGGACGGATACAAAAATATTTCTATGCATTTTAATACATCAATAAGGTTTTGATTTTGAGAGAACTCCGCCTGTTTTTTAAGTTCTTTTAAGGTATAAGTTAAGTGTTTGGAAAATAGGTGATCGATATCTTTAAATAAAGTTTCTACAGCTATGTTTGATTGGGTGTATCTATAGAAATATGGATTAAGCAGTAATTGTTTGAATTCATTTATATTCTGAGAATCTTGAATGCGAATCAGGCTTATCATAAGTTTCCCAATTGCACTTTGGCTAAGATTTATTCCTTCGGGATTATGGAAAGCAATTGATTCTAAGGTAAAATAATTACTAACCGGAGAAATTAAATTAGGATCTAAAAGCCCAATCTGTAGAGATTCAACAGGCGCATCTTTCACACATTCTTTGAGCTTTTCTGGTATTTCTAAAGCATTGTTAACGCGGACTATTTGTTGATTCCACTGATTGAAATCAAGTGTTCTCTCTTCCCATGCTTTTTGTAAAGGAATTCCCCATTCATTAAATAGCCCTTCTTTAGGACCGTTTATCCATATTTCAATAGGGGTCGTTGATTCCAAAGATTGCAGTGCTTTTAATGGCAATGGTTTTGGATTAGGTGTCGCGACAAGGATGATTTTTGAAATTGTTGAATCAAGTTGGTATTCTTCAGCAGTTTTTTTGTTGAGAGTGATCGGGTCGATTAGGTTTTTTTGGTTGAGTAAGGCGTAGTAACTTTTCTCTAATTGTGCTAATTGTTTCCATCGTTCGACTTCAATGCCTAGGTTGACACAAATGGTTGCAATTTCTGACAGATCAAAGCCTTCACTTCCAATCTCTTTGCGCAACTTATGAAAGCGTTTTGCATTAGAGAGTTTTAAAGTATCACTAAATGGGAAGGTATTTGGAAAGATAGCATTAATGGAATGCTTTTTTGCTATTTCTAATGCTTCAACCCAAGTGAATATGCATTGTCCATCGCTAGCTTTTTCATCTTCATATAATTCTAATTCAAGGAATTGTATTGGAGTTACTATTTTAGGACTTAAAAGACCTTTGTTAATCGTTAACGGGTCTGTGCTAAGTGCTTCTAATAAATGCCTGCCTGACTTGGCTGTTGGAATGATGACAAGGAGATGGCTTAAGTCTATAACTTGAGAGCTTTCGTTTATTTCACCCAATAGGATCTGTTTCACCTGTGGGATAAGTGCATCATGCCAATTGAGATATTTTTGCGTCAAAGGCATATTAATTAATCCTTAAAGTGATCAAGAAGTCCTAGTATTTCGCTCTTTGGATCATCATGATTTTGTTCTATAGCAAGTTTGAGTGCTTTTTCTAAAATGCCTTTAACTTTATTGGCTTTATTAGCTTGGTTACAGTGGATTAGTGACTTCCCCAATAAAATATAAGCAAGCATCCAATCGTCTTGAAGTTGAATGCATTTCTCTAAATGAGGTATCGCTTCGTCGTATTGCTCTTGGTCAAAGAGTATTTTACTGAGGCTAAAGCGGAAAAGTTTATTTTCAGGTGCTTCTTGAACTTTAGTGATAAAATAATCTTGCTGACTCATCAATTTAATTAGGATATTGCTTTATTTATTGTATATGTAAAAAACTATTTGAATAGTTATCCAACAATAGGAATCGGTAAAATTTACGACAATACAAAATGAACGATAATAACGAAAATAATGATAATACGCATGACTTATATGCGGTTCGTTTAGAAAAGCTTGATGGCTTAATTAAAGAAGGAAGAAATCCTTTTTTAGCAAATTTTGAGCAGAAATTTTCTTCTGAGCAGGCTCGTGCTCAATACGATGAAAACTTAGAGGATGATCAACAGCCGATTGTTCAGGTAGCAGGTCGTATCATTGCCTTTCGTATTATGGGCAAGGCAAGTTTTATTAAGCTTCAAGACAGCGCTGGGCAGATTCAATGTTACGTGACTCGTGATGAATTGCCCGAAGGAGAATACAACACATACTTTAAAAAATTAGATCGTGGTGATATTATTGGAGTAGAAGGGCGTTTATTTAAAACTAAAACAGATGAAATCACTGTTCGTGCGACTTCCTACACCTTGGTCTCTAAATCTTTAAGACCACTTCCTGAAAAGTGGGCAGGTTTGACAGATGATGATAAGATATATCGTCAGCGTTACTTGGATCTAATTGTAAATCCAGAATCAAGAACACGCTTTAAACAACGGTCAAAAATCATACAAGCTATGCGGACTTACTTGTGGAGCTTAAGCTTTACAGAAGTGGAGACACCGGTTTTGCAATCTGTAGCAGGGGGAGCTGCTGCTAGACCTTTTGAGACGCATTTTAATGCTTTGGATTGTCAGTTTTATTTACGAATCGCTTTAGAATTATATTTGAAGCAAATGCTTGTTGCAGGTGAGGAGAAGGTTTTTGAGATCGGTCGAGTTTTTCGTAATGAAGGTTTGTCACGAAGACATAATCCTGAGTTCACTATGCTTGAACTATATCAAGCCTATACGGATTTTCGCGGCATGATGGACTTAACTAAAGGCTTGATACAGCACGTAGCAGAGACAGTCATTGGAAGTTTAACCATAAAAAGGCCCGATGGAACAGAGATCGACTTAAGTGGCGATTGGCGAGAAGTAGCTTATAAAGAACTTGTTAAAGAGGCGACTGGCGATGCCACTTGGTTTGATTTATCCAAAGAGGAAAAATTAAAAAAGTCCGATGCATTAGGAATACAGGTCAATCCAGACCTAGAGGATTATGAAATTACAAATAATGTATTTGAGAAATTGATTGAACCTACTTTGATCCAGCCAACTTTTGTCACTCATATTCCTAAAGAATTGTGTCCTCTGGCTAAGATTACTGAATCAGATGCAACAACAATTGATGTCTTTGAATTATGTATTAACGGGCAAGAAATTGCACCGGCTTACTCGGAACAAAATGATCCACTGATACAAAGAGAAATGTTCTCGGCTCAAGTAGGTGAAGAAGTTCAGGATATGGATACTGAATTTTTGACTGCCTTAGAATATGGAATGCCTCCAGCAGGTGGTATGGGCTTAGGAATTGATCGACTGATCATTTTGCTAACTGGGGCAGAGAGCATCCGTGATACAATCCTCTTTCCAAGTTTAAAACCTAATAAGGACTAACTTGCTTACTTTTCCTTAAGAGGCGGAGTCAGTAAGAGTTTTGTTTTCAATCCGGGTAAGTAATCGGAAAACTCGGCATTTTCTGGGGCATTGCGAAGAGTTCTCTGAACCATCCCCATCTTCGCATCAAGATTATCTACCATAGAAACAAATACAGCTTCTGGGGTTGCAGCCATAGCGGCGGCACCCCATTCTTTTTCTCCTTGATGACTGAGTACGATATGTTCTAAACGTTCCGTTAAGTCGTCACTCAGTTTTGAAATAATAGCTGCTTTCCTTACGATTTTGTAGCCTAAAACAACATGCCCTTGCAGGATGCCTAATCGTGTAGTTTTTGTCGCAATTTCACCCTCATATTCTTCTATTTTTCCGATGTCATGTAGAATAATTCCGGCAATCGCTAGATCAAAATCCACCTCTTTATATATGGGTAATAAAGATAGTCCGATTTGCATCATGTGAACAGTATGTTCCAATAATCCATGGCGATAAGCATGGTGCATCGCAATAGCGGCAGAAGCACTTCGGAATGCAGATTCATGACTTTGGATAACGTGCTCTACGGTTGCCTTTAAGGCAGGGTGTTTGATTTGTTCAATGCCTTGGCTTAGTTCATCCCAAAGATACGACTCACTTTCTGGTGGTACTTCGATTAATTGTTGAGCGATTCCTTGTTCAGTTGCTTCTTCCAATGAAAAAAGTGCCACTGAATAAATATCAGGGGAGATTTGATTATTATAAAATCGAGTAGTTCCTTGGATTTTGATTAAGCTACCTTCAGAAATATCATCAAGTGTGGGATAGGCGCTACTGTTATTAAATATGTTAGTGACAAAAGTTCCGCTGGCATCAGAAAATTCTAATAATAAATAGGGGTTTCCGTTTTTGGTTGTTTTAGTCAGTTTACGCTTAATGAAATAGATCCCAGAAAAAGCTAATTCAGAAGATTGATCTAAAGCTTGGAGTTGTTTTATCGTTAAATAATCAGTCACTCGTCTGAGTATTATTTATATTTTCAGAGATGCAATTGGAAAAATTAATCATACGAAAAATATCATATAACTTAGTATTATGAGAATTTTCTACAGGATACAAATAACAAGATGAAACAGTATATTCCTAAAATGGCTGCATTGTTTTCAGGGATTTGTATGCTAATAGATTCCAAAGCAAAATTCTCATTAGCTTTCGCTTCAGGACTTATATAGAGTGATATTAGTTGGCCTGCTACGAATGCTACGTTGATTGTAAAATCGTCCTGACCACTCAGTGCAGTTTCTGTATTAAGGTTAAATTGATTCCCACCATCGAATGATAGTATGGCTTCATTTGTAGACTCTTCAATATAGCGCAGGTCAATTGTATTGAGTATACCTGAAGTATTAAATGAAAAGACAATCGTCTCTATACCATTACCATTATCAATCCTTTGGGTATAGTCGTTCGCTCCATTACTATTGATGCCAAATCCTTCGGAACCTCCGTTTAATTGTGCATTCGCAGAGTTATCATCGAGCATCGCCTGCATTGATAAGATGACATTACTTTCGGTGAAGGATGCTATAGAATTTTAATTATCAAAAAAAGAACCAGCCTCTGTTAGCTGTGTCCCATCATGGAATAAAAATTCTATGTTTTGTCCTAGTAATGGGTTAATCATGACAATTTGAAATAAGAATATTAAAGATACTCTTGCCACTATGTGTTGGATGATGGAGGAAGGTATTATAGAGTTCATCCATAATTACTAATCTATTTAACGTTATTATGCAAATAAAAAAAACGATCTAGATTAGTCCTAGAATCATTTTTCCTTCTTCAGTGATCATTTCTTGATCCCAAGGTGGATCCCATACAATGGCAACTTTTGCCTCTCCAACACCAGGCACAGTTTCTAGATGATTTTGGGCATCTTCTGCAATTGCTGGTCCCATACCGCATCCTGGCGCTGTAAGTGTCATTTGCATCTCTACAATGTGTTTTTCTTCCTCTTTTAGCACTTCTAATGAATAGACTAATCCTAAGTCTACTATATTGACAGGAATTTCTGGATCAAAAACTTTTTTTAGCACTGTCCATAAAGCCTCCATTTCTGGTGGGCCTTGATGTGCTATTGCTTCATTTTTCTCATTTACAACTATTTCTTCGCCTAGTGCATCGGCATCGCTTCCTTTTATACGGAACATCCCATTCTCAGTCATTATGGTGAAGTTACCACCTAAACGATGGGTAATCACAACATTTTCACCTTTAGCTAATTCCATTGGCGTACCTTGTGGAATTAATGTGGCTTCTACTGCACGTGTAAGTAAACGTTTATCGTCATCCATGATATTATGACTTTATTTTAGATGAAAATTTTTGTTCTAGGAGCTTTCGAATATTTTCGGAGAGTGAATCCGATCCTAGTTTTTCAATGATTTCTTCAAAGAATCCAAGCACAATTAATTGCATGGCAACCCTATGAGGTATTCCACGACTGAGCATGTAAAAGAGCTCATCGCTGTCTATATTGCCGGTTGTAGCGCCATGAGAGCATTTAACATCATTTGCGAGGATTTCTAATCCAGGGAGTGCATTGGCATCAGCTCTTTGATCGAGTAATAAATTTCGGTTGGTTTGATAAGCATCAGTTTGTTGTGCACCTTCTTCAACTTGAATTAGCCCTGAAAAAATGGTTCTGCTGGTGTCAAATAATGCATTCTTGTACAGTAAGTCAGAGACTGAGTTTGGCGCATTATGAGTCTGTAAAGTTCTTTGATCAAATTCCTGAGTACCTTCAGCAACTGATAATGAGTACATGGTGACGTGAGCCCCTGAGCCATTGATTTTAACTTGGTTTTCATAACGAGCTTTTTCGGCACCTATATTGATCGCAATGTTTTCTAACTGAGTGTCTCTATCAGCAATGGCAGAATCTAACTGAAAGGATAGAGTTTTAGAGTTAAAGTTTTGTATGACTTTCCTCTGAACATTTGCTGAAGGGTGGGCTTGAATATTACTTATAGAAATATTTAAGCCTTGGTTTTCTTCGGTAGTTGAAGCTAAGACTTCGATTAAAGAAACCTTTGTTTGCGCTTCGGAAATTATAAGCGTGTGTGGGCAAATCAATCCTCTTTTTTTATTAGACCAATGATACACCGCAATTGGTTTATTAATTTCAACACCTTTAGGAACGTAGAGTACGGCACCGGCTTTAACAAGGGAGGCGTGCAGTCCGAAGTATTTCTGAGAGCCTAGTTTTGTCGATTCCTTTAAGAAATAGGGCTCCAAAAGATCGGAATGTTTCTCAATTGCTTCATTAAGTGATACAAAGCAGACGCCTTTATCGCTTAATTCTTTAGGAAGTGGCTTTGATTGAATTAAATGATCATCGACAAAAATGAGTTCTGCAATCGGTTCTTCTACGAGTGTAGAATTAGATAATGCATATTGTCTAACATCATCTTCTGGCATAGGTGCTGGGTTAAAAGCATGAATGTCTTCAGACAAAACAGAAGCGAAGCGCCAGTTTGCGTCTTTTGCAGAAGGCACTGGTAAATTGGAATAATTTTGGCTACCGGAGTTTCGTCTATCGAGTAGCCATTGTGGTTCATTAGCACTGGCTATAACGGTACGTTGATTAAGTGTAGTATTCATTGAATGATAAAGCTGAAATTAATACTGGGATTAACCTACCGATCCTTCCATTTCCATGTCGATGAGTCGTTTTAATTCTACTGAGTATTCCATCGGGAATGCTTTGAGTAGATCATTGACAAATCCATTAACAGCTAAGCTCATAGCTTCTCCTTCTGAGAGACCACGCTGCATCATGTAGAAAATTTGTTCGGCACTTACTTTTGAAACACTGGCTTCGTGTTGAACCGTATTGCCTTCACCTCTTGTGGTGATCGCTGGATAAGTGTCCGTACGACTATTGGTGTTAATGAGGAGGGCATCGCATTCTGTATTATTTTTGCAATTTTTCAAATGCTTTGGCATGTGTACTTGTCCTCGATAAGTAGAGCGTCCTTTGCCGATAGAGATAGATTTTGAAATAATGTTACTGCTGGTTTCATCAGCAAGGTGTATCATTTTAGCTCCAGTATCTTGGTGCTGCCCATCGTTAGCAAGAGCGATTGACAATACTTCACCTCGGGCTTTACGACCCTTAAGTACTACACCAGGATATTTCATAGTTAAACGAGAACCGATATTGCAATCGATCCATTTGACTTCTGCGTTTTCTTCAGCGTGGGCTCGTTTAGTGACCAAATTGAAGACGTTATTCGACCAATTTTGAACGGTGATATATTGAATCTTAGCATTTTTTAGTGCTACGAGTTCAACAACCGCACTGTGAAGAGTAGCGGTTTCGAATTTAGGAGCGGTACAGCCTTCCATATAGGTGATTTCTGCTCCTTCATCTGCAATAATGAGTGTTCTTTCAAATTGACCAAAGTTTTCAGCATTGATTCTGAAATAAGCTTGAAGAGGTTGTTTTAATTTTACGCCTTTAGGCACGTAAATAAAACTACCACCTGAAAAGACAGCACTGTTAAGTGCGGAAAATTTATTGTCTGCTGAAGGAATGACTTTTCCAAAGTAGGGGCGGAAAATCTCTGGATATTTCTCTAATCCTTCAGAGGAACCAACGAAAATCACACCCTCTTTTTCTAGGTCTTCTTTCATTCTAGAATAAGCAGCCTCGGAATCAAATTGCGCTTCTACACCTGCTAGGAATTTTCGCTCTTGTTCAGGAATGCCTAATCGCTCAAAGGTTTCTTTTACGTCATCAGGCACTTCTTCCCAAGTACGACTAGGTTTTTGTCCTTTTGAAAGATAATAACGAATGTTTTCAAAAATGATGTTTTCTAAGTCTTTACTCGCCCAATGTGTTGGCATGGGCTTTTTGTTGAAGATTTCTAAAGCTTTGAGCCTGAATTCTTTGATCCATTCGTCTTCATTTTTGACTTTGGATATATAGGCTACTGTTTCCTCATTAAGTCCAATACCGGCATCATATGTATAGTCTTCAGGGAAGCTGAAGTTACCTTTTTCATAGTCAACTTTGATCGCTTCTTCTTGTTCTTTGATTGTTGATTCGCTCATTGGTATGGTTTGTCTTAGAAGTTATTGAGCTGTGGATGGGACAAAAGAATCTTTAACCCAGTCATAACCTTTTGATTCAAGTTCTTTTGCTAGTTCTGCATCACCGCTATGGACAATTTTGCCGTCGTACATGACATGGACAACATCAGGGACGATGTAATCCAAAAGTCTTTGGTAGTGAGTGATAATGAGGAAGCCTCTGTCTGGACTGCGCATTAAGTTCACTCCATCAGCAACAATTCTTAAAGCGTCAATATCCAAGCCTGAATCGGTTTCATCCATTAAGCAATATTCGGGCTCAAGCATAGACATTTGTAAAACTTCACAGCGTTTTTTCTCTCCACCGGAAAAGCCTTCATTGAGCGATCTCGCCGTGAATTTTCGGTCTATTTTGAGAGCATCCATTTTATCATAAAGTTCTTTGTAGTATTCAACGGCATTAATGCTTTCATTTTCTGGTAAGCGTGCTTGTTTTGCTGCACGAATGAAATTGGCAATGCTCACACCGGGTATTTCTAAGGGATATTGAAAAGCCAAGAATAAGCCAGCTAAGCTTATTTCATCTGGTTCATTTCCAAGAATGGATTCGCCATTGAGTAAGATTTCTCCAGAGGTCACTTCATAATCTTCATGTCCTGCTATAACTTTGGCTAGGGTGCTTTTCCCTGTGCCGTTTGGACCCATTAATGCATGGATTTCGCCTTTGGGAATGTTCAGGCTGAAGTCTTTGAGTATGGGTTGCCCATCAATACTTACGTTTAAATTAGTGATTTCTAAGGATTGCATATACAATTATGAATTGTTGTTAGTTTGACTGATAGAACCATTGAAGTTAATATCAATTTGTTCAGTTTGGAAATTCTCGGGTAGGTGCTTTTTCAAAGTGTTGAAAAGTGATTCGGGTAAATCTACGTCGTAAATGTTACCTGTATTTTTACAAAGAAAATGAGCATGGGGTTTTAAATTTGGACAATAACGTGTGGATTCTCTTTCGAAGTTTACTTGGCGAATGAGCCCGCTTTCAACAAGGGTTTCTAAACAATTATAAACAGTTGCCAGAGAAATTGAGGGCATAGTTTCTCGTGAACGGGTGAAAATCTCATCCGCAGTAGGGTGATCTTTTTTATCGAGAATTAGAGAAAAAATATGTTCACGCTGTTTAGTCGGCTTTAAAGAACTTTTTTCTAAGGCTTTATTAAAGATGGTTTTATATCCTGAAGATAACTGCATAGATAACTAAAAATCATAGAATAAATTAAAAAAGCAAGTGTAATTAGAATAATTCTAAATTAATTTTTGAAAACTCGACATTTTAGGAAACTTTGACACTAATCAACCACACTATGGCAGGATATAAGGCATTTTTATCAGATGAATGTGAGTTTAAGGATGATAGGTTTATTCTTGATCCACAAGAAAGCCATCATCTGTGTCGAGTATTAAGAGCTTCCGAAGATAGCTTGGTTGAAGTGCTGGATGGTAAGGGAATAATTTATCAGACAAAGCTTATCCAAGCAAATCCTAGAAAGGCTGAATTATTAATCAGAGGAAAAGTGAGTTATCTTTTGCCAAAGACTGAATTAATTTTACTGTTGAGCATTCCTAAGCCTAAAGCGATGGATCAGATTTTAAAACGTGCGGTAGAGATTGGGGTTCATCAAATCATACCCGTTTTCAGTGAGCATAGTACTTTTGTTTTAAGCCCTGAACAAATGGAAGCAAAGTTGAAAAAATGGCAGGCTGTGTTAATCGAATCATGTAAACAAAGTTCATGCCCTTTTTTGCCAATAATGAATCCCATCGGATCTCTTGAGCAGTTTTATTCACAGTATACATCTAATTGGAAGGATGAAGCACTGGGAGTAGTGGCTAGCTTAGAAAGTGATGCAAAATTATTATGGAATGATTTGAGTAATCGCTATAAAGTTCAGAAAAGGATCATTTATGCGGTAGGTCCAGAGGGTGATTTTTCAAAAAATGAATATGAAGCTTTCAATGACATAGGTTTTATAGGCTCACGACTAGGAACTAATGTATTAAGGTCTGAGACAGCTGTTACCTATGGGCTGAGTGTCATCGATCAATTTTTGAAATCGCGTTAAGTCTATTTGTATTGGTGTATTAGTACTATTTTCTTCTTCACTCATTGTAGGATACTACTAGCCAATTAATGGACTTGTTAAAAAGTTTTGAAATATTAAAGTATTAACATCGCATCGCCGTAAGAATAAAACTTATAATTATTTTTAATTGCAAGATTGTAAAGTTTTTTCAACAGGTCTATCCCATTTGTTTCGTCTGGAGATAGAAAGGCTGAAACTAAACAAAGTAAAGAGGAACGAGGTAGATGGAAATTGGTAATCATGGCATCAACACCATGAAACTTTGCTGGTGGATAAAGAAATAAGTCTGTATCGGCAAAATATGGTTTATTTAAAATTGGTAATTTATTTTCAGGAGTTTTTAACAATTGATGATAAAATGATTCTATGGCCCGCACACTAGTTGTTCCTACTGCAACACGTGATTGCTTACCTTTAGAGTATAATGCTTTTATTGTATCTGGATGTATTTCAAAAGATTCAGTATGAATTTTATGATCTTCTATGGCATTTACTTGTATTGGCTGAAAAGTGCCAATGCCAACATTTAAGCTTAGGTCAAAAAAACTATGACCTTTAGCTTTTAGGCTATCGATAAGTGTATCGGTAAAATGAAGTCCTGCAGTAGGTGCAGCGGCTGCAAATGGCTTCTTGGAGTCAGCATAAACAGTTTGGTATCGTTCGGCATCTAAGTTATCTCTAATGTCTACTTTTTCTCTTTGAATATAGGGTGGTAGAGGCATCTTACCTAGTGCATTGGCTAAGTCATAAACATTTTTTTCATGGAATAATTTAAAGTGTACCTTGTACTCGCCGTGCGTATTGGCTTCCAAAATCTCTGCTTCGTAATGATTTTCGTCAAAAAAGTATTTGGCATTGAAAGTTTTTTTACCTGGTTTGATCAAGCACCACCAAGTGTTAGAGTCTTCGGCAGGATTGAGTAATAAACACTCAACTGAGCCTCCAGATTTTCTTGTTCCAAATAGCCTAGCTTTAAGAACAGAGACTTGATTTCTGAAAAATTGTACATTTTCAGGCAGAAAATCACCGATATCTTTAAATTGGGCATGATTTATCGTTTCATTTTTTCGATTATAGACCAATAATCGAGCATCACTTCTTTTTTTGCTTGGTTCTTGAGCAATTAGTGATTTCGGTAATGTGTAGTCAAATAAGGATAAATCCATTGTTATTATTTTCAGTTTATTACTTAAGCGAAATACCTTTTTAATTTTATAAAGAATTAGTATGCAAACTATTTTAGACAGTTTTAAATCTAAGGGCTATCTCTTGGAGTCTAAAGTGTACCAGTACCTTTTAACGCAAAATGGGCAAAAAGTCCTCGTTGCTTGTTCAGGTGGAGCGGATTCAGTTTTTGCATTATTATTATTAAGCATTTATCAAAAAGAGATGAATCTTGAGTTAATAGTAGCTCATTTTAATCATGAATGGAGAGGCAGAGATTCTGCTGAAGATGCTCAATATGTTGAAGATTTGGCAATGAAATTAGGGCTCCCATATTATGGCGCTTCAGCTGGGCCACATCAGCTTAAAAAAACAGAAACGAATGCTCGAGAGATTCGAATCAAATTTTTGAGAAAAGTTGCAAAAGATGTAGAAGCAAGAGTCATTGCTTTTGGACATCAAATGGATGATATTTTGGAAACACAGATTCAGCGTTTAGGGCGTGGATCAAATATAGAAGGTTTGATTGCTCCAAAACCGGTCCATTTATTTGAAAATTACCCAACGCATATTCGCCCGATTTTAAACTATAAGGCAGATGCAATTAAGGATATTCTTAAAGGGCATAAAGTAGCTTGGCGTGAAGATTCTAGTAATAATGACCAAAGTATTCTTCGAAATAAACTCCGTAAAAGTATAATCCCAGAATTATCTGAGTGGATGCAAAGGGATGTTTCTGAGGGTGCTTGGCGCAGTAGGAAATTATTGGAGGAAGATGCAAATTATTTGGATGAATTAGCTAAAGAGCGATTGCCTGCATGTTACGAATTGGAAGCAAAATTAGATCGATTGCTACTTAGGTCAGAGAATCAATCGCTGACAAGGAGGGCATTTTTTCATTGGTTACACAGAATGAATCCTAGTTTTGTCGCTAGTACTACTTTTCAGGAACAATTGTTAAGTGCAATTTATGGGGATCGATTTCGAGAAAAATTTTCACTTGGAAGTGAGTTTATCGTTATGAATAAGCGACAAATTTGGATAGAAAAGAGTTGAAGTAATTATTTTATTTTATTTGAATAATAGGTTCATAGTTTGACTTACTCTATAAGAAAAACAACTTACTTAAAGAAATGTTTAACAATCAAAATTTTAAAGATTCTAATTCTGGGAATAATAACGCACGAAAGCCTAGAAGATTTCAGCCACGTGTTTTGTACATCTACTTGATTATTTTAGGTGTTATTATGGCTCTATTTTTAGCCAATCCAAACTCAGGATTGTCGGTTGAAAATCTAACCATTAGTGAAGTTATTGAAAAGGTAGAAGCAGGAGAAATCTCACCCTGGGAAGGTACAATGAAGCCTAATCTGTCATTCGGTCGTGAAGGCTATTCAATCTCTGGTATCTATAGGTCAAATGGTGATAATTCTGATTTAACGCTCACCGAAGATAGTCAGGAAGAAGTTCGTTTTTTTGCCGAAGGTCGCCTAACAGAGGAAGATTTCTTATTGATGAGGAATTATTTCAATGAGCGCCAATCAAGCACAATGCTCCAAGATGTCTTAGTCAGCTTTCTTCCGTTTATCTTAATTGTTGCTCTTTTGTATTTTCTATTTGTCCGTCAGCTTAAGAGTGCGGGCAAAGGGGCTATGAGCTTTGGGAAAAGCAAAGCTAAAATGCTGACTCGAGATAAGGACTCTATTACTTTTAAAGATGTTGCTGGTTGTGATGAAGCTAAGGAAGAAGTAGGAGAGGTTGTTGATTTTCTTAAAGATCCTAAGAAATTTCAAAAAATAGGTGGTAAGATTCCTAAAGGGGTTTTGATGGTCGGTTCCCCAGGTACTGGTAAAACTTTATTGGCTAAAGCAGTCGCCGGAGAAGCAGATGTGCCTTTCTTTTCAATTAGTGGTTCTGACTTTGTTGAAATGTTTGTTGGAGTCGGGGCAGCTCGTGTCAGAGATATGTTTGAGCAAGGCAGAAAGAATGCACCTTGTATTGTTTTTATTGATGAGATTGATGCAGTCGGTCGCCAACGAGGCGCAGGTGTTGGAGGCGGTAATGACGAACGTGAGCAAACCTTGAATTCTCTCTTAGTTGAAATGGATGGATTTGATGGACACGAAGGCGTTATCATTATTGCAGCGACTAACAGACCTGATGTTTTAGATAGTGCTTTATTACGCCCAGGGCGTTTTGACCGTCAAGTTACCATCGATTTACCTGATCTTAATGGTCGCCATGAAATTTTAAAAGTGCACGCCAAAAAGATAGTTTTATCAGAAGAAGTAAACTTAGAAAATGTAGCTCGTAATACACCTGGATTTTCTGGAGCAGATTTAGCCAATTTATTAAATGAAGGAGCGCTAGTAGCCGCACGCCATGACAAGAAATTTGTCGAATCACATGATCTTGATGAGCTCGTGATAAAATTTCCTATGGTCGCGAACGAAGAAAATTAATGGATGACGAGGATCGTAAAATTACGGCCTTTCATGAGGCGGGACATGCTGTTGTTCAAGCTGTAGTTGATGATGGCACAATGCCTGTTTATAAAGTGACAATCATCCCTCGTGGACAAAGTTTAGGATCTACAATGTTTATGCCTAAGAAGGATCTTCTGAATTATTCTAAGAAGCGTCTATTGAATCAAATCTGCTGTGGTATGGGTGGTCGTTGTGCGGAAGAAATTGTTTTTGACGACATCACAAGTGGAGCTTCAGGTGATATTAAAATGGTGACTAAGACAGCACGTCACATGGTATGCGACTGGGGGATGACGGAACTAGGAACGGTCGCACTAGGCGAGAATAAAGACCATGTTTTCCTCGGACAAGAGATACAGCGTTCACAGAATTACAGTGAATCTACCGCTATCAAAATAGATAACAAGATCAGCGAAATAGTGGACATCCAACATCAACGTGCTTTAGATATTTTAAATGAGAATCGAGAAGCTTTAGAAGTTTGTGCTCAAGCACTTCTTGAGCATGAGACAATTGAAGGTAAGCATGTCTATGAAATCTTAGAGTTTGGTGAAATTCGATCACCGATTGTAGCGACTCGTTCCATTGCAGAAGAAGCATCTGTAGAAAGTGATTCTGAGGATTTGAAAACTGAAGAGCCAGCTGACAAGGAAGATGATGGATTAGCAGGCGATGAGTCCCCGATTCAAGCGCCCGCTTAATTTTTTAAGATCTCTTATTCAGCTTATCTGAGCATTTTGAACCACAAGAACAGGACTTTTTGTTTGTGCCTATTTTTCCTATAGGAGTGAATTTGTAAATTAGTATGCATGTGGCAATGCCACAAAGTATTATTACAATTAAGGCATCCAAAAAGTTCATAGGAAAAAGTTTATGGATTGATAGGTTAGAATACTTGCGATCCAAGCAATCAAGCTTAGCGTTATAAATGAGCCAATCGCCCATAACCAATTTAGCTCTTGTGCAATTATCGCGACTGTGGCACCGCATTGCATGCAGAGTGCAAAAAATATCATTATTGAAAAGGCAACGGCTATATTAAAGACGGGCATACCTTTTCGTTTGCCATCTTCCCAGGTGGCATTTTTTAAGGAAGCCCTCAGGTCTCTAGAGTTTTCATCCATTTCGCCACCCAATGAATATAAGATACCTAAGGTTGCAATGATAACCTCTCTAGCGGGAAAACTGGCAATGACAGCAACGGTTATTTTCCAATCATAGCCCGCAGAATTAAAAATGGGTTGGAGTGTTTTCCCTAACTGACCTCCGTAGCTTTGCTCTAAATAGGTGCTATCAATTTTGGCTTGGAGACTAGTTTCATCAATGATTTCAACTGTATTTTGCTCGCGAATCTCAGTTTCTAATGTGGCGGGGCGAGGGAAGTAAAAGAGTGCCCAAATTATAATAGTGAAAGCAAAGATTAAAGTACCTGCACTGGTAATAAACGCATAGCCACTCTCATAAATTCGCTCGTAAATACTTTTGAGATTTGGGATGCGATACCGAGGTAATTCCATCACAAAGGGAGTGGGGATCGTTTTTCTTTGAATGCATTTATTTAATAGATAGGCAGCAGGGGCAGCCACTAAAACTCCAATGAAGTGCATAAAGAATAGAGTGATACCTGAAATTGCGGGTCCGTAGGTGGGCTCAACAAAGATACCGATCATCAAAATATAAATGGGTAAGCGAGCCGAACAACTCATCAATGGAGCGATCATGATGGTGATGATGCGTATCTTTTTATCATTGATAGTTCGCGTTGCTAAAATACCAGGAATGGCACAAGCATAACTAGACAAGAGTGGGACAAAGCTTTTTCCATTGAGGCCACACCACTGAAAGAGTTTATCCATTAAGAAGGCGGCTCGTGCCATATATCCAGTTTCCTCTAATAAGGAGATGAATAAAAATAAAACTAAAATCTGTGGTAAAAATATGACAAAAGCACCCACACCACTGAGTATTCCGTCCACGATTAAGCTTTGTAGCATTGGAGTAGCTGTTAAGGCTGAAGCAGTGATCGATTGTACTTGGGCAATACCCCCTTCAATCATTTGCATTAAAGGCCCAGACCATGAGTAAACGGATTGGAAAACAAAATACATCATCCCCACAAAGATAAATAAGCCCCAAAAACGATGTAGAAGGAGTTGATCAATGCTTTCTGAATGACTTGCTTTTTTGAGAGTAGCTTGCCTTGCAATAATATCTGCGAGTATCGGTTTTAAAAATCGAAATCGTAAAATGGATTCTACGGCATTGGGATGGAAGCCACTTTTATGAATTGTTTCTTTTGCCTTATTTATCGCATTCGAAATTTCTATTTTATCGCCTTTAATTCTTTCGGTAACCGCACTTGATGCATCGAATATCAATCTTTGAACTTCACCATTAGAGAGCGATTGGGAAGCTTTATTAATTTGGCTTAAATCTGCTTTAAGTGTTTCAATCGCTTCTTGTACTAGCTCAGGCCACTTGGGGCGAACCATAATAGCTTTATTCTTGAGAGCTGTTTTGACGGCCAAGGCAAGGCTTTCAATGCCTTTTGCTTGATTCGCTACAGTTGGTACAACAGGAACACCAAGACGTTTTTCCAGTAATTTAGAATCGATTTGTATGCCTTTTCTTTCGGCAATATCCCAGCAGTTTAGTGCTATGACAATAGGGAGGCCTAATTCGGATGCTTGAGAGGCTAAAAAAAGATTTCTTTGAAGGTTTTCTGCATCAATAACAATAACTATCAAACTTGGGCTGAGGTCGGGAATGTTTCCCGATAAGACATCGACGGTGATTCGTTCATCAATAGTTTGGGCACTTAAACTATAGGTGCCGGGAAGATCAATCACGGTTACAGATTCGGTTAAACTAAGTTTCCAAAGACCTGATTTTTTCTCTACCGTGACCCCCGGATAATTACCCACACGTTGTTTTTGCCCAGTTAAAGCATTAAACAGGGAGGTTTTGCCGGTATTGGGATTACCAATCAAAGCAATTGTTGATAAGCCGTTATTCATTATTTATTCCGATTGAGTTAAGTAATCGACTTCTAAAAAGGCTGCGTCTTTTAAGCGAATAGATACGTGACAATCTCTGAATTCAATTGAAATCGGATCGCCTAAAGGAGCTTCATGACGGACTCGAATCAATTCTCCAGGAAGTAAGCCCATGTCCATTAATCGACTGATACAGCGTTGGGACTCGTCCATTTTTAGCACTTTATAGTGTCCTTTATCTTTAATTTGATTCAGTTGCATAGCTTGAATGAGATTTAGTCTCAATAATATTAATTGCAATGGTAATTCTAAAGATTGCAAGCTTTGAGCTTAACTTTTTGCGGAAAATTTTGACTTATGAAATTGTGCAGTGAGTACATATTTATCGGCCCAAGGCTTTATTGATAAACGTTCTTCTTCACTTAAAGGGCGAATGACTTTGGCGGGAGCCCCTAAAACTAATGATCCTTCAGGAATTTGGCTACCTTTAGTGACGAGGGCACCAGCACCAATGATGGACTGTTTGCCAATAATTGCTCCATCAAGGATCGTTGCATTCATGCCAATGAGGCATTCATCTTGTATCGTGCAAGCGTGGATAACCGCCGAGTGACCCACAGTGACAAATTTTCCAATTGTGACCCCATAATCATCTGCTAAATGCAAAACACATGCATCCTGAATATTGGCACCTTCATCAATCGTTATGGAGTTGATGTCACCTCGCAAAACGGCACTGTGCCAAATGCTGACATCTTTCTTCAAAGTGACAGCTCCTATTACAGTTGCTCCTTCTGCAATATAGACCGAAGGGTCAATTTTTGGAGATGTATTTAAATAATGATTTAGGCGTTCTTCTAATGTCATAGTAAGGAAATATGGTTAATAGCCTAAGTTTTCATCTCCACCTAAGGGAACATTGGGCTTAGAGTTGGCATCTTTATTATCTGCCGAAAAGATTTTGTGCATCTGATAGCCTGCGCGATAGGGATCGCCATGATCTTTAACCCATTGTGTGATGATGTCCAAGAGATCCGCATCATTTCTTTTTGACCATTCAGGATGCAACCAAACAGTTTGTGCCTGAGCAATACTAGGAAAGCGTTCAAGCCATTGATCGATCGAAGCAGGGGAATCAACAATGAGTTTAATTTCATGAGCGGCCTGGATGTTTTCCAGCAGTGGCAACTTCCATTCTTTTGGAGAAAGGGTGATCCAATCAAACTGTCCTTTGATTTCAAAAGCACCTGAAGTTTCTAGATGAACGGGTAAGTTAACTTCGGAACAAAGTGTACAAAGTTCATTTAATTTATGAATAGTTGGCTCTCCTCCAGTGATAACAACAATACTAGCTTTATTTTTTTTGGCATTAGCTACCAAATCTTTTGGATGGATTTTTTCGATTGTCTTTGGAATAAAGTCAGGATGCCAAGTGCCTGCGCTATCGCACCAGGGGCAATGAACAGGGCAGCCGAAGGTACGAATAAAATAAGCTGAACGCCCTAGATGAATCCCTTCCCCTTGCCAGGTAAAAAACTGTTCATAGATGGGAAGTTTTCCTTTTTCAGTCATAGTTTAAGGCATTTGATTTCTGTCTTGAGAGCTTTTAAGCCTCGGGCGTATAGCTGACAAAATTCTTTTCATCTTCATATAATTTAAGAGAGCGAATAGATACACGGTCTCCTTCTTGAGCTTTCAGTAATTGTGAAAACTCTTGATATAAGAACAGCGCGATCCCTTCACAGGACGCATTGTCGACCCATAAGATTTTGAATAGATCTTTAAATTCACTTTGAGCTAAGTCTTGAACACGGCTATCTCCTTTTGAAAAAAGACAAGCGTGATCTAAATATTCATCGATAAATGCTTTAAAGTATTTTAAATTCCCAAAATCTACAACAAAGCCATTTTCATCTAATTGGTCCGCTTCGAATTCGATAATGATAGACCAATTATGACCATGTATCTTTGAACAATGGCCAGTGTGCAAAGGCTGTCTGTGGGCAAAGGGGATATCTTTATAAATTTTTGAGCAAGTAAGCATAGTCAATTATTCCTCATTTAATTTCCAATTAGTTTCAAGCATTTGTTGAATGCTAGGTACAAGATCTGAATATTCTGTAGGATCTTCAACATTGGCTAGGTGAAAGGCCTCTCGCCTTTCTATACAAGTACCACAACGCCCACAATGAAGGTCTTTGCCTAGATAACAAGACCAAGTTTTTTCATAGGGCACCTGAAGTTTAGCCCCTAGCTGGCAGATGTCTGCCTTGCTTAGATCAACAAAAGGTCGGTTGAGCATCACGGAGTGCCAATCACATAATTGCATCACATCGTTCATTCCTTGAGCAAAGGACTCTCGGCAGTCGGGGTAGATCGCGTGATCTCCAGAGTGAGCTGCGTAGCTTACAGAGTTTGCTTTGCAGTTAATCGCCCAGGCGGTGGCGAGCGAAAGGAGAATCATATTTCGATTAGGAACAACTGTAGCTTTCATTGATTCTTTCTCATAATGTCCTTCGGGAATGGATTGCTCTAAATTGACTAAACTACTGTTGGATAACAATTGAGTGACAGAAGTGAGATCAATTATTTTGTGTTCTACGGATAAATTTTCGCAGAGAGTTTTCGCATATTGCAGCTCTCTCTTATGTTTTTGACCATAGTCAATGGAAAGACAACGGACTGCATAATTGTCTTTCAATAGTTGATAGAGTAAGACGGTTGAGTCCATCCCTCCTGAATAAATCAATATAGTATTCTTTTTCTGCATGAATAAAATTTTTACCGAGACTATAAGTATTTAAGAATTCGATTTAACTGCAATGAATAATTCTTTTATCAGTAGAGTTCTTTATCTGTGGATAGTCAGACTAACTCGTTGACAGTGAGCGTATAAATTTTTTTATAAGAGCATGCGAATCGATCGTTACATAGCACAAAACAGGGTCATCGACATTGAAAGTCATGATTTTAAAGGTGCTTTGGAAGAGTTGCTCGATGTTTGTGAATTGCCTAAATCCACCCGCATTAAAAAATCAGATTTGATGGATGAGTTGTTAGACCGTGAAAGTCAGATGACCACATATTTAGGCAATGGAGTTTGTTTGCCTCATGCACGTGTGAAAATGAAGCGTCCCTATATGATTGCGGTAGGTCGTTGCGCAAAAGGTTTAGAGTTTAAAGGTCAGAGGGATTATCCTGAGATTCGGTATTTATTTTTATTATTAGCAGCAGAAAACGCACGGAGCTATTTGTATGGTCTAGCTGCATTAGCAAGGGTCTTTCAAGACAATACTCAAATGGCTCGCTTGGCCAGTGCTCAATCATTACCCGAATTCAAGCGTGAGTTGAAGTCAGTTTTTGGAGGACAAGGAAGAACGACTATTCACGGGCATAATCGATTTAATTTCCTAATGCTTAAAGAGGCTGCAAAAATTGCTAAAGGTGCTAATTGCTCTTCGGTTGTGGTTTTTGGCGATACTTTTGGCGGAGGAATAGAGATTGGTGATTTCTTTAACGGTTTTCAAACTGTACTCATTGCACATGGTAGCTCGGAAACAATTAAGCTCAAAGATAAAATTGATGCGGTGTTGCCGGTACGTGCCTATAACCAACAGCGTTTTTCTCAATTAAGGAGTGCGGTTCTTATTGGATTAGCACGGGGAGTGTTTAAGAGTACGGATCGCTTATGTTGCATAGGTGGCATCCCGCAGAGTAATCAATTTGATAGTGTGATTGTGGTGGATATTGATCGTGAATTTAGATCCTTACTCATTGATCGTTCCGATGTGCTACCTTCTAATGTATTGCCCGAAGTCGTAGAGCGTGTACTTGGGATCGCCACAGAGTTGGCGATGGAAGGACGTGAAGGGCATTCAGTTGGTTGTTTGTTTACGATTGGTAGTGGGGAGAAAATCAGTCAATACACAAAGCCTTTAATTCTGAATCCGTTTCATGGGTACAAGGAAGAGGATCGAAATATTTTAAATCCCTTTATGGATGAAACCGTGAAAGAGCTTTCCACAATTGATGGGGCCTTTGTTATTCGAGGTGATGGCGTTTTGTTGTCGGCTGGGTCTTTGATTCATGCTCCAGATTATAATCATCGCTTGCCCAGTGGCTATGGTAGTCGACATGCGGCAGCCTCGGCCATAACCAGTGTAGTAGATTGTCTTTGCGTTGTGGTTTCAAGCAGTACGGGTCAGGTTTCATTATTTCGTAGGGGTGAGATGCTGCCTTTGATTGAGAAAAGTTTTGTCCAAGGCTGATTTCATTTGAATGCAGTTTATGGTTGCCAAAAAGCGGTATTAAAAAAATGAATCTTTATTGTGAACTCTAGAATCCAAAATATTTTTGCTCAGTGTAAAAAAGAAGAGCGTGCTTGCTTTGTCGCCTATCTCTGTGCGGGCGATCCTAATTTTGAAAGTTCAATTGAGTCTTGTCGTAGCTTAATTGATTCCGGAATTGATATATTGGAATTAGGAGTTCCGTTTTCGGATCCACTGGCGGATGGTCAGACGAATCAGCTTGCAGCCCAGCGTGCTCTAGAATCGGGTATGACGAGCGAGAAAGTATTTCTGCTAGTTGAAGCGATACGTAGCTTCAGTTCCATCCCAATTGTTTTTTACACTTATTATAACCTTGTTTTTTCTATGAGGAGTGAAGTATATGCTGAGCGAGCGAAAAAAGCAGGCGTAGATGCATTATTAACTTTAGATTTGCCACCAGAAGAAGCCAAAGTGCATTTAGATGCGTGTGAGTCACAAGAGATAGAAACAGTTTTTATTGTGGCACCAACAACACCCGAAGAACGATTGGTGAAAATATGTGAAGCAACTACAGGTTTTATTTATTACGTATCTCGTGAAGGGGTAACAGGTGAGCAAGCAGACTTATCTCAAGGTATTCAAGCTCGTGTGGATTTGATCAAACGCTACACAAATTTGCCAGTAGTTGTTGGTTTTGGTGTTTCCAACTCAGATCATGTTCGCTCAATTGCTCAAGTGGCTGATGGAGTGGTTGTGGGGAGTGCAATTGTTAATTGTATCGCAGAAAATCTGGAGAATACTCAAGCGATAGAATCCGCTTTAAAGGAAAAAATGGGATCACTGCTTGAAGCAAATTCATTAAAAGGATGATTCTTAAAATTTTTCTCTCTTGTCTAAGTTTAAAAGCATTATCAAGTTTGATTCATGAATAATCGATTTGTTGTCATAATGGCTGGTGGAAATGGGGAGCGTTTTTGGCCAGAAAGTCGTAAAGCTTTACCGAAGCAGTTTTTGCCAATAGTAGGGGATGCCCCAATGTTGACGCAGACGGTTAATAGGCTTAAGGGAATGATCGATTCCAAAAATATTTTTGTCATTGCAGGTGAGCAGCACCGTTCAGTAGTCATGGATATCTGTCCTGATTTAGATCCTGCAAAAATCATAGGTGAGCCAGTGGGACGGGATACCGCACCGGCTGTTGCATTAGCGACAATACTTGTATCAAGAGAAAATCCTAATGCCGTATTCGCAATGTTACCTGCTGATGCGGTCATACATGATGCAGAAAATTTTTGTTCCGTTTTAGAATCAGCCTTTATTTTGGCTGAAGCAAAATCTGTCCTCGTGACAATTGGAATAAAACCAACATTACCTGCAACAGGTTATGGTTATATACAAAAGGCCGAAGCAGAGGGAGTGCATGCGGGACTTCAGTCTTATAATGTGAGCCGATTTGTTGAAAAACCTAATTTGGAAAAAGCAAAAGAGTATTTAGCTTCTGGAGATTATTATTGGAATGCAGGTATGTTTATTTGGTCTGTTAATTCTATACGTGCTGAATTTGAAAAAAATTGTGCGAGTTTATGGAAATCTTTGATTTCAGTAAATGAAGCCTTGGATGAAGGGGAATTATTGGGTGATATTTTAGCTCGTGAGTATCCAAAGATTGAAAAAATTTCAGTGGATTACGCAATTATTGAAAAAGCAGATAATGTAGTAATGATAGAGTCGACTTTTGATTGGGACGACGTTGGCGAATGGTCAGCGATTGAACGCCATAATAAATTAGATGCCGAAGGAAATTGCTTTCAGGGACAAATAGAAGGGCTGGAAGCACAGAGTAATATTGTATATAATAGGGATAAAGGCCATCTTGTCACTTTGCTTGGTGTGGAAGATTTGATTGTAGTGCATACTAAAGATGCCACCTTAATTTGTAAAAAAGAGCAATCCCAAGAGGTAAAAAACCTAGTTAAGAAAATTTCGGCCAGTGATAATTTAACTGATTTTGTTTGAATGTTTTAGGCATAGATTGGGGGGAGAAGAGAATAGGCTTAGCTTTTGCCGATTCGCTTGCAATCGCTGTGCCGATTGAGCCTGCAGTACAAAAAAAGCTTAAAGAGCGTTTAGCTCATATAGAAAAGGAAATAAAGCAAAGAAAGGTTGAGGCAATTGCCATTGGTTATCCTTTGAATATGGATGGTACAGTTGGCTTCAAAGCAAAAGAAGTGGATGTCTTTATTGAAAAGCTAGAAAATAGATTTCATTTACCAATCACACGGATCGACGAGCGGCTTACAAGCCATTCAGTTGAAGAAGATTACAAAAAGAATAAGAAAAAAATCGACCCTAAGAGTGGCGCCATCGATTCAAGTTCAGCTTGTATTATTCTAAGGGATTTTTTGGGATTTTTGGAAGATTGATAGATTTCTTAAAATTCCTTGCTTGACCGTATCTCTTTTGGGTGCGATTAAATATACTTTCTAGCGGGTATAGTTTAGAGGTAAAACTCCTGTCTTCCACACAGGTGTCGTCGGTTCGATTCCGTCTACCCGCACCATTTTTTGAGTAGCCATTTGCGTGAAGTATCTTTTGCTAAATTAATGAATAGCTTACTAAAAATACCTGTTAATTTTGTCCGTGAGCTAGGTGCTACCTTCTTATTTATAGTTCAGTCCTTGATTTCTTTTTGGACTTGTAAAAATTGCTTAAATAAAATCATACAAAGCACACTGGAGATCGGTTGCCGTTGTGTCTTTATTGTCTTAATTATTGGACTGTTCACTGGGATGGTAATGGGGCTACAAATGTATTATACTTTAATTAAGTTTGGTGCAGATGCTGCCTTAGGTACAGCAGTATCATTATCTTTGATTCGTGAACTAGGGCCAGTATTAACGGCATTGATGATCATTGGGCAATCTGGATCTGCCTTGAGCTCGGAAATTGGCATCCAAAGGAATGGTGAGCAGGTGGATGCTTTGGAAACAATGGGCATTAATTCAATCGGATTTTTAGCGGGGCAACGCCTATATGCAGGCTTGATCAGTTTTCCTATTTTAACTGCCTTTTTTGATATCATCGGCTTATATGGAGGGTACTTTTCGGGGTGTGTATTAATGGGGCTCGATGCGGATATTTATTGGAAAAAGATTTTTGATAGTGTCCATTTTGTAGATGTCTACGGCGGTTTTATCAAATCTTTATGTTTCGGTATTTTTACGATCGGAATTTGTTCCTACGAGGGATACTACTCCCATCTAAACTCTTCATACAAAGGTATTCGAGGTGTCACTCAAGCTGCAACAAAGGCGGTTGTTAAATCAAGTATTTTAGTCTTAGTTTTTGATTACTTAATTACTTCTTTTTTCCTCTAAAATGAATTTTCAAATAAATATACACGGATTAAGTAAACACTTTGGTCAAAATGTTGTATTGGACGGAGTGGATTTACAGATTAATTCAGAAACAATTACTGCAATTATTGGAAAGAGCGGAACGGGAAAATCAGTTTTAATGAAATTGATTGCAGGGATTATTAAAAAGACTTCAGGCACAATTGAGTGTGTTCAAATATTAGAGAATGGTGAAGTAATCCCGACAAGCTTAGATGAAATAAGGTTTAGTTACATGTTTCAAAATAATGCATTATTTGATTCTTTAACTGCTTTTGAAAATGTGGCATTGCCTTTAGTTGAGGGAGACTTTTCTTTGTCTAAATCAAAAGTTGAAGAAAAAGTGAATCATTTATTAGAGCAACTTGATATAATAGATTCACGTAATCGATATCCAGGAGAACTTTCTGGAGGGATGAATAAGCGAA
This sequence comes from Coraliomargaritaceae bacterium, assembly GCA_045565635.1. Taxonomy (GTDB): domain Bacteria; phylum Verrucomicrobiota; class Verrucomicrobiia; order Opitutales; family Coraliomargaritaceae. Next base: position 48,466 of record JBJLEY010000002.1, read on the forward strand.
TTGCTTTTGCTCGTGCACTTGTTACCGAACCTAAAGTAGTGTTATTTGATGAACCTACTACAGGCCTCGATCCAGAGAGAAAGTTTGCCGTTTTTGATATGATTCAAAAATATAAAAATCAATTCGGATTTTCTGCTTTATTGGTTAGTCACGATATTCCAGATGTTTATGAAATCGTGGATTCAATTGCTTGGCTAGATCAGGGAAAAGTTCAATTTTCAGGAAAGCCAGAAAGTATTGATCTTATTTCAGAAATTTCTATAAAAGAGTATTTAAAAACAGGTCGTATTAATCAAAGTCATTTATAATTTTAAATAGAATAATGAAAAAAATTGAAACAATTGTAGGTCTTTTCATTTTATCAGGATTGGTAGGGGTTTTCTTTCTGGCATTTAGAGTAGGTAAGAGTGAATTTATAGGAGTAAAGACCTATGAATTAACCGCTATTTTTAATAATTTAAGTGGAGTCAGTGAAAATGGTAGAATTGAAATATCAGGCGTGCGAGTAGGTTCGGTGAAAAATATCAAACTTGATGAGAATTTTCAGGCACAGGTTACTTTGGCATTACCTGAACATTTGAAATTAGATGATGATACTATAGCAGCGGTTAAAACTTCCGGCCTAATAGGGGATCGTTTTATAGAATTATTGCCAGGAGGTTCTGGTATGCAATTAGAGCCTGGGGATTTTATTTTAGATACACAGTCAGTAATTGATTTAGAGTCTTTAATAAGTAAATTTGGCTTTGGCGATTTAGGGGGTACCGGGCAGTAAATTGAACTAGATAACCAATGAATATTATAAAAATATCTTTTTTAGTTTTTTTTCTATTCGTGTCTAATGCTTATTCTGCAACAATAGATCCTTCAGTTCAATTGAAGGAAGCATCTAATGGTGTTTTAAACTTACTTTATTCCGATTCGCAAAATACAGAAAAGGAAATAATGGAATATCTGAGTAAAGAGTATAATTTAGATATTATTATTCGAAGAACACTTGGTAGGAATTGGAATAAGATTGAAGAAGGGCATAGGGCTAAAATTATTTCGTTAATAAAGCAATTAGTGATGTCAGCCTACCTTGATGGGATGAGTGGGCAATCAAAGCCTAAAATTGAATTTTTTAACACTAAATTCCAGTCTAATAAACGAGCTGAAGTGCCTACAAAATTATACTTAGATAATAAGCCTATAGTCTTAGTATATCGATTGAGTTTAGTTGGAGGTAAATGGGAAATCTTTGATATTGTTATAGAAAATATCAGTATCGTACTCACATATCGAAAACAGTTTGATTCTTTCTTCACTAATAGTTCAAGTAAAGATTTAGTCGAAAAATTAGAAAAATTATTAACTGATGAAAACCTTAGTAAATCTCTTCCTTTGTAAACGAATTCTATTTCTTACATCTATTTTATTGTGCATTAATATCTACGCTGAAGATACCTTGTTTGATTTTGAGGATCTTAAAAATGATATTTGGGAAGTAGAAGAAATTTCAGAGTATGATCCATTTGAAAAAATCAATCGCCCAATATACCGTTTAAATGATTTTATTTATTTGCGAGTTTTTGATCCGATTACAAATACCTATGTTCGATATACTCCCGAAACTATCCGTAAGTCATTTAAGAATTTTTCTACAAATTTGAAATATCCAATACGTTTCATTAGTAACATTGCTCAACTTAAAGGCAAAGAAGCCTACTACGAGACTTTGAAATTTTGTATCAATTCAACTGTAGGGGTTTTAGGACTTAATGAACCTTCAGAAAAATATGATAACTTAAAAGATATTCCAAATGAAGATTTAGGTCAGGCTCTTGCATTTTGGGGTATTCCAGAAGGTCCTTATTTAGTAATACCTCTGCTTGGACCTTCTACTTTGCGTGACTTGCCCGCAATGATCGCTGAAAAAGAATTGAATCCATTAGATGTGCGTTCAGATAATTTGGATGATGAAGGCTGGGAATTGCGTGCTACACTTTCTACTATTGAGATCTTAGTTAGAACGAAAGAGATACTTCCAAGATATAAAGATATGAAAAAAGCTTCAATCGATTCTTATTCTTTAGTCCGTTCTGCTTACCTACAGCAAAGATTACAAGAGGTTGCTCAATAAAACTTGGGTCTTATAGCCGCTCATCTTCATCAAAGAGTAAATCATCAGAAGTCTCAGGACGATTTTCATGAAGCTCTTTAGGCAGACATGAGTAATAAATCATTAGCCATAAGCTCCAAGTGATTGGATAAAAAAGAATGGGTAATGAGAATGAAAAAAGAATGCTTAGAGAAAGTGTCCACACAATTGGTATTGTGTTAGAAAATCCTAAAATAAGAAGTGGGCTAATTATTCCAAAAGCAATGACGCCATAATTAAGACATATAGGCCCAATATAAAACCCATTTCCTCTCTTGATCGGCATATTGCATTCCGGGCATTTTTCATGGATTATAATCCAAGAGTGACCAATTTTAGCCAATCCACAATTAGGACATAATGCTTTCAAGCAACGGTTGAAAATGGTGCTTCTGTCTACTTTAAGGTTCAAAATAATATTTAAAATTTAAATGAGTAAAATTTAGCTCATTTTACAAATCAAGTAGTATTAATTTAGTGAATTAATATTTCTTCCAGGAAGGCTTTCTGAAATCTTTCAGTTGAATGGTCTCAGCATTAATTCCCGCTAACACTGCATCATTTTTAATTTTATTATAACGGCTTCCAGATAAAGCAAAGGACAATGATTGTGCGGTTTGAGTTTCAACAACTTGATTATTCACTAGGAATTGTATGCCTATCTTAGTATTCCCATGCGCTTCATCAGCAAGTGTTCTTAATTTGTCAATAAAGCCTGCGGCTTGATCATTCGGATGTAAGATAAAATTAATTTTTTCCACAAAATTAGATATGTTGTTATTTAAGTCATATAATTCATAGACATAAAATTGGATTTCATCGTCTTTCTTCTGAATAATGCCTTCAACAATAACCGCTCTGCCTTCTACTAAGAATTCATTGTATGTGTGATAAGTATCCGAAAATACAATCATTTTATAGTTCTCAGCTTTTTTATTTAAGCTGAAAGTCGCCATCTTTTTATTGTTTTTTCGAGTGTATAGGGTGTTAATTCCATTGATTATCCCTACCATTCGGAATGATTTTCGATCGCTAATGGATTCTAGCTCAGTTTGATTATGGAATGAATCCAGTGAATAAATTAATCCTTTAAAGGTGTCGAGTGGATGTCCTGAGAGATAGATGCCTAGTAATTCCTTTTCATAATTCAACTTATCTGTTTTAGTCATGGATGAAATATTGGCATTGGGTTCAGATGTTGATTTTCCGTATTCCAGACCGCAGGCTTGATCCCCTCCAAATATACCCATCTGTCCTCCACTTTCATCGTTTTTCTGAGATTGAGCATCGGCAATAGATGCGGGCAAAAAATGTAAAAGTTGATTACGATCAATTTTAAAGGAATCGAAGGCCCCTGTTTTGATTAAAGCTTCATAAACACGTTTATTGATTTTTGTCTCATTCAGTCGATAGATGAAGTCATAAAAATTCAAATACGGGCCGTTATTTTCTCGCTCGCTTATAATAAGATTAGCGGCACTTTCACCGACACTTTTAATTGCAGACAAGCCAAAGCGAATGGATTCTCCATCTTTCTTAGTGATAGGAGTGAAATTAATTCCTGATTGATTAATATCAGGGCTAAGCACAGGAATTTCTATCGAGTGACATTCTTCTAAAATATGTGCAATCTTAGAGGCATTACCTTGTTCCGAAGTTAAAATTGCTGCCATGAATTCAATTGGAAAATTCGCTTTTAAATATGCCGTGCGATAACTGAGCATTGCATAGGCAGCGGAGTGAGACTTATTAAAACCGTATTCTGCAAACTTTTCCAATAGTAAGAAAATGGATGTCGCGGTTTTAGGATCGATGTCATTGGTTCTTTTTGCTCCATCGATAAAGATTTGCTTCTGTTGATCCATTACCGATTTGATCTTTTTACCCATAGCACGTCTAAGGATGTCGGCATCGCCCAAAGTATAACCAGCAATAATTTGTGCAGCTTTCATGACTTGTTCTTGATAAACAAGTACGCCATAAGTTTCTTGTACGAGTTCTTCGAGAAGTGGATGTGGAATATGAATCGATTCTGGATCTTTTTTCCCTTCGATAAATTGTGGAATAAACTGCATAGGGCCGGGCCTATACAATGCGATTAAAGCAATAATTTCTTCAAATGAACTGAGCCCAATTTGCCGGCAGAGTTTTTGCATGCCAGAAGATTCTAGCTGAAAAACACCAGTTGTTTTACCGCTATTTAATAACTTAAACGTGGCCCCATCCTCTAATGAGATTTTTTCTATATTAAATTGTTTAGTTTGATTAGTTTTTGAAATATAGGCTTCAGCATCACTTATTATGGTGAGTGTTTTAAGACCGAGAAAATCCATTTTTAAGAGTCCTAAATCTTCTGAAGGCCCCTTAGGGTATTGAGTTGTCAATGCGCCTTCTTGCATCGTAACAGGAATGAGATCGGTAATATCTTGGTCGGCAATGATAATTCCACAGGCATGCTTTCCCGTATTTCGAATCATTCCTTCGATTACTTTTCCTTCTTCAATAATTTTCTTAGCTATTGGGTTGCTTTTGACCTCTTTGGCTAATTCTTGGGATTTTTTAACTGAATCACTTAAAGTAATATTCAATTCATCTGGAATCATTTTTGCGATTTTATCGGCAACAGAATATTCAATATTATTTACTCGGGCCAAATCTCGAACAACCATCTTTGCCCCAAAGGTACCAAAGGTTATTATGTTGGCTACTCGATTTTCGCCATATTTCTCTCGAACATATTCAACTACCTCATCTCGTCGTCTCATGCAAAAATCAACGTCAAAATCAGGTGGAGAAATTCGTTCTAAATTGAGCATACGTTCAAAGAGTAAGCCAAATTTCAAAGGATCAATGTCGGTTATTTTTAAAATATATGAAACTAAGCAACCTGCACCTGATCCTCTACCGGGGCCTACAGGAATGCCTTTTTCTCTAGCCCAACGAATAAAATCCCAAACAATCAAAAAATAATCAACAAATCCAGTCCCTGATATGATGGCTAATTCATAGTCTAATTGGCGGCATATACTGACAGCCTTGGTATTGAGTTCTTTTGATTCTTTATCAATGCTATCATAATCAATATCGTAACGCTCAGATAAGCCTTTTTTACATAAATCAAATAGATACAGCCCGTTATTTTTTAATTTTGATTTTTCTGAAGAAGACAGGGTAATAGGGGGCTTATCATCTCGTTTTAATACTTCATTTTTATTTTCGACGTAGATATCTGCAATGCGATCAAAGTTAACATGATCCTTAGGGTATTCGAGAGTCTTGGGAGTTTCGAAAACAGGGTAGTGATTTTCTCCAAAGGGAAGAACTACATCGCACATTTCAGCGACTGCAGTCGTGTTGGTGATCGATTCTGGGCACTCTTTGAAAATCGCTTCCATTTCTTCCCTAGATTTTAAGAAAAATTGCTGTGCGTCATAACGCATTCGCTTTTCATCACTTAACTTGGCTCCAGTCTGTATGCACAGTAAAGAATCATGCGGCATCCAATCTGTTTCATTCACATAGTGTACATCATTGGTGGCCACTATTTTTAATTTAAATTCAGTCGCTAGACGAATAAGGTCGGGAATGATTTTTTTTTGATCACTTAAGCCGTGATCCATTAGCTCGATGATAAAGTTTTCTTTACCAAAAATATCAATAAATTTGGCCGCGGCTTCACGAGCTGCTTCATAATTATTTTCAGACAATAATCTGGGAATTACGGCAGCCAAACATCCAGAGAAACCAATTAAATCTTCGCTATATTGAGCCAAAGTATCGAGGTCGGTTCGAGGCCTTTTATAAAAGCCTTTGGTGTGTGCTTTGGAAATGATTTTACACAGATTTTGGTAGCCCTTGAAGCTTTTGGCCAAGAGACCCATATGGTAAGCTTTTTGTTTAGATCGTGCTTCATTATCGATCCCCAATTCATTTTCATAAACCAAGTAGATTTCGCACCCTAAGAGTGGCTTAATTCCGTGGCTTTTAGCTTTTTTGAAGAATGAGGTTAATCCGTAAAGTACACCGTGGTCTGTTATTGAAAGCGCTTTCATCCCCAACTCTTCTGCGCGCTCACAAAGACGATCTATTTTAGCACAACCATCGAGCAAACTGTTATCAGTATGAACATGAAGGTGTACAAATTCTTTGTCTTTGGATGGCATTAGTGATGTGTCTGAATTAGTCGAATTTTAGCGGTTCTTTATAGTCTAATTCTTCAAATATTTGCTGTATGTTTAAGGCTTTAGTTTTGAGCTTATTATTTAATGGATGTAATTCCATACAAAAGTTTTTCTCTGTTGAATCATCGCTAAGATTGATGAGTGCTTCTGGGTTTTCTATATTTGCTCGATGTAAAATGCGTAAGGCAAGATCATATTCACTAATCGATTCGCTGCCAGCCCAATGAAAAATCCCGTGGAGATCCTTACGTTCACACAGTTCTAAAATGACATCGGCAATATTTATCGAGCTGGTTGGCTGAAATTGGGTATTCTTACTTAATTGAATTACTTCCTTCTTTTGCGCCGATTGCATGACTAATTGATGGAAGTCATTATTAGCCATTTGAGGTGATGGAGATAAGATCTGGGGAATCCTCAAGATTAAGGGATTTGAAGTGCTATTTTTGAGAATTTCTTTTTCGCCTAAGAGCTTGGTTTGTCCATAAAATGTCAGCGGATTAGGCTTATCCGTCGAACGATAAAAATTAGATTGGGTACCATCAAAAATAGCATTGCTTGAAATATGAATCAATCGAGTCCCTAAGTGGTGGGTTAATTGGGATAGAAATTTAGGGAAATGCGTATTCCAGTCCGCCATGGTTTGTTCATCTTTGTCCTCTTCTAGGCAATTAATTAAAACATCGGGCCATTCTCGAAAGAAAATTGCTTGAAGCTTCTGCTGATCTTTTAAATCACATTCTATTACCTTGTGGCATGGAGTGCCATTTAATGGGGTATCATCATCTGTAATTCCAATGACATTAAGTCCTCGATTGGACGATGCTTTAAAAAAAGATTGTCCGATAGGACTTGATATGCCGATGAGTAGGGTTTTCATTAGAGAGAATACTTTAATTGCAATTATTTAAGCTTATTTCAAATATATTCCATTATGAATTATCTCGATCTAGCAAATCCTGGAGTTTTCGATCAGCCAATGTACATTCCCGGCAAGCCATTATGCGCTGTCGCTGAGGAATATGGCCTGAAGATTGATACAATTGATAAATTGGCATCCAATGAAAATCCTTTTGGTCCATCGCCTAATGCGATTCGTTCTATGGTCAATGCTCTAGATACAGTTCATTTATATCCAGACGGTAGTTGTACTGAGTTAAAAGAGGTTATCGCAAATCAGATCTCTTTGAATTCTGAAAATATAATTGTGGGAAATGGGTCCAATGAAGTCATCGAGTTGCTTGGGCATGTTTTTTTGAGGCCTGGTTTGGACGTTGTTGTTGGCTCATATTCTTTTATTGTTTATCGTTTAGTTGCTCGTTTATTCGGAGCTAATGTAATTGATGTGCCAATGGATGATTTTAAGCATGACTTGAAAGCTATGCGTGAGGCAATTACTTCAAATACGCGTTTGGTTTTTGTAGCTAGTCCAAACAATCCAACAGGTATGGCGAATCATCAATCCGAAATTATAGAGTTTATTGAATCTATGCCCGAACATGTAATACTTTGTTTTGATGAGGCATATGCTGAATATCTTGAGAAGCTACCCGATCTCGTTCCTTTTATTTTAGAGGGTAGGAACATTATTTGTTTGAGGACTTTTTCGAAGATTTATGGACTGGGTGGGCTTCGTATAGGTTATGGATACAGTAATCCGGAGTTGATCGCCTTATTGAATCGTGTGAGGCAGCCATTTAATGTGAATAGCCTATCACAAGTGGCAGCTATTGGTGCTTTAAGCGATTCTGATTTCTTAAATCGTTGTAAAAAGGCAAATGATTTAGGCAGAAAGCAATTAATCGAAGGCTTAAGTCATCTAGGCTTAAAAGTCTATGGTGGTTCTGCTAATTTTGTCTTTGTACGAGTAGGTCAGGGGCAAGAGCTTTTTAAAAAGCTTCAAGCTAAGGGTATTATAATTCGCCCACTAGACAGTTATAAGTTGCCTGAATATATTCGCATTACTATTGGGTCTGAATCCCAAAATGATAGGATTTTAGAGGCTCTTAAGCAAGAGATCTGACAGAATTCATTTCGCCAGATAACTATTTATTTTTATCGAAGAGTTATTCTAGAATTGTTCTCTTAGGATTGCTCCTAGTTCCATTAAAATTGCGGATCGGTTTTTTGTGAAAATAAATAAGTCACTTCCTAATCGATTATAAGCACCTTTAAGTAATTCTTTGTCAGGACGTCTTGTTTGAAGTAATTTCTTAATTTGATCTCCTAAATCTTGAGTCATTCCAAGTTCAAGGTTCACGCTAATCAAACTTTTAAGAATTCGCTGATTATTCTCATCTTTATTGTAGGCTAAATTTAAAATCTTCTGTGCCTGTGGGTACATTTTGTTATCGGTAAAGCGTTTAGCTACAGCTATATAACTAAAAGAGGTGATGGTAGGGTCGCTGAGGAATTCTCCAAGATAGATTTCTCCAAGATCTGGTCTATTCAATCCATAACAGGCGAGTGCCCTTAAGCTGCTAAATAGATACCATTGTTTTTTTAGCCATTTTGGGTTTTCTGATAACAATTCTTCGGAAAAGTTTGCTGCGCCTTGGTAATCCTTCTTTGAGATATGGGCTTCTATCAAGGAAAGCGCAAAATTTTCCAAGCCATAGTTCTTTTCCAAGGCTAATTCATAGCAAAATTGCGCAATATTTATTTTTCCACTTGATGCCGCGAAGTTAGCTAATTGATAAATAGCTATTTCATTATCGCTAAAATTATTGATAATTTGTTTACTATATTCAGTTACCTTGTCGTCTATGTTATGCTTATTGTACAGATAAATTAATTCGATAACTGGATTTGGATCTGAGGGAGATTTAATATTTCTTAATTGAGTATATCGCCTTGCTGAATCAAAATCATCGATTTCTCGGTAAAAGAAGCTAAGTTGGCTGAATAATAGGTCTGAATTTGGAAATTTATAAAGTGAAGACTCTAATTTTTTGATCGCAGAAAATTTATTACCCCGATCCCAGCTGACTTTGGAAGATAATATTATTCCATCAATCGATTCATTGAGTAAAAAAGTGTTAATATAGTCTTCAGATTGATCAAAATTACCACGATAAAAGGAGGTAGCTGCTGCCGCATATGCTAAAATCTGAAAATTTGTATTGTCTCCTGCAGCAAATTTTTTTGGCAAATATTGTTTCGCTATAGATACTATCTCAGCATCCATTTTATTATCTAGCAGTGATTTTAAAGCAGCTACACAGAAATCTTTATCATTAATTCCATTATATTCAAAGCCGCTCAGATACATTTCAATGGCAATATCCTTTCTTTTAATACCAAATTCATAAATTTGAGCTAAAGATACTAGTCCTTTTAGGTTTCCTGGAGAACGAGCTAACCCAAGCCTTAACAAGCGAATCGCATCCGGATAATTGCTTTCTTTGATTGCTTTGAGCCCTCGATCAATATGCCGGTCACCCATTTCAATTCTGTGTTCTCCATATTTGATGGGAAGCAGAATCATATTGGAAAACTTTACCGTATCAAAATCTTTAACATATTTAAAATAAGCGAAAAATAAAGTAGCCAATGATAACCACAAAAAAATTATCAAAAAAATAAATAAAAATGAGATTTTGCCCCAATTAAAATGGATATAAGGGGTGCCATTCTCTGTAAATTTTTTAACTAATAGTCCCAGTAACAGTGGGGTATCCTTTTTAGATAGCTCATTCTTCTTCATATAAATTAAAATAGTATATTATGGTTTGTCGTCAATTATACAATTTTTTCTTTACAAAATCTTAATTCTTTACTTTTGTAATTCCTATGAATTTTTTGAGATTTCACCTATTATATATATATTACATACTTTTACATTTATCACTAACTGGATCAAGTTTTTTACAAATCGGCGACGCCATTTCTTTAAGATTAGATTCTTCGGTCAAATATACTAATACGTCTAATGTTTTAAAGTTACAATCTAATGAAAAGTCTGACGCATTTTTCACACTATCTCCAGGTGCCGTAGTTACTTTTGGCACGGCAGGTACAGCACTAGATATCAACCTTAGAGCAAATTACGACTTTCTTGAATATAGGAAATACAGTGATTTAGATACGGAGCTATTAAAAGTCTCATTGAATGGTTCTTACCGTCCAAGTTCAGTTTTGAATACTACATTTAATTATGCATATTATGAGGGACAAAATGCCATATCCGAATACAGTGTTAATGTCGGGGGTGCGGATACATTAATTGAAACGGTTACTGAAAGTGCTTCTTTTACCACACGGTATAATTATTCACCTAAATTATCATTTTCTCTTGGAGCAAATTTAAAAGATCTTTCTTATGATACTTATGCGAATGCATTATCATCTAAAAAGTCAGTTAGTATACCATTTAAATTATCTTATCATTATTCAGAAAAGTTGAGCATTGTTTATGGCGTTTCTATAACTGATACAAAAATTGGTGAAAGAATATCTACAACGACTTCGGGATATGATACAGAATCTATTTATTACAATGTGGGTTTAAGAGGCGATATCTTACCTAAACTTATTGGTAGTTTTGATATTGGTTATCGTACGCTTAGCTTTTCTACTAACACTAAAGATTTTAATGGACTCGGCGTTACATCAGCTCTTACATGGAGAATGACCCCAAAATTCAAAACATTGTTTAAAGTTTCAAGAGATTTTGATGCAGCGGGCAGTGGCAGTACTTATAGAGCGACTACGGGTAATATATCTTCAATTTACTCTATTAATTCAGATTATAAACTATCACTTGGTTACGGACATACTTTAAAGTTCTTTAGAAGCGACATTGTCAGAGGCACGGATAGCAGAGATGAGACACTAGATAGTTTCTCTTTGAAATTACATTATATTCCGTCTGCCAATTACGCCGTCACTGCAGGTTATCGATACGTTAAAAGTGATGCTCAGCAAGATTATGATCTTAATGAATATGAACTTTCTGCGCAAGTAAGATATTAATTTAAATATTGATATATTTTATAATTTAGATTTAGTCACTTTTTTACACAAGGTCTAGTGCCTTCGTTAATTAGCTTCTAAATCTTTTTATAGTCGGATGAAATATTTATACTGTTTATCTCTTTTCCTAGTATATTTGCTCGCTTATGGGCAAGATAGCTCAAATGGTAATTACTCATACACCTCTTCTGACTCTTCTGAGAGTGGCAGAAGCTATAATTCAAACAGTGGAAATATTTCTACAGGTTTAGGCATAGTTGTTGATGAAAATTATGTTTTAAAGCCATCAGATGTGATTCAAGTATCTGTTTTTCTAGAACCCGATCTTGAAAAAAGCGTTCGGATCGAAGCAGATGGTACGGTAACGCTTCCGTTAATAAAAAAAGTTAAAGTGGCTAATTTATCAGTTTCTGATGCTCAAGATTTAATCACTCAGTTGTATAATCGAGATTATTTGGTAGACCCCCAAATCTCGGTTTTAGTCATATCTTTTTCGCCTAAAATAGTACGCATTTTAGGGTCTGTTAATCGCCCAGGAGTAGTAGATATGCCACCTGACAGAGAAATGACCTTAACCGAGGCAATAGCTAGCGCCAATGGAGTTAGTCGTTTAGGGAATCCTAAGTCTATTACAATCAAGCGAGTGGATGAGTCAGGGAAGACCCAACAATTTGAAGTTAATTTCAATCGAATTTTAATGAATGCGAATGCCAAGGATATGATTTTAAAAGAAGGTGATACTATTTGGGTTCCAGAAAGAATAATTTAAAGAATGAAAAACGATTATACTGGCAATCAATCTAATATGAACAGTAACCATTACGGTGGTTACAGCAACTATAGTAATCCCCAATATAATAATTACAGTGGCTACCGATACGGTGGTAACCCTGGCAATTATGGCTATGGATCATATGGAAATGTTAGTGAAGAACAGGGACCTCAGCGGAATTTGAAAGATTATGTATTCTTAATACGTGAGAGAATATGGTATTTAATTATAGTATTTTTCATCATATTTCTGGGATCAATTCTATATACTTTTAATAAAACTAAACTTTACACTGCTTATGCAACTATTGAGTTATTGAGGGATGATCCTTCAGTCATGCGTGTAGCAAATAATCTTGAGCAAAATGAAATTAGAACAGCGGAAGATTTAAATACTCAAATTAGCAAATTAGAAAGTACTTCAATTATTCAAGGAGTTGAAAAACGTTTTCAAGAAGACGAGCTTGCTCAATTCATGGCTCCATACAAGGGGACTTTTAGCTTTTCAGGTCCTTTGACAGCTTTTGAGATTTTAGCATTAAATAGAAAAATTATTCCTAGGCGGATGAGTTTAATGGTCAATATAGGATATACTCATCCCAATCCAATTATGGCAGCAAAAATAGCCAATTTATTTGGCGATGAATATATCAATACAATGCTCAGTCAAAATATTGATGCATCAATGAAAGCTGTAGAAGATTTACGTAAACGTGCCGATCAGAAAAAAAATCGCGTAGAGGAATTAGAATTAAAATTAGCAGAATATCGAGAGCTCAAAAGTGCCGTATCTTTAGATAAGCAAGAGAACGTTGCGGCAGAACAATTAGCGAGCCTGAATGAAATTAAAACTGTTACAAAAATGAGCTTAGATCAGGCTGAAATTCGCTGGAATTTGATTCAAGATTATTTAAAGCAAGGGAAGGAGCTATGGCAATTGCCCTTTATATCCGATCAAATTCGTGTTGCTTCTTTGATCGAGCAAATTTCATCTATACGTATTGCTATTTCGACAAAAAGCAAACGCTACAGAGAGAAGCATCCAGAAATGAAATTGTTGTTGCAACAATTGCAGGAATCTCAATCAGAGCTTGAATATGCTATACAAAATACTGTAGATAATGTGGAAGCGACTTTCAGGGAATCAAAAGATAATTATGAGCAAGCTTCTAAGCGCTTATTGGAAAAAGAGCGTGATATGATCCAATTAAGTAAAACACGTGTAGAATTTAATTCCTTAATTCGTGATTTGGAGGTCGAGCAGATGACCTATCAGAAACTAACAGCTCTAATGGCTGAAGAAAAGATTCAAGTTAATATTAAGAACGCAAATGCTAGAATTATTGATAAAGCTTATCCGCCACGTGTAGACAGACCCTCTTCACCCAATGTTTTACTAAATTTGGCGGGTGGTTTCTTCGGAGGAATTATCTTCGGCTTGGGCTTAGTTTTTGCTGTTGCTTTACTGGATGATAAAGTGAAAAGTGTATTTGATATTGAAGCTTCAATAGGACTGCCAATGTTAGGGATAATTCCTAAGGTGAAAAAGCTAGATTCCGTTTCAAAATCACATATTGTTGCATCTTTGTCAGATCGCCATATAACGGAAAATTTCAGATCTATGCTTTCTTATCTAAAAATTAATGATCAGTCAAAAAATTCTAACGTATTTCTTATCACAAGTTCTATTCCTAGTGAAGGCAAGTCTTTCATTAGTAGTAATTTAGCGCTTTCATTCGCAGCTAATGGAGAAAAAGTTTTGTTGCTAGATAGTGACTTGCGATTGCCTAATGTGGCTAAATCATTGCAGCTAGAAAATGAAAATGGAGTATTAGATTTTATTCTAGGGGAAGATCCAATTGAAACTTATATTGTTAATGAGGTGTATCCGAACTTAGATGTCTTGCCTTCAGGGGGTAAATCAAAAAATCCAACTGCAATATTAAGTGATAGTAAATTTGATTCTATGTTACTTCAATTGAGAGATAATTACGATAAGATTATTATTGATTCCCCTCCATTGGCAGCAGTTAGTGATTCTTTGAATATTGTTCCTATGGTGGATGCAGTTATTTATGTGATCAAATACGATGCAGTTAAAAAGGGTATAGCAAATTCATGCATTAGGCGTTTATGGGAATCCAAAACTCCTGTATTGGGCGCTATATTAAATAATGTATCTCAAGGACTTTCCACTTATTATTATTCCCAATATGCAGCTAACAAAAAGTATAGCTCATACTATATGCAGGATAGTTACTTGGGTGATGCTGATGCAGAAAACTCAGGGGTATCGGAAGAAACTGATTCTAGCAGTCTTGCTCAAACACTGACAGATCCTGAAGTTGATCCTGAATCAGAGAAAGTAGACTCTTAATTATAGGGCATTTTTATTTTGATGCTGCTTTAGACAAACGATCTTTTAAGGCAGTCTTCATTCCTTCATTATTATTGATAGCTTCAATATAGATGTTTTGGTAATTTAAAGTATCAACGGTTCTTAATAATTGATAGAGATTATGCGCAATCTCTGATATCAAACCATCTTCAGACAACCAATATATATTGGGCCTTTCTTGCATAATGGTTTCTTTAGGACGTTTTTGGAAAATAAAAGCAAATTTAGATTTATTGTCTAAACTAATTAAATCTTTTAGCGAATCTAGAGAAATTATTTCGAGTGGCGTTACCGGGCTATAATGAGATTTTAGCATGCCAGGTCCTCTTAATGCTTTTTCATCGGTAGCAACCTTCTGTTCGAATTTAACGTCCGTTATTGTTTCTAGAGCTTCTTTTGAAATAGGACCAGGTCTTAAAATTTTTGGCTTATTAGGGTCTCTCAAATCAACTATTGTAGATTCAATGCCTATTTCACAATCATCACCATCAAGAATAATATCTATCTTATCACCTAGAGATGCCTTCACATGCTGTGCCGTAGTTGGGCTGACGTAGCCAAAAGGGTTAGCGCTCGGTGCTGCAAGAGGAAAAGAGAGTGCCTGCAATAATTTAAGAAAAGTGGGGTTTCGAGGACAACGAATAGCCAGGCTATCTAAATTTGCCGTCACTAAATCAGGGATAATTGCTTTTTTAGGAAGTATGACAGTCAAGGGTCCAGGCCAAAATTCATCAACTAATTGCCTAGCCAGTGAATTGAAAGTAGCATATTTTTCCGCACTTCCAACACAATCAGTATGAATAATCAGCGGGTTGAATAAAGGGCGTCCCTTAATTTTAAAAATACTTAGAAGGGCAACTTCATCTAGTGCATTTCCGGCAAGGCCATAAACTGTCTCAGTAGGCACAGCAATGACCTTTGAGCTGTCTAGAGCTTGTTTGCAGAGTTCAAGAGTATGATCAGTTGCCTTTAATATTTGTGCCATTTGGGTTATTTAAGTCTTATCGACTGACTGTGCATAAAAAAACCCATCATAAATGGGTTTCTGGTAATTTTCAATTATGAGATAAGAAAACTTATTTCATAGTCAGCATGTTGCGCCCTTGTTTGATTAAATTAGTGATGCGTCTTTGGTGCTTTGCTGACAAGCCCGTTTCATTTCGAGGTAAGATTTTCCCAGTCTCCGTGATGAAGCGAGATAAAGGGTCCACATCGTTATATTGGAAATCCATTGGATTTCTTGAGCGATTTATATTTCTATTTTTATTAGGCATTTCCCCACATAGAAACTCTTGATTAGTTTAAATCAAGCATAAAATCTATAGAAAAGTAAATATAGTGCATATCTTTTATATTTTTTGCAAAAATGTGCAATTTTTGCTTGTGTCGATCGCATTAATAGTTTTAGTTAATACCAAAATTCTTATTTAAATCTATTTATTCATAATAACCCCCTTAAAACTATGTATTTGATACGTTATGCTTTCCTGTCGTTTTTTATAACGATTTCTATATTAATTAACTCGGTATATGCCACTCAGGATATCATTATTCCTGAATATGCTTCTTTTGGTGGTTCTTCAATTGATTCATCTAGTGCAACACATGGAGGTGCGGTTTTCAACATTCCATTTCCTTGGGCTCCTGGTGGTATTGAAGACTGGGCTGGTTTCGGTGCTTTAGAGTCTAGCGAGACATCACTTTATCCATTTGTTTTTTCTGAAAATGGTGAATTAACAGTTAATGCAGCAGTTGTAGGTGGTGGCTCATCTACTTTGAGATTTGTTTTCGAAAATGATTCTCACCCTAACAATGTCCCGAGCTTTGAAGTCGAAATCCCTCTTTCTGGTGATTCTCTACAAACCTACACTGTACAAATACCTGCACAAGGGGACCAACTCTTTCGTAATTTAGTTTTTTATACGACTAAAGAGACAAATGTTGAAATAGTCGATATACAGGTAGTTTCTGATACGGTAACGGTTGACCCAAATGCTCCAACTCCTGGTGCCGCTGGGGAAACAACTATTAATACATGGGGAGTATTTGATGGCACAACTGTTGATGCAGGTATCTTTGAATTTCCAACGGGTTCACAACCATGGGCTGGTTTCGCTAATGACGATGCTTCTGTTTATCCATTTTCTTTTAATTCACCTGGGCAAATTACATTTACGGCCTCCGTCCCAAGTGGAGGATCTGCTGATGTTAACTTTAAATTTGAAAAAAACCCTTATCCAGATACGGAGCCTAGTTATACTACAGCAAATGTGACTGTTTCTGGTAGCACGCCTACAGAATACACCATAGAGATACCATCACAAAATGAGAATACATTCTCATCGTTTCTATTCTTTATTGCTGCAAACTCTCAGGACACACCTATATTATTAGGTGATGTAGTTATTTCTGATGATGAGGGTGAAGCCGTTACAATCTCTAACGGAGTGAGATTTGTATTTGAAGAGATATCTGGTGGTACAGCTGCCTATACTCATAATACAGAGACAGTTGAAATTACTAACACTGAACCTCAATCATATTCTATTACTCTCCCAGCCTATTCGGATCCAGCTGCTACATTTGAAAATATGCTGCTTTATGCTGTAGGTGCAGATCAGCCAATTACAGTAACAGATGTTACTTTAAATGTTGGTGGGATTACTTACGGTGGTTCCGGAGAAGAGTCACTAGTATTTTCTAATATCTTTGGTGGGGTAAGTATAGATGACGTAACTAAAACGTACACGTTTTTATCAACCTCTGCATCATGGGGTGGATTTGCTTTATCAAATGATCAAGTTGCTGAATTCCCAACAAATGGCTTAGTATTTGACCAGGAAGCAACCCTTACATTTACTGCTAATTGGGCAGATACAACAGTAACATTGCCGCCAGTTTACAACGGTGAAACCGCATTTTCAAATGGTATAATTGATACAGACGAGGATGTTGGTACAGGCCGTGATGGTGACCCTGCTTACAAATGGTCCGCTTATGTATCTTGGTTCACATTAGAAGCTGGTGATACAAAGGGTACTTATGCAGGTGGAGATAGTTGGAGTCAATTATCAGACCTTCCTGCTACTTGGGACAATGGTGTTATTACTTTAATGCCTAATACTGCTTCTTATGAAACATGGAGCGAAGAAGGCTCTGATGATGGAATTCATTACCTTGAACAAACCTTAAAAATAGAGGGTACGCAAAATACGAGTGAAATTCTTGGGAAGACAGTGAACTTCAGTGGTACTGTTGACAGTTACACCTTAGACCCAAGATACACAGTTACAGCATTCATCAAATATACTGATCCTAACAATAACGATGTTACACTAGGCATTGATCAAGTAACTTTGTCTGATGTAGGTGATTTTGCTGTATCTTTAGACATCCCAACAGGCGATTATATTCCTCAATTAGGACTTCTATTAGAAGGAAGAAATGCTAACCCAGCTACTGACTGGGGTAACATTCAAGTCAGCAATCTTGTTGGTACATATGATGAGACAACTTCAGTCTCAGAAGGTAATTTTACTAATGGATCAAATGCTTACTGGGGTTATGTCTCTGGAGTAGAATTTAATACAGATGGAGGTGTAGGCGCTATTCCCGGACAAGTTATTATGACGAATGGTGGAACAAATAGAAGCAGTGTGTATATTGCATCGAATCAAAATGTAAATGAGACCATTGATAAATTTGGAATGGAAGCAGGCAATACCTATGATGTTTCTTACCACATGAATCGTATTTCTGGTGCTGACTTAGGCTTAGTCCAGTTTGCTTTCTATGTTGCAGATACACAGACTTGGGTATACACACCGGAAGACCCTAGTGTGACTATTCATACTGGAGCAAATCCAGCTAATGGTTCATGGGTACAGTACACTCAAACGATTGAAGTTCCTGCAAGTACCACTCATGGATTACTCTATTTAATATCTGGCGCGCAATCCGTAATTGCTTTTGATCAATTAAATATAGTTGAAGTAGCAAGTGACTTCGCAAATTGGGCATCTAACAATGGATTGTCAGGTGGGAATGCCGCATTTAATGCTGATCCTGATGGTGATGGCATCCCTAATGGTTTGGAAAGTTTCTTAGGAACACTTCCTGGCTCAAGCTCATCTGCTATGTCAAACATTGCTAAAACTTCAAACGGTATTAGTATGTCGCATTCAACTAATAGCGACTTGGCGAGTGACATTACTGCGAGCTACCAATGGTCGTCAGATCTAACTACTTGGAATGCTAGTGGAGACACGGTAAATGGTACCACAGTCACCATTACAACTGATAATTCTGTTGAAGGTTCTACCACTGCAACTGCTACTGTAGAGGGTACAGATTCAGATTCAGTATTTATTAAAGTATTGGTTACTAACGAGTAATAATTGTTAATAAAATATACTTCTAAATTTCAAAATGCGATGGCTCGAAAGGGTCATCGCATTTTTTTTATTAAGAGAGAAATTGAGAGATGGGTAGAAAGTGATTGATTGGTCTTCTCTGAATACGAGTAAAAGAAAGCACAAGATTAAGGATCAATGCTAAGGGTCTAGGTCGTTTATAAAAGGCTAGTCTAGGCAATTATTCGACCTAATGATTCTCAGCTGCTTGTGACAATAATTGTAGAGTGAGTATTAGGTTCTTCTAAAAAGTAAGGGAAGGTAAGAGGGGCAAAGGTAAGAGCCAGTAATAGAAGTAGCTGATCGAGACAGCATAAAAGCAATGGGGCACACTAGAAGCAATAGAGGCAGCATTAGAAGTCCACTGTACCTTATATTGATTAAAGTATTAGCAGCTTGATTTACAGGTTGCTCACTGAATGATGTAATCCTAATTCTTTTGTAAGACTAATTTGGGTGTTCGATTCTCAAAAAAGAGGCCCCAATTTTTTTCTGCAGCATTAGGCGCATCATAATTGCCTTTCCAAGGCTCATCGAAAGCTTCAAAAAAGAATACTGTGACATTATTGGCTTCAGACCATTTTTTGAATGTATCATAGTAGAGTTTTTGATTGGTTTCATTCGCTCTTTCTCCAAATTCATTAGCTGTGGTGGCCCATCCTGCTTCCAAGATGGCAATTTTTGCCTCAGGTAGTGCCTGGACTACCTTCTCAATCCCTTCAATGGTGAATGGCATTCCATTATCGATACCTTCCCCTTCCCAAAGTGGGTAAATATGTACCCCTAAAAAGTCTAGTTCCTTAGCTAAATTTGAACCATAATCTCTCCACCAATAATGTGTCTCCGCAACG
Organism: Coraliomargaritaceae bacterium; assembly: GCA_045565635.1. GTDB lineage: Bacteria > Verrucomicrobiota > Verrucomicrobiia > Opitutales > Coraliomargaritaceae. The sequence goes on from JBJLEY010000002.1 coordinate 68,193, forward strand.
GTGACAGGCTGTTGAATATTGGCTTTCACTTCTCGAACAAATTGAATGACGCGTTCTTCAGACATCATATGGTCGTTCCAGCTTACAAGGGCTTCGTTGCCTACATTTATAGCTATTACAACATCATTATATTCATTCGCTAATTCTATTGCAGTTTTAACCTCTAATTGATTCTTGATTCGGTTTTCTGCTAGTTGAGATTCGGGTATTGGTTCTGTAAGCCATCCGCATCCTTCGTGATTACTAATTTCAGCATCCAACCAAATCCCTAATAAAACTTTCATCGGAAAATTATACTTTCTAATCACTTCAAGTGTCATCTGAGTATTTGTGTCGCAATCATACATCCGGACGAGCTTGAAGCCTTCATCCATTAATATGTTTAGATCTTCAATGATCTGTATTTCGCTAGGGTTCTTAGCTCCATCTCCACGATCTGGATGCTGACCTTTTCTAAAACCAGAATACGAAAGTGCCCAGTGCTCACTATGGATAAGATCACTCGGTAGCTGTGGTAATGACGCACACAAAATAGAAAAGCAAAAAGACAACAAAGCTAAACGAATCATAGCTATAAATGGGTCTATGCTCCACCTGGTCCACCTGGTCCAGCTGGTCCACTTGGTCCACCTGGTTCACCTGGTTCACCTGGTCCAGATGAATCTTGTTCTTCTTCTATATTAACTTTGAAAAAGAACTTTTGGGAATTAGTATTTAAACCGTTGATACTTTCAAGGCTGGGATCAAAAATATTTGAATAAGTGCTGCCATCACCACTTTCTGTTTTCCAATTATACCAGTTTGTTAAATCATCGCTAACGCTTAGCGAATATTCGCGAGTTGATTTGGTATTATATTCTATATTATAGAGACCTAAAGAATTCATAGAGCCTTGCATATAAAAATAGTCACTAGCATTAGTTAAAGATGTACCCGCAATAGATTCAAAGTAATCACTTGAGTTATCATTATCAGAGTCAGGATTATTTAAATTTGAATTATAAATTACAGCTTCATTGTAATTATTTAGCCCATCTCCATCACTATCACTAAAGTCTGGATAAGCAGAGATGCTGAATGACTTATTTGCATCCATTATAATTGTATTGGTGATCCAATCAGAATTGCCTAAGACAAATCCGGGGTTAGCAATCGCTTCAACCAATACTGATTCACCACTACTGTAATATGCACTATCTGGAGTCTTGGTCACGGCAATTTTAGCCAAATCATAATTCAAATCTAAGGTATACGTTGTAAGTGATGTAATTTCATAGTTTACACTTTTAACAACCATTTCTGCATATTGAAAATTTGAAGGGACGTTGCTTGTTCCAGGGTAATCTCCTCCTAATGCAATATTCATAATGAGAAAATACTCTTTATCTCCTGAACCAAATGTTTGCGGGTTTATACTTGTTGTTGGATACCAGTATTCTTGATTGTAGGAGCTTGTGCTTTCCTCGAATAATGACCCGGAAATATAAGCATCATTCATGAAGATTTCTATCTTATTAGTATTAATCCCATCATCATAGCGGTAGATATCCACCCGCCATTTGTGAAATTTGGTATGAATTTCAGAATCGATATAATATTCAGAGTCGTACCAATGCGTGTAGTTACCAGAGTCTTGCCCATTCCAATGATAGGCTACATTGGCTTGAGTTTGATAGTTTGGGGCTTTGGTTGGAGACCATTCCATAACGTCAATTTCGGCACAATACGGCCAGCCTACCCAGTCATTATTTAATTGATCATTGCCCATTAGCCATAATGCAGGCCAAAGGGGTACGTTTGGTACATAATTTCCGTTACTATCTTTGGCCATTGGTAATTGTGCTTCAAACTCAACCGTAAGTTTTTCTCCGGATCCTACTTTTATTCCATCATTTATCGTAGTATTAATTCTAGAAGAGTAGTAAGTATTCGATCCAGTTCTTTCTATTTTTAGGACTAAATTATCATTATCATCGAGACCCACATAGCCGCCTTTATAATTTTGAATTTCATTATTGTGAATAAGTGGATTTACTTCTTGTTTCCATAGGATGCTGTTTCCAGTATCAATATTTTCCCCAAAGATGAAATTTCCATTGTAGCTCGTTACGTTACTGGGGCTATAGTATTCGGGATACTCATTGTTTGTGCTTACACTATCCTCTACCACTACAGTGCCTAACTGAACAGGCACGTCACGACCTTCGATATAAAATAAGAAGGATGAAAAAGTACTGTTCCCTTGTGAGGGTATTTCGATCGTATACTGAGAAGCGTTGGCGCCGCTTATAGTTATAGATTCAGTTCTATAGCTAGGAAGAGTGTCTTCCGCACCATTGCCATTTGCATTGAAAGACAGTCTTTCAAATTTGAAGTTTACATCCGCATTGCCTCCACTTGGAACAGATGCTGTGAATGTTAATTGTCCACCTGATGTAAAGGTGAATGGAAATAATGAATCTTTTGAATTCCAAAATCCAGCCCAAGATTGAGCACTTGAAGGAAATTCAAATACTCCATTGTTTATCGTTGATCCACTGTCAATAAATGTGCCCCAATCAGATGGAGCAAATGATTTACTAAGAGCGTTTAGGAAGTTAGGGGAACCTATTATTGTGATTGCAAAAAGAATTACACTTTTACTCAGAAGCAGGCTCCTTTGGTTAGTAGTTGATCTTTTAGAATACATAAGTTTGGTGAATTATTAAAGCGTGAGTTACCTAGGGTGTGATATAAAATATACTGTAAATTTTAATTGTTTCAATGATTTTTCATTAATAAACAAAAATAAGTATCCTATCATTTATGAAGCTAAAGCCTGAGTTATATAGGTTCATCGCTTGTGTATAGTCGTATAGTCTTTCGTTTTCAGAGATAGGTAATATAACTTAAAGCTCCCTAGAAGGTTAACTCCCTATAAAGTTAATACAGGCGATTATTTATTGTTTAGAAAAACTAAAGTAATAATTCAACTAGTCTATGCGTATCGGCTTCTTTATCGGGTTCTATAATGCATAGTGTTTTGTGACCAGCAATGATCCTCCAAAAAGAAGAGTAAAAATAATCGATACTCGCATTTTCTTTTTGAGCGGCAAAAATAACTTTCTCATTAAAGGTGCCATTTTTGTTTTTAGGCAAGGGAACTAGTTTTCTGTCTTTAGGTAATATTTTAACCAATTGGTCACCCAGTTTGGCGATCACTGCCTTGTTTGATAAATTTAGAATATTTGTGGAAAGAAGCGGAAAAGCATCAGGATCATTCTTTAAAAATTTATAATTTATCTGCTCTGGACTATTTTCATCTTTTTGAAGCAAAACTATGGTGTCACCTTCTTGCTTTTCGAATGAAATCCTTAATAGAGGTATTTTTGCAGAAACCCCTGTGGCTGGATCGACTCCATAGAAATGAATAACATCTCCTTTAGGTACGGCGAAGCTTTTATTTGGAAAATACTTCACGATACTCAAAGTTTGTGGACCCCTTTGATTTTGAAATTTCAATTGCTCAATCTCACCAAAATCATCGAGTGAGATTAATCTAAATTCTTTAGCGGATATATCCCAGCTTAGGAAATAGACTAGGCAGCTGATAAAACGTATAAGGAAATGTTTTTTCATGCTCAATTAGAAGTCGCTTAAATTTCATCTGCATTTAGCCATCTAAAACTGACTACTTCAAACTTTCGGTTGAAAGCATTGGCATCATTTTTGTCGAAGCTGGCATCTAAAAGGGAATTTCCTTCATCAACTAGGTCAATTCTCCTTTGGACAATAGCCTCACACCATACTTTAGAGTTGATTTCTCCATTTTCCTGGGTGTCTCCATAAGCACGAATAACAAAAGTATCGGATCTTGCAGAAAGGATTGGGGTTAAGGGACGCATCAAGGATGCTTGAGTGATATATCCGGATAAACCTTGATTCGCATCACCTTCAAAAGCTTCAGGTGCGTCAAAATCTGTACTGCCTAACCACTGTTTACTTCCTGGATTTTCGTCAAAGCGTGCAGTTAAGGCAGAAGCGACATTCTTTTTCGGTGACTCTAAGTTAATATAAGATTCATCAATCGCCGTTTGAATGGCCCCCTTAATATTATAAGGATTTCGTTCAGAAATTTCTCGATTAAAGAATTGAGATAATGATAAGAAAGGGCCTCTTGCTTTGATTTGCTTCACGATTTCTTCTGCAAGTTTCACAATTTGCAAATCTTCAAGTGAACGATAATGAGACCATGAATTTTGGATAATGCTTTCTATAGTGCCTCCTGTGTTTTCTAGCGATTTTTCGGCAGGTATGGCTTGACTTAAGACGGGTGTATTTTCCGTATTTGTGTTATCAATATTATACTCTCCATAATCTGAGTTATCGTAGAGAACGGATTTTCCTCTCAATGACGAAAGTTGAGCAATCCAGCTATCAACGGAGGTCGAATTTATATTGAATGCACCTTCAATCTCAATGAAATTTGCAATTTTATCAAATAGATTAATAGGGTCTACATTACTAAAAGAAAGGACATTGGTAGCCTCTTTGAAAGACATGCTACTGGGTCCCTTGAATAAATAATTAGAGTTGGGGAGTTTGCTTTTTTGGTAAACCCAATCGCCTAACAAGTCTCCCATTTCAGGCATATCATTACTGAAAGGTCCACTTGGAATGGCTATTCCGGTAAAGAAATAGGAATCAAAGAGGGTTTCATTTAGAAGGAAGGATCGATCAGTAGCATATCCTTTGTAGGTATCATCGGGATCGATGATATCATTAAGTG
>JBJLEY010000003.1:0-60971 GCA_045565635.1 Coraliomargaritaceae bacterium
GGATGATCGGGTATCTCATTTATACCAGCCGACTCATCCAGCTGTACTACGTTCACTTAAGAGTATTTTTGAGCAATCGGACAGTAATCAAAAACATGTAAGTGTTTGTGGGGAGATGGCAGGGGAACCTATTTACGCGGCATTGTTAATTGGGCTAGGAGCCAAATCTTTAAGCGTATCAGTTAGCAGACTTCCTGAAATCAAACACTACATTCGCTTGATGAATCTCGGCGAATTAAAAGAATTAATCAATGAATTGATGACACTTGATCAAGCAGATCCGATCGAACAAAAGCTAAAAGCTTTTATAGAAAAACTATAAAGCTAAGGCTTCGAGTTTAAATCAAACTCGTTGATACTATTCCTTATCTTCGCTTTCGCCAGTTTTAAAAACTTTATAATAGCACCAAGATACGAGAAGGGTAACTAAGCTAACAGAAAAAATGAGTACGAATAATCCGGATAAAGTCATAACGATTCTGTAAATTATTTGTGATTATTGATTAATTTTTGATTTAATAGCCCAAGCTATACTTAGACCAAGCAGTAATAGAATACCAACTGATTGTAAAGCCACAGGATTTGGGTTGATCACTAAATCATTGATATAAGAATTTGTACTTCCATTAGAGCCATTTTTGTAAAGCGAACTTATAATATCCCAGAGCCAATTACATAAGATAAAAATTAATAAACAAGGGGTGATATATTTGATAATAAATGCATAGACTTTAGGTATTTTAATTTTTGCTCCTTGGTGAGCGGATGCTATGCCCTTATCAATGCCAATTATCCAACCGAAAATGACCACTTGAACGGTTGCTAAAAATACCATGAGCAAATTCGAAATCCAATAATCTAAGGTGTCTAAAGCTTTTAAGTCAGCACTATTATAAAGAACAAATAATACGCCTAAGGTCGTTAATGCGAAGACCGCTATTGTCGCTTTTTTACGATTCATTCCAAAATGATCTTCAAAAAAGGCCATTACTGGTTGAAGCATAGAAAGGGAACTGGTTATGGCGGCTAAAAAAAGCAAAAAGAAGAATAAAAAACCAAAGATTTGCCCTGATGGCATCTGCGTAAACACCATAGGTAAGACCTTAAATCCAATATCAAAAGTACCTAACCCAATTCCAGCAAGTCCTGAAATTCCAAAAAATGCAACCGCTGCCGGAATCGATATCATACCACCAACTGCAACTTCAAAAAACTCATTGGTACTTGAGGCCGCTAATCCACTCAGTACGACATCATCCTTTGGCTTCAAATAAGAAGCATAGGTAATAATTATACCAAATCCAACCGATAGGAAAAGAAAATCTGAGACGCTGCAGCGAGCCATAACTTAGGGTCGCATAATAATTCCCATAGGGAAATATGGCGAATCCGCAAAGTATTACTAACAGACGCTTCTGATTGATATTTTAATACCGTATCTGCATTAGTATTCTCTAATAACTGATCATGAAATTTCCATGGAGCATCTACAGTATCTCTTATCTCAACTACTGTCTTTGATGGATTCCACATATACCCTAAACCAGACTCGATATTGTTATTTGGTAGAGTAGCATCTGGTGTTCCTAAAGTTATAACTCGTACTAGAATGACTATAGCTATTATAAATAGAAGTGGCATCGCCATGACACAAAATCGCTCAATTCCTTTCGAAATACCTTTTGAAACAAAATGAAAATTTATAGCCAAAGCTATAACTACAAATATTGCTAAATGCTCTAAATCAAAGTCAATAGCTGAACCATTTTCGAAGACACCAACTAAGTTGTGGAAAAAAGATACTGCATCATCGGTATCATTAAATTGTAAATTGCCTAATAAATAATTGGTTGCATAAGCTAAACACCAAGATTCGATAATTAAATAATAAAAGTAAATCCCTATAGGAATCATCAGAGCAATAACCCCAAGATATTTAAATCGCTTATGATTAGTGATAGAAGAAAAAATACTAGGAGAAGAATTGAAGCCATTTTGTCCCCCTTGACGCCCCATAGCCCATTCGGCCCAACAAATAGGTAGTCCTATCAAAAGAAAGGAAATTATATAAGCGATCATGAAGGCACCACCACCATACTCTGCAACTAATCCAGGGAAACGAAGAAAATTTCCTAATCCAACTGCACTTCCTGATACAGCAAAAATTACGCCCACTCGAGAATTCCATTTTTCTTTTTGTATTTGAGACATAGTTTAAAATTTAAATTAAATATACTCGCCTATAGAAAAAAAAATCGAACAATTAACAACATAATAATTCATGCTACTAATTGATAGATATTTAATCAGCTCATGGTTTAAGCACTTCCTAATCATTTTGGGTTTTTTTGTAGCGATGCTCATTGCCCAAGAAGCTTATAACCATTTCTTAGATTTACTTAGGGAGCAATTCAGCCTAATTAAAATTTTTGATTTTATCCTAGTTTCAATACTTTCAAATGTATTAGTGCTTATCCCAGTAACTTTATTTGTTTCCATAATTTTTACGTTCATCTCTCTACGGAAATCAAATCAAATTACTGTACTAAAATCCTGTGGGCTCAGTTTATTTCGCATAAGTATACCATTTTTCATTATTGCATCTGGTATTGCTATATTGAGTTATTTAATAGCGTCCTTTTTTATTACAGGTATTATCGAAAGAAAAAATGCCTACGTTCAAATACTAGAGCCTCATTCTTATACTCAAAAAAGCTCCAACTCTAATCAAATACTGACCTACCAAAATCATTCAGACAAAAGACTTTGGTTCATTGAAGCATTTAATATAAATCAATCAAAAGGTGCTTATACGATTTTGCATCAACTGAATGATTTAGGCATAGAAGTGGGGCGAATTATTGCTCAAGAAAGTACATACGACAACGATCTGAAAACTTGGACATTCAATAATGGAACAGAGGTTCGTTTTGACGAAACAACAGGTGATCCGATACAGTCTATTTCTTTCAAAACAAAACAATTTATAGATTTGGAAGAAAATCCTGAAGATTTCTTATTATTCGACCAAGAAATCGCCTCACTATCGTTAAATAAGGTAAACTATATACTCTCTATTTTGCCGAATATCTCGGAGCAGCGCCTAAAATATGAAATAAAATATTACTCTTTTTTCGCGACACCTTTGCTATCAATAATCTTAGTCGGTATCAGCATTCCATTTCTTAGTCGGGGCATTCGAAATAATACGATGCTTGGACCAATCCATGCTTTTCTTTTGTTAATTACCTTCTTTATGACTAATAGCCTTACGGTTGCTTTAGGCTTAAATTGGGGGTTACCTGCTGTATTGACCGCTTTTCTACCGTATTTTATTTTTTTAATACTCTCGATAAAACTGTATTGGAAACAATAAGCCTTTATTGGTGGTCGAGGAGGGACTTGAACCCTCACGCCTTGCGGCACATGACCCTTAATCATGCGTGTCTGCCAATTCCACCACTCGACCAATAGGAAAGTCATTAATTCCCCATAAATTGAAATGTGCAACAAGAAAAATAAATCTTTTTTTTCTTTATTAAATAAATGACATACATAATTATATAGACACTTATCTATGCCTGAAAAAGAAAGCACATCCAATACTTCTAGTCCATCTAGTAACGTGGACCTTAATTCATTAGCAGAACTTAGTTTTGGCCCATCATGGGCTGATGACAAAAAAGCTAATAAAAATAACCGGAAGGAATTTACTGGAAATAATAAATATGGGAATAATCGCGGCCCACGGAAAGAAAGGAAAGACCGTCGTGGACAAACGAAATACAACATTAGCCATTCGGGCTCCTCAATTTCTAAGAGGAAAGATTATTCAAATAATCAAAGAGAAGAGTTTGTTCCCAAATTTGATGTCAAAATATATCCACAAGATGAAACTTTTGATGCACTGATTAAACAACTGAAGAGTAATTTTAAAACCTATCAGCTATTTGAAATTACTCGTCTGATTTTAGAAAAATCAGATCGTTTTATTTGTTTGATTAATCGATTAAAAAAGAATGCAGATGGGACAATTGAACCAATTTATTTCACCCCAGAAGACAATTTACCATTTGATACCGAAGAAGAGGCAATTAGCCACTTCTTCGAACATTATTTAGAAAACTTTTTTGAAATAGAAACAGTTGAAGTCGATCCACCAAAAGGAAACTTTTCTCTTGTTTACAGATGTCCATTTACCAAGCAGATAATTGGGCCGCCTAATTTTCATCGTTTTCCCGAGCTTTTAAAAGCACACCACAGTGCAAAAATAAAAAATTTATCGATCGAAGATTACCAAAGTAAGCTAGAGAGTTTATCAGAAGAAAGTTTCATTAACGAGTGGTTGGAATCTACAAAGAAACAACAACGCTATAACCTCAAAAATGAGATAGATGGTGACGAAACCGTGACAAAATTCATAAACATTGAAGAGGCAAAACGTTTTTTAATCGCAAACTATAAAGATAAGATAGTAAAAACGTCATCGAATTTTAGATTTTCTGGAGATAAATTAGATAACTTACCGAAGGGCAATTTAAAGCTAACGATTCTTCAGTCTTTAGATGCGCAAAGACGTTTCCCTTTAGATACGGCAAATAATATTAGGGGACGATTAAGACGTCACAAATTCACAATCTACAAAAAAGGCTCAAAGGGCATATCCTATGTTTGTTGTGTTAAACGAAAGTTCCGTGACGACTCTACTGTTTTCACGGAATCAATAAATGATTTGATTACCTTTATTGAAAAAAATCAGCACATAGGTATTCAAAATTTGCCATATAAATTCCTTTCTATTGCTAAGCCAGCAAGTGAAAGTAATTCTAAACCTGAAGATGTATCTGCGTCTGATGATCCTGTTAGCCATTCAGATGAAGAAACAAACAAAATCACAGAGGTTATTCGAAACGTGCGCTGGCTGATTACTGAAGGCTATGTTACAGAATATAGTGATGGAAAACTTTGGGTACACCCAAAGGCAGAAATTAATCATTCTAGCAAGAAAGAGGAGAAAAATATTTCTAGTCCTAATATCAATAGTTCAACAGAAACAGATAATCCCAATCAATCTTCCGAAACCTCTGAAGTAGTAAAAGAAGTTGAAACTATTTTGGAAGAAAAGACTGATGAAACATCCAGTAAAGAAGACTCTAAAGCAATAAACTGTGAAACTCCTGACATAAGCGAAAAGCCGTGTTCTGAAGGAGAAACTGTAAGCGAGACTCAAGCAGAGTAAGCTGAGTCATGAAATTAATATCAAGTTAGCCTCTTGGATTTATATAGACTCGATTCACTCTCTTAGTGATGGAACAAAGTATTTCCCATGGGATCGTATTGGATTTTTTACTAAATGCTTCTAAGCTAATATTATGATTCTTAGATGAACCAATCAGAGTAACTGTTTCACCAGCATCTACTGCCTCAAGTTGGCTAACATCAACAATTATTTGATCCATCGTAATTTGACCAAGGATAGGGCATAGCTGATCACGGATTATTACAGAACCGTTTTCTCCATAAGCGATGGGGATTCCATCTCCATATCCAGCAGTTAAAATGGCAATTTTTGAATCTTTTTTGAGTATGTGCTTACGTCCATAACTGATAGATGTTCCTTTAGGTAATTTTTTAATCAACCCAATCTTTGTATAAAAACTCAAAGTAGGAGAGATATTTAGCTCAGCAAATTCACATTGTTCATAAGGAAGTACTCCATACTGCAACAATCCTATTCTTACAGCATTAAAGACAGGGTATTGATAAAGTTCAGAAAAAGAGGCCGAGTTGTCTGCATGAACTTTAAGACCACTGGGTAAAAGATGAGAATCCAACAAATTTTGCATTCGTTGTCTTTGTAAAAAAGTGAATTCTGGGTCATTTATCGGATCCGAAAAATGGGTATAAACTCCACTCAAGTTAATTAATTTCATGCCACTAATTAGATTTAAGCACTCATCAAAATTTTCAAACCAAATCCCAAGACGACCCATACCAGTATCTACTTTAAGATGAATATCCACAGAAGCATTACTCAATTCACAGGCTTTGTTTAATCTATTTAATTCATCTATGCTACTAACAGTAGGAATAAAATCTGAATTTGGAATAAAGTGTTCTTCGCCAGGCAAAAGAGCACCAAGCAGTAAAATAGGCCATCCTACACCGATATTTCTTATTTCAAAAGCTTCATGGATATTAGCTACAGCAAAGGCTTTAATTCCCGATTGAAGACTTCTCTCGACTATTTGAGGTAAGCCATGACCATATGCATCAGCTTTTACAACAGAAATAAGTTCTAAATGCTTAGGTAAGGCATTCTTAATATTCTTTAAATTCCGCTCATAAGCGGAAAGGTCGATTTCAGTCCAAGCACGTAATGGTATCATAATATAATATTATTTGAATCGTTTATCTTTGATTCCATTTTACGTACGTATTGCTGGTAGGGGACAGAAGCGATGTATCAATATTAAGACTACTGATTAGTTTAATACTTCCTAAAAATCGTTGGGGTAAATAATCTAATTTGTTCGTATCCACTTTGGGATCTGACCAAGTTTTTATTTGAGGAATATAGTAAAAATATCCCTGTAATTCCGACAAGTCCTCTAATCCATATTGATGAATTTCGGGCTTCATTTTAAGACTGGTATCGATTTTCAAAACATTCCATGAATGACGGCCATTTTCTGTTATTAGATAATTATTTTTAGCTATATCGACTGTATCCTCTAATAATGATAGTGCCGATAGATATAGACCATTGTAGTGGGTGACTTTTGCGGAAAGGCAACAGGTATTCAAAAGCCCTTGAATCATCATTTGCGTGACCCTTATACCTAAAGTCGAACCAGGGCTGTCAGGAGTATAAAAATGACTAATCTCACTGCGATCAATCGATGAATCATCTAAAGCACTCTTTAAATTTTCAATTAAATTCTCAAAAGGTTGACCATGGAAATTTCGTTTAAATATCCAGTTATTCATGTCATTAGACAATCCTATGAAATTTACTTTGTGGCTACAATCTATCAGTAAAGAGTACATAGGCTTAGGAATCAGAAATCTATTGTTTCTTAAAGTAGTTTTTTTGTTTTTCCGTAATTTCTAATTTCAATTCATTCATCACAATCAGCAAATCCTCCCAAAAATACCGTTTTGTCTCTAAAGAGTCTTTTAATAAAAGATAAGAGGGATTAAATGTTGGGACGACTGGATATTCTGAAAATTTAAATAATTGGCCTCGAATTTGATTAAACTCTTCCTTCTCAAGACTCTTATTCATCAGTAAAGTGTAAGATAATTCTCCAAATGATATAATTATTGAAGGATTGATCAAACTAAGCTCTTTTTTTAAATATTCGATAAACACTTTTTTCTCAATTAATTCAGAACTATTATTTCCTTTTTGTAGAAGGATATTTGATACGGACTTAGATTTTATAATAGAGGTAAAATAAACATCCTCTTGAGTTATACCCATTGCTTTAATAATCTTCTGAATTAATACATTCGCATTCCCAACACACAGAGTGTTATTCTGAAACTCTTCTGCACTTGGGTATTCGCTTAGAAACACTATCTTAGGATCTAAGGACCCTTTACCAAACAATAATTTGTCATTTGGATAAAGCCCAGCGAGCGCTTCTTTTAGGAGAATAATATTCTCAGACTTTGAATCCTTGGATAACTTAAATGAATCTATTTCAGAAATTGATTCTAACTTTTTTTCCAAATTTGATTCACTTGTAGCCTGATTTTCAGGCTCAGACAAATCTTGAAAATGAATGTTCCTAAGTTGAGATTTAGAATGTTCAGAAAGAAATATGTGCTTTTTACCCGAACGTTTCAGGCGTATTAATGCTTCTTGTATAATCTGATTTGAAATCATTTATCTAAAGTTGGCTCTTAAATTATTCCGATTTTATTGAAGTATTTCGGTAATAAATTAAATCAACTATTAACTGTATAGCTAGAATAATTAATAAAAAACTAGAATATAGATATACACCTAAAAATTCACATTGTGATATGAAGGCAGAAGAGAGCAATAAAAAGGACCCATTAAAAAACTTCCACTTATTAAATTTAAACCATCCGTTAGCAAGAAAGTAGATGCCAAGAAGGGCGAAGTTTAGTGCCATTAAATACGACCATACTAGATAACCAAAGACAAGATTAGAGCTGTTTAGCACTACACAAATCATAAAAATCAATACATTAACCAACATTCTGACCCTTAGCTTCTCATCTTGAACAATTTGCAAGCTATTGCTTTGCTTCAAAAACAAATAACTAGCCACACTTGTAAGGACCAATGAAAGACTCCAAATAAAAAAAGTACTATTGATGGGAATCATTAAATCCTGAATATAATATTCAAGTATCAAACATTTACTTAAGACTAAAGTCCAAACAACAAAAAGGACCTTTTTATTATACTCTATGAAATTAAAGAGCTCAATTTTTTGACTAAACATTTAGGAATTATTTTTTCTTAGATTTAAATTTTCCGTTAGGCGGAAACTCAAATCCTATTTTTCCTGTTTTTTCATCAAATGTCAAATGAGCCTTGAAAGGTCTTTTCGTTCTTTTCGAAATAAATCCTTCTATTAATGGGGTTTTTCCTGTCGAGAATAATGCTTTTACGGCATCTATATTTAGTGACTGCTGTAAAATTGTTTTACCCAGTTTAAAGCCGTCTGGGGAAGACGAGTTTTTTAAATCAGGAACAATATAACTTTTCTCCGTTTCATAAATTTTATAGCTCTCGCCGTTCAAAAAAGTTAATTCACAAGCTACTTTACTAAGATCTAATGCCTCGTCCGCATCTCCTTCATCGTCAAAGACAAATTCCGTCTTCCACTTTAACTTCTTGGTCTTAGACTCCTTCTGAACTAATTTCAAACCAGCAGAAAAGGGCTTATTAAAACGAGAAATAAATCCATCCATTTCAGGCAAAGATTTTTCTTTCAATAATTGAATCGCTTCAGCCTCAACTAAATGCCGTCCCGCAATATATTTAGAAATTGAGAAATTACATTCTTGTTCTCGGCATTCGTATGTTTTGTCCGTTTGCTTGAGTCGTGATGCACTACAGCTAGGGCAAACAACATCAAGATCAGGGAAAACCATGTTCAACATTTTATCAAGATGCATCTTAACTTTGACCACAACATCTTCGGTGAAATCAACAATCTCATTCATGAAAGCCTCACGATTGTAGTCTCCTTTTTCAATACGATTTAGTTTAGCCTCCCAGTCACCCGTCATTGATGGAGAGGTCAATGCCTTAAGATGCATTTCATCACACAACTCAATCAGTCTTAGACCCTTTCCTGTAACATTTAATTCACGACCATCTCTATTAATGTATTTTTGACGCAAAAGGCCTTCAATGATTGCTGCACGTGTTGCAGGAGTACCGAGTCCACGATCTGACATGGCAACTCGCATTTCCTCGTCTTCCAAGGTTTTTCCTGCACCTTCCATAGCCGATAGCAAAGTCGATTCCGTAAATCTAGCAGGTGGCTGTGTTTCTTTTTTCAGCAATTCAGTTTCGTCTACCTTAGCAGATTCTTTTTCATTAATAGGGGATAATTCTCCCTTATTTTCAGCCACACCTTTATTTCGACCGTACACCTTGAGCCATCCTGGCTCGATAAGAATTTTTCCTTTGGTTAAAAAATGGTCTTTGGCTTCTACACTATCGACAATAGTAATTCTCGTTGTCTCTTCAAACTGTGCATGTTCATAAAATACAGCAATGAAGCGTTTTAAAATCATGTCATAGAGTTTTTGTTCAACTTCTGATAACTTAACAACACGGCCGGTTGGAATAATAGCAAAGTGATCTGATATTTTTTTATTATCAAAGATTCGCTTACTTAATTTCACTTTATCTGCTTCAAGTGCTAATTTTGCATATTGAGCCACTTCAGAGCCTGAACTCGCTATATTATTCAAACAAGATAGCACATTAGATAAATAGTCTTCGGGCAAATAACGAGTATCCGTTCTTGGATATGTGATCATTTTATGCCTTTCATAAAGAGCCTGAGCAATACTTAAGGTGTTTTTCGCTGTAAACGGTGCTTCTCTTTGCAAAGTGGTTAAATCATATAGCTGTGGAGATATTTGTTTAACTAATTTTTTCTCCTCCTTAATAATTCCTGTCTTATCTGCGCAACGGGCAACTATAGACTCAGCCTTTTCCAAATCCCAAAGTCGTTCAGCTCTCAGTTGCTTAGCCTCAGAATCTTTTTTAAATTCTGGATTAAACCATTTACCAATATATTCGCCAGACTGAATAGAAAAATTTGCATCAACCTCGTAATATCCTTCGGATGTAAAGTTGCCTATCTGCTTTTCTCGATTCGCAAGGATAGCCAAAGTAGGTGTTTGTACTCGTCCTGCTGAGGTAATGTTAAAGCCACCATGTCTGGAACGAAAACAAGTCAAAGCTCTTGTTGAATTTAATCCAACCAACCAATCTGACTCTGAACGACATTTCGCTGCATCGGTTAAAGGATTTAGTTCGGGATCTTCGCGTAATTTATTCCAGGCCTCTTTAATAGAATCAACTGTCATTGACTGCATCCACAAACGTTTGATTGGTTTATCAATTTTACCGATTTGCATGATATACTTAAAAATCAATTCACCTTCTCGTCCTGCATCACAAGCATTAATGATACAATCAAACTCTTTTTTACGGCATAAAGATAACACATGCTTGAGACGACCTTCCGTTTTTTCAATTGCTTGCAATTCAAATTCTTGGGGAATCGAAGGCAATACATTGAAATTCCAAGGTAGTTTTTTGCCATTATCGCCAGTAGGCATCTTTAATTCGACTAAATGACCTACCGCAGATGTAATGGTGGCATTATCCGATGCGAAATGCTGTGCATCTTTTGTTTTACCCTTTTTTTCAAATGTACCCAATGTTTCCTTTAGCGCCTTAGATAGGTCTGTAGCCACTGATGGTTTTTCCGCAATTATTAAGTATTTCATTGAAATTTAAGTATGGTATAAGAAAGTAAAATAAATAAAAGTAACATTCTTCCTAATGAGTGGATTTTTTCACTCGTCAACATTCTTTATTCATTTTAGCTATATAATTTTTTAATAATTGTGCGTTTAAAAGCCCTATATCGTCTCTATAAAGAAAGTATTTTGCGCAATTTCAACCGTGGGATTCAATTCATTGTTGATGTAGTTTATGACCGGATAAACAACAACATCGCTGACAGTATAGGCTTTATTCTTAATATATTATCAATCGTTTTTTCACAAATAATTAAAATACGTTATTTCTTATATGATAAACGGTTATTAAAAAATAGTCCATTAGGCTGCTTAGTCATAGTAGTCGGAAACATAACCGTAGGCGGAACAGGCAAAACTCCAGTTGTTGAAAAATTAGCCAAAACCTTACAGCAAAATGGTCGAAAGGTAGGGATCATAAGCAGAGGCTATAAAAGTAAGAATGAGTCGCTCTCAAAAAAAATATTACGATTTGTTACTAATGGTGCAGTAACTCCTCCAAAGATTGTTAGTGATGGGGAAAATGTGCTTCTTGGCTCAAAGCTTGCAGGAGATGAGCCCTACATGTTAGCAAACAATCTACCCGGCGTAGTCGTTGTTTGTGACAAAAACAGAGTAAAGGCAGGGTACTTTGCCATTAAAGACTTTGGTTGCGATACTTTAGTACTCGATGATGGTTTTCAATACCTTAAGCTTAAAGGAAGTTTAAATATTTGCTTAGTCGATTCAACAAATCCATTTGGAAATGAACACTTATTACCTAGGGGCATTTTACGAGAACCTTTGCATCGATTGTCAAAAGCGGATTATATTTTGATCACAAAGACAAAAAACATTCAGCAATGTGAAGAATTACACCAAACTATTCGTAATCATAACTCTTTAGCAAAGATTATTTACTGCAAACACACTCCAAGGTTCTTAGTCGATATAAAGAGCGAGGAAGAAAAGAACCTTGATTTTATTAAAGAGAAAAAAGTAGCAGTTTTTAGTGGCATTGCTTATCCTGAAAGCTTTGAAGGAACAATCAAAGAACAAGGTGCAGAGATTATTTATACTAAACGATTTTTAGATCATCACCGCTTCAGTGCGGGTGAGATAAAGACGGTATTCATGGAAGCTTTTGCTTCGGGAGCAGAAATGATACTTACGACAGAGAAAGACGCGGTACGATTACCAAAGATTTTCCCGAAAATACCTTTATATTATTTACGTTTGGAAATAGATCTATTGTCTAATGAGGAAGACTTCAATTCTCTAGCTCGACGCATCTGCCTGCCACAAAAAGATAAATTGTATAATCACTAATTGATCAAAAAATGAAAAAGAAAAATACAACGGTAGAAGACTTAGAAGTCAAAGATGCACAAATTATCTTCAACACTGTATGGCAACACCTAGTTGAAGAATTAGGACAAGATAATTTAAGGTTTCCAAAAGAAATATTTTGGCTAAATGGTGCGCCAGGTGCTGGTAAAGGAACCAACACTGGTTTTATAATGCGTTATAGAAATCTAACCGCGCCTCCTATAGTCGTCAGTAGTTTACTCACAACTCCTGAAGCAAAAAAGAAAAAAGACGCGGGTATGCTAGTCGGAGACCGTGAAGTCGTTGATATTATGTTGAGAACACTTTTGTCTCCTGTTTACAAGTCTGGAGCTGTAGTCGATGGATTCCCAAGGACTAAGGTACAAGTAGAATGTGTTAAACTACTCTATGAAAAATTAAATGAGTTAAAAAACCATTACCAATCAACTGACTTAGAAATCTTTTTCAAAAAACCTCACTTTCATATTGTTGTCCTCTTCATTGATCAAAATGAAAGCGTTAAACGACAGATTAATCGTGGTGAAAAAGCAATCCAACACAACATAGACGTTAAGGCATCTAGCGTAGGCAATATCATTGAGGTTCGTCCAACAGACTTAGATCCGGAAGCTTGTATCAATCGATACCGTACCTTTAAGGAAAAGACTTATGATGCATTGAAAGAACTAAGAGAAACATTCTTTTATCACTTTATAAATGCCCATGGAAGCATCGAAGATGTTCGTAAGCGGATTGATACAGAATTACGCTACCAAGGGTCTTTAGAGTTGGATGAAGCCACTTACGACATAATTTCTGTAATTCCCATAGCTAGTATGATATCCAACCATGCACGGCAAGATTTAGTGGATCGCTTAGAAAACTATCAAAAATACCACAAAGTCCTATTTGAATCAATCGTTGGCCTAATCGTTGATTATTTCATGCCAATTATAAAACGTCATGCAATTTCGGGTTATTCTGTTGTAAATACTGAAAATCAATTGCTGGATGATCCATTAGCTATAAGTATGCTAATTGATATTTTTTCTGAGAGAGGATTTCATGCCATCGTCGATGTGAGTAAAGAAGATATCCCTTATTCTATCGACCGAGATACTTTTGAAATAAAAACCTCAGTTAAGAAAGTCTTTAGAATCCGTATCAATTTCAAAGCATCCGAAATACGCCGAGGATAATAAGGACTTAGGTTACATACTTTTTTAAAAAAGTTGCAATCACTTCAGCAGTGGACTTAGGGCTTTCAAAATGAGGGGCGTGCCCACAACCTTTGATTACTTTACTTAGAGCTTTTGGATTACTATCCGAAAACTGCTGACTGATTTCGCAATATTTAAGATCTAAATCTCCGTTAATTAATAGGAGAGGAGATTTAATATCAGGAATCAATTCCCATAAATCAGGGAAAACACCTTGTCCAAAATGAACTAGGCTATTTTTCAATCCCTTAATATCTAATGAACTTTTTCGCATCTGCCTTTCCTGCTGAAAATCATCAAACCCCTTATATTGTGTGCGAATTAAAGGCAGTGATTTCCAGTAATCTAAAAACCAAGAAAGTCCCTTTTTTTCTATATTCTCTGAAAGTTCCTTATCCGATTTTCTTCGTAATGCGCGCTCTGTTTCTGATCGTATGCCAGGATTCACTCCGATTAATATAATCGCATCCCAGAAATCAGTCTCCTGTGTTGCATGATAAAGCCCAAGTCGAGATCCCATTGAATATGCGATCAAAATATTTTTATGGCCATGTGAACTATCGGAAGCATTTCCCTGACTTGCATTTAACTGCATATATTTCTTAAGAAAATAGTACTGTCCTTGGACAGAACAATCGAGATCTGAAGAATTGCCATGCCCAGGAAGGCTAGGGCACAGCCAATTAAGCTCATCAAATTCACCACTCAAAATCGATTCAATAGACGCTTTAAGTGGAATAAAATCTAAACCACTTCCAGTAAAACCATGAAGTGCATAGATATTGTATATAAGATTCTTATCTGATGTTTCCTTCAAAAAACTACTTATTCTTCAACCAAGATAGCTACAATTTTCACATCTTCAATTGGCTTATCCATAGGATCTTTTTCTACTGTTTCTATGGCTTCGACTACAGAACTGCCTTCAGTAATTTCACCAAATATAGTGTGTTTCATATGCAACCAAGGTGTTGAAACTGTAGTGATAAAAAATTGACTCCCATTTGTACCAGGTCCTGCATTGGCCATTGCGAGTAATCCTGGCTTATCGAATGCTAAATCAGGAGAGCACTCGTCTTCGAAAGGTCTACCCCAAATTGATTCACCCCCACGTCCAGTTCCAGTAGGGTCTCCCCCTTGTATCATAAATTGCTCAATGACCCTATGAAAGATGATACCATTGTAATAGCCATTTTTCGCATGTGTTATAAAATTCTCACATGTTTTTGGTGCTATAGAATCAAATAGATTGAATTCGATTACACCTTTTGTCGTTTCCATTTTTATTTTAGTCATAACTGATCTTATTTAATTTGTTATTTATTATTTCGAAAGTAGGACAGTGTTTCCACTACAAAATTGTCTAAATTAGCTTTTGGAGACTCGAAAGCAATTGGTAGATTATGCTGTCTTAATGTTTCGCTAGTTTTAACACCAATACTACCAAATTTAGTCTTTAGTCCGTTTTTAAAATCAAGTGATTCAGTAGCAGCTACATAATTATGAACAGTTGATGAACTGGTAAATAATACGCAGTCTGCACCTTCTGTTTTAAATCTTTGAAAATTCTCATTTTTTGATAAATCGGTATGCACATTCTTGTATAAGGGTAGGCGATCAACAATCGCACGCCCTTCATCCTGTAACCGCTTATAGAGAAGATCCGAATTTTTATCACCCGTAACTAGTAAAATTTTTACATTATCCAAAGTCTGATACTCAATTAAGGCATCAGCAAGTGCATTAGAATTAGCTGTTTCTGGCACCAGGCTTACCTTTAACTTATGGCTTCGAACAGCCCGAGCTGTTGCCTTACCTACCACTGCAATTTGAGATAGCCCAATTGAACGGATATCTTCATAGGCTTTGTCTAATAAATCAAAAAACAAATCTACACCGTTAGAACTTGTAAAAACAATCCATTCATAGGAAGCAATATCGGTAAAGACATTGGCAATCGTATCTCGATGAAAATCTTCTTCAATTTCAATAAAAGGCACTTCGAGTATCTCTGCACCATAGTTTTCTAAAAGTTGTGACAATTCACCTGCTTGTTTTCTCGGCCTTGGTACGAGTATTTTCTTTCCAAAAAGAGGCTTCTCTTCAAACCAATTATATTGACTACGAGAATTCACAACATCCCCGACAAAAATTATTGCTGGTGCCTTAATAGACATTGCCTCAGATTCCTCTATAATTTGACCCAGCGTACTGAAACAACTCCTCTGTTTCACATAAGTACCATTTTCGATTATTGCAACTGGCGTATCTTTCTCAAGCCCTCCCTCTAATAACTCTCCTACAATCCGCTTTAATTGACCAATACCCATATAAATACAAAGGGTAGCATTTGATTTAGCATAATCTTTAAAATCTAAATTTAAAGAGGTTTTTTCAGGGTTTTCGTGGCCAGTTAAAAATATGATGGAAGAACTGATATCTCTTTGAGAAAGAGGGATACCCGCATAAGCCGCACAGGCAATAGCTGCTGTAATACCTGGTACTATTTCATAATGGATACCTGCATAATCAAGAGTGTCGACTTCTTCACCTGCTCGACCAAAGACCAAAGGATCGCCACCTTTTAAACGAACAATAGACACATCATTCTGAGCTTCTTTAACTAAGAGAGCGTTTATCTCGTCTTGTGGAATAGAGTGTTGTCCCGAACTTTTTCCTACAAAAATAGATCGTGCTTCTGGCTTTAGCCAATCCAATACCTTCTGATTCACTAAATTGTCATAAATTACCACATCAGCCTGTTCTAAAATTAATTTTGCTTTAATTGAAAGCAATCCGGGGTCACCAGGTCCAGCTCCCACTAAATACACAACTCCTTTTTGTACTCTATAAGTCATTTATTGATTTCAGTTTTTATATCTTTCATCAAAGAAAGTGCTGATTCTATTTTTTCAGAAAGAGTTGTCTCATTGATTTCAAAACTACGATAAGCAATCATAGGATGATAAATATGCAAATACTTACCATCAAAATAAATACCTGCTGGACTTTGACATCCACCATCTAAAACTTTCAGACACGCTTTTTCAATAGTCACCGCTTCATAGCTTGTCTGACAAAATAATTTTTGAAAATTCACTTTGCTATCGACTCGACCTACAATGGCAATTGCACCTTGCCCCGCTGCTGGAACCATTAACTCGTGCTCAAGATTTGTGAAAGCTAAATCTTGATACTCACTTATCTCAAGACGGTCTAAGCCAGCCTCAGCTAAAATAGTTGCATCAGCTTCTTTGTTACTAATCTTATTTAAACGTGTCTGAACATTACCACGAATTAATTGAAACTTAGCATTAGGGAATATTGAACTCAATTGACATCTTCTTCTAGGACTACTTGTAGCAATCGTCTTAATTGATTGCCAATCCTTATTAGATATCAAAATATCAGACACTGAATCTCTTGGCAAATAGCCAAATATTGCTAAAGAGGAGGGGAGTTCGATTGGCAAATCCTTAGCTGAATGTACCGCAATATCAGCATCACCTTCTAATAAGGCTGCATCTAACTCTTTTGTAAAAAGCCCAACGCCTCCTTGCTTTTCTAATGAATAATCTAAACGGCTATCAATCTCAGTGGAAACAGGGTATAGTTGAAAAGTGGATTCACTCATTTGAGAAGCCAACCAATCGCAAACCATTTCTGACTGCTTGATGGCCAAGGGCGATTTTCTTGTAGCAACTTTTATTATCATTATAAGAGATGATTTAGAATAGCATAAACGATGGCTATAAAAAAATTGCCTCAGGATTTGAGGCAATTTGAAAATTTAAATCGAAGTAAAATAGCCTTAATTATATGACGCTTGAGCACCTTTGATATTACGTTTTTTCACCCAAGGCATCAATGATCTTAAACGAGTACCGACTTTTTCGATAGGGTGCTTTTCCCCATTGGATTGAAATTGCTTATATTTAGGAAGGCCAGTCTGGTATTCTTTAACCCATTGCTTTGTAAATTTACCTGATTGGATATCCTTTAATATCGCTTTCATTGCTTTTTTAGAACTAGCATTGATGACTCTTGGACCACTAACATAATCACCCCATTCAGCAGTTTCTGAAACAGAAAAACGCATTCCTGATACTCCTGATTCCACCATAAGGTCTACAATAAGCTTTAATTCATGTAAGCACTCGAAGTAGGCCATTTCAGGTTGATATCCAGCTTCTACAAGGGTCTCAAACCCAGCTTGTACCAAAGCACTAGCACCACCACAAAGAACCGCTTGCTCACCAAATAAATCAGTTTCGCACTCCTCCTTAAAGGTTGTTTGTAGTACGCCTGCACGTGTTCCGCCTACGCCTTTGGCCCAAGCAAGAGCAACATCTTTAGCTTTCTTAGAAGAACCTTTATGCACTGCAATAAGAGCAGGAACACCTTTGCCTTCAACGAATTGACTACGAACCACATGACCTGGACCTTTTGGAGCGACCATAATCACATCAACACCCCTAGGCGGTGTGATTAAATTAAAATGAATAGCTAAACCATGAGTAAAAGCCAATGTCTTACCTTTAGTAAGGTTAGGGAGCACATCGTTTTCATAGACTTCTGCTTGTTTCATATCTGGAACTGCAAGCATAATCACATCGGCTAGTTTTACGGCTTCAGCAGTATCATAAACTTTAAAGCCCTGTTTCTTAGCCACTGCCACAGATTTGCTCTTTGGATACAATCCAATGATCACATTCATTTTACTGTCCTTTAAGTTTTGCGCATGCGCATGGCCTTGAGAACCGTATCCAATGATTGCGAGTGTTTTATTTTTTAAGACGCTTAATTTTGCATCTTTATTCGTATAAACTTTAGCCGGCATAGTTAGATATATATTTATTATTATTTGTTAAAATCATTAACCCAATTTTAGAGCTACTCCTCCAGTTCGGGCCATGTCTATGACTTCATAAGGCTCGATTAATTCGAGTATGGCGTCAATTCTTTTGGGCTTAACCAAAATTTCAATAACTAAGTTCTCTTCAGATTCGTTAATTATTTTAAAACTATAATCCTTAATGGCATCAATGAACTTTGCCCTTTCATCACAATGTAGTTTTATTTTAAATAGGCATAGTTCTCTCTCAACTGTTTCGCCTTTAGAGTATTCGGTTACGCTAAGTACATTAACTAACTTAGATACCTGTTTTATAGCTTGGTCAAGAGCACTACTATCGCCGATTATTGTTGTTGTTATTCTAGAGAATGAGACATCCGACATAGGTGCTACGTTTAATGTTTCAATGTTAAAACCACGACCGCTAAACATTCCAGATATACGAGCAAGAACACCAAACTTATTCTCTACTAAAATGGAAATAATATGACGCATGTATAATTTTTAAATAACTGATGATAAAATGGTGGACGAAGAGGGACTCGAACCCACGACCTACTGGGTGTAAACCAGTTGCTCTAACCAACTGAGCTATCCGTCCTGTAAATTAAAGAACAGTCAAATTGATTGGGTATAAATGATGAATCAAGACTATTTTAATTATTTTTCATGAAAACTTTCACTACATTAAATACTAATCACCCTCCTTAAGATTCAAAATTTGTTTATGAAAGGCTGAAGGATCTGCAGATTGGTAAAAAGATGTTCCGCACACAAGTGTATTAGCACCGGCATTAACACATATATTTGCGTTTTCTAAATTAACCCCACCATCCACTTCAATTCGAAAATCTAATCCATCTTCTACTTGTTTTTCTTTCAAAGCACGTACTTTATCTAAACAGGATGAAATAAGTTTTTGCCCGCCAAATCCAGGATGAACCGTCATGACTAAGACTAAATCTACTAATTCTAAATAGGGTAGCACTGCTTCTATAGGTGTTTCTGGATTAATCGCGATTCCCGTGAAAACACCTTTATCTTTAATTGCTTTGATAGTTTCCTCAATAGGGTAATCAGGTTCCACATGTATAGTAATTAAATCAGCCCCTGCACGGATGAAACTTTCATAATGTTCGTGGGGATTCGAAAGCATCAAATGCACATCAAAAAATAAATCGGATTTTTTGCGTAAGCTTTGTACAACATCTGGACCAAATGAGATATTCGGAACAAAATGACCATCCATGATATCCAAATGCAAATACTTGACTCCTGCAGATTTTGCAAAATTGACCCCTTCAACAATTACACCTTGATCAGCGGCGAGTATAGAAGGCACTAATATTATAGAGTCATTAGGTAATGAGTGTGTCATCTGAGTTAAATTTGACCTTGGGGTATGTTAAATGAAGGTTATCTAAAGTCGCGCATATAATTTGCGCAATCAAAAGATTTCTCGACCATTTTTTATTCGAGGGGATTAAGTACCATGGAGCATGGGATAATGAAGTTTTTTCAAAAACCTCTTCATAGGCGGATTCATATAATTCCCACTTTTTTCGAGCGACTAGATCAGATGGGTGAAACTTCCAATTTTTATGCGGCAAATCGATTCGCTGCTGTAATCGGGCTTTTTGTTCTATGCGATCAATGTGGAGGTAAAATTTTAAAATAATCGTACCTTCATCGACCAATAACTGTTCAAAGTTATTAATATGCTGAAAGCGCTTCTGCCAAAGTGCTTCCTCGCATAATTCATTCACTCGCACGGCTAGTACGTCTTCATAATGACTTCGATCAAAAACAACAATTTCTCCAGAAGATGGAACTTCTTTATGAACTCGCCATAAAAAATCATAAGACAATTCTTTTTTCGTTGGTTTATCGAAACTGGCTACATTAATAAATTGCGGGTTAAAGCCACGAAACACATTTCTTATCGTGCTATTTTTGCCACTTGTATCCATGCCTTGGAGTACAATCAGTAATTTTCGCCTACGATCGATAAAAAACTTTTCTTGTAATTGGATAAGCTTTTTTTGTAAGTAGGTTAATTCTTCATTACATTCTAGCTTATTGAGACTAGGCTCCCAAGGGTTCGCACTAATTTCACTGAGTTTTACTTTAGAAGCCTCCTTTACCAAATACGGATCAAATTTTTTAATATCAATGATACTCATCGCAATTATTAAGATTATTTATGAATAAAATTTGCAAGCAATTATATACTAACTTTCCCTCAAAAATAAGCTTAGTATGCCATTCGGTAAATGAAGAAATGCTACAAATTCCTAACTTTAAAGAAAAGTCACCTCGTGAACAAGAGCACAGCCTGGGTCGCTATTGCGCTCAGCAAGCACTGGAAGCTATAAATTTTCATTGTAATGTAATTCAATCTAGCTCTCATGGATTCCCTATTTGGCCTGATGGCATTGTCGGAAGCATCAGCCATTCAAAAGGGTTATGCCTTTCTGCCGTTGCAAAATCTACTGATTTTCAAGCGATTGGGATAGATGTTGAACAATTTAATCGAATGAAAGAACGCTCAATAGAACGAATTGTTCACCCCAAAGAAAAAGGACAAATTGGTAATGATCTTACAAAAGCGACTCTTTTATTCAGTATTAAAGAAGCATTCTACAAGGCACAGTATCCTATATTTAAAACTTCTTTAAATTTTAAAGACTTAGCATTTGAGTATGATTTTACTGCTCAAAAAGCTCAATTAATTTGGTTATCGGATAAATCACCCATTGCTAAATTAGACTATTCAAGCTGGGCTATTTCATTTGAAACAATTAAAAACAACTGTTTTACTCTTTGTTCAAAAAACAATAAAAGTGACAATTCAAATTAGAGAGTTGTCTTTTATTCATTTATAGAATCTTAAGTAGTAGTTTAGATTTCTAATATGTCTCTGACTGAAAACATACGCAATTTTTGCATCATAGCCCATGTCGACCATGGAAAAACGACTTTATCTGATCGTATATTAGAGCTCACTCGTACGGTTGAGATGCGAAATATGCAGGACCAGCTTCTTGACTCAATGGATTTAGAGAGAGAGCGGGGGATTACAATAAAAAGTCATCCAGTCTCTATGGTATTTAAACACAATAATACCGACTACGCCTTTAATCTTATTGATACACCAGGGCACGTTGATTTTTCTTACGAAGTCTCCAGAAGTTTAGCCGCTTGCGAAGGGGCGCTTCTGCTAATCGACGCTGCTCAAGGAATTGAAGCCCAAACGGTAGCCAATGCCCATTTAGCCAGCCAGCATGGTTTAGAAATCATTCCAGTTATTAATAAAATTGATTTGCCCAGTGCTGACATTCCAGCCATTAAAGCACAATTAGAAGATGTTTTAGCGATACCTGCCGAAGATGCAGTGCTCACTAGTGCAAAAACAGGTGTTGGGATTCCCGAACTCATGGAAAAAATTGCTCTTAAAATCCCTAACCCTCTATCGGCAGATGAAGAGCCTTTGCGCATGCTTATCTTTGATTGTATCTATGATACTTACAAGGGAGTGATTTGTTATGTGCGAATTTTTTCTGGATCGATAAAAGCCAATGAAACCATCATTACCATGAGTGATGGCAACAAAGCTTTAACCAAAGAAGTTGGTAAATTCTCGCCTAAGATGCATTCACAGAGTGAATTAAACACAGGTGATGTCGGGTATATTGTAACAAATATACGGGACGTATCAGAGATTAAACTCGGCGACACAATAACTTCACAAAATAATCCAGCGACTGAAATGCTTCCAGGGTTTAAGGAAATTAGCCCAATGGTGTTTAGCGGGATTTACCCAATCGATACGAGCGATTATAATAAACTCAAAGCAAGTATGGGCAAACTTCGACTCAACGATGCTGCTTTTGTTTACCAATCAGAAAATTCAGTGGCCCTTGGCTTTGGCTTTCGTTGCGGTTTTCTAGGCTTACTCCACATGGAGATCATCCAAGAACGTATCCGCCGAGAATATAACTTAGATGTCATATCCACTTATCCTAGCGTTGTTTATCATGTCATTAAAGTTGATGGTGAAATGCTTGAAGTTCACAACCCGGTACACCTACCAGAACCTTCTGAAATTGAAACCATTAAGGAACCTATGATTCGTGCCTCTATCCATATTCCAAGTGAATCGATCGGTGATACTTTAGCGCTTGTATCAGAAAAAAGAGGAATTTGTGAACATACTGAAACTATTGATGCACAGAGGGTAATGCTTGTTTGCATCCTTCCACTAAATGAAATTCTCATTGATTTTAATGATCGTCTAAAAAGCATAACTCATGGCTATGGCTCAATGGATTATGAAATGGCTGACTATCAAGAAGCAAAATTATGTCGCCTTGATATTCGGGTAAACAATGATCCAGTTGATGCATTCTCTTCAATTGTTCACGTAGATAAAGCAGAGGGAAGGGGACGGGTACTTTGCAAACGACTTAAAGATATTTTACCACGACAGTTATTCAAAATTGCGATCCAGGCGAGTGTTGGAGCACAAATTATCGCACGTGAAACAATAAGTGCCTTTCGTAAAGACGTTACCGCAAAGTGTTATGGTGGCGATATATCTAGAAAACGAAAATTATTAGAAAAACAAAAAGAGGGCAAGAAACGGATGAAAAACATTGGCAATGTCTCTATCCCGCAAGATGCCTTCATTAAGATTTTAAAAACCACCGATTAAAGTTTACTCGCATATCATTAAAATTTATTAATACTTTTAAAGTAATCGATCTAAAGTGAAAATTCAAAAAAAAGAGCTCAGCACACTTTTAATTAGCGCCAATCGTATATACCGCTACAGAAAAGATGTTTTATCTGAGAAAGAGTTAAATAAGCTTAAAGAAACTCGGAACCGCCTAATGGAGTTAGTTCAAGGTTTTAAAAATAAAATAGACGATTCAAAAATCCTCAAAGAAGTTGAATGTTTAAATGACTTTCTCCTTAAAATTGGAGGTAAAATTTATCCAAAAACTTTTTGGATAGATAATATAGAAGTTGGACTAGTCGCACTTGTAATTATCATCGGTATTCGAACATTTTTCTTTCAACCGTTTATTATTCCAACCAATTCGATGTATCCAACATACAGCGGGATGAATGAAGTTGTCTATGATCTAAATGTTGAACCGCCTAACGTTTCAGAAAAAGTATTGAAAAAGCTAATGTTGGGATTCAAAAATTATCACATAGAAGCCACTTCAGATGGAAGAGTTTCAATACCCTTGTTTTCTCTTACACAATTTTCCAAAGATACCAATTTAAGGCAGCAAGGAAACGTCAGCTTTCAATATGTTAAAGGGAAAAAATGGTTCGG
Source organism: Coraliomargaritaceae bacterium (assembly GCA_045565635.1). Lineage (GTDB taxonomy): Bacteria > Verrucomicrobiota > Verrucomicrobiia > Opitutales > Coraliomargaritaceae. The sequence continues at coordinate 23,783 of JBJLEY010000003.1, forward strand.
CTTACTGCCTGCGACCTATCGTGAATATCAGATATTTGTCGGCAACAATCCGGCCAAAATTCGAGTGCCTATTCATTACTCATTAGATACTGTTATCTTAAAAACTTATTTCCCTGAATACACGTCCTTTCAGCAGTTAATCAAAGAATACCATAGTAAAGGGCGTATAAACGTCTTCAAAGATACTAGACACAAAATAAAAACGAGTATCATCGCTAAAAAAGGCGATTCACTAATCTCCTTTGATACGACGCTTGGAGATGCATTATTCGTTGACCGAATATCTTACCATTTCAAGGAACCTAAGGTAGGCGATCCTTTTGTGTTCAAAACAAGCAAAATGGAAATCGATAAGCGTTTAAAACAAAGTTTAGGCGACAAATACTTTATTAAAAGAATTGGAGGTGTTGGTGGAGAAAACATTTCCATTATCGATGGAACGTTATATTTAGATGACCAACCAAGGGATGAAGTTTCTGCATTCATTGCCAATGCAAATAAAGAGGGAGACTATAAAGGTTATAAAGCAGATGGTTATCTTGCTACAGGTAAAAGCTACAACATTTCTAAAGATCATTTTTTTGCTTTAGGCGATAATTCATACAATAGTCATGACAGTCGTTATTTTGGTCCTGCTAACAAAGAAGCTATTATCGGAAAAGCATTCTTTATTTACTATCCCTTTACTAAACGTTGGGGTGTCGCTGAATAGACATAAGTTGCTGTAAATCATCACCGTAAAATTAAATAGCTCTAAATCCTTATTTCGCACAATATATATTATGTCTAATACAAAATATGGAAAGTTGGAGTACTCTATAAAGGAATGAACCTTATAACTAAAAGCCCTATTCTCTATTTAAGATCTCCGAATCCGCCGGGAAGCGATTCCAGATAAGCAATAAGTTTGTTTTGTAGGATGCTAAATGTCTCAGCATACTCAGGATCATTAGCTAAATTCTCCTGTTCGAGTGGATCTTCTGTTAAATCGTATAATTGATGAGCATCATAATAACCTGGATATTGGCTTAATGATTTGTGCTCAGCATCACCACCACCAGGTATAGTTCTAATATGACTAAAGTTAGCTAAAGGATCTGTATTGTAAACTGGTTTGCCTCTACGGATTTGACTTTCATTAAAGTCATCAAGTTCTTTTTGCCTTTCTTCAAGAGTCATATTTATAACTGTATCAGGAAAGTTTAGAGCAATGTATTTCCATTGTCCCATGCGAACCCCTCTTACAAATCCTAATTCAAAGTACAGGGAATCCCTTTCAATTTCTTTTTCTCCATTCAAACTATTGTAGAAACTTTCTCCGTCATATAGATCAGCATCATAATCAACTCCTGCGAAATCTAAAATAGTGGGCGCGAAATCGACATTTGAAATTAGCTTCTTAACCTCATATCCCGCAGGAAAACCTTCTTTTTTCCAAACAAAGGCCTCAGAATGAACTCCACCCTCGTATATAGTTCCCTTGGACCTTTGGCCATGATCATTGAAGTACACAATTATCGTATTATCGAGCACTCCGTTTTTATCTAATTCATTTACTAAAGCGCCTAAGCCATCATCAATCCATAATAAGTTTTCTTTTTGCCATCCCCTGATACCTGATTTGGCAATTCTCAACCCTAGACTTTCTCTGGAAGGTTGAACATTTAAAGGTTCCTCTAATAAGCCTTCAGATGTAATTCTTGGATCTGCTTTCCATGACCGTTTATCATCTGTAGGTCCATGTGGTAAAGTAGTCGCACACCATAAGAAAAATGGCTTATCACCTTGAGCTGCAGTTTTTATGAATTCGATCCCTGCACTAGTAATCCAGTCCTGATTATGTGCAAGCAATGCTTTAACTCCATTATGACTAGGATTATTATGGTATAAACTTTTCGCAAAATCAAAGCCTGCTGCGTTACAAGCTGACTCAAGAAGCTTTGCATTTCTCTTTAATAGTTTTACTACCTGTTCGTCAGAGGGATCGTCATTCCATTTGGGCTTAATGATTCCCTTGCAATCTATCACATGATTTTTGCCAACAATTCCCGTGTAGTACCCATTCCTTTTAAGCATCCAAGGAATAGTAAATTTGTCCTCTGATGTTATATAAGTATTCCATTGTACATAAGTTTGATTATCATAATTCTCAGTCGTCGAGAGAAATGGCTTGTAGATTGAAGTACTAGGATATCTTCCGGTTAGGCATGCAAACCGACTAGGCGTACAGACAGGAGATGTCACATACATATTATTAAGCACTGCCGCATCTTTTATCAAAGAATCCGTTGCCGGTGTCAGATTCTTGCCCTTTCCTTCTGGCAAGAAGTTCATCATGTCTTTTAGCTGATCGTCAGTTATAAAGAAGATGAAATTGGGTCTTTTCTCATCCTCATCTTTGTGTCCCAAAGAATTGACTGCGAACAGTAGATTATTCGCGAATAGAAATATTAATATTAAATTTAAATAATACATTTTATTGAGTATATTGATTTGGTTTAGTCCTCATCTAATTTATAAATGAAGCCTAAATTATTTAAATAAATTTCACCTAAGAATTTAGAACGAGCGTTTAATCTCATTCTTAGACCGTAAACATCACTGAGTTTTTCATCGATTTGCAAGGAAGAAGAAATAAATTTAAAATTTTTCCACCCCCCCCTTATGTCATTCAATAAAATTGATCCCATAGGCATCCAATGATCGCTGTCACTTTGAAATACTATTTGAATGCTGGCATTTTTATCGCTGCAAATAAAATCACTGCTTGCAGAAATTTCTCCGAAAACCCCATTAATTTTACCTTTGTAACTTACCCTTTCATCAAGGGGTTCAAAATGAAAAAGTATATCCTCATTTTTCCCAGAGAGCTTATTATTGATTTTGCTCGCTGCCACTGATTGATTTGGTTTGAGCCTAGTGAACTTGCCCAGCTCAAAAGTACTTTCAGCACTCCAACTGTCTATAGGGTCATCGAATGTCCATTCAACAACAGGCAATAACGTTTGGTCAAACAATTCGACCATATGCTCATCTTTGGAATATGTGTTATAGCACCTAACAGAAACGATATCATCATCGTTCGCAGAAAATTCAAACGGAGATATCCCATTGTTAAATTTTAAAATTTTTCTTTTAATTCTATCTGTATATTCAATTTCTAAGACTCCTTCAACTTCTCCTAAATATGCATGCTTTCTTCCTTCAATATCAGTTGAAACTGTAACCCACCCATCAATTAACCTTTTTTTAGGGAGTTTATTAGGTAAAATAATTTCAAAATCAATATTCTCATTAAGAACATCAGTGGAAGCATGAGGTATACTGACTGGATCATCTCCTAAATGAATAACAACTAAAGAAAATGGATCTAATACAATTTTCTTACTACTTTTTAAATTTAGCTTCCTTGGTGGATTACTCCAGTGTACTTCCTTCGAGTAAGGATCCCAAAAATATTCAGAAGCATTGAATGAATAAAGACTTTGATATTTATAAGCTCTAAGACTTTTGGGTAACTTCAAGGATACTTCTATTGAATCTTTTTCATTAGAATTCACTAGCATAATCTGATGTGCATCCTTTCCTCTTGTACTGTAGCAAAATAATTCACTATTTCTTTTTTTAGGGGTGATGCTCGACTGAATAAGCTCATTACCCATGAGATTTGACCAAACCCACATTGCCCAATAGATGCTTTTTGGATTGTAGGCACCCCCTTTGTTCACATTGAACATGCTATGCCCTCCACTATCCTTTTCTGTTGAAAGGTCCCACTGGTTCGCAAAATCTACCCCTTCTTCGTATAATGTACCAAGCCAACAGGCTGACCAGAGTGCATTAATAAGGCCAGCAGTATCAACATCTTCAGCCACTTTCATATTCCACTCAGATATACCAATTTGAATATCTTTAGAGCGCGTCCGATGATACTGATCAAACCAATCTCTTATCTTATTAATAGGTTCTCTGACGGCATTGATAGAGCCAAACTTTTCTTTATTAGATTTTGTACTGACTGGCACTGGATAAGCATGAAAACTTACAAAATCTAGATCTGCTCCACATTTCTTGATAAGCGTCTCGACAAAATCTAAATGCAAATCAGAGGATGCAGGACCACCTATTAGCAAATCTTTATCACAGGCTTTTAAGCTTTTATAGTACTTATTAAATATCTCAGCGTATAAATCGCCATTCATGTTCCGACCATTTTTAAGCTTATGGCCAAGCTCCCATTCACCGTTTAATTCATTTCCAATTTCAGCTCTTGATATACTAAATTTATTTTTTTTCGCCCATTTGAGCCATTCTTCCGCCATTTTTGGAGACCCGCTTCCAACATTAAAACAAACAAAAGAATTCGCATCAAATGTATCAATCCATTCATGCTGACTTAAAACGTCAATCTTTCCATGGAAATCAGCTAAATGCCTATCCTCTCCCTCTACCCTAAAACCTGGCTTATAATCATTGTAATCAATATTCCATATTCCTTCTCCATTCTTTTTGCTAAGGTCAAACCCATTAAGCGTTCGGACACCATTCCCATTCCAGTAATACTCATTTGACCATGATCCGCCTGGAATTCGAATATCGCTTATCCTCAAGGCTCTTAGATACTCTTTGATTTCTTCATTATTTAGGAAATCTTCTGCTGTCCACAATGCAAGGTTCGTCCCCAACACATCCGACTTATTGGATAAATTTTGTTTTAGGTCATCTACTATTTTGACCGTGTAGTCTGAACAAAATAATTGTGCCGAAAAAAGTATAGGAAAAACTAAAGCTAGAAAATAAACTTTCATTTAATCAAATATATGATTTAGAGTATTCATAAATCAAACTCTACATCTACTATGATTTCAACTAATATTACTCAAGAAAAAGATCGTGTCCCATTTAAAGAAAAATTAGCCTACGGTATTGCAGGCCCTGTCGACATTTTGTCTGTTTGGGTATTAGTAGCAGTAGCACATAACGTCTTTAACATGGAGTTACTACTGACTCCCGTACAAGTAGGCATTATATTAATATCTTTGAGATTTTGGGATGGTATTGCAGATCCAATAATGGGCTGGATATCCGATAACACACGATCTCGTTGGGGACGCAGAAGACCTTATATAATTGTGGGTGCCATTTTGTCCGCGCTTACTTATCCACTTATGTGGTGGTTCCCTTCTAGCTTTGACCCTAATCAGATAATGCTGTGGGTCATTGGATTCGGAATTTTATTTTATACTAGCTTTACCATATGGTGTATCCCCTTTCAAAGCCTATTAATGGAAATTAGCCCAGACTATGATGAGAGAACTAGGGTTGCCAGTTATCGAGGAGTATTCCAATCTCTAAGCGGTCTTTTAGTGGGTGCGTGTTGGATGCTTTCTATGTTGCCAATTTTTCACGTTGATGGAGTGGCAAGCCCTATTAACGGAATGCGCTGGATAAGTATAATAATTTCTTTTGTTATTTTGATACTAGGTCCCCTTCCCGGAATATTTGTGAAAGAAAGATATTATAAAACCCTGGAAAAAGATCCTGCACGAACAAAGCGAAATGTCTTCAAGGATGTGGCAGATGTATTTTCGTGTAAGCCATTTATAATTCTTTGTATCTTTATATTTCTATTTTTAATGTCACAAAGTTTTTATGATACACTAGAAAGATATGTGGGAACATATTATGTTTTTGGTGGTAATTGGGATATTGCATCAAAGTTCACGTTTTTGGGCACCGGGATTTTTGTTATTACAAATTTATCAATGATCTACTTTTTCAATCATCTATCAGTAAAGACAGAAAAAAAGAAGTGTTTATTCATAGGTACATTTCTAGTTTGCCTAATGCCGTTTATTTCCATTCTAACATTTACTCCAGAAAATCCTTATTTACAATTTATAGGAACTCTACTTAAAGGCGCTGGTTATGCAGGAATATGGCTAATGGTCCCTTCAATGCTTGCAGACGCTATAGATTTTGATGAAGAGAAAAATGGCGTTAGACGTGAGGGAGTATTTTCTTCCCTATTTTCATGGATAATAAAATTTAGTTTTTGTTTCGGATTTCTTCTTTCTAATCCGCTACTAGAATTAACTGGTTTTAACGCTATCAATGCTGGCGACCAAAGTACCGTCGTGTTAGAAAATCTAAGGTATGGACTATTCATTATTCCATCAATTCTTTTTGTGATAGCATTTGTGTCTATTTTTAAATTTAAATTAACTAGAAAAACAATGGAAGAAATTCGATTTAAGCTTGAAAACAAGCGAGGAATAGTAAATTTATAACTTATTTAAAATTATTTCTTTCTACCTCATGAAACCCCTACAGCAAATATCCCTTCTACTAACTGCATTTTCAACAATGCTTTGCTCTTATGCTATAGACACAACAGTTGTAAATTCAGATCCTGAAAATTTTGAAATTTCTTGGCCCTCATCGGCTGGTAAAACCTACACCATAAATAGATCTAATGATCTTACAGATCTTACTGGGCAAACAGGTGGACACGAAGCTACTCCCCCAACAAACACTTTCATAATTAACTCATCAGATAACCAAGATTATTTTGTTCAAGTTAAAGAAGAAGTCACTTCTGATTATGGTGTTAGATCTGAAGCTTTTGCTATGAACAAGAGACTTGGTAAAGGTAACAATTTTATGGCATCGAAGATCCAATTTGGGCACGCTTATTTAAGCGACTTCGTCCTTTTGAGGGAATCTGGTTTTGATCACTGCCGAATTGGATCAAACTTATACAAATATTGGGGAGATGAAACAAACAATTATGCTAACTATAAAGCAGCTATGAAGACTGCTGTAGATTTTGCTATAACTGCAGGCTTAAATGCTATTGTGAATCCTGTTCACCACTGGGCTAATGATGATTTAACAAATGAAGACGGCTCATACACTTACAGGTTTGAAGGTTCTCCATCAGATTTTACAAAGTATAAAGAAATTTGGGCAGACATCGCGAATGAATTCAAGGATTATCCAGTTGACCAAGTAGTATTTGAATTAATGAACGAACCACATCGAGAGTACAGCATTGCTCAAGTTATTAGCGATGGTCTTTCTGAGGTAAGAGCACTACCAGAAAATGAGAAAAGAATTGTTATAATTGCAGGAGCCTATGGTCGTCTTGACACAGACCCAGTCGACGGAGGATTGACTACAAGAGAAGCCTTAATAGATGGTTTCGACAATAATTATTACCCCACAAATGACCCTTATATAATAGGGACTTTTCACTATTACGATCCAAGGCCATTCACTAGACAAGGTAATACAACTCCCGGAGAGGATGGCTTAGAAGGTATCCCAGGGGAAAGATGGGGAACACAAGCTGGTCACTATCAAGATGTCATCGATGCATTTGATGCCGTAGATAATGCAAACAGTAGTTGGGCATCAAGAAATGGAACTGTCGCAATTCCTATTTACCAAGGCGAGTTTGGTGTAGATAATGCCGCTGACGAGTACGATCATAAAGACAGAAAAAAATGGCTTTCTTGGGTAAGGATGCAATGCGAAAAAAGAGGTTATTCTTGGTGTCACTGGCATATGTATAACAATGCAAGTAGTGCTAAGGGACTCGGACCATTCGATACCAGCAATACTGCAAGTATGGTTTATTTTGATTTTGAAGAATTTTCGGCTAATGATAGTTACGATACTCCTGCCGTTGATAAGGTTTATGGAAATAGCTTAAATAGCACTTGGGGCATTAATGCTGCTCTTCACGGTTTTGTGAACAGTATCCCCGCAGATGGCGTATTCCAGTTAAAGAATGATGGAACTAAGCCTGGTTACACTGGTGCCACATATGGTAATGCTCACAGAGCGGAATGGGGTCTCACCTACCACGGTTTTGGAGATACTATTCCGACTACAGACAGAGGTCGTGTTGAGAATGGATTTAATCATGATTCTGGAAAATTCACTATAGAATATGATATCACTGAATGGGGTCTTACTTCAGCAGATGACTCCACAGTTCAATTTCAAGCAAGGGATGCATCAGGGAATATAGTATCTTCAGTCAGACTCGTAGGTAAAACTAATCCAATTTATAGTACTACAGTAACTGAATCATCTCTTGTGGACTTTAATTTTGATGCTGGTGCTATAACTGATTCAGCTACAGACGCAGACTCAGGAAGTTTATTTGCTTTACCTTCAACAGCTTTTATAGCTAACCCTCTAACTGATGGTACCTATAGAATTGAAAAGACTGATGCATCACAATATTTCTCAGGTACAAGTAATGGTAATGCAAGTCGAAGTGAGTGGGGCCTTACATATAATGGATTTGGAAGCGGAATCACTAATCCAGGTAAAGTGAACACAGGCTTTAATAAAACTTCAGGAGAAATTTCCATAGAAGTTGATTTGGTAGCTTGGGATCTTTCTAATGGAAATAACCCACACATTGAATTTAGATTTTTAGATTCTGGACGAGCAGAAGTTGCCAGAATGAGAATAAAAGCAAATAATCATACTCGTTTGTATTACGGCGTAGGCCCTAGCCCCACTGTGAACCAAAGTACTGAGCATATTCCAAACGGAAATTTTGGACAAGCTGGCCTTAAAAGATCTAGTGAAAAAAGCGACAGCTTTGATGACATTCAAACCGTAAAAATGAAAGTAGATTTAGATAACGATTCAATCACTTTAACTGCTAGAGGCCGCGACCATACTTTTGAGAATGTTGGTGTTGCCGGGGCAAACATTAATACATTGCAATTAGTTGCTCAGAATTTTGGTACTCCAGACTTTATAACTATTGATAGACTTAGGATTCATGACGGGGCTTCTAGCTCACAACAAGAAATTACAGGTTACAATAATAAAACCTTAGTAAGAGCATATGATAATACTGCCTTAAAATATGCTGAACATGAATTAGATAGTTCAAGCTCAACAGGAAGCACTAGTCATAAGCTTGCTATAAATGTTGATTACGATGACGGTACCTATTCATTAGTTGTAGACGATTCTACTATCGTTACTCATACAGGTGTAGTACCTACTGAACCAATACATTCTGTTAGATTAGTTACCTCTAATTTCCAAGATCCAGATTATGTTAATTTTGATAGCGTCGCCTTTTATGCAGGAGAATCTGCTCCTAGTAGTCTCACTCAAACATCTGATGGTTATTATGGGGCAAGCTTTAAAGATATGCCTGATCTAAGATATTTTGATTCAGAGCCACTTGAAGCACTTACTGGAAGCTATGAGTTTGAAGACTATGACCCAAGTAACAACTTGACTGCTTACAAGGGTTACTCTGGTAGCGGCTACTTAGATCTAAGCCAAAATAGTCCACTTACTGTACAATCTGTTTACAAGCCCCGTATGTCGACGGACTACAATTTGCATGTAAGGTACGCAAGCGCTCAAGAGGAAACGGTAAATGTCACTTATGATGGAGTAACTACAAGTCACGTATTTCCTTCAACTGGTAGTTTATATGATTGGGGTGTTATAAGTATACCAATCAATACTAACGCTGGAGAAGGCGATATAACTATAAGCGGAAATGTTTCTGATAGCTTTAATCTTGATAAAGCAGAAATAACTATAGACTAAGATTCTTAACTTATCTTCTTAAAGCATGCTAAATAAATTATTTCTTCTTACACTATTCTCTTCATCTATTTTATTTTCTGAGACACTTGTAAAATTTGATTTTAACAAGGGATTATATCATGACGTAGTTGATGGCGCTGACCCACAGAGTTTTTGGGCTGTTCCAACAAATGATAAAGTTGGATTCATTCCAGATTGGGATGGGAATGATTATTTTACACTCTCCAATAATGGTACCAAACCAACCTACTACGGAGGCAGTTATGGCAACGCACACAGAGCGGAATGGGGATTAACCTATAACGCAAGTAACTCTGGCAATGAGTCTTCTATAGGTGGCAATAAAAAGGGTAATATCAAAGATGGATTTGCTATCAATGATGGAAAATTCTCTATCCTTATAAATATTGCCGACTGGGATATGTATACTGACAAGAAAGATTCATCTGTAGTATTCAAAGCAAGAACCGTGGATAATAAAACTGTAGTTGGCTTTAAAATAATGGGTGATGCATCAACTGGTAATACAACCCTTCAAGGTATCGCATATAGTCCTTCTAGCATCCATGGAAAGCCTTTAAGCAAATTGGCAAAGGTTATTAAGCCTAATTCATTTTCAGGTACACAAAGTGATTTATCAGGCCCTATTGGTATAACAGTTGATTATGACAATCAGACATACACGGTCTTCGCTAATGGGGAATCTACTACGGTAGATGCTATTGATGAATTTAATGGTATAACCATCGAAAAAGTAAGACTTTCAACAGAAAATTTTGCACTGCCAAACTTTATTACTTTTGATGACGTGTCTTACATCAAAAACTTATAGTAGAAGATAATGTAACATTTCTCGAGTCTGTGTACCTAGCATTATTTGAGCCGGTACTTATTAGATGGATATCATCAAAGACATTATTGATATTTAATTGTATTCTTAGTGAGGGTGATCCTTTTTGTTTACTTATCTTACCACCCCAACCTACAAAAGCATCCGTACTGAATTGATCCTCAAGTTTAAATTCGAAATAATTTGGATTAATTATTGTGCCATCATCAAGTTCTTCTGGATAATAATCTGATTCTCTATCGTCATTTATGTCTGTAAAATAATTATTTAAAAGAGCTGCAGATCTATACTTATAATTTAATCCACAGAAGAAACCTTTATATTTACCGCTGGTGAAAGTATATTTTAATTGTGCATTGAAATTATGATTTGAAGTACCTGGAATGGTAAGTCCTTCTAGAGAAGGAATAATTGATTTTAGGTATGTTGTATCTAAATAAGCATAGCCTAAAAATACAGATACTGCTCTTGTAGGATTGTAATATAAATCCAACTCTATACCTTCACTTCTAGTTTCTTCATTAGCAACACGAGTTCCTATTGGATCGAATACTGCACCAGTATAATCTATTATATCTCCGTCATCATTTCTCACTTCAGTATAAGCAGAATAGATAATATCTGAATATGGATACAGCTCAGAACTAATTACGTTTCCATTTGCATCAAATTGTTCGTTTTCAAATGGATATATCGCCTGTAATTGAGGATAAGAAAGATTAGATTTTTGGTCATTCTTTTTATCAATCCTAAAAAAAGCCAATTGTGCATTTATAGTGCTTTCCTGATTAGAAAACTTAAAACCAAACTCTTTGCCATTTCCTGTTTCTGGAGGAGTTAATTTGCCCATGACATCATACTGAAATCCCGTTGGCGAAATGATCGACTTTGAAAAATTAGCAAAAATGGAAGTATTCTTATTGAACCAGTATAGTGCTCCCAAACTAGGTGAAAAATGATTCTCAATTAATGAAGTATCATTTGGATCTCCTGTTTTAGGAAGCATTCCTAAAACTTCACCATAAGTTGAACTATTAATGTCGTTGTCGTACGATAGCGAACTTCTTTTATAATCGAAGTAATTCCCCTCTACATCGATCCTATCAATCCTTCCACCAAGTAAGGTTCTCAATTTCCCATCATTATAACTCCCAGAAGATGCTAACCATATTCCAGAAGTTTTTACGGTAGTACTAAATCTTTCTGAGACGCGTATGACTCTTTCGATATTAGGATCCAAACTAATCATATAATTACTAGCAAGAGCACTAGCAACTCCCCTAGCATCAGATCCAAAATTGCTATCTGTCAAATCATGACCTTGTAAATCTCTATCATCTAAAAGGCTATAACTATCACCTAGCGAATCTTCTAATAATTGCTTTAGTAGAAGATATTGATCAGCCTGATCAGCATTAAGAGTAATGCCATTTCCGTAATCTCTGCTAGTTCCTAAATATTCCTCATATGTTGTAACTGACGCATCTCTTTTATCGAGGTCAAGGCCTAGCAAAAATGATTGCCTACCTGGAAATATTGTTTCTTTAGGAGTATAATTAATAGTACCTCTGAAGGAAATATTATCATCCGTCCTAGTCTCTTTTTTCCATTTTCTGATAACTATTTGGTCATTGACATCATTTGCAAAGGGAGAAGTACTCGGATTTATTTCACCTAATGAGTTAATTTCACTGGAAGTTAAGACATTATAGTCAGGCTCTCCATTACCATCTAAATCTTCAGAGGAGGCCTCTAACAAAGCGGGTAAAACAAAGCGGTCCCAGATTGCATTATTACCTACATTGTCTTTATTAAAAACATACTTAATTAAGTTTTTGATCTCTCGCGTTTGAATCCAAAAATTACTATTAGACATACTGCTGATATCTGCACTGAGTGCATCATAAAATTTATCTGCCATAATTTCTACTACTTTTTCTCTTTCGGAAGTAGTAAATGAAGGTACTTGATTATTGAAAACAACACCTTCATAAGAACCTTCTGGTTTATTTATATTAGATTTAGCATTAAATAAATAATTTGCACTATTATCTAGAAGTGAGTTTCTGATTTCATTTTTGATATTTGTTTCATCACTATTTGAAATAAATGCTTTAAATTCATTTACATCAATATTGATGCTATAGTGTTCGAAATTTAAAGGATCTAATTCTCTTTCTTCAAAACGTAAGGTCTCTCCAATTGATGTCGGAGATCCAGATAAGTTAGGGGAAGCGATTAAAGTAATATTTTGACTTTCGTCATTAACTGCAGAAACCCTACCATGAAATAATTCGTACGCATCATCATAAGTAGTATTTCCTGGAACATTTGGAATATTTTGTCCTTTTCCGTGCCTTAATGAATTTCTTAAATGATTCGCAGAATAACCACCGTTGAGGATCTCTCCATCTAAATTTTCAACCCCGATGGATGCCTTAATTTCTAAATTGTCAGATGCAACGTGCATTAATTCAGCAAAATTATAATTAAAGTCTTGCTTGTAGTATGAGTCAGGACCATTTCCAATTCCGGTATTAGTATAATTGATTGCAGAAAACATATCCGAAATATCCTGACGGGATGTTATATAATCAGTTATCAATGGCCCTCTTGATGTTGTAGGTATGTCTGCATTATTTCCACTACCCCAATTAATTAAACCAGGAGTGTTTGTCCGTAAATTACCATCATTATAATTTAGTATATACTGGTAAAAGGGCTCTTCTAATAAATCAGCCAGCTTAGGGTCTGCAACAATGCCTAGAGGCAATCCAGTTGATCCAGAGCCAACTTTAAAAGTACCGCCAATAAGTGAACGCTCAACAGACCCATTTTCAAGATGAAGCCTAAGCCTTGTATTGTTATTAACCCTGTAAAGAGTTTCTAGTGTGAAGCCATCGTATTCATAAAATCTAAAGTTTTGATCATAATTTCTTTTCTGATTTATACCTAGAAGCCGAACAGATAGATCATCAGATAAAACTTTATTTCCATCAAAAATGACTTTCTGAGAATCATTATTACTGAATGAACTTATAATTTTTACTAAATCCTTGGATGCGCTCGCTGTTTTTGAAATAAGATTAACTTTACCACCAGGGTCTGATTGTCCATATATTAAACTATTAGCACCACGTACGACATCTGCTCTTTGGATGTTATAATAATTAACAGGTGAATATCTTGGCATAAACTCATAAAGCTGAGATCTTGTGAGGAATCCCCTAAATCTTATCTCTTGGTTATTATATAAACTTCCTCCCGATTCAATGCTAGGTACATATTTTCCAAGCTCACTTAGAGAAGACATTTCATAATCTTTTAACATCTCTTCATTTACAGTAGAAACGGTAATAGGAATATTTTTAACTAATTCGTTTGTTTTAGTTCCGGCAAGAGTGTTAGCCGAATAATACCCCTTATCACCAGCATCAGTAACAACAAAATCAGGAAGAATATAAAAATCATCGATTTCATCAGCAAATAAAAGAAAGATGAAACTAAAATATATTAAAAATGTTTTAAGAGCTTTTTTCATGCGTAGCAAGAGTAGGAAAATTATGCACATCGAAAAGTAAATATTAAACATTTGCAATTGAAATATTTTCAATTGAAGCAAATATAAAAGCTTTAATAAAAATCATAAATCCTTATCTTGCAATATTTTATGTAATTAATTTTTAAAAAGAAAAAAAATAACTTTTTTTTATGAAAAACTTGACATTATCATTCAGAATCCACTACACTTATATGAAATCATAAAATTTATACCCTTATCCCCTATGAATAATATTAAATTTATCCCATTAGCATTATTTGCTATTATTACTACATCACTTACAGGATTGCAGATTGTTATTGATGATTGGCACGAAGACAACCAGTGGACTAACAAAGCTGCGAATGGTGCATCAGCACAATTCTATACTTCACAAACCTTTTCAGGTGTAGACAATACATCGATCCTTTTTGAAGCAGGAGGTAATAGTGCATCTGATGGTAGAGCTGATTTCTATCTATACAAACCTGGTTCTGACGGCTTTGACGGTTGGGGAACTCAGATAGCCTCTTACAACGCGTGGGACAGATCCCTTGATACATCACTAGGTGCTCCAATTAATGGTAATAATCAGCTATTGAAATTTGGTAACTCTGGTAACCAAAACAGGTTTGATTTTCAAATTGAGAATACCGGCTCTGAGACTATTAATTTAGACAGCATTGGAATCATGGCTAGAAATAACTTTAGCGCCAATCATCCTTCAACATTTACAATTTCTCATCTTCAGAAAGGACAACAACAAGGTGCTATCTATCTTAATGAACTTGAAATTGATGGTGTAAGAGCCATTAATGCACTACCTGGCGGTGCCACAGCAGTTTCTACTCTTCAAATTGGTGAATCTGTAGTATATACTGGCAATCAAGCAAAGTGGGTAGAGAGAACATTTACCGGTGCTACTTTAGCTGCTGGGGCAAAAGCTTCATTTAGACTAGAGATGTCAGGCAATAATGGTGGTACTGGTAATGCTCAGACTCATTTTGATACTCTTACTATTAATGTTAGTGCCGTTCCTGAGCCTTCAACCTATGCTCTACTTGCTGGATTTGCAGCATTCCTATTTGTAGCAATTAAAAGACGCAAATAATAAGAGTATTTAAAAATATTATTTCATAAAAAAAGGCGGGCATTCAGCTCGCCTTTTTTAGTGTAAAAATGTGGAGCATAGCGGGGTCGAACCGCTGACCTCTTGCATGCCATGCAAGCGCTCTACCAACTGAGCTAATGCCCCCTAATTGAAGTTTGTATCCTTTAGAATTCTATAAACCCGTCAAATCATTTGTCTTAAAAATATTTATTAGTTATCTAGACGATAATGTTTCTATCTAATAAAATTTCAATTATGCAGCAAGAATGGCACAACTTGCTATTTTTGCATTGGTCAATTCCAGTTAACAGTCTTCGCCAATATATTCCTAAGCAGCTTGAAATAGATACTTATAATGGTTCTGCATGGATTGGGATTATTCCTTTTCAAATGCGTAAACTCAGACCTTCGTTCGCTTTTCCCATTCCCCCTATTTCTAATTTCACTGAAATCAATCTTCGTACTTACGTTAAGGATAAATACGAACGTAAAGGGGTCTGGTTTTTTTCACTGGATACACAAGGCCCACTTGGCAATTGGATTGCACGTACTTTCTTTCATTTAAATTACCGTTTAGCAGAAACTGAATTTATCACGACCCAAGCATCTCATAATACCTGTAATTTTAAATTTCCTAATTCAGAATTACCCAAACAGACCCTTTCATGGCAGCATTCAGAAACTACATTCATGCCCTCACACGATCCCAATTCCCTGGAATTTTTTTTAACGGAGCGTTATCGTCTTTTTTCTTATAATTCTCAAAAAGACTCCTTGCTTACCGGTACACTCTCCCATGATCCTTATGAATTAAATCGTCCTGCTTTGCTTAAATATTCAACTGGTTTATTCGCTAGTAATGGAATTCAATCTCCGAGTGTTTCCCCACAAAGTGTTTTAGCTTGTAAACAGACAAAAGTAAAAGTTTACCCTATCCAAACTGTTACATAAAATTTAAAACACTCGAGCTAAACGGCTATTTAAACTTATTCCACGGATTTTGTTCAATCTAAAATCTAAAGGAATAAAAGTTTCATTAATGTCTCTTAAAATTAAGAGCTTTAGTGAGCTTTTTAAGAAAAATATGCTATTCATACTTCGAGATTTAGAACAAAGAAAAGACTTTATTGAAGTATTGGTTTTTTACTCCGTCTATTTATTGATAAGTTTTTTATTAATGGGATTTGTTTTATTATTCGGAAGCATTACGGATCTTCTTGTACAGGGTGAAGCCTTGGAATTCACTTATAATATAAGCCGAATCATTGCACCTGTATTTATAATCCTTATTTCTTCCTATATATGCTTTAAGAAGGACATCTTAAGCCAAAAATATGTAATTTTACTTATTTTGCTATCGGCATTCAGTTCCATTTTTCTTTTAACATTCTCTGGACTTCTATTTGCTGCATATTTCACTACTAAGTAGTTAAATTTCAATAGCTTGTAAGTATATCTGATTTTATAAAAAAAGCTAGGATCCTACCCCTAAGATCCTAGCTACATTATCTACTTTATTTTACCCTAAACTCCTATTACTAGGAGAAAAGATACTAACAAATAGCAAATGACTATTAATCCTTACAAAAAACCAACTTTTTGTATTTTTTTTAAAAAAATCGGTAAAAAATTCTGTTTTTTTGGTATTTATCATAATTGGAATACTTATTGCATCCTCTAACCCATATATTATTTTCGTAATAGTAATCACAAAAATCCATGAGTGCAAATCTACCAAAAAACTTAAGAGACTCCTTATATAGTTCCAGAATCATTGCCACACCACATATTAGCAAGAAAGAGAATGTTCCCTATGTGATTGAGGCATTAATTAAAGGAGGCATTCATTGGGTAGAAATTACACTAAGGACACCTATAGCTCTTGAAATAATTCAATTAATTACTCAGCAATTCCCAGAAATGAAAGTTATGGCGGGAACAATCATTGAGCCAGATCAAGTCACTCAGGTACAAGATGCAGGAGCCTCAGTTGCCGTCTCCCCTAACCTCAGCACAAAAGTTATCAAAGAAGCTTCATCGAAAAGTATGCCTTTTATACCGGGAGTTGCGACCCCAAGTGAAATCGGACTAGGAATAGAAATTGGACTCGATACCTTTAAATTCTTTCCAGCAGAAATGATAGGAGGAATTCAGTATTTAAAAAGAGTTTACGCACCTTATGCTCATAAAAAAATCCAATTCATACCACTCGGCGGAATTACATTAGATCGAATTACTGAATACACCCAAGAGGAATTTATTTTAGCTCTAGGAGGCTCTTGGATCACAGACAAAAAACTTATTGAAACAAAAAACTGGCAACAAATCACCCAAAATTCCTTATCCGCAACAAGTGCTAAAGTAAGCAATATGCCATATAATACTTACTGATCCCCATTCAAGAGAAAGATAACTTCATCAGCTATATTTTTAGCATGATCTCCGATACGCTCGATTGATTTTGAAATAAGCAATGTATTAAAACGTGCGGTGTCAGACATATCCGGTCGCATCGCTTCATTAGATAAGTTATCAAAATGCTTTTGATTTATTGCATCAATTTCGTGGTCTTTCTTTAAAATTAGAAATGCCTTATCGATATCCTCCTCAACAAAACAAGTAATCGAATCTTTAACTAATTGGCAGGCAAGCGTACCCATTTCTCTAAGATTTAATTCATTTTTTAATGAACCTTCTGTTGTCAGAAGACGATAAGATTTTCGGGCAATACTATGAGCTTCATCTGCGATACGTTCAAAATCCTTACTTGCCTTTAACGCGACCACTAACAATCGCAAATCAGAGGACACCGGCCCCCTCAAGCTCATATAGCGAATACACGCATGGGAAATTTCCATTTCCAAAACGTCGACATAGTCATCCATGCCGTAAGCCTCATTCACCTTTTCTATATTATTTTCTAACAGACCTTCAATTGAGAGCTGAACCACCTCATGTGATTTCTCTCCTAAAAGGATTAGTTTATTTTGTAATTCAGTTAATTCTTTATGGAAGTATCGTTTCATAATTTCTTGTTAGGAATTTTTTATCTCATTTACTTATCCAATTATCCAAATCGACCTGATACATACGCTTCAGTCTTGGAATTTTTTGGGTTCATGAAAATTTGTTCGGTGGTTTCATATTCAACTAATCGACCCAGGTAAAAAAATGCAGTTCGGTCAGAAACTCGAGCCGCCTGCTGCATATTATGGGTCACCACAACGATTGTATAATGCTTCTTCAACTTATGGATCAATTCTTCCACCTTTGCCGTCGCCACTGGATCAAGCGCAGAACAAGGCTCATCCATAAGAATGATTTTGGGCTTAACGGCTAAAGCTCGTGCAATACATAAGCGTTGCTGTTGTCCACCAGATAAGCCTAGAGCACTCTTATTAAGACGATCTTTAACCTCATCCCAAAGTGCCGCACCGCGAAGTGAACTCTCTACTGTCTCATCTAATTCTCCTCGGTTTTTAACTCCTTGGATACGCATTCCATAAGCAATATTTTCGTAAATTGACTTAGGGAATGGATTTGATTTTTGAAATACCATCCCCACATGTTTTCTCAATTCAATCACATCCACATCTTTGTTATAGATATCAATATCACTAATCCGAATACTGCCACTTTTAATCTTAGCAATATCGATCAAATCATTCATTCGATTAAAGCAACGCAGTAAAGTTGATTTACCACAGCCCGAGGGCCCGATAAAAGCGGTCACCTCTTTCTTGAAAATATCCATGCTGATATTAAAGAGAGCCTGGGAATCGCCATAGGTAAAATCCAAATTTTTGGTTTTAATTACAGGCTTAGGGGGCTTACTTGGTTCGGATTGTTTTCCTTGGATGTCAAAATTTACATTCATCTTTCTTATAATTATAGGAGATATAGAAGTTTACCAATCATATTTTTTTCTAACTTTCACACGCAATATGATACTGCTCAAAGCAAACATACCCACGATCAATAAAAAGACAAAAGCAGTTCCATACTGCATATTTTGCGTATATTCATTTTGTGGAATTTTTGAACTCACCACATAAATGTGATACGGCAGTGCCATAACTCCTTGGAAAAAGAAATCCGAAGAATTCTCTAAACCCTCCCAAGGTAAACGATCTCTAAGGGCAAAGGCTGCGGTAAACATAATAGGTGCTGTCTCCCCCGCTACTCGCGCTATTCCCATAATCGAAGAAGTCAAGATACCTGGCATAGCATAGGGTAAAACATTGGTCCGTATACAAGTCCATTTAGAAGCTCCAAGAGCAAGAGAACCTTCTCTAAAGCCTTTGGGGATTGCTCTCATTGATTCCTCGCTAGCAGTTATAATCACTGGCAAAGCCATCAAAGCTAAAGTAAACCAACCCGCTATTAACGAAACCCCCCAGTCTAAATACAAAACAAACAGACCAAAGCCAAATAAGCCAAAAACAATTGAAGGCACACCCGATAGATTCAATATCGATAATCGGATGGTCTGAAGTATCTTACCAGGTTTGCTATATTCACTTAAATAAACGGCGCACAGTACACCTAGGGTCAAGGCAATGAGAATTGAGCCAAAGACCAACAAGGTCGTTCCTATAATAGCCGGACCAATGCCACCACCACTGTAAGCATAAGTACTGTAAACAAAATCACTTTGGGAAGGCGTCTTAGCAAGAGCTCGGTATTCCGTATCACTAAACAATAAACGCTGTTCTTTTCGCAAGACATCCAATCTTTCAATTTCTCTATTCAGCTTCTTTATCGCTAAGGTGAAAGCATCCGCCTGTTCATAATTTGAATTGGATAAAGCCTCGCGTTTGATGCTTTTTGTTAAAATTTCCGCCTTAGCTGCTTTGAGCTTTGAATCAATATCGGCAGGCTCAAAAACATGAAGGGTTTGTGGTTTTTCTGTTAAGAATTGAAAATTAATAAAAGGAGCCTCTTTGGTAAAAACCGCCTTGGAACCATTATAAGCGATATCCAAGAAAAGATACCCTGCCAAAATAATTACCAAATAGGTAAAGAAACGCATAATCCCAGTTATCGAAAGCTCGATCACCTTATTCTTTGAAAAACGCTGAGAAAAAATGTGAGATGTTTGATTATCAATTTCTGATTTCATAAGGCTCATTACTAGCTCTCCATTTTGTTGTATTTCTTAACTACATATTGGGCACTGATATTAATGATCAAAGAAGCAATAAAGAGTATAATTCCCACCATAAATAATGCTCGATAATGGACACTCCCCCGAACGACTTCTCCCATTTCCTGAGCAATGATACCAGTCATTGTGTGTACCGGCTGGAAAAAAACTCCCAAGCCATCTGAAAATTCTGGTATTTTAATTCGATTACCCGCACAGAGCAAAACCACCATCGTTTCGCCAATCACTCGACCGAATCCAAGCATAATTGCTGAAATAATTCCCGACAAAGCACTGGGAACGATTACACGAAATGTCGTCTGTAAAGGAGTTGCACCAATCGCTAAAGATGCTTCTTTTAAATGCTTTGGGATATTATTAATTGCATCCTCAGCTAAGGTATAAATCGTCGGTATGGCCATCAAAGCCAACAAGCACCCGGCGGTCAAAGTATTCAATCGTTCTTGTATAGGAAAGAATGGCACCCAAGCTAAAAATTCTAATTGAGATAAGCCCCGTATCGCTTCACCCAAGACCACCACACCAAAAAAACCAATGACCACTGAAGGAACTGCAGAAATAAACTCAATATAGGGCTTGATGAAATTTTGCTCTATTGGAGAAGAAATTTGATTGGTATAAATAGCAGCCCCCACACCCAAAGGTACGGCTATACATAAAGCGACAAATGAAATAATCAAAGAGCCACTCAACAAAGGTAAAATACCATACCAATCTTGCTGGTCGGAAGCCGTAATCCAGTCCTTACCCGTTAAAAAAGAACCCAATGATTTCGATAAAGGCACCGCTTCACTTTGATCCCATTCTTTTACTTTCGTTTTCTGCTCTGGGATCGATTCAAAAAATAGTTCATTCAATTCTTTAAATCGCTCCATGCGACTTTCCAAATGCTTGTTATCAAATTCAATGGTATCCGATTTCAAAAGTATCGCTTTTATATCGCCTTCCAGAGTGTTCAAAATCTCAAAATAACGCTGTTGCTCATTCGTTACTTTCAAAATACTTTTTTCGAAAATCACTGGCTGAATACGATTCTCGGTGTTCAAAAATTCATCTCTGAGAAGAGAAAGGTAAATTTCTCTGGATTCAGTATCCAAGATTACCCCACTCTTCAGTTCTTCAATCAGTTCTTTAGTTGCTTGCACCTTATCTGCATCAAAAGATTGGGTACGGGACTGCACTTTTAGCTTTAAGATAAACTCTGCTCGATCTTCTTCACTCAACCTAAAGCTATAGTCTTCAACTTGAGCGATCTTCTTTGCGTAATTATTTAAAGTTTCTTGCAGATTGTCATTGGTAATTTGCTGGTCACGAATTTCAATTGCAGCATCCATCTTATCTTTGATGAAGCTTCTTAGATCACGACTTGTCCTTGAATATCCAAGAAATAAGGCCTTCGAATTAGGAGACACAACCTTTTGTGAAATTGCTTGTTGCGTAAACCCTTCTTTTTTTAAGTCATTTATCCATTCTGCCCTAATATCGCTT
Organism: Coraliomargaritaceae bacterium; assembly: GCA_045565635.1. Classification (GTDB taxonomy): domain Bacteria; phylum Verrucomicrobiota; class Verrucomicrobiia; order Opitutales; family Coraliomargaritaceae. Next base: position 45,540 of record JBJLEY010000003.1, read on the forward strand.
AAATACTGCATTAAAGCCGTATGATCATCCCGTTTTTCTTTTAAAATATCTACATATTCAAGTCCTGATAAGCGATAATGCTTCAGACTAGTTTGGTATTGTTCAACAAATCCAGACCCTTCCTTGATCAAGAAAAGTGTAATTAAAAATAAAACAACAATCGTCACTGTAGCCGTGCAGCCAAAGAAACCCTTAATGATTGAATCCGTATCTTTTCCAAATAAAACTAATCGTCGTTGGCTGAACTCTGGACTAGTGTCTTTCGGCTGTAAATCTTCCGTGTTCATTGACTATTTTTGGAACCTAAAATTTGGATGGTGATGGGTTATTCAAGAAACTGAAATTTAGTGGTATCTCTTATTATAAGCCAAGATAAAAACACTAAAATTTAACGAATATTTTTTTGTAACACAATTGTAACACAAACGCCATAATTCTGTAACAATTACTTATTAGTGTGTTTAAGTCCTAACGGACCTAATTAATAAAAATCTCCTAACATGAAATTATTTAATAAATCACTATTACTAGCACTTGTTTTCAGTGTTAGCATACTCACACACGCCGATAATACTATCGTTATTAAAGGCTCTGATACTCTCGGAGCGAAAATGGTTCCCCAGCTAGCTGAAGCCTTTAAGGCCAATATGAAAGCACTTGGACAGAACATCGCTTTCGAAATCGCAGCTGAAGGTTCTTCAACCGGAGTCGCTTCTGTTATTGATGCGACCTCCGAAATCGGAATGTCCTCAAGAGATCCCAAAGCGAAAGAAATCGCTAAGGCTCAATCAAAAGGCGTAGACATGAAAGCAATCACTGTGGCTAAAGACGGAATTGCGATTATTGTACATGAATCCAATCCTCTAGAATCAATCTCAGTTGAAGAAATTGAAATGATTTTCTCAGGTGATGTTACAGATTGGTCTGCAATCACACTCCAATCTGGTAATATTTCAGCCTACACAAGAAACACATCATCTGGAACTTATGCAGTTTTCCAGAAACTCGGCATGAATTCTCGTGACTATGGTGCAGACACACAAAAGATGGCTGGTAACGAGCAAATTGCTGCAGAAGTGGCTAAAAACCCAAATGGTATTGGTTACGTAGGCTTAGCTTACATTAACACACCAGGCGTTAAAGTGCTTCCAATTGATGGAATTGGCCCTACTTCAGGTGCTTATCCTCTAGCCAGACCCCTTTATTATCTAATCGATAATAACAAAAAACTCAGTGACTTAGCCAATAGCTTTATTGGATTCACGATGAGCCCAGAAGGACAAGATATCATCAGCGGTGTCTACTTCCTCCCTCTTTACTAAGATAATTCTTAGACTCATTTTCAAAAAAAATTCCTAACAAGAAATTATAAAGAAGAGCTCAGCGCCTTAGTTGCTAGCTTATGGTGTTCACTATGCATGCAAAACGATAAGCTCTACTCTGACAGGTATCATACTTCAGATAGCAACTAGGCCGCCAGGCTTTATTTTCAAAAAAATCCTAACAAGAAACTATGAAATATACAAAAATACTACTCATTAAATTACTAGCCCTATCCTGCTTCATTGGAGCTAATCTCCTTCAAGCAGACGAAGGGCTAAGCCTTAAGGCTAAAGGTAAAGAAACGATTGAATTAAGATTCAATGGCCGTATGCAAGCTCAATACGACAGTCTATCTATGACTGATGAGCCAAGCACAAATCACTTCTATTTCCGAAGATTATTCCTCGGTGCCAAAGCAAAATTAAGCAATGGTATCTATGCAGAGTCCGTCTTCGATTTTGCCGGTGATGAAAATCCTGAAGTTGCCTTTGATAAAGCAATCATCGGATATAAATTTTCTAATGGCGTGACTGGTGTGCTCGGTTTCCAAAAAGTACCGTTCGGTTACGAAGAAACCACATCGTCTTCTAAGCTTCAAACCATTGAACGCTCTGCCATCAATCGCTTCTTTGCTGATGATATTGATTTCTCATCTAGACACATGGGAGTTCACGCTAAAGGCAAATTAGATAATGGTTTCTCTTATGCATTGGCGATCGTTAATTCCGCTCAAGGCGAAGGTTCAAGATTAGGGGGTGCATCAAACTCAAGTAATGATATCGCAACTTTTGCACGATTACAGTGGAAGCAAGATGATATAACATTGGGGTTAGATTATGGTGACCAAACAGAAAATTTGGTAACTAACGCTGATGTTAGTGCCTATACTTCCTACATAAACTACAAATCAGGTGACCTAAACCTTCTTGGAGAATACTTCAGAGGAGATTTAGGGGAAGGTAATGATAGCGAAGGCTATTCATTACGTGCATCGATTAGAAATGGCAAATGGGAGCCAGTAATCAGATACTCATCTGTAGAATCCGATTGGAAAGTCGATTCCGATGAGTTGATTCGAAGAGCACCTAGTGGCGGTAGTCTTTCTGGTCTAGGAGGCGAATTAGACTCTACTTATGTCGGACTCAATTATTACTACAGCAAGGCAGTCACATTCATGGCAGGTTATGAAGATGCTGAATCAACAGACGGAACAACGACTTACGACATGGACGGCTTACGTGCACGTGTGCAAGTTCTTTGGTAATTAAGCCAAAACTTTTTCATTTAGTTTAATAAGCGTTTAAATAAAGAAGGTCGTAGTGTGAGTTATTCATACTACGGCCTTTTTTTATCATTTAAAGAATAGTCTCACTGAGCATTACAAAGCATTACAAAAAAGCTAGGACCCTACCCCTAAGGTCCTAGCTACATTATCTACTTTATTTGTTACCCTAAACTCCCGATAAGGGAGATTGAATTATATAAAAGCATAAAAGATGCCAATTTATATAAAGTTTTTTGCTAAACTTTAAGCGCCTTACGCAGTAAGCCATTCAATTCAAAATTCTCAATATATTGAGGAATTGAATCTGAACCAGGACCATAAGCCATTAAATCGACAAGTTCAGAAGTATGTGCATCTGAAGTCCAACCAATACCCATCGTCTCTAAAAAGTATCTTTTAAAATAAGATCCTAAATTCGCCGCAAGATAATCCCTTTGAAAGCCTTCTTCTCGATCAATCGAAGGATCACGATAGCCAAATGGGTGAATCCTATAATCGCCATTAAGCATCGATTGTACGACAGAAACATCTGCATCTGTTAGGCGAATATTCAGTAAGGATTTAAATAATTCCTTACTGGCTATTCCTTCGTCATTAAGTCGCTCAGCAATAAATTCAAATGAGGAACGAATCTTCGAGATAGCGCGCATCGATTGATTTGACCCCTCATAGCCTGCTCCAAAACCGTTCAATTGACAACCGCCTGTTCCATGATCGGTTGTTATGATTAACAAAGTATCTGGATGTTTCTCAACAAACTCCATGGCAATCGGGATACAACGATCAAACTCCAATTGTTCTTCAACAATTGAAGCAATATCTTGGGCATGACCCGCATGGTCCACTCGACCTGCCTCTACTTGCAAACAAAACCCCGATTTTCTTTTTGAAAGATTCGATAATGCCACACCAAACATCTCTTCCAATTTAGGCACTTGTCGGTAACTCTTTGAATATTTTCGATCAATAGCATAAGGCATGTGTGTGTCCGAAAATAAACCAAGAAGCTTCAAGGATTCCTTAGACTGAATCATTTCATCCCCAGTCTTACAGTAAGCGTACCCACTTTGCTTAAAATCTTTCAATAAAGATGCATTATTTTCATAAAAATTCCGTGCTCCTCCGCCCATTAAAACATCAACCTCATGCTTCAGGTATTGTTGAGCCACAGAAGTTTCGTCGTCTCGATCTTTAACACTCGCAACAAAGCCAGCTGGTGTGGCATGGGTGATTCGAGCTGTTGTCACCAATCCAATAGCTTTGCCCCTATTCTTAGCTATGGCAAATAATGGATTTAAGTGCTGACCATCTGCACGCACATTAATATGCCCATTGGGGACCCGTTCACCTGAACCCCAAGCGCTACTAGCTGCCGCCGAATCGGTCACTAAAGAACTTTCTGATACCGTATTCTGCAACGCAGTTGCTACCTGTTTGTTCCTCAATACTTGAAACCAATTCAATTCCTTGCCCGTTAAATGTTTAGCATAATCATTCGCCAAGGACAAAGTACCCCGTCCCATTCCATCCACCACTAAAAAAATACAATTTTTCGCCCCTTTGTGGGCTTGATTTGTAATAGCAATTGACTCTGCCTTAGTTGATAAAGTTGTTGTAGTGATCAAACCAATGCCCGCAGCTCCTTTTAAGAACTTCCGACGACTTTGATTTTGATTTTTGGCTAAGGAATTATTAATATCAGGCATATTTTATAAGCTATAATAATGCATAGGACTCAATCAACTCAATATCTATAACTTACAGGTCATATATTCGCAAACAAAGTATTTGAATATTTTCGATACAAAGATTACAAAAAATAATTTAAGTAAAGTAATAACAAACAAAAGGAACATCATGAGTTGCGGATGCGGAAGAAGCCCTACAGGCGAATGCATAGGCTGGCACAGTCTCACTGAAGAAGAATACAAAAAAAAGCTAAAAGAATATAAAGCAAATTCAAAAAGCTAGCTGTAAGTGAGTCCTATCAGCCTTAATGTTATAAAAACAAGCCCTCATCTTTTTAGGTGAGGGTTTTAGCAACAAAGCCCAATATTTCCCTAAAGGTTGTACTAACAGATACTCATGCCAAGTTCTTCTGTTTTAAGATGGTACCCAGAGAGGGGGTCGAACCCTCACTCCCGAAGGAACCGGATTTTGAGTCCGGCGCGTCTGCCAATTCCGCCATCTGGGCAAGTGAGTATTTTGATGGCTTATCCCCGCTTTTTTGGCAAGTCCGAAAATAAAAGTGGATGGAATTTTGCTTTCTCTCAGATTGACTTGTTCATTTCAATCCTTTGACTATTGGCATGGGTAATTCATTTGGTACTTTATTTCGTATATCTACTTGGGGCGAAAGCCACGGTGGCGGTATTGGTGTGGTTATTGACGGATGCCCTCCTCGCCTCCCACTTTCTGAAGAGGATATCCAATTTGAATTGGATCGTCGTCGTCCGGGGCAAAGTGAGATTACGACTCCACGAAAAGAATCGGATAAGGCAACGATTGTATCGGGTGTGTATGAGGGTCTGACCTTAGGCACGCCGATTGCTATTTATGTACCTAATGGCGATCATCGCCCTGAAGCATACAAGGAAATGAAGGATAAATTCCGCCCTTCTCACGCAGACTTTACTTACCAAACTAAGTTTGGCATTCGCAACCATGAAGGCGGTGGACGTTCCTCAGCTCGTGAAACAATTGGTCGTGTAGCGGCAGGTGCAATTGCTCAAAAAATTTTAAAACAGGCTGGTGGCGTAGAGGTGCGTGCTTTTATTAATCGCATCCACACTATTGAGGCACCTGAAATGAAAGAATTTCCGACCCTTGAAGCGGTGGAAGCTTCTCCAGTGCGTTGCCCGCACCCTGAAACGGCTGAAGCTATGGTGAATTTCATTAAAGATATGCGCTCGAAAGGTGACTCTGTTGGCGGGGTGATCGAGTGTCGTGTGAAAAATTTACCGGTGGGTTTAGGAGTGCCTGTCTTTGATCGTTTAGAGGCGGATTTAGCTAAGGCAATGCTCTCTCTTCCAGCGACTAAAGGATTTGAGGTGGGTAGTGGCTTTGCTGGGACTGAGTTAATTGGCTCAGAGCATAATGATGTTTTTATTGAAAAGGAAGGCCATGTGGGCACCGCAACGAATCGTTCGGGTGGTGTTCAAGGCGGTATCAGTAATGGCGAAGAGCTTGTCTTTCGTGTGGCATTCAAGCCAACCGCAACGATTTTACAAAAGCAAGCGACTGTGGATTCTGAGGGTCACGAAACCGAATTGATGGGACGTGGTCGCCATGATCCCTGTGTTTTACCAAGAGCGGTACCGATTGTTGAGTCAATGGCTGCCCTAGTTCTTGTCGATCATTGGATGCGACAAAAGGCACAGTGTGAAAGCTTTAATTTCTAATCGGATTTCTGACTATGGCTTCTAGCCTAAAGGTATACTTAATATTGGGTTCGAATGATTCAGGTCGGAGGGCTGTTTTATGCGATCTCATTGACAGCTTAAAATCCGAATCTCCGATTTTGTATTTTAAACATAAGGACTCACTGAGCAATGATTGGGATAATTCATTGGAAAGCCTTCCTCAAATTAACACGGTTTCATGGTCTTTAGATGAGGCTAAAATTAAACATGATTCCATTAGCGTAAATCCTGAATCGATTTTCTTTGTCGCACCATCGAGTATCAATCTGGCCGATGTGATTGAAGGATTAAAGGGATGGTTGAGCAAAAATGACTGCCGACTCACTCGAATCATTACGATAGTGGATTGCAAGGGCTTGAGCGAAAATAACTCACACAATAGTTGGTACGAAGCAGCGATCCATTTTTCCGATATGGTGCTACTGAATCGAAGAGAAGGTGTCGGCGAAAAATGGATCAAAGATTTCCTGACTGAAAAAAAGAAGCAGTTTCACCCCACCCGATTTGAATTAGTGAAAAAAAATCGAGTGAATAATCCGATTGATATACTCGACTCTCAAACTTATCGGACTTCTCTTTATTTCGATGACCTAATTTCAATCGAAGAAGATGAATTTGAAGACCTTTGTCCTGAAGATAAAAAAATGGATCGTTACATAGAACGCTTAGAAAGTGGCAAACGCAATAAACCGATCAATCCGATTCATCTAGATTAATTGATGATCAAACAGCCCTCTTCCGACTTTTAATACCCTAGAGCTTGCGGCTACGAAATAGCGCAAAGGCTAAAAACACAGACCCTAAAAGCAAGGAATAGGTACTTGGCTCTGGGATAGCGGTCCCAACAACTAGCACATTATCAATTGACATAGCATCGTTGTTATCAAAGTCATCTAGGCGAATGGCGATTGTGTTTTGATTGTCGAGCAATCCACCAAAATTAACACTACTTTGAGCAAAACTTCGTTCTAAGCCATTTATACTAGTCGGGAGTAGCTCATTATTTATTAATGAGAAAGAAACACCGGAAGCAAAATCTTTTACGGGACCACTGACATCTGCTGGTGAGCTATCCTCCAATCCATTAAAGTCATATTTTAAATCAAAAGAGGCTACGCCTGCATCTTCATTGCCCAATATATCAAAATACAACTCAATATCCTTAAATCCCACTGTTGAAAAAGTGATAAAAAATTCAGCATCATTATCTCCACTTTTACCAATATCATCCCAAGCCATTGATTTACCTGCTGAAGAGCTTATTCCAAATTGGGAAAAAGCATTCCCTGATTTTCCGTTACCATCCGTGTCGGCACGCTGTTGATATAGAGTACCTGAACCTAAGCTAGCACTATGGGCAATTTGTGGGGTATCATTATCCACTGCATAACCATCATTAAAGTCCCAAAAAGCGATAGTTTCTTCAGAAAATAAAGAAGCCGTAAATACTAGAAAGATGGTAGATAATCTAAATTCCACAATATTACATAAAAACTATTAATAATCATTGTCAACCATTAGACATAGATAAATAATGGCATTAATTACAGTATTAAGACAGTAATCTCATATCATTGTGCGCACCCTATCCCAAAATAAACCCCTTCTATTCCTTTTCCTATTCTGTCTTTGTTTTTCTAAGGCTCATTCTGCCTTATTCTTAAATGAATTTTTAGCAGCGAATGATTCAATCAATCAAGACCCTCAAGGAGATTACGATGATTGGATAGAAATTTATAACTCAAGTGCTGAAACAATTGATCTTAGTGGTCTTTATTTAACGGATGATCTCAATGATTTAACACAATGGTCTTTCCCTCAGGGTACAACAATAGCGAGTGGAGATTATTTATTAATATGGGCTGACAAAGATATTGCTGACAATCCATCCGGGCTTCATAGCAATTTCAAACTCGGCTCTGGAGGTGAATCCATCGGTCTTGTTGAAAGTGATGGAGTCACTTTGATCGACTCTATTACTTTTGGTAGTCAAAGTGATAATATCTCATATGGACGTTATCCAGATGGGACGGATAATTGGTATCCAATGGATAGCCCATCTCCAAATGCTGAAAATTCAGCAGCCATGTCCGAAGAGGTTTATTTTTCTAAATTAGGTGGCACCATTGCAGATGGGTTTTTGCTGAAATTATCCACTCCTAGCAATACAGGAGTGATACGTTATACCCTAAACGGTAGTGTCCCAAATAACGCTTCCAACATTTATAATGATCAAGTGGGCATTGTGATTGATAATCAATCATCGACTATGGTCCGAGTGCGTGCTTATCAAGATGGTTTCACCCCTGGGCCTATTAGAACTGAGTGCTATATAGCAATGAGTTCCGAATTGGCTAATTTTGAATCGAATTTACCGGTCATTATCATAGATACTTTAGATGCAACGATACCTTTGCCTAGTTACAATGGAAATGAAGTCTTTCACGCTGATCCAATTATTACTTACGCTAGTTTTTTTGATACGGACAAGACATTAGGTATTTCTAAAACACGTAATAACGCAGATTATTCAGGTCGTGCAGGAGTCAATATTCGTGGACAAAGTACCTCTGAGCTACCTAAAAGGCCTTATAAATTAGAAACATGGGATGAATACAATGAAGACATTGATGTTCCTTTATTGGGCTTTCCTTCAGATTCTGATTGGGTTCTGAATAATCCTTACACCGATAGAACTTTTATGCGAACAATGCTCGCTTTGGAGTTCAGTAATAAGATGGGCTATTACTCTCCAAGAACTCGATTCGTGGAAGTATTTGTCAATGAAAATGGAGGGCAAATTGGAGGGCCGAGCTCTAATGACTATATGGGTGTTTATGTTCTAATGGAAAAAATTAAACGGGGGGAAGATCGAGTTAATATTGAGAAACTATCTTCATCGGATAATACCGAACCGGATATTTCTGGTGGCTACATTTTACGACATGATAAAGACCGGCAGGAAGAGAGTTTTTGGAGTTGGTCAGGCCGATTCTTTTATGTGGAACCTTCCGACACAGATATCACCACCGCACAAAAAAATTACATTCAAGGCTATATCTCAGATTTCGAGCAAGCCTTGCAAAGCTCTGGATTCTCAGACCCGATTAATGGATACGCTAAATATATTGATGTTGATTCTTTTATCGTGAATGACTTTTGCTCTGAAATTACCAGAGAAGTCGATACCTATCGTTACAGTACTTATGTGACCAAAAACAGGAATCAAAAACTAGAGATGTCCCCTCAATGGGATTATAACATCAGTATGGGTAATAATGATTACCGAATTTGGGATCTTTATACCCATTATACTTCTGGATGGCATCGAGATAGCTCCACTCCTTATTTGTCAGAGTACAATTGGCACCAACGCCTAATGGATGACTCTGAATACTTAAAGCAATATGCCGATAAATGGTTTCATTTAAGAGAGACCGTTTTAAGTGATAGTTCAATAGAGTCCTCTATTGATAGTAAAGTTGCTCTCATTAATCAGGGTGCCGCAGAAAGAAATTTCTCCAGATGGGACATCCTTAATTCTTATGCAGGTTTTGATTTTGCAAACGATCTTTCCAACCCATACATTAATGGCTCAAACTTTTATTATGGCGGGAATCTAGCATTACCTAACAATACAAGTTTTCATACCTACGCCATGCAAGCTGAATGGCTCAAAAATTGGCTCACGGGCAACGGAACACCGGCCAACTCTGCAGATGCTCAAAATTATGCCTCTCAATATTCCGACCGATTGGGTTGGCTTGATGCTAATATGCAAAATCGAACCAATTTTGCGCCACCTCCTACTATTTTATTCAATGACAACCCTGCGGATACTGGTGCAAGTTTTGAAAACGATAGTTACATTACTTTTTCTTCTAATAGTGATACGCTTTATTATACACTTGATGGAACAGACCCTAGAGAAGCTTTTACTGGAAATTCAATCGGCACAGTATACACTACATCCCAAACACCCCCAGGAACATTTTCTGAAACTTTAATTGATGAATCAGCAGCCTGTTCTGTAAAAATTCCAAATAGTTCGAGTGATGCTTCTGGATGGAAAACAATTAATTTCAATGACAATAATTGGATTAGCGGCAATACTGGCGTAGGCTATGAAACATCTGGCACAGACTATGCGAACTTAATCAATTTAGATATAGGAGTAATGCGTGGCACTAATGAAAGTGCCTATATTCGTGTACCTTTTTCAATAGAAAATATAGCATCGGTTACGGAACTAAGGCTAAATATGAAATACGATGATGCCTTTGTTGCTTACATCAACGGAACCGAAGTCGCTCGCTCTAGTTCTGTTCCCAACACTCTTTCATGGAATAGTGGTGCGACTACTTATCATGAAGATACTTTAGCCGTAAATTATCAATTCTTCAATGCCGATACGGGAATAGGATCACTTCAAAACGGTACAAATGTTTTGGCTATTCATCTCTTAAACGCGGGATCAACCTCATCTGATATCCTCTGTATTCCACAACTCCTAGCAATAAAAGAAAGCAATGATAATGTAACCTCAAATCCAGATGGCATTCTCATACAAGATACTGTGGATCTAAGAGTTCGCAGCAAAAGCGGAAATACCTGGAGTGCAATGAATCAAGCGATCTTTTCTCGTAATCAAGTAAAAGAGAATCTACGGATCACTGAAATAATGTATAACCCAGATATCTCTGATGGTGAATATATTGAGCTAAAAAATATAGGTACAGAGGCCATTAACTTATATTTATGTAAATTCACCGAAGGCATTGAGTTTACTTTTCCCAATACCACACTTAATCCTGGAGAATTCATTTTAGTAGTTCAGGATCAAGTTGAATTCTTAGATTTCTACAATGCCAATAGTAGTAATTTTAACATTGTAGGTGAATATGAAAATGGCTCAAAGTTAAGCAATGGTGGAGAAAGTATTGTCCTTGAAGATGCCTTCGGACAGATCATCCATGATTTCTCCTATAACGATGATTACCCGATCACTGATGGCACTGGGTTTTCGATCTGTATTAATGATTCAACAAACTCAGATTTATCACAATGGGACATCTCAAAAAATTGGTCGCCAAGCAATAATGTCGGAGGCAATCCCGGGGTCAGCCACAGTCCCAACAGCGTTAGCTATGGTTCAATCGTCATCAATGAAATATTGGCTCATTCAGATACCGAAACTGGCGACTGGATAGAATTACACAATACATCCACAGCACCAATCGACATCGGTGGATGGTTTTTAAGTGATGATAATGACCAACTTAAAAAATATCAAATTGCTTCAGGCACAACAATTCCAGCAAATGGCTTCATTGTATTCACACAGACAAATCACTTTGGTGTCGGAGCAACTGATTTAGGAAATCTTGAAGGTTTTGGCTTAAGCGAATATGGCGAAACACTTTATCTGTCTAGTGGAGCTTCAGGAGAATTGAACGGTGGGTATAGTATAGCACAATCATTTGGTGCATCATTGAATGGTTCGACTTTAGGTAGACATCTACCAGATGATTCCTTAAATGCAAAAACTGACTTCATCCAATTATATACCCCTACTCTAGGCACTGAAAACGCATCCCCATTCATTCCAAAAGTTGTTATTAATGAAATTCGATACAAGGCAGTGAATCAACATGATGCTCTTCATGAGTACATAGAATTATTTAATCGAAGTAGCGAAACCATGTATCTCTACGATGTAAACAACCCTAGTAATACATGGAAATTCACCAATGGCATAGAATATATATTCCCCGAAGGGGTATCCATCCCCTCTGGCGGACATATTTTGGTCACTCGTACTGATCCAGAAATTTTCAGATATTTGAACTCTATTCCAGCCACACAATTAATCTATGGCCCTTACACTAATAGTCTCGATAATGACAAAGATACGGTTGAATTAATGGTTCCGGGAACCCCCGATACCGATTTTACTCCATATATCTCGAGCGAACGAATTAGCTATAGCGATGGAAATGACTCAAATGGATTAGACCTATGGGCAAATGAACCCGATACATTAGAAGCCTTCTCATTACAGAGAGAATCGGCAGAATCCTACGCCAACACACCTTTTAATTGGGTCGGCCTTAGCTTCACACCTACTTCAGAAAATGTACAAAATCTTGAAATTATTCTAAACGGAAACACGCTTCAAATTCATTGGATCGGAGAGCGTGTCCTACAAAGTACAGATGACCTCACTCAACCCTGGCTGGATGTTACCGATATGACGAGTCCACATGACATCAGCTTAGAGGAGTCTCCTAATCAATTTTTTCGTTTTTCTAATTAATTAAAGGCTTAATAAAATCTTTCTTGATTAATTTATTAAAACTTATTGGTTTGTTTCATAGTGAATAAACACCATCAATTTGTAGTAGCCATTTTTTCGATTTGCTTAGTATTTGTACTAAGTCTCTCGACTGTGAGCAAAACAATCCATGATAGTTTATTACATGCCGATACCCTCCTTTCTCACCACGAAACACTCGATTCTGGCTGTTCAGGACACCACGAAGGTGAATGTGATGAAGGAGAATCTAAAAATCAAACTGAGGGAGAATCCCACAATCATAGTGAGACTTGCGAATCACTCTCCTGCCCAGTTAATCTTTTTTCACAGGGTGTAATTACTTTAGAGTATTCACCTGTAATAAATGCTACCCTAGTCGAGAGATGCGGAAATATTTCAGAATATTTCATTTCGCACCATACTGAGGAAGAAAAAAAGAGTCACCTTGTTCGAGGTCCACCTGAAAAAAAGCAGGTTTAATCCAACTATTCTCCTAGCTTTTTCATCCTGTAGCCTTATCAGGCCTACATCATAAGCTAGTTTTCGGCTTAGTTACCTAAGCCATTAACTTTAGGACTCACAATTTAAGTAGCTATCATCACATTTGGATGATCCCTACTCACATCTCAAATATACAATATAATGTATTTAAAAAACTTTTTTCTTTATAGCTTATTTTCGCTGACGCTTATTTTCGCTAGTGATGAACGCTTATCAACTTACACTCTAGATGATTTTATCATAACATCATCTCCTTTAGCTTTAGATAGTTCAGAAATCACCCAATCATCAACTGTTATTGCAAATGATGCATTGAATGATTTAAGAGCAGATACTATTGCTAGCACGCTCTCCCAACAACCAGGCATTTCACAAACTTATTACGGACCCAATGCAAATCGTCCTATTATTCGTGGATTGGGTGGTTATAGGGTTAATGTTTTAGAAAATGGGCTCAGTTCATTTGACCTTTCCGCCTCATCAAATGATCATGCGGTTACCATCAACCCTTTATTGATTGAACGAATTGAAATTCTTAGAGGATCATCAACTCTAATTCATGGCTCTAATTCAATTGGCGGTATTGTAAATATCTTTGATAATTCAATTCCTACACTTAGTGGAAACACACCTTTAAATAATGAATTAAGAATCAAGAAAACAGGGACTGATAATGGGACTCATGCTTCTGGTATTCTCTTTCATGAAGCAGGTGACTTTGTTTTCCAAATTAATGCTTCCTCGGCAAAGACTCAAGATTACGAGACACCGAGCTTTGAAAAACACGGGCATGAGCATCACCACCATACTCAATATGCTAAAGCAACCGTGGATGGTACCTTTACAGAAGAAGGTGAATTTGCAGAAGCCGAAGGAGAAGAGGAAGAGGAAGCCTTTTTTAGTAAAGTCGAAAATACATATTCAGACACCAATACTTTTGGTTTTGGTGGATCTTATAATCACGATAAAGGCTTTGTTGGTATAAGTTTTTCTGACTATACTTCTGAATACGGAGTTCCAAATCACGAAGATTCGGTTGTCAGTATTGAAAGGGAAAAAATATCTCTACAAAGTGTCTACAATTTTGATTCATGTTATTTTGATAGCATGAATTTTCAATTAGCACATGGAGATTATTCCCATAGCGAAGAAGCCGGTCATGAAGGTGAAGAAGGTGAAGAAGTTGAACTATATGAACTAGAAGATAATTCGTTTGAATTACACGAACATGAGGATCACGATCACCACGCAAAATTCTTATATGAAGGCATAGACAGTAAGTTAATTTTCACTAAAGAATCAGCTGCTTCTAATACGGCACTAAGCTTGAGCTATACAGACTTCGATATGAAAATAGATGGCGAAGAAAGTTATCTAGCCGCAATGAATCACAATGCAAGTGAGAATGAGGAAAATGAAGAGTATGTAAGCGATACAGATGGCGTTAATGGCGTTATCGCAGAAAGCACAAACCTTCGTATTAATAATGATAAAACTAAACGTTACGGCCTTGGATTGATGCATAAAAAAGCTATCTCTGATAACTTGTCTATCAATGCGGGTATCCGATATGAATCAGCTTCTAGGGACTATGATGCCTTAACCAGAGTTGAACACGAAGAAGATGCGACTAATGCAGATTTTTCAAGAGATGATTCGACCACCAATGCATCCATTGGGTTTATTGCTAAACACTCTGATTCAATTACCTTTAGCGGAAATCTTCATTATTCAGAAAGAATCCCAGAAACATCCGAACTCTACAGTTCTGGTGCACACCATGCTACCGAAAGCTTTGAAATAGGAAATTCAGATTTAGAAAATGAAGAATCTGTCGGCCTAGAATTTTCTATCCAAAATGAGCAAGGAGCCTTCAATCAAAAATTATCTGTATTTTATAACGACTATAATAATTTCATCTATCAATCCGATACTGGCTTTAAAACAGGAACGGATAAATGGAGACTGGCCACAGCTGAAGATGCTACTGAAGCTCAACTTGCAGTTGATGAAAATGGTTCACCCTCACCTGTCACGCTAATACCAGGACAAGATTATATTCGTGCTGAATTCGAAGAACTTAGCATTCGCCAATACAAAGGGGTAGAGGCCGAGGTATATGGTTTAGAATATGAATTTGATTATCAAATTAATGCGACATCTTACATTACTGGTTTTGCCGATTCTATAACAGGTAAGAATAAAACAGACGGCATTTCTCTGCCTAGAATTCCTCCTTATAGATTTGGAGTCGCTTATCACGTACAAGTCGACCAATTCAAATTTAATTTAAATGGCGTCTATCATGGAAAACAAAATGATTTAGGTGCCGGAGAAGAGACCACTGATTCTTATACTATTTTGAATGCTCGTATAGGATACTCTCCTAACAAAAACAACCACTCTGAGTTTTATTGCAAAGTCAATAATTTGACCGATAAGTTGGCTTTTGTGCATACATCATTTTTAAAGGAAAGTGCACCACTTCCAGGAAGAAGTGTGGAAATTGGATATAACCTAAGTTTCTAATCTTTTTTAAATTTACACAGGAGGCCAAGTCATTCTTTGACTTGGCCTTTTTTTAT
>JBJLEY010000004.1:0-57752 GCA_045565635.1 Coraliomargaritaceae bacterium
AGGTAGTTTACTTTTTGCGATGACGGATTTCTGGCCAGGGCAAGGTCAAGGGGGTACACTGTTCTCTTTTGAGCTTTTACAGCTTCCTTTAACAAACCTAGTCATTGCTCTAGGCCTTGCCATCCTTGGGGCCTTAGTATTTGCCCGATTATTTAAAGGCTCATTTATTGAGCGTTCAATTGTTTTAACGAGTTCTTTAGATTCGAAAAAGGAAAGTGCAGAGCAATTCCCTCAAGCGGAACTAATCGGGAAACAGGGAATTTCAATCACTCGTTTGAATCCATCGGGACTTATTGAAATAGATGGGAAGCAATATGAAGCCCATGCTGAAATAAATTACATTGAGAAAGATAAGGCCGTTTTAGTTTGCTCGATGGATAATTTTAAAATAGATGTTAAGGAACTAATTAATTAAGCCAATTTAACCAAATTATTATGCAAATTGTTATTTATTCTATTATAGGACTAGTGTCTCTAGTCGTTGGATTTATTTTTATCAGCTATGTTGGTATTTTCGTAAAATCGTGGTTATCGGGAGCGACCGTAGGGTTTCCAACTTTGGTGGCGATGAGCTTACGTGCCGTCCCAGTATCCTTAATCGTAGATGCACGAATTACCGCAGTTAAGGCAGGGCTTATTTTAACAACAGATCAATTGGAAGCACATTACTTAGCGGACGGAAATGTGGACAAAACGGTCCAAGCCTTAATCGCAGCAGACAAGGCAAACATTAGTTTAAATTGGCAAAAAGCTTGTGCGATTGATTTGGCAACAAAAGGAACGGGAAAGTCCGTAATTGAAGCAGTAAGAACATCGATTAACCCCAAAGTGATTGAATGCCCTAGTCAAGAAACCGGCAAGCGAAGTATTGATGGCGTGGCCAAAGACGGAATCCAAGTAAAGGCGAGAGCAAGGGTTACGGTTCGTTCAAATTTAGATAAATATGTTGGGAGTGCTTTAGAAGAAACAATCATTGCCCGTGTTGGAGAAGGCATCGTCACAACTATTGGATCGGCAGACTCTTATAAAGATGTACTCGAATCCCCGGATAAAATTTCTAAAGTGGTATTGGAACGAGGATTAGATGTGGGGACTGCCTTTGAGATTTTATCGATTGATATTGCGGACGTAGATGTAGGTGAAAATATCGGGGCAAAGCTCCAAGAGTCTCAAGCGGAAGCGGATAAAAATGTGGCTCAAGCAAAAGCGGAAATGCGTCGAGCAGCAGCTGTGGCTTTAGAGCAAGAAATGAAGGCTAAGGTAGAAGAGATGCAAGCTAAGGTTGTGGAAGCAGAGGCTGAAGTGCCTTTGGCTCTGGCGGAAGCATTTCGCAATGGAAATTTAGGTGTGATGGATTATTATCGCTTAAATAATATCAAGGCGGACACGGATATGAGAGATTCTATTTCCAAGGACGGGGAGGAATAAATTATCGACGAATTATTCACAGATGAATTATTTCGAAATCTATTGGTATGGGTAGTTATTATTGGTGGCTATCTTCTGAATTATTTATCCAAAAGATTTTCAGATGATTCAAACAATTCTGAAAAGAAGGATCCACGAAAAACCATTGAACCTATGGGAGGGCCTTTTGATGAAATACGTAGAGAGATTTCACGAAAAAAAGAAGAACGCCAGAGGCTCGAAGAACAAGAGTCTGAGCGATTAGAAACAGGCGAACCTCAAACAGAAACGATAATGCAAGTGGACGATGGTCCGAGTCAGTTTCACGTACAATTGGAAGAACAGTCCTTACTCATTAAAGAAAAACAGGAGGAGGCCGAGCGATTAAAGGCAAATTTAAAACGATTCAAACAAGGTAAATCTGCCGGAAGGGCATTAAGCAGAAGTAAGAGATCATCTTTTGCTCAATCATCTAGAGCTAGAAAAAAAATTAGATCGATATTAGGCAACAAGAGCGACATCAAAGCAGCCTTGATTGCTGGAGAAATTCTCGCTCAACCAATTGCCTTAAGAACAAAAGAAAGCGTTCGAATTTAAGGAAGGGTTATTTTCCCCGTACCGATGGTATTAGGCCGGATAGGTGCACCGTCCTCACCAGTGATTAAGGTGATAAAATTTCCTTTAGTGAAAGCCACATCAACAGGACCACGACGTTTGATTGTTTGGATTTCTCCTTCGATAAGTTGCTTGGCTAGTAGTACTTTATTGTCAATTTTTTGGCGTATTTGAATATACACGCTTCCACTGGCCTTAAGAGTAATTTCCTTAATCGGATACTCCGCTGTTTGGCTAACTTCATTTGTTTGCGTGACAGTTGTTAAGCTTGTGGTAGTGCCAGAATTTGCAATGGCATCGTTATTAGAACTTATAGACTGATTGACTGTTTGTATGAGCCAAATAATTCCAAAGACAAAGAGAAGAGTGCTTATTCCTACAATCGCAGTCTTAATGTATACATCTTTATTAGTCAGCTCTTCTTCGTTTGCAGGGGATTCTTCTGCAGTTTCTTTTGGCTTATTTAAATTAATTTTTCCTAAGGAAGGTTTTTCTAAAAGCGGATCGAGTGAGTCCTGGCTGGTTGCTTGTTTTAAATCTGTATTGGAACCAAATAAATCGGGGTTCACTTTTTTAGATCGGCGTGACTGAGTGATGAGTTGCTCTTGATATTGCGCCAAAACCTTTCCCGCATTGAGTTTTAAAAATTTAGCATAATTTTTGATAAACCCTCGTTTATAAATTTCGGGTAGGTCATAATCATAGTTATTGCTCTCAATGTTGAGAAGGAAATCTCTTCGGATTTTGGTCGCTTCTGCCGCTTCGGAAAGAGAGATACCTTTTCGTTTTCGCGTCTCTTCTATTTTTTCACCAATCGTTTGCATAATTATTTGCTAAATTATTTTTTCACTTTCGCAAGCAATAATCTCAATCTTTAAATCACTCCATTCGCCTTTTTCACGTGAGTCCATTAGAATAGTGGCCCTTGGCCGTAAACAATTCAACTTTTCTGTGTAATGAAGTTTCAGTTCTTCAATTTCTTTAGTTAATATTCCCGACAAAATAAGGTGAGCAGAAGCACGTAAACTTTTAATGATATGTTCAGCAAAAGGCATTAAGATGTTGGTTTGAATATTTGCCATTAAGAAATCAACGGAGCCTTCAGGCAAACCAGAAACCAAATCGTCCACAGTGAATTCGATGGGGGCTAATGTAGGGTTGTGCTTTAAATGGTCGTGGCACACTTGAATGGCATCAGGGTCGATATCAAATCCTCTAATTAATTGAAAGCCAAGAGCTCTTGCCGAAAGCGCAAGAATACCAGAACCGCATCCTGCATCCACCATGGTGAGATTTTCTTTGGGTGTATCAGATAAATAAAAATCAACCAAACGAGAAGCACAGAGTTGAGTTGTTTCATGACAGCCTGTGCCAAAGGCCATACCTACATCTAGATAAACAGGTAGCCCTTTTTCAGGAATGGTGTAAGTTTTTTTTGACCATAAAGGGACCCAATGGAGTAAACGATCACTCCATGGTTTGACGTATTCCTTATAAGCATTTTGCCATTCAGTCGCTACAAGTGTTTCTTTGCTAAAATCGAGTTCGAGCTGAGGAATGCTTTTTTTGAGTGCGGCTATTGCTTGGGTACAATTCTCTTGATTGCTAAAATAGCCATTGAGAGAATAGGGGTCGGCCGCTGCTTTTTGTATTAGGGCCCAAGGGTTTTCTTCGCATTCATAAAAATAGGACTCAAGAACTTCGACTTGATCATCGGGGATTTGCATAGAAATTTTTAAATCCAAGGGAGCGTTTGTCATGGTACTATTTATTTTGAAAAAGGGATTGCCCTAGTGCTTAATCGGCAAATTACGTCTGGAAGTAAAAGGTGTTCAGCGGAGTGCACTTTTTCACTTAAGGATTCTAGAGTATCATTGGGCTCTATGATTACGGCTTTTTGGTCAATAATTTTACCAGCATCAATTTTTGGGATTACCCAATGTACTGTGCAGCCTGTGATTTTTACAGGAAAGTTAAAGGCACTTTCGATGGAATTAATTCCGGGGAAACTGGGCAAGAGACTTGGATGCAAATTGATAATTTTTCCATCGAGCGACTCAATAAATTGTGGGTCTATAATTTTCATAAACCCAGCTAACACGACTAAATCAGGGTTAAGCTCTTGGATGATTTTGAGAAAAGCTTCGGTTTCCTCTGGGTTTAAGCGGGCCTTTTTAGGATTGCAGGGAATAGAGTGAGCGGATTTCCCGAATTGCTTGGCTAAGTCGAGAATAGGGGCCTCTTTTTTATCAGACAAGATCGCCACCGTAGATGCTTCCCCGAGCTGACCTGTAGCCTCAGCTTCAAGTATGGCTTTAGCGTTACTTCCGCGACCCGATCCAAGTATGACTATCTTAAAAGACATGTGTGTGCTTATTTGAAAAATTTCTTCGCTTTTTTAACAAAAGATTTTGGGACAGGATTGCCGGTATCACCACAAGACTCAGAAAATGCTTCAAGCTTTTCTCTTTGATTTTTGGTGAGTTTTTTTGGAACTTCTACTTGTACGCGAACAAGTAAATCGCCTTGTCCACTTCCTCTTAAATGAGGCATGCCTTGTCCTCGCAATCGGAACACGGTGCCAGTTTGAGTGCCTTCAACAATCTTCAAATTTCCTTTGCCAAAAAGTGTGGGAACGTTGATCGTGCCTCCGAGACAGGCTAGCGAAAATTTGATGGGGATTTCACAGAATAAGTCATCGTCGTGGCGTTCAAACAATTCATGTTCTGCCACAATGACGACAATATATAAGTCGCCTGCTGGACCACCATTAATACCGGCTTCTCCGTTCTCAGATGAGCGAAGTCGAGCGCTTGTGTGCACACCTGCTGGAATTTTGACTTTAACGATACTTTGATCAATTGTTCGTCCTTCACCTCGGCATTGTGAGCAAGGCTTGTCAATCTTTTGTCCGGTACCCGAACAGTCAGGACAGGCTTGGCGAAAACTAATAAATCCACGGTTTGAGGAAATTTGCCCCGTTCCATTACATGTAGAACAGGTAGATTTTGAAGTTCCTGGTTCTGCTCCTGATCCTTCGCAGTATTTGCATTCGCAATGACGTTGGTAGCGAATTTGCTTTTCTGTACCAGTGGCTGCTTCTTCTAATGTAATTTCTAAATCATAACGGAGATCGGATCCTTGCTGGGCCCCATTCGCGCTGCGGCCACCACCTCCTCCAAAGAAATCGTCAAAAATACCACCACCACCGCCGCCGCCAAAGGCTTCGCGAAAAATATCAAATGGATCAACGCCACCTCCTTGGTAGGAGCCGCCGCCCATTCCATTTTGAAAGGCCGCATGTCCGAATTGGTCATAAGAAGCACGCTTCTTTGGATCTTTTAAAATATCATAAGCTTCGGAAATTTCTTTAAATTTCGCTTCGGCAGTTGCGTCGTCAGGATTTTTATCGGGATGGTATTTTACCGCAAGTTTCCGGTAAGCTTTTTTTAGAGCATCTTCGGAAACGTTGCGATCGACTCCCAATAGTTCGTAATAATCTTTTTTAGACATGATGTTGGTTAGCTATTTTTTTTTACCCGAAGAGACAATGACATTTGCGGCACGGATTAATCGACCATTTAAAGTATAACCTGAGCGTACGGTCTGAATCACATGGTCTTCGGCAACAGTATCAGAGGCCTGGTAGGAAATGCTTTCGTGAAGATTTGGATCAAAGGACGATCCATCTGAAGCAAGTTCAACAAGGCCGTTTTCCTGAAGGGCGCGATTGAGTTGCTCTAGCACCATTTCAAAGCCTTTTTTGATGTCTGCAGCTTCAGGGTGATTGTCCGCAGCTTGCAGACCGAGCTTCATCGTATCAATAACAGGCAAAAGCGACTCAATGAGTGAGCCATTCGCCATTTTAATGATGTCTTGTTTATCCTTAGCAACACGTTTACGAAAATTTTCCAAATCAGCGACGCTTCTTAGATACAAAGACTGAAAGTCTTCTTTCTTTACCTCTTTCACAGGCTCTGCTTTCGAAGTATCAGCTTTATTCTTATTCGATGCTTCGGCTTGCGTTTGATTTTCGCCACCTTCTTTGTCGACTTCAGGTGCTTCGGACGGAGGTTCTGATTCTTTTTTATTCATTTAAATTCTTTTAGATTTCGCTAGATTTGATTCTGTGTGTATATAATATATTCTAATTGACGAATATATTTCAAATTTTATTCGTTTTTTATGATTTTATATATCTAATTTTATGAAAAGTAATAATTCAAATCGAATTTTAATTGTTGATGACGAGCCCGATGTCACTGAGTTACTTAGGTACAAACTCGAACAAGAAGGGCACTTGTGTCAGATAGTTAACAATCCATTATCATTTGTCTCTGTGGCAAGAGAATTTAATCCAAATTTAATTTTATTAGATATTATGATGCCAGAGTTGAACGGGCTGCAGTTATGTAAGATGGTTCGTTCAGATCCTAAAATGAACGATGTTCCCATTATATTTTTGACGGCTCGCGGTGAAGTTGAGGATCGGATAAAAGGATTGGAGTCTGGAGGCGATGATTATGTGGCGAAACCTTTTAATACCAAAGAGCTTCTGTTGAGAGTGGAAAAAATATTGAACCGAAGCCAATCAAGCGAATCAGTCAATAATAAGAATCGTATTCAAATAGCCGGTGTTGTAATCGACGATTCAATTCATCAATTAACGGTAGATGATGAAGAAGTTATCCTAACGGCGACAGAATTTCGCTTGCTGAAATTATTAATGTCTCGAAAAAATCGAGTACAAACCAGAGAGAATTTATTAATTAATGTATGGAATTATGACACAGACATTGAAACTCGTACGGTTGACACGCATGTGCGTCGAGTTCGTGAGAAACTTGGCCCGTACGCGAATATCATAGAAACAATCCGTGGCATTGGCTATAAAGCCGTCGATTTCAAATGAATATTTTGTTATTAGGGATTATCATCCTTTTATTGACTCTGTATATTTTAAGAGCACGGGAATCGGAGAAAATAGTTCAACAACTCTTAGAGTCAGTGGAAGATAAGCGACGTTTCTTGTTGAAGGAATCGAGTGCAAAGATTCAGTTTAAAAGCTTAGAGAAGCTAGTTCTTTCTGTGAATACCTTAATTGATGATTATGCTACAAATCATTCAGAGACGAGTGGCTTTTCTAATCAAGTTGAAGCTACCTTAAGCTCAATTCAAGAAGCGGTGTTTATTTTGAATGATGAACATATAATTGAATACGCCAATGAATCAGCGGACCGCATTTTTAATTTTGGGCGTGAAATGAAATCGGTGCGCCTTGAGTCTATGGTGCGATCTCTAAGCTTATTGGAATATTTGGCTAAAGTTAAAAAAAATCAGTCTGTTCCAATGGATCAGATCTCAATTGAGCTAGGTGGGGAAACTTTATGGTTTGAGGCTTCATGCTCGCAAATTTCCAGATCCAATTTAGGAAGAAATAGGGCAACTTTATTAGTCTTGCACGAAATCACCCGATTGAAGCAACTAGAGGTCATTCGGACAGATTTTGTGGCTAATGTATCGCATGAATTAAGAACCCCGTTAACAATTATTAAGGGCTTTTCAGAAACCTTAGTCGACGACCATGACTCTTTAAGCGAAGAAGATAAAATACGTTTTACGAATAAGATCAGAAATAATGCCGAGCGATTGCATTTATTGGTTGAGGATTTACTGACTTTGTCACGCCTGGAATCACAGCCAGATCAATTGAATTTTACAGTACAAGCTCTGGATATACTTATGCAGGAAGTCCAAGAAAATTATTCGAGTCGATTGATTAAAGGGAAACAGACGATAAACTCAGTATTTGATTCAGAGATTCAGCCATTTGCCTTCGACCGTCATCGAATCAACCAAGTCTTCGATAATTTAGTAGAAAATGCCTTTCGCTATGCCTCTGAATTTACCATTTTAGAATTATCAGCCAAATTATCAGAAGATAAGTCTTATATCATTTGTAAAGTATCTGATGATGGACCGGGGATTCCTGAAAAGAGTTTGCCCCATTTATTTGAGCGATTTTATCGAGTGGATAAAGGGCGTAGTACAGAAAAAGGCGGGACAGGCCTGGGCTTAAGTATTTTAAAGCATATTATTTTGCTCCATGGCGGGGTAGTGCGGGTAGAAAGTAAGGTCGGTGAAGGAACTTCGATCATCTTTAGCTTGCCCTATTCAAATAGTGAGGAGGATTAGACAAATGGATAGTACAGATGCCATCCCCCAATTGCCTGAAGGCTATATAAAGGAACTTAAGCGAGCAGAAGCTCGTAAAGCAGATATTTCCAAGCAGATACAAAAATGGTTTCCTTCAGAGGCAAAGATTCTTTTTGAAGCGGGCTGTGGTCATGGGCATTGGCTTACAAGTTATGTTATGGAGCACCCACAGCAAATTTGCCTAGGGATTGATTTGATTGCCGGCCGAGTGGACAAGGCAAACAAAAAGAAAGATAAGCGTGACTTGCGTGACTTGCATTTCCTTAAGGCTGAATTGGGCGAATTTTTAGAAACATTACCCAAAAGAGTCACTTTTGACGCAGTGGTTTTCTTATTTCCCGACCCGTGGCCTAAAGCTAGGCATCATAAGAAGCGAATGATACAAAGTACGCTCCTTGAAAAACTGGCAAACCGTATGGAAAGCGGTGGACAGTTCTATTTCCGTACAGATGACCGATCTTATTTTGATTGGACAGTGGAACATTTAAATGAATCAAAATTTTGGGCAATTAATGAAGATGCAGACTGGCTTCATGAAGAGGCCACCTATTTCCAAAACTTAATGGAAGGCTACTTTTCTGTTATAGCGGAAGTGAACTAATTTAAAAAATGTCTAAGCTGACAATCAAAAATAGCTGACCGACTAAAGCGATCAAAAATAGCGAATAAGAAATGGTCATAAAAGCATCAAATGTCCTTTCTTTTGGGGCCATAGCTTTCTTTTTTTGAGGTGTCGGACTATTTTCCCCAGAATTCAGGACACTGGAGATTCGTTTTTTTTCTCTAAGTTGAGAAATGCGATCCGTTAAATTTGTGGGGCTAACCATGCCTAGAGCATCACAATTTATCTTGTAAATGCAATATTTTTAGAATTTTTTCATTAGAGTGTTGACCGAAACTACTCTAATGTTCATTTCGATAGGGTTTAAATTTTGCATAAGCTGAATAAAACGGAGTCATTTCTTTTTTTTTGAAACAGTTCATAACATATCTTTTATTACTTTTACCATTGAATTTTGTATTTGGGGCAGATACTTCGGGAGGCTCCACTGGCGTTAGTCCCTACGCGTATGAAATCGGTAAGATATTTAATCTCCCTCTTACGAATGCGATCTTAACCACTTGGGTGGTTTCAATCGCCTTTATTTTATTAGTTCGTTTTGCGGTGGGAAAACCTGGCTTGGTTCCTAATAAAGCACAAAGTGTCATCGAAACCTTAATTGAAGGATTGAAAGGCTTATTAGAGCCAATTTTAGGCAAAAAAGCTTTCGAGCAAGCCTTCCCTTTATTATTAGGGTTTTTTGTTTTCATCTTGATTCATAATTGGAGTGGCTTACTTCCAGGAATTGGGGCTTTTGGCTTTTATGACGAGACAGGGCATTTAAAATATTGGCTTCGTCCAGCCAGCTCAGACCTTAACGCAGCTTTAGGCTTGGCTTTAATTGCCATGATTGCATGGGCTTACCTTACGATTAAGATCGCTGGGCCGAAATTCTTCATTTGGGAACTTTTTGGAAACAAGGCGAGTCAGAAGGATACTCCGGCACTGATCTATATGCTTTTGACCCCGATTTTCATGCTTGTTGGGGTGATTGAAGTGGTCTCCATTGCCTTCCGACCGGTATCTCTGTCCTTTCGTTTGTACGGAAATGTTTTTGGTGGCGAGAATTTATTATCGAGTATGACGGGCTTGGTGCCGTATTTATTACCGGTACCGTTTTATTTTTACGAAATCCTAGTGGGCGTGGTTCAGGCATTAATTTTTACATTATTAGTTGCCATTTATATAGGATTGATAACAAATCATGGCGAAGAACACTAAGACAAAAATTTCTTATCATGTGACCGTGAAGCAATACGCGGGCATGATATGTACACAATAAATTAACCTTAAAATTCAAAATTATTATGATATTTGATATATTATTAGCAGCAATCGAAGGAAAAATTCAAGTCGCAGCAGCGGCATTAGGCGTGCCAATCGGCATTGGACTAATTGGTTTCAAAGCCTGTGAGTCAGTTGGACGTAATCCTGAAGCAGCCACTTCAATTCTTGTGCAGTCTATTATCTGTATGGCTTTCGCCGAAGCGATTATCTTCTTTGCCATCTTCCTTGGCTAACATTTTCAATCACCGTTGTGCGTCATTCGCACAACGGTGATTTATTTTAAACTTTTATTAATTATGTATAAATTCATTTCAGTTTGCTTATTCAGTGTATTTTTAACGCTTGGACTTCAAGCAGCCGATGCCTCTGCGGATGCAGCTCTTTCTGTAATTGAGTCAGAGAATACGACCTTAGTGGAAGAGCCTGGAAGAATTGAAGCAGTGGCAAAAAAATTCGGCGTCACTTGGCCGACCTTAATTGCCCAGATGGTAAATTTCTTATTGGTGAGCTTTGTCCTCTATAAATTTGCAATCAAACCTATTTTATTAACCTACGACGAACGTCAGAAAAAGATCGCTGATGGACTGCAATACGCAGAAGAAATGAAAGCGCAGCTTTTGGAAGCAGAAAAAGAGCGTTTGGAAAAAATTAAAGAAGCCGTGGCTGAAGCTCAGAAAATTTTAGGCGATGCAAAAGACCAATCCAAAGTATTGCTTGAGCAAAAGATACAAGAAGCATCAGCACAAGCAGAGAGCCTTATTCGCAAAGCAGGAGAAGCAACAGAGCTAGAGCGTCAAAAAATGTTGGCTGAAGTAAAAGCTGAGGTGGCACGCCTAGTGGTTGAAACAACCGCACGGGTATTGGATAAAGAATTAAGCTCAGAAGATAAAGAGCGTTATTCTAATGCTGCCGCAGAAAATTTAAGCAGTAATCTTTCCTAGATTGAATGGACAAGCATAAAAAAATAAACCGACTGGCAAAGCGATTGATCAATGTCTCAACCGTAAAGGGTGAATTGAATGAGTCGGAGCTTTGGCAGGGGATTCTTCAATTGAAAGAATCTGGATTTAAGCAATTGGTTCCATTACTCAAGGCATTGCGACCAAAAATATCTCAGGCGGTTGCATGGCAAACCATAGAAGTGACATCACCAACAAAGTTGAGTGATAGTGCGATTGCATCGCTTAAAAGTGTATTTGAAAAGAAATATAATCGTCCCGTTCAAGTGAGTACAAAACTCGATCCAGCTTTGATCGGAGGCCTTCAGGTTCGTATCGGAGATGATGTGTATGACGCTACCGTGTCTACACATTTGAAACGTATAGCCGGTGAAATATAATCATTAATCAAGAATTTAAAAAAACATCATGAGCTCAATAGTTGAACAAATAGAAAAAGAAATTGCTAATTACGAAGCGGGAGTAGTGAAAAAAAATGTCGGACGAATTGTATCGATTGCAGACGGTGTCGCCAAACTTGAAGGTTTGTCGGACGTTATGTATAACGAAATGATTGATTTCGGAAACGGTGTAACCGCGTTGGCCTTGAATCTTGAAGAAGATGCAGTGGGTTGTGTGATCCTCGGGGATTATTCAAAACTTAAAGAAGGTGATGAGGCGAGTACAACCGGTAAACTTTTATCAGTCCCAGTCGGCAAGGGTTTGCTCGGACGTGTAGTGGATGCAATTGGTCGACCAGTGGATGGTAAAGGCCCAGTTGCTTCAGAAGAATCTTATCCAGTGGATCAAATTGCTCCAGGGATTATTCCACGTAAGTCGGTCGACCAGCCTTTGCAAACAGGTATCATGTCTGTTGATTCAATGATTCCAATTGGTCGTGGACAGCGTGAATTGATTATTGGAGACCGTTCAACTGGTAAGACGACTATTGCGATTGATACGATTATCAATCAAGCGAAGATCAATAACCAGCACCGAAACGAAGATGGAACCTTCGAAGAAGGCTTCCGCCCAGTGTATTCTATTTATGTAGCGATCGGACAGAAAAATTCTAATATCGCTCGTACGATCAATGTTTTAGAAAAAGCCGATGCGATGGAATTTACTATTGTTGTAACGGCACCGGCTGCGGATAACCCAGCCAATCAGTACATCGCCCCGTTCGCAGGAGCCTCTATGGGTGAGTATTTCATGAATAATGGCATGGATGCATTGATTGTTTATGATGATCTCTCTAAACAAGCGGTAGCGTATCGTCAGATTTCACTTATTTTGAAACGCCCTTCAGGTCGTGAAGCTTATCCAGGTGATGTTTTCTATTTACATTCACGTTTATTAGAGCGTTCTGCTCGAGTAAACGAGGAAAACGGAAATGGTTCTTTAACTGCTCTGCCTATTATTGAAACACAGGCGGGTGATGTTTCTGCTTACATCCCAACCAATGTTATTTCCATTACTGACGGACAGGTATTCCTTGAAACGGATTTGTTCAATCAAGGAATTCGCCCAGCGATTTCTGTTGGACTTTCTGTGTCTCGTGTAGGTTCAGCAGCTCAAATTAAAGCGATTAAGAAGGTAGCGGGTAAAGTGAAGCTTCAATTGGCACAATTTAGAGAGCTTGCTGCTTTCTCCCAGTTTGGTTCAGACCTTGATGCGAAAACAAAAGCACAACTTGATCGTGGTGCTCGAGTGGTTGAGTTGTTCAAGCAAACAGCCTTCAACCCAATTCCAGTAGAGGTACAAACATCATTGATCTATGGGGCTCAAAACGGCTACTTCGATTCTATTGACGTTGCTGACATCGTGAAAGCCACTTCTAGCCTTAGAGAATTTTTAGAAACAATGGGTGCTTCTACTATGGATCAGATCCGTAGCGAGAAACAATTAACTGAAGCAATCGAAGAAGCTTTGAAGAAATTATTATCTGAGTGGCAAGCAAGCTTTTCTGGCTAACGCTTCCCAAGATCGAGATGACCCACACGTAATTACCAATGGCTAATTTAAGAGACATACGCAGGCGAATAAAGTCGGTTAAAAATACCCGACAGATTACTCGTGCGATGCAGTTAGTATCTTCATCAAAAATGAAGCGTGCACAAGATTCGGCAATTTCCGGTCGCCCGTACTCATTAATTTTAGCCAATATGTTGAATACAGTGAGCAATGCTTTCAAAATATCTGGAGAGGCGATTGAGCACGCATTCTTTCAAGAGCGTGAAGTGAAACGTCGTGGCATCATTATGCTATCATCTGATAAAGGTTTGTGCGGACCTTTAAATACAAATTTATTCCGTTTGATTACGGATGAGGTTAAAGGCGATGCGTCTTTCTTCAGTGTTGGTAAAAAAGGGACTCAGTTTATTCAACGAGCCGGTCTAGATTTGGAGAATGCATATCAAATTTCTGATAAAGCGGAATCGAGCGAAGTTGCTCCATTAGTTGAAGCTGCGATCGACGCTTTCAAAGCAGGCAAGGTTGATACTTTGGAAATTGCTTACCCAAGCTTCATCAATGTGCTCATTCAAAAACCAGTCATCATGCCACTGCTGCCTATTCTTGATTTGGAGACAATGTTGGATCAGCTAAAAAAGAAGATCAAAGGAGATAGCGAATTAGCCAGCGAGGATACTAGAGCAATTACCTTTGAGCCATCACCTGCAGAGATCTTAGAAAAATTGCCTGACTTGTATGTTAATTTTATGGTCTACCAGATGATCCTTGAATCCAGGGCTTCTGAATATTCTGCTCGTATGGTTGCGATGAAGGCGGCGACAGATAATGCTTCTAAATTGGTGGATTCATTGACCTTAGATTATAATAAAGCCCGACAAGCGGCGATTACCCAAGAAATTTTAGAAATTGCCGCCGCCTCGGCCGCATAATCAAACGAAAATATTAGTACAAGATTTTAAAAGAGATATATATTATGAGTACATCTGGAAAAATAGTTCAAGTTATCGGTGCGGTGGTCGATGCCGCTTTCGCCGAAGAGAATGTTCCTAACATCCTAGACGCCATCGTTATTGAGTTTACAGTTAATGACGAAACCAAGCGCTTAGTTTTAGAGGTTCAACAACATTTGGGTGATGGCCTAGTTCGTGCGGTTGCTATGTCATCAACCGATGGACTAAAGCGAGGTATGCCAGTGGTTAACACCGGTGCCCCAATTAGTGTCCCAGTGGGTGATGCGGTCTTAGGTCGAATTTTTGACGTGACTGGAAATACTGTGGATGAAAAAGGTCCAGTGAAAACAGAAGAGCGTCGCCCAATTCACCGTGGTGCACCTGAATTGATTGATCAAGCGACAGAAGCAGAAATTTTAGAAACTGGAATCAAGGTGATCGACTTAATTTGCCCATTCACTAAGGGTGGTAAAGTCGGAGCTTTCGGTGGTGCCGGTGTGGGTAAGACAGTTGTGATCATGGAATTGATTAACAATATTGCTAAAGGACACGGTGGGTATTCAATTTTCGCCGGTGTGGGCGAACGTTCTCGTGAGGGTAATGATTTGTACCATGAAATGTCGGATGCAGGTGTTATCGACCAAGCTAATATTGAGAATTCTAAAGTGGCATTGGTGTATGGCCAGATGAATGAACCGCCAGGTGCTCGTATGCGTGTGGCACTTTCTGGGCTGACTATGGCTGAATATTTCAGAGATGAGAAAAACCAAGACGTGCTCTTGTTTGTGGATAATATTTTCCGTTTCTCTCAAGCGGGTGCAGAGGTGTCTGCACTACTCGGTCGCTCACCTTCGGCGGTGGGTTACCAGCCAACACTTTCTCAAGAGATGGGTAACTTGCAGGAGCGTATTACTTCTACCAAGAAAGGTTCGATTACTTCTTTCCAAGCGGTGTATGTGCCAGCAGATGATTTAACAGACCCTGCACCAGCAAATACTTTCGCCCACTTGGACTCAACCATCGTTCTTGAGCGTTCAATTGCTGAGCTAGGGATTTACCCAGCGGTGGATCCTCTGTCTTCAATTTCAAATGCCTTAGATCCAGCAATCGTTGGGGAAGAGCACTATCAAGTGGCTCGTGGCGTACAGAATGTGCTTCAGCGATATAAAGATTTACAAGATATTATTGCGATTCTTGGATTGGATGAGCTTTCCGCAGAAGATAAGCAAATTGTTTATCGCGCAAGAAAAGTGCAAAAGTTCTTATCACAACCTTTCCATGTGGCTGAAGTCTTCACGGGTATTTCAGGTCAGTATGTTTCCGTTGCCGATACGATTAAAGGATTTAAAATGATTCTTGATGGTGAGTGTGATGACATGGCTGAAAATGATTTATACATGATTGGCTCACTCGATTCAGCTTCTGAAAATGCAAACGCATAAATAATTTTGGATTCAATGCTCAAGCTAGAAATCATATCACCCAAAGAAAAAGTCTTTTGGACCGAAGCAAAAGAAGTCGTTTTGCCTACGGAATCAGGAGAGATTGGTTTATTGACGGGCCATATTCCTTTAATTACTCAATTGAAATTAGGCGCATTGAAAGTGATTAATGAATCAAGCCAAGAGGTATTTGCAATCAAGGGAGGTTATGCACAATTAGTTTCAGATAAAATTTCTATTCTTACCGATGAGGCGATTGCTTCAAGTGATTTGGAAGCGTCTGAAATTGAGCAGAGAATTAATGATGTTGAAAAGCAATTGGCAGATGCAGAGTCAGCTTCGGAAATACAAAGCCTTTCAAAATTATTGAAGTTTTATCAATTGCAAGAATCGTTGTTAGACCAACGTTCATAAGCAACGGCTAATCCGATTAAAGTTAGGTGGTCCACAAATTGAGTTTTCTCAACCCAGTCTTGGGTTAAGTTGGCAATACTTCCACCAGTCGATAAAACAACGGGCTCGTTTCCACTTTTCTCTTTCATCGTATTGAGGACATGTTCCAAGAGAGCATCAACCATTCCAGAAAATCCAACAGAGACACCGAGTTGCATTGCTTGGATAGTAGACTTGCCGAAGCTACCTTTAACTGAGCCTAGGGCTTCATTATCTAATTTTGGTAAAAGGGCAGTTTGCTCATTTAGGTAACGAGTCATTAACTCAAAACCAGGGGCAATGATCCCGCCCTCATACCCTTTTTCGCTTACGACATCTAAGGTGATGGCAGTTCCCAAATCAATGATGATAGCAGGCAAAGAAAAGTATGCTTGGGCAGTAAGGGCATTGGCGATTCGATCGTGTCCTACTTCTTCGGGCTTCGGATAATGTAAATCAATCCCTTTGAGAGTTTTATCGGTGAGTTGAAAAATAGGAATTTCTAGATTAAGGAGCGACTTTAGCCGAGTGTTTAAATTTGGAACAACCGAACAAAATGACACCGCCGTGATCTCATGCGCATCAATGAGCGTGTGAAATTCTTTTATGTAGTGCAGGTCTTCTTTAAGTCGCTTAGTCGGAAAAGAGTTTGCATTCACAACCTCCATTTTTTCTACGACGGCGTAATTTAAATTAGTATTACCTATATCAATGCAGAGTATTTTCATCGCTTTAAAGTTACATCCCCTGAATGTATAGAACGTATTGTTCCATTATTTGTTTTGAGTTGTAAAGCTCCGTATGCATTGATGCCGATAGCTAGGCCGGATATTTTTTTCCCATTTTCGGTTAGAGCGACAGTCTGATCTTTTAAATAATCAAAGGAATCCCATGCATCGCACAAAGATTCATCATCATTACTTTCAATACATTTATTATAAGCACGGATCGTTGCCTGAATGATTTCAATGCTTAATACATTCATGTTATAAGTTTGATTCGTCTCCGCTCTTAAGCTTGTGGCTATGGATTGAATCTCTTCCGGAAATGATTTCTGTGTGCTGTTAATATTTAAGCCAAGCCCTAAAATAATTGTGTGGATTCGGTCGCTATCAATTTTAGCTTCCGTGAGAATTCCAGAAACCTTTTTTCCGTTACAGTAGAGGTCATTTGGCCATTTGATTTTTAAATCTAGAGAAGGGATTAAGGCCTTGATTGAACGGCATACTTCAATTCCTGCCCATAGGGTAAAACTTTGGAGTTTTTCTGGCGGAGTGTTTGGGGAAAACATAATCGAGCAGTAGAGATTTTTGGTGGCTTGGCTGTGCCACTTACGGCCGAGTCGACCTTTACCTGCGGTCTGCTTATGAGTGAATACGGCAAAAGGGGTCTTGGCTCCACTAGAAAAGAGGCGCTCAGCCTCAAGGTTTGTACTATCGACTGAGGGATAAAAAAAGAGCTGAAAATTCTTAGGCAATGCTTGGCCATAAGTTTGCAAAAGTTGGGGTAGGAGATTTTTGGGAAGTTTTTCTAGGCAGTAACCTCGATTGGATATGGCATTAATTTTAAAGCCAGCGCTTTTTAATTGATCCATTTTTGTGTGTATCGTGGTTCTTGAAATACCAATCGATTTAGCTAGAGCACTTCCCGACACATAAGCATCCGCCTCAATTAAGGTTTTGAGAATGGCTACCTCGGTAGGATCAATCGCAACGGGCTCAGTTTGCGTGTTAGTTTTTTTTATCATAGCCAATCCAGTCCAATGTCGACCCATTGACTTTGGTGTACAGGTGCTCCAGTTGAAATGAAATCCAATCCGAGGTTCTTTAAGTCGGCTAGATTATTTAAGTTAATTCCGCCACTCGCTTCAGTGTATGCCTGATCGCCAATGATGTGGATTGCTTCCTTTGTCGCTTCTATTGCAAAGTTATCCAATAAGATACAATCAGGTTGAGCGTCTAAGACTTTATTTAGTTGGTCTAAGGAATCGACTTCAATCTGAATAGGCAGTTCGGTAAATCGTGCGCGGAGTTGATCCATTTGTTCCGCCAAACTATGCTCGGTGTTTGATTCAAGTACCGCTATGTGGTTATCCTTAATCATGATACGATCATATAAGCCGTAACGATGATTATAACCGCCACCGCAAACAAAGGCATATTTTTCTAGGATTCGATATAGTGGTGTGGTTTTTCGTGTGTCTAAAAGTCGAGTCTCTGAATTATTCAAACAATCACTATAAGCTTTAGTCGTTGTGGCGATGCCGCTGAGGTATTGAAGAAAATTTAAGAGAATGCGTTCTGCTTGAAGGAGGCTTTTTGATGGACCAGCCAAAGTTCCAAAGGAGGTGTCTTGATTAACAGTGTCACCGTCTTGATAATCTGTTTGAAAATTTAAAGACGGGTCGTAATGCGCTAAAATCAAAGGGACTAAATGTAGTCCACAAAGGGTGAATGATTGGCGAGCTACCAGTGTCGCTGTCCCTTTTTCTTCGTTTGGAATTATTTCTGAGGTAACGTCGATTGGATGTCTTTGTGCACTTTTCAATCCTAAGCCAGACATATCTTCTAACTGGGCTTGGCTGATTATTGATTGAATATAGTTTAAATCAATGGCGCTCCAAGTGAGTCGTTGGCTAAGAGCATCCTTTGTGAATCGTGAAGCCATGGTTGCGATCAGTCCGATTGGGTTAAGCCTGCGACTTCTTTTTTATAGATATCAAGGGCCGTAATGAGGTCGGCTGACTTTGACTGACTGGTGATCGTATAATCGTAATATTTCTGTTGTTCCATTTCTGTGCGGGCAACAATCAGTCGACGCTCAATTTCTTCTTCGGAATCAGTGCCCCGATTTCTTAAACGTGCATTTAATTCTTCCAAGGAAGGCGGCATGATAAAAATGGTCACGATATGCCCTTTCAAGACGTCATCCGCTGAAGCTTTTTCCGTAATTGTTTTGGCCCCTTGTACATCGATATTCAAAAGTAAATTTTGTCCGCTTAATATAGGCTTTAGGATATCGACTTTCTGTGTGCCATAATAATTATTATGAACGGTTGCGTATTCATAAAAAGCATCTTCCGTAATTTTTGTTTCAAAATCCTGAGTATTTAAAAAGTGATAATCGAGGCCATCACATTCGCCTTGTCTTGGGCTTCGTGTGGTCGAAGTGACAATTCTTTGTAAGCTTTCTTTTTCCATTAGCCCATCGCAAATCGTGGTCTTTCCACTACCGGCCGGACCCGATATAATAAATAGTAAACCTTTGCCTTCGGCTTCGCTTTTGCCTGTTGAGCTATCCGACATTTTAGTAATTTAAAGCGACGTAAGTGAGCAGCACCCCATATAGGAACAGTGTATAGGAAAGAATTTGCACGCGGAATTTCATTTTAAAGAACCAATTTATCACATCACGTAAAAGATAAGGGCTCGCGCCTAAAATGAAAGCTAGGAGAATTGTTAAATAAACAAAGCTGACTAAAAATAAGCGCGTGCTAGGGTCTTGCATAAAAGCAGCATCTAAAAGGGCATCAGCAATGAGTAGAGTTAAGCCTGCTAAAGCACGTACCCCTAAAAAATCAGGCACAAAGTAAAACGAAGCTAAAGTGATGCTTAAGAAAATAGCCAATAGAATTGTTTTGTACTCACCAAACTCAGATAGAGGTAAATTATAAATTTTTAAAGAAAACCAAATCATTGCCGTTGCCATTAGCAGATAGGTAGCTGACTTGGATCGTGGAAAGGCTGTTAGAAATTTTTGCGAAGAATTGTAATTAAAAATCAAAGTACCTCCGCAGAGAATTAAAAATAAGCCCGTGCTTAATGTAGCGTAAAAAAGTGACATAATAGCGAGTTAAACAATTTTTTAATAGAGGGTCGATAAATTTTATTCAATCAATCAATTTGGGAGGGGGCTTTTTGGTGAGCGCTTAGAACTCGGCTGATATTCTCTTCTACGGCAAAAATTAGATCTTTCCAATGTATGAGTTTCGCTTCGGCAATATTTTTATAAATAGCGCGCTCGCTAATCTGCATAAGCTGAGCAATTTTTGCTTCTGTATTCCCTTGTAGTTTATAGTTCAATATCTTCAAGCGATTGAGATTCCAATTCCGAGTGGAAGACCATAGTAATTCTACACTTGGGTTCATTATGCCTTCTAGTGATTTAGAAAAACCACGCATTACTAGGTGATTTCCTGATTTAGGAGCTCTAGAGAGAGCAAACTCTGCATAATCTATCGCTGTACCCTCGATATTTGTAGCCATTACCGAATTAATCGGGGATTTTACCTCGCCTATGCCAATAGAAAATTGAATGTCATAAGGGTAGAAGTGCTCTCGTATTAGAAATAGATTCTGTAGCAAATGTTTTCCAGAGGCAAAGATTCCTTGAAAACAGCCATCTTGATTTCTTGAATAGGGAGAGAGTAAATCCTTAGAAATTTTCGGATTATTCAACATTTCATTTAAATATCCGATTTCTGTGGTCTTGAGCTTACTTTTTGCTGAAGGTAATACCCGGAATAAGACTACAGGATGCAGTTTTGGAATTTCCATGATTTTATTGAACTGAATTAGTTCAAGTTGTCAAGTTGACAAGTTTGGCTTGAGTTTGTATTTTCTGCTTTATGAACTGAATTAGTTCAAAGCTTAATAAATCAAATTTTCGCTTATTGAACTGAATTAGTTCAATAACCTTTATTAGTAGCTAATTGCCGTTCGCAATCGCTTAGCGAGAGGTTCTTACGTTGGGCATAATCACTCATTTGTTCCTTGGAAAGTGCGCCAACATGAAAATAATTTGCTTTTTCGTGGGCAAAATAAAGTCCACTGACAGTGGATGCGGGACTGATTGCAAAGTTTTCGGTTAAAGTAGCGCCCGTATTTTTTTCGCCATCGAGAAGTTGCCAAACAAGATCAAGATTTGAATGATCTGGGCAGGCGGGGTAGCCAAGAGCTGGACGAATTCCGAGATACTCTTCTTTAATCAAAGCATCAGTGGATAGGTTTTCATGGGCTTGATAGCCCCAATGTTCTTTTCGGACACATTCATGGGTGTATTCGGTAAGCGCTTCGGCCATCCGATCGCCCAATGCTTTCACTAAGATGGAGGTATAGTCGTCTACGTCATCTTCAAATTGTTTAGCGAACGTGTCTACATTTTCGATGCTACAAATAAAGGCCCCACAGGCATCCAGACGATTGCTGTCTCGAGGGGCGATAAAATCAGACAAACTATAATATAAAGGATCGCCTACTTTTTTCTTTTGCTGACGCAGAGTAGGCATGGTGCCAAGAATGGTTTTTCTAGAAGCGTCTTGATAGAGAATGATATCGTCCTCTACAGTATTGGCATAACAAATTCTTAGGGCTGATTTGGCCGTAAATGCTTTTTCTTGTATAATGCGATCGAGCATTTTCAAAGCATCTTCATGCAACTGCTTGGCTTGTGAGCCCCATTTTTCATGGTCTAGAATTTTAGGATAGACCCCTTTAAGTTCCCAAGCCCAAAAGAATGGAGACCAATCAATATACTTTGCGATTGTCGCAAGATCAACATCGGTTTCGACAATCACATCGGTGGCCTTAGGTAATGTAATCGCAATATCAGACCAATCCGTTTTGAAGCGATGTTTACGGGCCTCTTCTAAAGAAAGTAGTTCAGTCTTATCTTGATTTTGGAGAAAGCGTTCACGACGAATGACTTGGTCTTTTTTAAGAGCATCAATAAAGGCAGGAGCTTTATCTGGATTGAGCAGTTGGTTACAGACATCGGTGACGAGTGATGCATCAGCTACCTGAACAACGGGACCAGGATAATGGGGCGCTATTTTGATTGCGGTATGCGCTTTGCTTGTCGTCGCACCACCGATAAGTAAAGGTTGAGTAAAGCCTAAGCGTTTCATTTCGCTGGCGTTGTGGATCATCTCTTCAAGGGAAGGGGTGATCAGTCCAGAAAGCCCAACAAAGTCGGCATTCCAGGCTTTTGCCTCTTTTAAAATCGCATCACAAGCAACCATGACGCCGAGGTCTTTCACTTGATAATTATTACAAGCGAGAACCACGGAGACGATATTTTTTCCGATGTCATGAACATCACCTTTGACTGTAGCAATTAGGAATCGACCTTGGGAGCGGGCATCGGGATTAGCCGCTTTCTCCTCTTCCATGAAAGGAGTAAGGTATGCAACGGCCTTTTTCATAACGCGTGCACTTTTCACAACTTGTGGTAAAAACATTTTCCCTTGTCCAAAGAGATCCCCGACGACTTTCATTCCGTCCATGAGCGGGCCTTCGATAACTTCAAGCGGGCGACCGAGTTTTTGACGAGCCTCTTCGGTATCGTCTTCAATAAATTCTACAATTCCTTTGATCAAAGCATGACTGAGTCGAGCTTCTACGGGATCATTTCGCCAAGCAGCCGCTGCCTTGGCATCGACTTTTTTTTCCGTGCCTTTAATGGATGTGGCAAATTCGATGAGTGTTTCGGTGGCTTCAGAATTTCGGTTGAGAAGAACATCTTCAACTTTCTTTAAAAGGGATGGCTCAATCTCTTCATAAACTTCAAGCATACCCGCATTCACAATACCCATATCCAGACCAGCTTGAATGGCATGATAAAGAAAGGCTGAATGCATGGCTTCCCGTACGGGATTATTTCCGCGAAAAGAAAAAGAAATATTACTAACTCCCCCGCTAGTCAGAGCTCCAGGGCAGGTTTCTTTTATGGTTTTTACGGCATCGATAAAATCAACGGCGTAGTTATTATGTTCCTCCATACCTGTTGCAATGGTGAGGATATTAGGGTCAAAAATTATGTCATGCGGATTAAATCCAATTTTTTCTGTGAGCAAGCGGTAGGCACGTTGGCAGATTCTGACTTTATCTTCTTTAGTAGCGGCTTGTCCTTTTTCATCGAAGGCCATGATGACAGCGGCTGCACCGTATTGCTTCACTTTTTTTGCCTGTTCAAGGAAGACGGTTTCGCCTTCTTTGAGACTGATGGAGTTTACGATACATTTCCCTTGTACGCATTTTAGGCCGGCTTCAATGACCGACCATTTAGAGCTATCAATCATGATGGGCACTCTAGAAATAACAGGCTCGGAGGCGATGAGGTTAAGAAAGTGAGTCATACACCCTTCGGAATCGAGTAGGCCTTCATCAAAGTTAATGTCGATAATGTTGGCGCCATTTTCGACTTGCTGTAGGGCTACCGCAAGCGCACCTTCCCAGTTGGATTCGAGAATCATCTTTTTAAATCGAGGGGAGCCAGTGACATTAGTCCGTTCACCTACAGTAATAAAATTGTGATTAGCTTCTATATTGAAGGGCTCAAGTCCACTCAGGCAAGTCATGGACTTAGTGGTCTCGAGTGCTCTTGGGGTGATCGATCGAGTTTTCTCAACAACGGCCTTCAGGTGTTGTGGCGTTGTTCCGCAACAACCTCCAATAATATTAATAAAGCCACTTTTCGCAAAATCTTCTAGAGCTTCGGCTGTTTGTTCGGGGGTTTCGTCATAGCCAGTATCTGAGAGCGGATTGGGCAATCCCGCATTTGGGTAAGCGCTGACATAAGTGTCGCTTAGACGGGAAAGTTCGGCGATATAAGAACGCATTTCCTTAGCTCCTAAGGCGCAATTTATTCCAACGCTAATCGGTTTGGAGTGAGCTATAGAATTCCAAAAGGCTTCTACCGTTTGTCCAGATAGTGTGCGCCCTGATTGGTCGGTAATCGTCACCGAAATCATAATTGGAATTTCAATGGGGTGGGTCTTTTGAAATTCCTCGATAGCAAAAAGTACGGCTTTAAGGTTTAAGGTATCAAAGACAGTTTCTGGGAGTAAAAGATCCACGCCTCCATCGACCAGTCCTTTGATTTGCTCTCCATAATCAGTGACAAGTTGATCAAAAGTAACGGCACGATATTCAGGACGATTCACATCGGGGGACATTGAGCAGGTGCGATTTGTCGGACCAATGGCACCTGCGACAAACGTTGGGCGACCTTCTTTAAGAGCGACTTTATCGGCAACTTTTCGAGCGAGCTCGGCAGCGGACTTATTCAACTCATAAACAATGGGTTCGAGTTCGTAATCCGCTTGAGCAATGGCTGTACTGCTGAAGGTATTGGTTTCAATGATGTCTGAACCCGCTTCTAAAAAATCTCGATGGAT
Organism: Coraliomargaritaceae bacterium; assembly: GCA_045565635.1. Lineage (GTDB taxonomy): Bacteria > Verrucomicrobiota > Verrucomicrobiia > Opitutales > Coraliomargaritaceae. The sequence goes on from JBJLEY010000004.1 coordinate 24,039, forward strand.
ACTTTCGATGATATCTGGACGTGTTAAGGTGAGCAAATCGTTGTTCCCCTTTAGATCAACGGAATGGTCTTTGAAGCGATCTCCTCGAAAATCCTCTTCTTCCAGTTTAAAAGTTTGGATCATTGTTCCCATCGCTCCGTCCAAATAAGCAATACGCTCAGCCATCAATGTTTTCAATTGCTGGATCTTAAGAGTCGTAGGTTTTGACTGTTCGGGCTTTTCGCTCATAAACGAATCAACGTATGAAGATAAATTGATATGTGCAAGTTCAATTCTTTGTATTGTGTAAAATAGTATTAAAGTTAAAACAGTGAAAAATCGAATGAAATTAGCAGCGTATCAACACTTATTCCCAAATATTTCAGATGAGGCCTGGCCGATGCTTGAACGGTGGGCTGAATTACTTCGAGAATGGAACGCTAAAATAAATCTGATTTCGAGAAAAGATATCGATGCCTTGGAAGAACGTCATTTAGTTCATTGTTTAGCGATAACGAATGCTTTGAATTTAATGAATAGGGCACGTGTCTTGGATGTCGGAACGGGAGGAGGTTTGCCGGGTTTGCCGATGGCAATTTGCTACCCGCAGGCTAAATTCACTTTGGTGGACTCAATTGCGAAAAAGGTGGGAGTGGTTCAATCAATTACTGATGAACTTGGTTTGGAAAATGTGGAGGCGAAACAAATACGAGCTGAAACCTTAAAAAGGAAGTACGATTTCGTTACCGGAAGAGCGGTGAAAAATCTGCCAGAGTTTTTAAGCTGGATTCAAAACAATTTACAAAAAGGGAGTAAGCATTCTTTGGACAATGGAGTGATTTATTGGAAAGGTGGCTCAATCGAAGCGGAGTTGAATCCACTAGGAATTCAATCCAATACCTTAGTGGATTTGGAAAAGGCACTAGGCGACTCTTATTTTAACGATAAATTTATCATTCATATAAAAGCGGAAGCGGTGACAGGGGTGCGTTTTTTTCAAAAATAAAGTAAAACCCCCTCCGAGCCTTGATTTTAAAAGGGTCAAAGTAAAATTGGCACAGTTTAAGCTTAGTTGTATTTGCTTACACATCACTGCGTGGCGTGTGGCTATTGTTCAGAACAATACACAACAACTATAAATATATGAAAAAAACATTAATAACAATATTCGCAGCGAGTGCATTATTTGCCTCGTCTGTTTTTGCCGGGGTAGGCTCTTATGGATACATCGACTATGTGTACGATGAAGGTTCTACAAGTGTCTTCGAATTCGAATACGGAATGGAATTCACTGAAGAGGGTTCTCCGTTTACTGCAGTTGTCGAATTATCATTTTCTGATGATGATACTGATGACACAGATTTCGAAACAGTAACATTAACATATGCTGCTTCAGATAAATTATCATACACAATTGGTAACATCTTGAGCTACCAAGGATTTGAGGCATATGACCAAACTGGTATGTACCAATACTCATATCAAGGCCCATCATCAGCTGTTGCTTACTCTGCGGGTTATGCTGTAGGTGCATCGGTAGATTATGTCACTGATGATTATGCTTTTGGTTTTTGGATAGGTGATGCAGGTTCTTCAGACAGCTACGAGTACTTATTTGCTTACACTGGTATCGAAGGTGTGACGGCAAAATACATCTATGCGGATGATCCTGGATATGAAACGGATAACTTCTGGGTTTCTTATGAAACAGGTGACTTAACACTTGCTTTCGAAACTACAGAAACAGAAGCTGCTGGAACAACTACTGTAGACACTGATATGTTCCTTGCTTATTTAGCAATGGGTGATGCAGGTCTTACTGTTCGTTACTCAGATGGCGAATGGGGAGGTGATGATTTTGAGAAATTCACAATTTCACCTAGCTATGCTTTCTCTGATGCGGTATTCGGACTTATTGAGTTCTCTGATGAAGAGCTAGATGGAGTAGAAACTACTTCTACTGCTGTTGAAGTTTTATACACATTCTAATTAAACTTTAAATTACAATGGCCTTAGGTATATTTACCTAAGGCCTTTTTTATAAAACATATGAAATATATAATCTACTGTATTTGTTTATCCATTTTATTCTCTCCAATGTACGGGGAAGAGCACTCAATTGAAGATTTAGAAAAGCGTATTGAAATTTTAGAAGCCCAGATGAAAGAATTTCAGCTTAATAAAATAACGGAAAGCCAAGCATTTTCTTCTCCTGAAGTCTCTCAGGTGATCGCTAAACTGAGTAAGGAAGATATCGAAAAATTAGCAAACAAAGTCTATCAAGAAGAAGAAGGCAATCTTTACCCTTGGATGGATATGAGTAAATGGGAACAGTTGAAAATAGGTATGAGCACAATTGAGACTTTAGCCATATTGGGAAAACCAACAAAAGAATTTCCATCACTACATAAGCGAGTGGATTTCCTGTTTATTTATAAAGGGAGACAAATCCCATCTAATCGACTGGTTGAAGGAATTCTTAAATTTTATAAAGATGAGTTAATTATCATTGAGCTACCAAATCTTTAAAAAAATAAGCGAAATTTTTGCCAATGGCAGTGCTTTCTCATCAGGGAAGGCACTTTTTTTTGTTTAAAGTAAAAATAATTTTGAGTCTCAGAATATTGGCACGGTTAAAGCTATTATCCTGCTATGCGAATAATCGCATATAGAAACTTAAATTAGAAAATGAAAAATCTTAAAAAAATAACAATTAGCTGTATAGCTGGTTTATTCTTATCGTTTTCGTCTTTATTTGCTGGTGATGAGGATACTGTAAAAGTTGGTATCTTGCATTCATTAAGTGGTACGATGGCGATTTCAGAAACATCTCTTAGAGATGTGCTACTCTTCACTATTGATGAGATCAATAAAAGTGGAGGTGTTCTTGGTAAACAAATTGAAGCAGTTCAAGCTGATGGAGCCTCTGATTGGCCAATGTTTGCTGAGAAGTCAGAACAATTATTAGCTCAAGATGAGTGTGCAGCTGTATTTGGTTGCTGGACATCGGTGAGTCGTAAATATGCATTACCTGTTTTCGAAAAATACAACGGATTATTATTTTATCCAGTGCAGTATGAAGGCGAAGAAGAGTCACCGAATATCTTTTACACTGCAGAAGCAGTTGGCCAACAAGCGATCCCTGCGGTTGATTATTTGCTTAATGAAGGATACACAAAATTTTATTTAATTGGTACCGACTATGTTTATCCACAGACAACGAATATTGTCTTGTTTGAATACTTGCTCTCTAAAGGAATTCCAGTTGAAAACATTGGCGGCGGAATTCGTTATGAAGGAGATGTAGCTGTTTCTGCGGGTAATTATACGCCTTTCGGACATACCGACTTCCAACAGATTGTGGCTGAGATCACTGACTTTGCCGCTTCTGGTGATGCCTGCGTGATTAATACAATTAATGGTGATGCGAATGTGCCATTCTTTAAAGAGATTGCTGCCTCTGGACTTACCTCGGATGATTGTCCAATCGTGTCATTCTCTCTTTCCGAAGATGAGTTTCGTAGTTTACCGACAAAAGACTTAGTGGGTCACCTTGGTTGCTGGACATACTTCATGTCAATCGACACAAAGGCGAACAAGAAGTTTATTAAGAGTTTCAATAAATGGCTCAAAAAATCTGCACCGGATTATGTACAAAAAGAAGGTCGCGTAACTTGTAGCCCAATGGTGCTTTCTTACAATGGTGTCTATTTATGGAAAGCCGCAGTTGAAGCAGCAGGTACATTTGAAGTCGATGCAGTTATTGCTGCATTAGAATCAGGAATTTCTTTCGACGGTCCCGGTGGTACAGTTACCACACAAGCTAACCATCACGTAACTAAAAATGTTTTCATCGGCGAGACACTCGAAGATGGACAATTTGAAATTTTAGAAGTTATGGAAAATGTTTACGGTGAACCTTGGTTGAAAGGAACTTTTTAAAAAAAATCATATTTTTTTTATAATGTTTGTTTAAATGCTTGGCTTACGAGAAGGGGTTTCTCGTAAGCCTTCATTTTAAATTTTATGTTAGAATACTTAGAGCGATATTTTTATGTGTAGGAATGGATTCAGTTTATTTATTTTTGGACTCACATTCCTAGCGACATTTACATTGTATGCTAGTACTAGCGAGCGAGGACCAAGAGATATATTTGTCGATCTTATCCTGGCCGATAAATCTGAGCAAAGTGCTTTGATTAAAGAGATGAGTGAGTTTGGCGATCCGATGATTGCAAAAATTTATGAAGATTGGAGACGTGGTAAAATTTTTAGTTTGGAAAAGGAGGCAAGCAAAGAAATTATTTATATTGATGAACGAAATAACTATTATTCTTTGCTGACAGGAGAGAGGCTTGAATATTCAGAAGAAACGAGAGAGAAATTTAATAAAGAGCGAATTGCACGTGCACTGAGAAAACAATTTAAAGGACTCATTGATACTTTGGGGCTTAAATCAATCGATGCGAAAATACGAATTAAGTCAGCGATCAAGTTAGGGCGTAGTCAGAAAGCGGAATACATAGAGCCTTTAGAAAAACGACTAGCGGTTGAAGAAGATGCCAAAGTAATAGTAGCAATCGATGAGGCTTTAGCCATTAATTTATTGAAAAATGGGACTGAAGCTCAGCGTTTAGAATCAGTCAAGCGATTAGCTGAACTCAAGTCAGTTGCGGCTAAGGATTTTATTGAAAAGATTTTATCGAGTGAATTAGCTGCAGGTAGAGAAAGTGAGCCTTTGGCATTGGCCTGTTCGGCATCGCTATTGACCATAAAATCTCATATTCGTATCATTGAATTCTTTGGTAGTTTTTTCCGAGGATTAAGTACGGGTTCGGTTTTGCTGATCGTTTCTTTTGGTTTAGCAATCACTTTTGGCTTGATGGGCGTGATCAATATGGCACATGGAGAATTTGTGGCGATTGGCGGCTATGTAACTTTTCTTGTACAAAATATGTTTATCTCAATTTGGGGGGTCGATCATCCGATGTTTGGTTGGTATTTTCTCGTGGCATTCCCGGTCAGCTTTATTGTAGCAGCATTGATTGGAATCATTGTAGAGAAAGGGGTGATTCGATTTTTGTATCGCAGACCTTTAGAATCTTTACTCTGTACCTGGGGCTTATCTATGATAATGCAACAAGGCTTTCGCTTAATTTTTGGGGCGGCTAATGTACAGGTAAATAATCCATCATGGCTAATGGGCAGTTTGAATTTTGGCGGATTTTCTATGAGTTACACTCGTTTACTCATCGTTGCCTTGGCTATTTTGGTAGTTTTCTTAACGTGGGCTTTACTCCAAAAAACCAATCTTGGATTACATATACGAGCGGTTATGCAAAATCGCAACATGGCGAGTAGTTTAGGAATTCCGGTGAGCAAGGTGAATGGTATGACTTTCTCTTTGGGTTGCGGCTTAGCAGCTCTTGGAGGTGCGGCACTTTCACAAATTGGTAATGTTGGCCCGTCGATGGGACAGGCTTATATAGTGGATAGCTTTATGGTGGTGGTGATTGGAAGTGTGGGGAATCTGATCGGGGCCGGCATGTCTGCGATGGGGATTGGTATGGTGGATCAATTACTTCAACCCTACCTTGGTCCAGTCATGGGGAAAATAACCGTATTTTTTGTTATTATTTTATTCTTACAATGGAAACCGGGTGGAATCTTTCCAACAAAATCAAGGAGCTTAGATGATTGATAAAAATTTATTTAAGGAATTAGGGGCATCAGGAGTCATTCTCGCTTTCTTGATGCTACTGCCAATATTGAATCTATTTGGTCCTGACTCTGGACTATTTTCAGTTAGTGGCTTTCAGCTATCACTTTGGGGTAAGTACCTGACCTTTGCAGTTTTGGCGATGAGTCTAAATTTATTATGGGGGTATACGGGTCTGCTGTGTTTGTGCCAAAGTTTATTTTTTGCCTTAGGGGGCTATATGATGGGCATGTATCTAATGCTAATGATCGGAGAGCAAGGTGCCTATAAAAGTGTCTTGCCAGACTTTATGGTCTTTCTTGGTTATCAAGATTTGCCAATTCATTGGATGCCTTTTTATGATTTTTGGTTCACATCAGCAGCAATTTTATGGGTGCCTGGAGTTGTGGCATTAATTTTTGGCTTCCTTGCTTTCCGATCTAGAATTCGTGGAGTGTATTTTTCTATCCTGACCCAAGCACTCACCTACGCTTCGTGCTTACTATTCTTTCGCAATGATTTTACCTTCGGAGGGAATAATGGATTCACTGATTTTAAAGTAATCTTGGGGATGGATTTAAATTCTATAGAAACCATACGTATTCTTTTTATCAGTTCAGTAATTCTTTTATTTCTTACTTATTTTATAACTAGTTTTTTACTCAAAACAAAGTTAGGCAAAGTTCAGCAAGCGATTCGTGATTCAGAAAATCGAGTGCTTTTTTCCGGTTATTCAACGGCTGATTTTAAACTCGGGATTTTCGTATTGAGTGCGATGATCGCAGGAGCAGCAGGGGCCTTATATGTTCCACAAGTAGGGGGAATCAATCCGAGCTTAATGGAAGCAGCAAAGTCTTTAGAAGTAGTGGTATGGGTTGCAGTAGGAGGTCGAGGCACAAAGTGGGGACCAGCAATTGGTGCGATATTTGTTAATCTGTTAAAAAGTTATACCACACAAGCATTCCCTGATTATTGGTTGATCTTTATGGGCGGACTATTTGTCTTCGTCGTATTATTTATGCCGCAAGGGCTAATTGGAATTTTTAATCAATGGAAAGAAAGATTTTTCAAGAGGGAGGAAACACTTGCAGTTTAATTATTATGAATGCGATGCATAAACCACCAGTCTTTAGAGACACGCCATTTATTCTATCAGTTGAAGGAGTGACAAAAAGTTTCGATGGCTTTAAAGCAATTAACAATCTAAATTTTTATCTCGAAGAAGGTGAATTACGTACCGTCATCGGCCCGAATGGTGCGGGCAAAAGTACTTTCATGGATATTCTTACCGGAAAGACAGATCCCGATGAAGGGAGAATAACTTTTCATCTTCCCGATGGGCATGGTGTCGACTTAATAAAATTAAAAGAATATCAAATTAATCGCTTGGGCATTGGTCGAAAATTTCAAACACCGAGTATTTATTCATCGCATACAGTTTATGATAATTTGCTTTTGTCGTTAAATCGATCACGCAGTATTTTAGGCACATTATTCTATAAGTTAAATTCAGAAGATGAAGATAAGATCAACGAAGTTCTCAAGACGATTAATTTAGAGTCATCAAAATCAAGACCAGCGGGTCTCTTATCGCACGGACAAAAGCAATGGTTAGAAATTGGGATGCTCTTAGCCCAAGAATTAAAAATTTTATTAATTGATGAGCCTGCAGCGGGTATGAGCGATGAAGAGACGGTAAAGACAGGAGAACTGCTTCTTAGCTTAGAAGGAAAGCATACCTTAATCGTAATTGAGCATGATATGGAGTTTATCCGACAGATTGCACGAAGAGTCACGGTCTTACATCAAGGGTCGGTACTTAAAGAAGGCTCTTTTGAAAATGTTAAAGCAGATCCTGAAGTGATCGAAGTGTATCTTGGAAGACAAACCCGAGCAGGAATTTAAAAGTGTTATGGCAGAAGCAAAATTAGAATCAAATAGCGATCAGACATTGCTCAAAATCCGTGACTTAAATGCGAGTTACGATGCCTCCTTAATTCTAAAATCAATTGATATGGATTTAGTGGAAGGTTCTGTGATGGCTTTGTTGGGCCGTAACGGAGTCGGTAAAACAACGCTTCTTCGAGCTTTAATGGGTTTAATGCCTAAGGCGGATGGCTCTATAGAATTTTGTGGCAAGCCCATCGATAAGTTACGGCCGGATCAAAGAGCGATTCTTGGAATGGGCTATGTGCCTCAAGGGCGTGACATCTTTCCTAACTTAAGCGTTAAAGAAAATTTAGAGGTGAGTATGAGTATTTCAGGTCAAGCAGGCCGAGACCAATTAGAGTTTGTTTATGATCTATTTCCGGTCATCAAAGAAATGCTTTCACGAAAGGGCGGAGTTTTATCTGGAGGTCAACAACAGCAACTTGCCATCGGTCGCGCGCTTTTAACGAATCCTAAACTATTGATTCTCGATGAGCCGACTGAAGGGATACAGCCGTCAATTATCGATCAAATTGAAGATTCGATCAACCGCTTAAAAAACGAGAGTTCAATAAGTATTATTTTAGTTGAGCAGTATTTAGATTTTGCAAAAGCAGCGAGTGATAATTACTATATTATGGATCGAGGAACTGTGGTTCAGTCTGGAGAGTCTGATGGTTTATCGATTGAAATTATTCAAAAATATTTAACTGTTTAAGATTATGCATTTAACCCCGAGAGAACAAGATAAGTTGATGATATGCGTAGCAGCAGATGTCGCTCGTAGAAGACAAGCAAGAGGTTTAAAATTAAATTACCCAGAATCCATTGCCATTATCACTTTTGAATTACTTGAAGGAATTCGAGACGGAAAATCCGTTGCGGATTTAATGAGCTTCGGAACAACGATTTTAAGTCGAGAAGATGTTATGGAAGGTGTGCCAGAAATGATTCACGAAGTTCAAGTTGAAGGCACTTTCCCCGATGGAACCAAATTGGTAACCGTACACAATCCTTTAAGATGATCCCTGGAGAATATAGATTTAAAGAAGATGCCCCTGATTTAGTCGGAAACGTAGGTCTTGAAACTAAGACACTTCGCATCACTAATAAAGGTGACCGACCGATTCAGATTGGTAGCCATTTCCATTTCTTTGAGGTCAATGAATTCTTGGACTTTGATCGTCCCGAAAGTAAGGGTTTTCGTTTAAATATTGCTGCGGGAACTGCCATCCGCTTTGAGCCAGGAGATGTGCGCGAAGTTGAATTGGTTGGCCTGAGCGGACAACGTAAAGTTTATGGATTAAATAACAAAGTAGATGGAGATTTATAATGGTCTAAGGAGATAGTATTATGAGTTTAAAATACACAAGACGCCAATATGCAGAAATGTACGGGCCGACAGTTGGAGATCAGGTTCGCTTAGCCGATACCGATTTATTTATTGAAGTGGAGCGAGATTTGATTGCCGAATCGGGGGGCTATGGAAACGAGGTTAAATTTGGCGGGGGCAAAGTGATTCGAGATGGTATGGGGCAATCACCTTTAGCAGAAGATGCAGATTGTTTAGATTTGGTGCTCACCAATGCGACTATCATTGATCCAGTGCAGGGCATTATCAAAGCCGATATTGGAGTGAAGAATGGCTTAATCTCAGGCATTGGTCATGCAGGCAATCCCTTGATTCAAAAAGGTATTACCGAGGGTATGGTAATAGGAGCGGGAACAGAAGTGATCGCCGCAGAAGGTCATATTGTTACTGCTGGTGGCTTTGATTCACATATTCATTTTATCTGCCCTCAGCAGATCAACGAAGCTTTGACTAGTGGTATCACAACAATGACAGGTGGGGGAACAGGACCCGCAACAGGTACTAATGCAACAACGTGTACGCCAGGCATTTGGAATATTCATAAGATGCTCGAAGCGGCCGAAGCTTTTCCAATGAATTTAGGCTTTATGGGTAAAGGGAATGCTTCAAATTTGAATGCGCTGCGTCAACAAGTTGAAGCGGGAGCAATGGGATTAAAATTGCATGAGGATTGGGGAACAACACCCAGTGCAATTGATCATTGTTTAAGTGTCGCTGATGAGATGGATGTGCAAGTGGCGATTCACACAGATACTTTAAATGAATCAGGCTTTGTTGAAACAACGATTGAAGCCTTCAAAAATAGAGTGATACATACCTTTCACTCAGAAGGTGCGGGAGGCGGGCATGCACCGGATATTATAAAGGTATGTGGACTGGCAAATGTGCTTCCCTCATCAACCAATCCAACACGTCCTTTTACAAAGAATACTATTGATGAGCATTTAGATATGTTGATGGTCTGTCATCATTTGGATTCTAAAATCCCTGAAGATGTTGCCTTTGCGGAATCAAGAATTCGTCCACAAACGATTGCGGCTGAAGATATTTTGCACGACCAAGGTGCGATCTCAATTATGTCTAGTGATAGCCAAGCCATGGGTCGAGTGGGAGAAGTCATCATCCGTACCTGGCAAACAGCCGATAAAATGAAGAAACAATTTGGTACGCTAGAAACAGATACCCCTATGCCTGCAGACAATTTCCGTGTCTTGCGTTACATTGCAAAATACACATTGAATCCAGCAATAGCTTGTGGCTGTGCTTCTGATGTCGGCAGCCTGGAGGTGGGTAAGTTAGCAGATATTGTTTTATTTAAACCGGCTCTTTTTGGTGTTAAGCCAGAGATGGTACTTAAGGGTGGTTTTATCGCTACAGCAAATATGGGTGATCCAAATGCTTCGATTCCGACTCCGCAACCGACTTACTACCGTCCGCAATTTGGCTCCTTTGGGAGTGCTTTATCCAAGACATCAATTACATTTGTCAGTCAAAAGTCACTTGAACAAGATATCTCAGGAACTTTAGGGCTGAAAAAAATAATTAAAGCGGTATCGGGCACTCGAACAATTTCCAAAAAAGATATGATGTATAATGCGGCCTTGCCAGAAATTGAAGTCGACCCTGAGACCTATACAGTTAAAGCTGATGGGAAAATTCTCACCTGTGAGCCAGCGGAAGTTTTGCCAATGGCACAACGCTATTTCTTATTTTAAATATTTTCTATGCAAATTATAGAACAGTCGATTCATGCCCATAAGGATAAAGCAGAGGTGATTCAGCTTTTTGTCGAGCGACACACCTTGGCAAGAAAACGTTGGCGAGGAGTTGCCAGTGATGGAATTGAGTTTGGTTTTGATTTAAAAAGTAGCTTAAAGCACGGAGATGTTTTTTTTGAAAAAGAAGGCAAGCTTTACGCAATCGAGCAAACAGAGGAACCTTGTTTTTTAATTCAATTAGATGCACCAAAAGTATCTGCTTGGCTTGGTTGGATGGTAGGCAATTTGCATTTTAAAGCAGAATTTACTGAAGAAGGTATGCTTGTGCAGGATGATTTAGCAGTTCGGCAGATGCTTGAGCGAGAGTCGATTGATTTTGCTTTGGTGAACCGAATTTTTCAGCCATGTACCCAAGGAGGGCATTCGCATGATCAACCGCATTCACATAGCCACGCACATTAAATAATGAAAGCGCTTGAGAACAATGCTTGGGTGGCTCCGCTTCTCCAAGTTTCTGATCCCCTTTTCCCAACGGGTGGCTATGCGCATTCTCTTGGCTTTGAGCAATGGGCTTATGAAAATGGCTACAACTCAAAAGAAGAATTAAAACAGTTTTTTCTCAATCACGCTGGCCCTGCCTTAATGCGTCAAGAGTTCCCTTATTTAAGAGAAGCCCTTAAAGCCTTTGCCGAAGAAGACTATGAAGCAATCAAGGAGCTAGATGAAGCTATCAATGCGTGGAAGTGGGCGAGTGAAATTCGCGAAGCAAGCATTGCTCAAGGGCGTGGACGTTTGCGCTTATTGAAACAAATGTGGGGAAATGACACCTGCTTGATAGAATACGCCGAACTTTTTGATCGAGGAAAAGTGAAGGGACATCATTTAATTGTTTCAGCACTCCAATATAAAATTTTATCCGTACCGCATTCTGCGGCTTTATTTGCCTACGGCTACCAAACCTTAGCGACTTATATTTCTGCATCGATCAAGCTTCTACGCATAAGCCCGGAGTCGGCTCAAGATGCAATGCACTTCGGACTGGATCACTTAAGTCAATGGGTAGAGGATTCAAATGCAATCTCGGTGCCATTAGCAGGTTGGTTTGCTCCACTTTACGACATTCATTCGGCTCGTCATAAAACGGCCTTTTCACGACTTTTTATTTCTTAATTATGAGTACACAAACAACAAAAATTCGTCCTGTCCGTGTCGGCATCGGTGGTCCAGTAGGCTCTGGGAAAACTATGCTTTTGCTTCGTTTAATTGAAGCACTGAACGAGCAGTATTCTTTGGTAGCGATTACCAATGATATCTATACCCAAGAAGATGCACAATTCATTGTCAAAAATAGCCCCTTGGAGAGTTCCCGAGTGGTTGGAGTTGAAACTGGAGGATGCCCGCATACTGCAATTCGTGACGACACAAGTATGAATGAAGTGGCGATTGAGGATTTGATCAAAGCCCATCCAGATGCCAATGTTGTCTTGATCGAAAGTGGAGGCGATAATTTATCGGCAACGTTCTCACCTGATTTAGTGGATGTGTTTATCTATGTGATCGATGTAGCAGAAGGCGATAAGATTCCTAGAAAAGGTGGCCCCGCTATTCGTTTTTCCGATTTGCTAATTATCAATAAAATTGATCTCGCACCCTATGTCGGAGCAGACCTTGCGGTGATGGACAGAGATTCTAAATTAATGAGAAAAGAAAAACCCTTTCTTTTCTGTGATCTAAAAAGCCATAAAGGCTTAGCGGAAGTGATTGAATGGTTGGAGAAAGAATGCTTCTTTGCGGTGAAGAATAAGTAATGCTGGCTTTTTCAAATAAGAATGACCTCAGTCGCTCAGCGGTGAAGGGCGGTGCGAACTTAGTCTATGGATTGAATTCGCTTGGAGCTTCGACTTTAAAAAAACAATGGGTCAGCCCGCCATTGCATATGTCAAAGACTCACCAAGAAGATGGCTTTGCGATTTCCCAATTGCTTAGTCCAACGGCAGGGCTACTTCAAGGAGATCTTTTAGAAGTTGAGGTTTCGGTGCTTGATGAGGCCAAGGTCGCTGTTATCTCTCCTGCGGCTTGTCGGATTCATTCTATGGATTCAGGGTATGCTCAGATTAAACAATCCTACACCGTTGCCAGTGGCGGGTTTTTGGATGTGTGGACGGCACCTTTGATTTTACAGGCCGCTTCCAAGCTTAAACAAGAAACGGTTCTTGATATCGGAGAAGGGGCGTGTGCTTTATTTTGCGAAATTGTCTCTCCAGGCCGTAGTGCCTTTGGCGAGCACTTTGAGTTTGAGCAATGGCAATCCAATACCCGTATTCTCTATAATGATACTTTAATCAATTATGAAAATTTTACTTGTGAACCGAAGAAAGGAGATGTTCGAGATTGGCGGGACGCTTATCCCGAGGGGAATTATGCTTGTATATATTTAATCAGTTGTCGCGATTTTGATGAATTTATTGCGGAAATGCACCAAATGATAACACCGGACGCCATTATTGGCTTAACTGACTTAAATAAAGCAGGGCTGGGCATTAAAATACTAGCGAAAGATGGTGTAAGTCTCAGAAAAACCATTATTTTACTGCGCGATAGGCTATTTAAAGAACTTAAATTGAGCATTCCAGTCTCTTTGAACCGCTCACAGAGTTTCTTCTATAATTAGCTAAATACTATAGATGCCATTTGGTAGTATGTGATTATTGTTCAATCTGCTTAGATTTATTTAATTAAATCGATGCTTATAAGCAAGTTACGTAAATTAAGAGTTATTATCTTTTAATAAAAAGCTTGCATTTTACGTACAATTTACCATTTATTCACAATGAGCATTAGCTCAAAAAACAAACAATTATAAATTAATATGAAAAATATTACATTAATCACATTATTCGTGGGTGCTTTAGCATTCATTACTTCAGCTTCTGCAGCAGTATCAGGTAACTTAGGTGTTACTACTGATTATGTATGGAGAGGTACTTCTCAGTCAGGTGGTAACTCTGCAATTAGCGGTGGTTTTGACTATGCTGGTGAAGGTTACTATGCAGGTGTATGGACAAGCAGTACATCAGGTGCACAAGAAACAAACTTCTATGCTGGAACAGACATTAATGGTTTTGACGTAGGTGTTATCAGCTATGAATATTCAAATACTGCAACAGGCGATGCTGTTGAAGCGTATGTTGGATATTCTATCTCTGGTTTCGATATTGGCTATGCACAAGATCTTGATGAGTCTAAAAATGAGTTCTTAAGCATTTCTTATGGACTTCCAACAATCATTGATGGTATTTCTGCTACTCTTACTTATGGCGACGTATCTAAGAAAGAATCTGCTAATGATTACGATTACATGCAGTTAGATCTTGCTTATGGCGATCTTGTATTATCTATCGTTGACGAAGATACAGCAGGTACATCTACAGCTCTTTCTTACAGCTGGGCACTTTAATTTAATATAAATTAAATTTTTTATATTTAAGGCCGAGCTTTTTAGCTCGGCCTTATTTTTTTAAGATTTGTGGGAACGTTTGAGTTGCTTAATCCGAGTGAGGTTTTTCTGCAGATCTTTTTTCTCCATTGTATCAATAAATAAGATCCCATTGAGGTGATCGATTTCATGGAGGATACAACGGGCGAGTAGCCCATCCGCTTCAATGGTGTGGCTATGGCCATCGGTATCTTGAAACTGACAGCTTATGGCACTGGCTCGAGAGACATCGCCTAAAATATTAGGAAAAGAGAGACAGCCTTCTTGGTAAAGACTTTCATTGGGGTCGGTAATCGAGACTTGAGGATTGATGATGGCTAAGGGCATGAAGAGATCGAGCGGGGTGGCTTTGCCATCATAGCTATAGTTGAAATGAATTTCGCTCTCTTTGGGTGGACGCACATCGACGACACAGATTTGCTGGGCAATGCCTATTTGTTGAGCGGCCAGTCCAATGCCTTCTTCGGCATACATAGTTTCGAACATATCACGGATCAGGGTTTTTAACTCTGAGTCAAAAGTTTCGACAGGGCTGCCTTTTTGCCGTAAGACGGGATTCCCGTAATAAGTGAGTGGTCTTTCCATAAGACTTATTTCATGGCTGCTTGGGGTTTTGTAAAGCGTACATTGGAAAAATTTATTTATTACTTGCTCATGAAGCGAAGTGATGGATTGCTTTGATCAGTGCTTCTGGTATAGTTATCGCTATGTTTAAATCGCTTATTCGCAGTTGCTTTCTCGGGTTTATCTTTAGCTTGGCTTTGGTTGGCACGAGTGAAGCCCAGCCTGAAAGTACTGGTGAAATCAATAGGCTATCGATTCAATTACTCACCAATAAGTCAGAAATTGTTTTAGGTAATGAATCAATAAGTGATGAGGATCTTTTGATTGGTTTACAAATGGAAGCTGAATCGGGCTGGCATTTTTATTGGGCTGGATTAGGCACTGACTTACTAGAACCAACCATTACTTGGGATTTACCTGAAGGTATGCGCGTGGAAGCCTTGAACCATCCTGAACCCAGTCGTTTTGATTACGGGGCTTACATGGGCTATGGCTATGATGGACGGAAGGTCTTTCTTTATCGTTTAGTGAGCGATGAGGAAAAGGTCAGAGATTACACCTTAGGGGAAGTACTTACAATTTCAGCTAAGGTTGATTGGGTCTTGTGTAAGGATGTGTGTATCTTTGGGACGGAAGTCGTTTCTTTAGATTGGACGGTTTCTGATGCGGATAAAATCACAGAAGCGAGCGAATTTTTAAATGGCTTGTTAGAAGCAAAAGAAACGAAGCAGAGTCAAAGCTTAGAAAATCGTTTTTTAGAAATGGGTGTACTGGGTTGGTTAATGGCCGCATTTCTTGGCGGGGTGATTTTGAATTTAATGCCCTGCGTGTTGCCCGTTTTATCGATCAAAGTATTTAGCTTAATTCAACATGCGGATGGGGTGGCTTCAAAGCGTTATTTGCATGGTGCGATGTATACGCTTGGAGCGGTATTGAGTTTCGTAGTCTTGGCTTTGATTTTGATGGGCTTACGAAGTATAGGCGAAGAAGTGGGCTGGGGTTTTCAATTACAAGACCCGTACTTCATTGCCTTCTTAATCATACTATTCTTTTTGTTAGGATTGAATATGCTTGGGGTGTATGAGTTGGGTTCAAGTTTGACTCGCTTGTCTAATGCTTCGATTTCCAATCGTACGGATTGGCTGGGTTCTTTTGGTACGGGAATCTTAGCTGCAGTTGTTGGGGCACCGTGTGTGGGACCATTTATTGGTGGCGTGAGTGGCATTGCTTTGCAGGTTGATATGGCATTAGGCGTTTTGATCTTTGCCTGCATCGGATTCGGTATGGCTTTTCCGTTTTTGCTTTTATCTTGGTTCCCTGTCTTATTACGATTTTTACCTAAGCCAGGTGCGTGGATGGAAACTTTCCGTCAAGCAATGGGGGTATTATTAATTCTATCAACAGCTTTTCTTGTCTGGGTTGTTGGCCAATCAGCAGGTGCAAATGGGGTGATGCAAATTTTGCTAGTTTTGTTTTTTGTTATAATCGCGAGTTGGATTCTGAGTCGTTGGGGGCGTATTTCTGAAAGCAAAATGGTGCAAAGGCGGGCGAAGTTTCTGAGCCTTTGCTTGATCGTGATTCCTGGATTGATTGTCAGTCAGAATTTAGCGGAGCTTTATGATACAGAAGGCAGTGAAGCCAATCTTTATGAAGAGGGGCCGTGGAAAGAATGGTCAGAGGAATCGGTAGCAGATGCTTTAGAGTCTGGGCATGGAGTATTTATTGATTTTACGGCTAGCTGGTGTTTAATTTGCCAAAGCAACAAAGCCTTAGTGTTAAGAAAAGAAAAAACGGAGGGTTTGTTTGAAGACTATGGGATTCGTTTATTTGTGGCGGATTGGACACAGAATGATCCTGAGATCACTCGAGCTTTAGAAGCTTATGAACGTTCTGGGGTGCCACTTTATGTTCTGAAGTCAGCGGATGGGACTGAGAAAATTTTGCCACAAAAATTAAGCTATTCAGTGGTAGAAGCTGCAGTGGAAGCTTTGTTTTCTAAATAATAAAAATAGATACAAATCTATCTAGATGCTGGAAAGCGGAAGGGCGAATTCAAATATGGTGCCTTCAGGGTCTGATTTAATAAGCGAAATACTTCCTCGGTGACTGGCAAGAATTCCTTTGGCAATGGATAAACCTAAGCCGGTGCCTTCACTGCGGTTGGTGAGAAAGGATTCGAAGATTCGATCTTTAATCGATTCAGGGATACCGTGTCCGTTATCCTGAATATTGAAATAAGCAAATTGCTCGTCTTGAAATGCCTTAATGTGTATCGAGCCGCCGGCTTTTGAAATAGCTTGGCTGGCGTTGAAAATAAGATTGAGGATTACTTGCTGTATCTGTCCTTTATTAACTTCGATGGGCAATTCAGAATCGGGTTTTTCAAAGGAGACTTTGATCTTCAGTTGGTTTAATTTTAAGCGAACGAGTTGGAGTGATTCTTCTACTAAAGTAGAGAGGCAGTTTTGTGATTTGGTGTTGTGATTTCTGTGACTGAATCCCAGCACTCGTTCAACTATGGTTTCAAGGTGGTCAATTCTTTCGGCAATCAGTTCGGCATCTTTTGATCTTGGGTCAGTGGGATCAAATTGTAAGTCGAGTGTTTGGAAAAGTAATTTAATCACGGTGAGAGGATTACGAATCTCGTGAGCAATTTCTGCAGAAAGGAGCCCAAGGGTGGTGAGCTTTTCATTTTTTCGGAGGATCTCTTCGCTGGTGAATGTTTTCTCATAGAGACGAGCATTTTCTAAAGTCATTGCGCCTAGGTCGGCCAGAGCGAGGGCAATTCGTTTTTCGTCGTCACTGAAGCGATGCATTTCTTGAGTATAAGAATTGAGTACACCGACGACTTGATTTTGAAAAATAATGGGAGTGATGAGCATCGAGTAAAGAGAATCTCTCTGAATGATGGTATTGAATTCATTTTCTTCTGTGTAGAGGATGTTATGAATTTCAATTTGCTTTTTACGCTTCAGAGCTCCGCCGATAGCACTATCTCTAAGGTCAATTTGACTTGAGTCATTTAAAATGCCAGTGGGGTCCACCATGGTATGTAGGTCTAGGATATTTTTATCGGACGATAATAAAAAGAGAGCACAGGCATGGCATTTGAGTAAGTCGCGTGTTTCTTGTGCGAGATTAATTAGGATCGAATTTTTATCTAATTTAGCGACAAGATTTCGGTTGAGGTTGATCAGTGAATGTAGTTGGTCGGTTTTACTTTTTAGTTGATCCATCAGCCAAATATTTGAAATCACTTTTCCTGCCTCGTTGGCAAATACGGTGGCAATTTTTAAGTCCTCTAGGCTGTAGTGATTTGCTTGAGTGCTTTCGATATGCATAACTCCTATAGCCTTTCCGTTTAAGATCATAGGAATGGTGATCGCAGATATAGAGTCATTAGAAAGAGGGGTGAGCTTACTTTCGTTTTTAAAATTTTTTATGAGGATGGGTTTTCGATAAAATGCAGTCCATCCAATAATACTTTGTCTTAATGGAATGGGGGCCAATGTTTCCTTTATGCCTTGAGCAACTTCAATTTCTACAACTTGTCGATCTTCATTAACTGTTCCAATTATTACTATACTCGATGAAAAGTACTGGCTGACTTTTTTTAGTATGGTTGAAAATGCTTCCTCTAATTTGTAGGAACCATAAATAGAATCATTGATTTCATTTAAGGAATCAATTGCGGCAAAAATACTATCATGAGTATTCATATGCCATTATATTTGAATAACTGGCAAAAGAATCAAGTTATAAGAAGAGTTTATTCGCAACTCTGAATGATGGCTTCAATTTCAGCTCTTACCTCTAATAAATCAGATGTGTTGGTGGACTCATTGAGATTAATGTTTTCAATGTAGAAGGTATCCATAGCGATGCCTCGTTCCGTGGCGATACGGGCAAAGCTGATATCAAATCCTTTATCAGTGATCAATTGAGTGATTTTAAAAAGTAGTCCAATTTGGTCTTTTGCCTGCACCTCAATAATCGTTCGGTGTAAGGAAAGTTCGTGATAAACCTCAACACTTGGGGGGAAGGGTGAGGGTAATTGGCTTTCTTTGATACTTGCTTGTAAATACTTTTGCTCGAGTGTGTTAATTTCTTCAGTGAGGTCTTTCCCGTGAACCAATGCATTCTCTACCTTTTCTTTAAAGGTATTTTTGATTTTAGGATCGCTTACGTATTTGCCATCGAGATCGACCACATAAAAAGTGTCGATGGTGATATGGTCTTTTCTTGAGATGGCTCGTGTGCTAATAATAGCGAGTTCAGACAGGGTTAATGCACCGGCTAACTTATAAAACAAACCAGCTCGGTCCCAAGTGACAATATTGATAACAGACATACCGAGATTTTTGTCATCCCTCCAATCAATAATGGGAGATAGGGAGCCGATCGAATCCGCATTTTGGATCTGCGAAAGCAGACGATTTATCATATTGAGGTGTAAAATGGCTTCATTAGCACTAGTATTCACGAAGTAGCGCTCGGGAAGCAGGCTAAAGTGTGCTTCAACCTCTTCTTCAGGTAGGTTGCCTAGGGACAATTGTAATACATCTTTTTTTAGCATGGCTCTGTGTTCTTCGTTAAGCGCATCAGGTTTAGTTTGGTTCTTTAAAATTTTAAGGGTTCTAGAAAAGAGGGTTTGATGCATGCTATCTTTAAAATTATTCCACAGAGTGGGTGCAGTACCTTTGGCATCACAATAAGTATGGACTGTGAGAAAGCGTAAGAGTTCTGCATCTTTAATGATTTCTGAGAATGATATAGCTGTTTGTATGTCATCTAAGTCATAACGTTGCCAGAATCGTGCCATCTCTAAATGATTTAGTATAATAAATAGAATTTTTTTCTGATTTTCTTTTTTATAGCCGAGTCGATTTAGGATCGGTTCGGCAAGAACGGCCCCGCTTTCAGCATGACCTTTAATCCCATCGGATTTACCTATATCGTGTAATAATAAGGTAATATAAAGCAGGTAGGGCGAATTATTCTTCCTTAACTCTCTTTCATAAGGCACATCCATTGGAGTTTCCTTTTTAAAAACATTATCTAAGTGGCGAATAGTGCGCAAAACATGTTCATCGGCAGTGTATCGATGGTAGTATTCGTGTTGAATCATACAGGTTAATTCTCCGAATTCAGGAATATACCGACCGAGTACTCCAAGAAAATGCATTTCTTTTAAAATTGGGTACACTTCACCTGGAGCATTTAAGATGGCTTTAAAGCTGACAGCTGCATCAGGAGAATTGATCACTTGATTGTCGATCAAGGGGATAGAATTAGTGATCTTATTTTTTAAATTTATGTCTAAGGAAACATTGAACTGTTGTTTGATTCTAAAGACTCGAATTAAGCGATTTGGATCTTTAGAGAAGATGTCATTTCGATTGCTGTACAGAACTCCATTCTGAATTAAGAAACCATCCACTCCTTTGACTGATTTTTTTTGATAAGCTCTCAGGGCGTCTAAAAATGAAAAACGTTTGTTTTTATTTTTTTCTATATTAAAAAATCGTTCCTTTAGTAATTCAGAAATTGAATAAATGGTCCTAGCTGCAGAATAGTAATCCTGCATGAGGGCAGTGAGCCTTTCAAAAGAATCTCGATGCGTGTAATTCAATTGAGTAGCGATCTTCAATTGCTGTTCAAGGCTAATCTTATCCGTGGGGCGCTTATTTTGATAATGCACTTCGTTGCGAACACGTAATAAAAAGTCATAAGCTTTCTCAATATCTCTCTGCTCATCTAGGCGTAAGAACTTTCGTTTCGCTAGATCTTTAAAAGACTGGCAGCCAAATTTAATTTTGGCGATCCAGAGAATATTTTGATAGTCTCTCAATCCGCCGACACCATTCTTAATGTCTGGCTCTTGTACGTATAAGGTTTTTCCGAATTTCAAGTGACGCTGAGTCTCATCCTTTAAGCGTTGTTCAATATATTCTGTAGATTGATCTTGTTTGAGATTGTCTAAAAAACTATGGATCATCTCTTTATAAATCGGCTGAGAACCGCAAATAAATCTGGATTCTAAAATCGCATTCTTTGACTGAATTTCTTTATTGATCTCCCGTAATACTTCTTTGGTGTTTCGTGAGGCATGCCCAACTTTTAAACCTAAATCCCAAAGGGGGTAGAGAATTTCTTCGGCCATCAATTCTTGAAATAAAGTGAGTGCTTTTGATTCCGCATCATCGGGATAAAGAAACATGATATCAATATCACTATGTGGATTTAATTCTGCTCGTCCGTAGCCCCCTGTTGCAACAACGGCCATGCGAAATTGTAATTTGCCATATTTTGTGACGAATAAATCGAGTGCGGATAAGAAAAGATTTTCAATGACCACATCGATCATCGTGGCTCGCATCTGGCAAATTTCTCTGCCGGAATCACCTCTTAGGTGGCAACGCTTGAGCATTTTATTTTCGAGCTCTAAATAGCGTTTGTATGAAGAGAGTTGCTGATTCCTTGGAATGCCTGGATCAAAAACTAAGCGTTGTTGAGCATGGCTTCTGAGTCGTTTGAGAATACTTTGATTCTTTGGTGGCATATGATTTCAAGAAGAAAAAAATTGTTACATTGATTTTTAACAACTTATTCTATTTAGCAATGTTCTACAGAGTAATCATTTTAAATAAAGTAAAATGAATATCGCCTAATGAATCGATGTGCCGCCTTGAGTTCTAAACTAGCATCAAAGAAGGTGTTTCTAGGATTTCCTTCAATGCGAGTAGATATTGAGCACCAACCGCACCATCAATCACTCTATGATCTCCAGAGAGGCCAATTTTCATAGTTTGTCCAATAACAATCTCGTCTTTATCGTTAACCACGGGTCGTTTGATAGTCGCTCCTATACTTAAAATCGCAGCATTCCCAGGATTAATGATGCCGTAGAAATCAGAAATACCAAACATTCCAAGGTTGGTTACGGTAAAGGTAGAGCCACTCATTTCATTCGGTGCTAATTTTTTCTCCCTAGCTTTTTTGATTAAGCTTTTTGCTTCACTGCTTACTTGGCGAAGTGATTTATTTTCGGCGGAGCGGATCACAGGTGTGACTAAGCCATCGTCGATAGCAACTCCAAAGGCAAGGTCTACATTTGGATGTTGTTTAATGGAATTACCTTCCCAAGAACGATTGATTGCTGGGACACGCTTGATTGCTTCTGCAGAAGCTTTTAAGGTCAAATCATTAACGGAAAATTTAATCCCACCTTGTTCTTTAGGAAGCTCGGCAAGTCGTTGATTCACCTCTTTTCTTAAGTTAGCAAGTGGGGTACCATCAACTTCAATTTGTAAATAAAAATGAGGAGCTTGTGTTTTGGAAGCGACTAAAGCACTAGCAATACTCTTACGCATATTAGAAACGGGGAGATCAAGTGCTTCTAATGTTGGAACAGATTCAATTACTGGAGACGTGGATTCAGGTGCTTTCGAATCAGTCGCTTGTACACTACTGGAAACGGCTTCTTTGATCGCTTCCAAGTCAGCTTTAACAATGCGACCATTTGGGCCAGACCCTTTGATTTGGCTTAAATTAATCCCTTTGCTTTCCGCGATTTTTCTAGCAAGAGGAGATGCTTTCACGCGATCATCCTTAGTTGATGAAGAGGTTTCAATTGACACTGAAGGAGTGGAGGTAATTGCCTCAGCGACCGGCTCATTCGAGGTGCTTGCTTCTACAACGGGCTCAGTCGTTTCTGGAGTACTGGATTCCGAGGCTGTTGCATCAATTGCGGGGGCCGCTTCTCCAGCTTCTCCGATTGCTGCAATCGCACCACCAACTAGAACTTCATCTCCTTGCTTACAGTATTGTTTAATTAAAATACCTTCTTCAAAGCACTCTACTTCCATAGTCGCTTTATCGGTTTCAACCTCAGCTATCATGTCTCCATTAGTGACTGGATCGCCTTCTTTCTTTAACCAGTTAACCAATGTTCCCACGGTCATGGTATCGCTCAATTTGGGCATTTCAATTAGTGTCGCCATAGATATAGTGTATAAATATATGAATAGTTAATTTATGCAAGGCACTTAAGCACGCTTTCGATTATTCGCTCTTCGTTCGGAATTTGCCAATCTTCAAGCGGCTTTGAGTAAATTTGTGGTGCATCGATGGCAGAGACTCTGTGTACAGGTGCATCTAGATCATCAAATGCTTTGTATTGTATGAGGTGAGAAATTTGTGCATCCACTCCACAGAATGGTTTATTTTCTTCAACTAATACGGCACGGTGTGTCTTTTTTACAGAATTTAAAATGGTAGTCTCATCCAATGGACGAATAGAGCGTAAGTCGATAACTTCGGCATTGATTGAATATTTTTCCGAAAGTATTTCGGCTGCTTTTAAGGAGATCATTGCACAACGTCCGTGGGTAATAATTGAAATATCACTACCTTCTCTAAGCACATTAGCAACGCCTAGCTCAACGACATATTCTTCCTCCGGCACTTCCCATTTTTCTCCGTAAAGTAATGTATTTTCCATAACAAAAACAGGATCATTATCACGAATGGCACTCTTCATTAAGCCTTTTGCATCATAGGCGTTTGAGGGGCATACTACTTTTAAGCCAGGGTGATTTGCCACTAAATTTTCAGGAGTGTGAGAGTGAGTTGCTCCAACATTTGTTCCACCATTTGCAGGTCCGCGAACTACAATAGGGACGTTCATTAATCCGCCAGACATATATCGGCAGAAAGAAGCGTTGTTAAATAATTGATCGAAGGCGACATATGAGAAACTCATGAACATCATTTCAACTACGGGGCGTATACCCAGCATGGACGCACCAATAGCAAGTCCAGAGAAAGCTGCTTCTGAAATAGGCGTATCGATAATACGCTTGTCTCCGTATTTATCCCAAAGTCCTTCGGTGACTTTATAGGCTCCGTTATACTGAGCGACTTCTTCACCAAGTATACACACATTTTCGTCTCGTTCGATTTCTTCGGCGAGGGCTTGTTTGATCGCTTCTCTATAGGTTATTAATGGCATAGGAAAATTCTCTTTGGTTTAGTCGTTAAAAAAATAAGTACCTTTTAGTTGTTGCTCGGTATCATTATCAACTGACCAGTAAACATCGTTGGTTAATTCAGATCTAGGAGGATAAGGGCTTTCTTCAGCAAATTTTGCGGAGGCATCGGCTTCAACTTTCTTCTCTTGGTCGATTTCTTTTGCACTTGCTTCGGTGAGTGTTTTATCAGCGATCAATTTTTTTCGTAAGACGTTGATTGGGTCTTTGTTTTTCTTGTAGGTCTCAATTTCTTCTTTGGTACGGTACTTTTCATGGTTTGCATCGGCTACTGAATGTCCGCGATAGCGATAGGTGCGTATTTCAAGAAGGAAAGGTTTTAGCTCATCCCTTGCGTAAGTCATAGCCTCATTGGCTTTTTCTCGAACTTCAAATACATCATGCCCTTCACAAGTATCCCATTTGATTCCAAAAGCTTCACCTCTCTTTGCTAAACTTTCTTCTGCCGAAGAGCGCTTCAAGCTCGTTCCCATAGAATAACCATTATTTTCAATTACAAAAACAACGGGAATGCCCCAAAGTGAAACTAAATTTAAGGTTTCCATGAATGATCCTTGGTTGACAGCGCCATCTCCTAGAAAACAAACCGCACAACCTTTCAGTCCTTTGTATTTGAGAGCAAAAGCCAATCCTGCTCCGAGTGGAGTTTGTCCGGCAACAATTCCATGCCCTCCCCAAAAGCCCTTATCGGGAGCAAAATAGTGCATAGAGCCCCCTTTACCTTTGGAACATCCTGTATACTTGCCAAAGAGTTCGGCCATACATTCATTCATATTCATCCCGACTGCTAGGGCATGGCCATGGTCTCTGTAGGCAGTAATGATGTGGTCATTCTCCTCCATAAGAGAAACAATCCCTGTCGCTACTGCTTCTTGTCCTATATACAAATGAAGAAATCCTCCAATTTTTCCTTGATTGTAGGCTTGCAGAGAACGTTCTTCGAAACGTCGTATTCCTACAATCGTTGTATATAACTCAATTTTTTCTTCTTTTGAAAGTTGAGCATTGATTTCAGAAGTTTCGTAAGCACGTTTTTTTGACGTTTTTCTTACGGCTTTTTTTGTGGATGCGGCTGAAGACATGATGGTAGCTGTAATCCATTTATGCCGTTTAGCAAGGTTTTTTTGAAAATATATATAAACATACGACAAGTTTTTCGTGTATTTATATTAAAGCCTGATAATTTTAGATAAATCAAAGCTTTAAAGCCTGATTTTGTTAAAAAGGGGAGTGACGTGTGGCTTTTATTATGAATTCTCCTCTACTTTAAGGAATTTCGGCTAATTGAATTTAAGCTCTCGGCTTAGGAACGGTGGAGGACAAGCCGCCATCAACAGTAAAACACTGCCCGGTAACAAATTTTGCGGAGTCTGAAGCAAGCCATGCAGTAAGGTCGGCAATATCATCGGGCTGAGCAATTGCATTGAGCGGGGACATTTTCTTAGAAATTTCGAGCGCTTGGGGGTTTGAGGTGATGGGTTTCGCCAAATCCGTGTCAGTCAAGCCAGGGGCGATACAATTAAAGCGAATATTACGATTTGAGTAGGTAGCAGCGGCTGAGCGAACTAATGCTTCGATACCTGCTTTGCTCGCAGCTATGGCTTCGTGATTAGGAACTCCAATCCGGGCAGCAGTCGAACTGTAAAATACTAGTGAGCCGTGCGATTGTTTTTGCATAATGGCTACAGCTTCTTTTAAGGCATAGAAAGCGGAGCTAAGGTTTAGATTCAGTGTGTCGAGCCATTGTGCTTGATTGGTTAAGTGAGCAGGCTTGATTATAATTGAGCCTATGGCATGTATATAAACATCGATGGAGCCCATGGCCTCGTGCGCCGCTTTAAAGGAATTTGCTAAATCGTTTGTATCGGTGGCATCGGCAGAGAAGGTATGGATACCCGGCAATTCAGATTTGAGTCTAGCCAATTTCTCTTCCGTGCGAGCATAACCCGAAACAGTATGCTGTTGATTGGAAAGGATTTTAGCTACTGAGGAACCTATTCCGCCTGAAATGCCTCCAATGAAAATATTTTTATGAGTATTCATAAAAACGAATCGCAAGAAGGGAAATTTGATTACAGAAATCCTATTAAAACAAGTAAAAGCATTTTTCTGGCTTGAAAGAATCGCTCATACCATACCATATGTCTGTTTATCGCTTATGTCAGAGATATCAAAAGCCTATAGTCCCAAAACCGTTGAAGCGCACTGGTCTAAACAATGGATTGAGCAACAGTCATTTAAGGCAGCTGTTGATCATGGAAAAGAACCGTATGCTATTATGATTCCCCCTCCAAATGTGACGGGGATGCTACATATGGGGCATGTTTTAGACAACACGCTTCAAGATATATTTATTCGTAGGGCACGCTTGGAAGGTAAAGCTGCTCTATGGCAACCTGGAACAGACCATGCAGGGATTGCTACTCAGACAAAAGTAGAGAAACAGTTAAGAGCGAGTACTGGAGAATCTAAATATGATCTCGGTCGTGAGGCCTTTCTTGAAAAGATTTGGGATTTTCGCCATGAGTCCGGTGGCATTATCTTAAACCAATTACAAAAACTAGGGGCATCCTGTGATTGGTCGCGTACTCGATTTACTTTGGACGAAGATTATTCGAAAGCGGTACTTCAAGCCTTTGTATTACTTTACAAAAGAGGATTCGTTTATCGTGGAAAGCGAATGGTGAATTGGTGTCCGGCAACTCAAACGGCAATTTCTGACGAAGAGGTTACTATGAAGCCACAAAATGGGATTTTGTATAAAATGCGTTATGAGTTGGTTGTGGCTGATGGCAAAAGAACGCATTTAGAGATTTCAACGACACGACCAGAAACAATCATGGGAGACAGTGCAGTTGCCGTTCACCCAGAAGACGAACGTTATAAACATTTGATTGGTCAGTATGTTTGGCGACCCTATCCTAAGGCAAAGATTCCTATCATAGGAGATAATTATGTGGACCGAGAATTTGGAACAGGTTGCTTAAAGGTGACTCCAGCTCATGATAAAAATGATTTTGAAATTGGGCAAAGGCACAATTTAGAAGTGATCGAAGTGATTGAGGCAAAGGGATGTCTGAATGAATCTGCGGGTTCAGAATTTGCGGGGCTTGATCGCTTTAAAGCAAGGAAGCAAGTAGCTGAGGCTTTAGAAGCAGATGGACTATTGATCGAGCGTGAGCCATACGAAAATGTAGTTGGATTTTCAGAGCGTGGTGATGTACCTATTGAGCCACGTTTGTCCGAGCAGTGGTTTTTAAAATACCCAAAAGTAGAAGAAGCGAAGCGAGCGGTTGAAAAAGGAATTATTCGCTTTCATCCAGACCGCTGGAAAAAAACTTATTTGCATTGGCTGAACGGCATACAGGATTGGTGCATCAGTCGTCAGTTATGGTGGGGACATCGTATTCCTGTTTGGTATAAAAAAGGCATCGAAAAAGAGTCCTTAGATTATGGCAACCCAGAGCATGTTTATGTGGGAGTGGATGCCCCGGAAAATCCTGAAGAATGGGAACAAGATCCAGATGTCTTAGACACTTGGGCTTCCTCTTATTTGTGGCCAATGGCAAATCTAGGGTGGCCCTATCCGAGCGAAAAACAAAAAGAGGAGATGGCCTACTGGTATCCGACTACAACATTGGTGACAGGCTTTGATATTATTTTCTTTTGGGTCGCACGTATGATTATGGCTGGGCTTGAGTTATTTGGAGACGATAAAGAATCTTTAACCGATGAAGAGATAGAACAACGCATACCATTTCGCAATGTCTTCATCCATGGCTTGATACGTGATGAAAAGGGGAGAAAGATGTCCAAATCTTTAGGTAATTCTCCGGACCCACTTGAATTAATCGAAAAATTTGGTGCGGATGGTTTGCGATTTGGCATTTGCAATATTGCTCCTACAGGCTCGGATATTTTATTTTCGGAGGACCGTATCGAAATTGGGCGAAACTTTTGTAACAAACTTTGGAATGCGGTTCGTTTTCGAAAAATTTCTGGGGCAATGGAAGATAATTCATCGCTCGATTTAATTTTTAGTCGAATGAAGCCGGAGATCTGGGATGATTATGATCATTGGATTTTAGCTCGTTTAGCTGAATTTACTGAATCGATTGAATCCTGTTTTAAAAATTTTGATTTAGCTCCTTTAACGCACTTAATTTATCGATTCTTTTGGAATGATTTTTGTGATTGGTACGTGGAGGCTTCTAAAGGCAAATTGAAGTCTGGCGGAGAAGCCACGGAAAACTGTTTGGCGATTCAAGACTTTGTTCTTCGTCAGGTTTTGCATGTCGCACATCCTGTCATTCCTCATATTACTGAGGAGTTATGGTCACAGCTTGGCTATGGACAGTCGGAAAAATTATTAATTGAAAAAACAGCTATTTTAAAAGCGAAAGAAATAAAGAATCAGTTAGCTTTTTCAGGATCTGCAGTTGAAAGAGTGAATGCTATGCAGTCACTGATTCAGGAAGCACGTGCGCTAAAAGCACAGTATAAAATTGCCAACAAGAGAGACTTAACACTTTATTTTGATGAAGAAGCAAAGGCACAGGCAGTCATTATAGAAAATCAGGATCGCATTCAAACATTGGCCGGCTTTGCTAAAGTAATTGGAATTAACAAAACAGACGCAGATGGTATGGTAGCTGTCTCTACTTTACTGGGGACTATTTATTTGGACCTTAGAGAAGGAATTGATATCGAAAGCGAACGAACTCGACTTAATAAAGAGTTAGAGAAATTGAATCAATTAGTGACGATTGGTGAGAAAAAATTATCAAACCCTAAATTTGTGGATGGAGCCCCGGCTGCAGTTGTTGAGGGAGCTAAAAAGCAATTAGAGAGCACACGCAATCAGCGTGATGAAACTCAAAAGATTCTAGATAGTTTGGCTTAATTAGGCTTTCCTATATGTTTTATTAAAAGAAGCGTCTGATCATCTAAAGGTTCAAGCCCTTCTGCAAAATCATTGAGACGTTCAATTATATCGGCAACAATTGCATCTGCATTTTTTGAGCAAGTTTTATCGACAATTCGCATTAGGCGAGCGGCAGAAAATTCTACCTGTTTTTTATTTTCCATTTCTGTCACACCGTCTGTGTATAAAACTAAGATGTCATTTTTTTGAAAGCTTTGGGTAAAGTCTTCAATTTTTTGATTAAAAATTTCTGCAGGGACAATTCCCAATGCCATTCCGGAAACTTCTATGGGAAAAATTCTTTTTTTATGATTAGGGCTGAAAAATAAAGGTGCTTCGTGACCTGCTCGGGCAATGGTCAAGGTATTGGCTTTTAAATTAATAATTCCTAGAGACAAGGTAACAAACATACCAGGTCGCATGGTTTTTAATAATTCTTCATTAAGAAGTTTTAAAATATCAGCAGGTGAAGTTTTTTGTTTTATTAAGTGTTTTAGATGTGTTTGACACATTGCCATTACAATGGACGCAGGAATACCTTTTCCTGAAACATCAGCAATCGCTACTCCAATTGAGTCGGTATCTATTTCAAAAACATCATAGAGATCTCCTCCGATTTTTTGAGCAGGGAGATAGTGTGCGGCAAATTCTAAGGGAATGTCTTTTGGGAATTGAGAGGGTAATAATAAATTTTGAATATTTTGTGCTAACTGCAAATCGAGGTCGATTTTGCTTTTTTCAATTTGTAGTTGTATGGTTGTGCTATTTTGAATGGCCAGGCCGACTTGACCCGCAAGCGATTGCAATAAAGAAAAATCCATTTCATCAAATGGAACACCACTTAAAGGATTGGCAACGGCAAGGATGGCAATTAGCGAGCCGTCATAAGTTACGGGTGCGAGCATTAAGGAATGTATATGTAGGGCTGGGTCATTGTGTTGAATAACACGTGGGTCGTTTTTTGCCCGAGAGATTAAAATAGGTTTACCTGTTTTTGCAACGGAGCCAACTAAGCCTTCGCCTATAGAATAACTTTCAGTTTCATAAGTATTTTTTATAAATTCAGTACGAGAACTTGAGTGTTTCAATGCATTAATGCTAGCTTGATTTTGAGGAGGGAAGAGACCTTCAACTGCAATACGGTAAAATCGCTCATCAGATTTTTTTTCAAAAATACAGGCAGACATTGCTCCGGTATTAGTAATCGCGGCATGTATGATTTTATGAAATAATTTCTTTCGATTCTTTTCACCAGTAATAGCTCCAGAAATAGAGTGCATGAAATCAATAACTATCTGTTTTTCTTGTTTTAAGCGTTGAATCGCTTCCTCTTTAATCGACACTTTACGATTAATTCTAAAGTTAATTACTGCCGTAAAAAGAAGTGTAAATAGGACTCCTGTAAAAAAAATCAGCATATTGGTTTAAAAAATTAAAATTAGTCGGATTGAATTTTATCTTCTAGAATATTAATTAAATCTTTGAAAAGCGATGCATTTTCTTTTCGTGCTTTAACTAAATTTTTATGAGCATTTAGGATATCAATTGCCTCAAATCTTTCTGCTTCCTCTAAGGCTTGAAATTGATCGGGGTTTTGTGTGGGCGCTTCAAGTATCGCTTCTTCAGTCGCAATAAAATTTTGTAAGCCTAGGTTGTTAAAAAGTTCTTTATTTCGCTTGTTGAGATTTCTAACGATCAAATAGGATTTGTTTTTTGACTGTTTAATTTGAAGCCCAAGCCAAGCAATGATTCCTAGAAAGGTGCTATCCATTCCTGTGCAATGCTCAAAATCAACTATGTAATGAGATATCTTTTTGCTAAGAGAGTTATCAATAAATTGCTTAAAAGTATTGGCGTTTAAGAAGTTGGCTTTGCCTTCGATTAAAATAAATACAGTGGAGTCACTAGAGTTTACTAAAAAAGCTGGTTTGGGTGTAGCTTTCATGGTTAAAACAATAGCATTAGTTTAAATACGGGATCTAACTTTTCTGCATAAGATCACTTAATACATATTTTAAAATTCCGCCTTTTTCGTAATATTCCACTTCTATGGGAGTATCTATTCTTAGGGTTAAGGTAATGCTTTCTTTAGTTCCGTCTGTCCGCTTAATTTCAAGTGTCACTTGCTTAGCCGGTTTTAAATCACGTGACAAGTCGGCCAGTGAAAAGGTTTCTTCTCCTGTTAATTTTAGAGTATCCGCGCCTACGCCTTTAGGAAATTCTAATGGAAGTACGCCCATTCCAATTAGGTTACTTCTGTGAATTCGCTCAAAGCTTTTTGCGACAACTGCACGAACGCCCAAAAGGGCTGTTCCTTTAGCCGCCCAATCTCGTGAACTTCCCATGCCATAATCTTCTCCAGCAAATATAATGAGCCCAGTATTTCTTTCATGATAAATCTGGCTCGCATCGTAAATATCAATTGGGGTGCCTTCGGGCATTAATTTGGTAAAGCCACCTTCTTTGCCGTCAGCCATAATATTTTTGAAGCGTATATTAGCAAAAGTTCCTCGTGTCATAATACGGTCGTTGCCACGTCTTGACCCAAAGCTGTTGAAATTTATAGGGGAGACATTATTGTCAGTTAGATAGCGACCAGCTGGACTATCTTCTTTAATCGCACCAGCGGGTGAAATATGATCGGTAGTGATGGAGTCAGCAACAATGGCTAGAGGCCTTAGCTTATCCAAATCTGGAGTATTGATCTCCTTAGTATCTAAATCATTAAAGAAAGGTGGATTTTGAATATAGGTGGAATTCGGATTCCAGTCATACGTAAGCCCCTCTGGAGATTCAATCGCATTCCATTCTTCATTAGCCTTTTTTAAATCACTGTATTTGGAAAGAAACATTTCTGGCTTAAGGCCTGATTCGATGAGAGCATCAATCTCACTTTGAGTGGGCCAGATATCTTTAAGGTAGACCTCTTGATTCTCGCTTCCAATTCCAATTGGATCATTACTCAGATCAATGTTTACGTTACCGGCTAAAGCATAGGCGACCACCAAAGGAGGGGACATTAAGAAATTAGCTTTAATCGCACCATGTACTCGTGCTTCAAAATTTCTATTTCCAGAAAGAACGGAAGCCCCAACGATTGAATACTCTTTAAGCGCCTCTTCAATGGATGGATTGAGTGGACCTGAATTTCCAATACAGGTGGTGCAGCCGTATCCGACTAAATTAAAGCCAAGTGCATCTAGGTAAGGTTGCAGTTTGGTTTCGTTAAGATAATCAGTCACTACTCTAGAGCCTGGGGCGAGTGAGGTCTTGACTAATGGGTTCACGCTGAGCCCCAATTCATGGGCTTTTTTTGCAACAAGACCCGCAGCAATCATAACTGAGGGGTTGGAGGTATTCGTACAACTTGTGATTGCGGCAATCAGCACCTGCCCATGCTTTAAGTTTGAAGGAATTTTTTTATCTGAATGGTTATATTCAAAAGAATATTCGGTATCTAAAGTACTACTATCTAGATTAAAGCCTCCATCAGCTACAGAGGAATCAATCAATGTTTTAAATTTATCTTTGAGATCTGTTACAGCGATAAGATCTTGGGGTCTTTTGGGGCCAGCTACAGCAGGTACAATCTCAGAAAGATTTAAATCAATGGTTTTTGAATAATGGATGGTGCCTTTTTCTGGGATGCCGAAAAGCCCTTGTTCGCTTAAATAATTTTTGATTAATGAAATCTTAGATTCATCACGACCAGTAAGTCTCAGATATTCCAGAGATTTCTCATCAATTGGGAAAAAGCCCATAGTCGCCCCATATTCAGGTGCCATATTGGAAATAGTTGCTCTATCAGCGAGACTTAGTTGCTTTGCGCCTTCACCATGGAATTCAACAAATTTACCGACTACTTTTTCTGCCCTCAATAATTCGGTAATTCTTAGTGTTAAGTCAGTCGCAGTTGCTCCCTTAGGTAATTCACCTTCTAAATTAACGCCGATAACTTCTGGAGTTTTGAAATACACAGGTTGCCCTAACATAGCTGATTCCGCCTCAATTCCTCCGACTCCCCAGCCTACTATACCCAGTCCATTAATCATAGTTGTATGCGAATCAGTTCCAACAAGTGTGTCTGGGTAAAGAACACCATCTTTCTCGAACACTACTCGGGCCAAGTGCTCTAGATTAACTTGGTGTACAATTCCTATAGACGGAGGAACGACATTAAAAGTTTCAAAGGCTTGCTGTCCCCATTTTAAGAATTCGTAGCGCTCTTGATTTCGCTTAAATTCCATATTTAAATTTGTTTTAAAAGCATCAACTGTTCCCGAACGATCTACTTGAACGGAATGATCAATGACTAGATCTACTGGCACTAGAGGTTCTATAGTTGAGGGATCTTTGCCTTGAGCACGTGCCGCATCTCTCATTGCAGCAAGATCAACGAGTAGGGGGACTCCGGTAAAATCTTGTAAGATAACCCTAGACACAACAAATGGAATCTCGTCATCGCTAGTGTTTGTAGCATTCCAGTTGGCTAAATTAACAACATCTTGTTCGCTTATTCGAGTACCATCACAATTTCTTAATACCGATTCTAGGACAATCCGAATACTTATCGGCAAGCTCTCTAAAGTGTTCCCCTCAAAGTTTTGTTCTAATGCTTTTAAACTGTAATAACTGTGTCCGTTTAAAGACTTTATTACTTGAAATGGATCATATTGGTTACTCATAAAATTTGTTTCTAAATATCAGAGCTTTTATTGCTTATTGTGCAAGCTTACTCTTAAAATCTCGACAAAAAAGTGCCCCATATGAATTATATGGGGCACTTTAAAAATTAAGTTAAATTCGTTTAAATTATTCGATTGGGCTTACTGCGCGAGTCGTAGGATCATCAACATCAATAGGAGTTTCAGTAATTGGCAAATCATCATCTGAATCACCTGCATCATCAGCGTCATCGGTATCACCTGCATCATCAGCGTCATCGGTATCACCTGCATCATCAGCGTCATCGGTATCACCTGCA
>JBJLEY010000005.1:0-51574 GCA_045565635.1 Coraliomargaritaceae bacterium
CTGAGCTACTACCCCTTTGGAAACAGAAACAGTAGAAAGGGATAATTTGAAGTCAAGCGATGTTTTTTATTATTTTTATACTGTTTAAATTTTAAGATATACTGTAGGTTACAGAAAAATTATATGAACCTAATAAATACTGAAGAGGGCTTAATAAGTGTCGTTGAGAAAGGAATATCGGCTGGAGCAGTAGCTTTGGATACCGAGTTTGTTTGGGAGAAGACTTATTATCCAATACTGGGTTTAATTCAAGTCGGCTATCCAGACGGCTCAGTTGACTTAATTGATGGAGTCTTAATTAAAGATTTTTCTGCTTTAGGCCGATTGCTCTCAGATACTAATACCGTAAAAATTTTACACGATGCTGTCCAAGATTTGGTCATATTAACTCGAATTTCTAAAGCTTTCCCAAAGAATATATTTGATACACAACGTTCCGCCGGCTTCATTGGCCTGGGTTCAACAATCTCCTTGTCTGAATTATTAAAGAAAGTGCTTTCAATTCGCATTGAAAAGTCAGAAACAAAGTCAGATTGGGTCGCACGTCCTTTAAGTAAAAGTCAAATTGAGTACGCCAAGGAAGATGTGTGCTATGGGGTG
Source organism: Coraliomargaritaceae bacterium (assembly GCA_045565635.1). Classification (GTDB taxonomy): domain Bacteria; phylum Verrucomicrobiota; class Verrucomicrobiia; order Opitutales; family Coraliomargaritaceae. The sequence goes on from JBJLEY010000005.1 coordinate 601, forward strand.
GATTTAATGAAAGCCATTTTGAAAAAAGCGGATGACTTGAATTATAAAAAATGGTTACTACAGGAAATGGAGCTATATGAAAACGAATCTTTATATAAAGAAAAAGACCCTTTTGAAATTTCACCTAAGGTTAAAAATAGCGGAGCGATTAATTATAAGCAAAAAACATTATTACGATCCATTTTTATTTGGCGTGAGATTTCTGCTCGCAAACAAAATTTACCTCGCACCTTTGTTTTGCCTGATGAAGTAGTTATGAAGCTTGTGAAATCTCCTCCCAAATCTTTAGAGGAGTTGAAAACAATGAACTTAGGGAGACGTTTTTTGAGAAAATTTAGTGCAAGTTTGTGGGAGGCAATTGACCGAGGTTTGCATGAAGATATGGCTCCTTTAGAGAATGGATTTTCTAATTTTGAAAAAGATGATGCTTTAGAAGCTCAGGTCGACCTAGCTTTGGCCTTTATAAAAGGCTTATCCTTAAATACGAAAATTGATTCTAGCTTAATTGCAAACCGAGCAAGAGTAACAAGCTTTGTATATACTAATTCACAAGTTGAAGCGAGTTTACAGGATCATCCATTAAGCCAAAATTGGCGAAATGAATTTTGCGGAAAAAATTTATCCAAATTACTGAATGGCAAAGGTATGATTCGTGTGGATACTAAAAGCAATATCCCTTCATACTACGAAGAATAATCGCCCATTGCTTGTACGGGCAATGTAATCACTTTATAAAGTGAATTTTTGCTTAGCGATGAGGACGACAAACTCACCTTTTTTACTTGTTTTAGAAAGTTGCTCTAAAACATATTCAGCGGTTCCCGTAAACACGGTTTCATGGAGCTTTGTCATTTCCCGACAAACTGATATGACCCGATCATTACCTAGTGTGCTGATAATGTCGCTAATACATTTTTCGATACGATGGCAGGATTCATAAATAATGATGGTATAAGGTGCATCCGCATAATTTTTGAAAAATTTCTTTCGGGCTGCAGTTTTGGGAGGTAGAAATCCTTGGTACAAAAAAGAGTCAGTGGGTAGGCCAGAAAGGGCTAGGGCATTAATTATAGCACAAGCTCCTGGCAATGCATTAATCTGAACATTGGCCTTTCTACAAGCACTGATAAGACGAAAGCCTGGGTCTGAAATTGTAGGGGTTCCTGCATCCGAAACTAAGGCTATTATTTTACCCGATTGTATTTCAGAGACTAATTGTTCCGCGAGTATTTTTTCATTTTCCTCTCGGTAGGAAATGAAAGTTCCGCTCTTTTTGATATTGAGTTTATCCAGTAGTTTGCCGGTAACTCTAGTATCTTCACAGGCGATTAAATCGGCACTAGCCAGAGTTGCTTTAGCTCTTTCTGAAATGTCACCTAGGTTGCCAATAGGAACTGAGACAATAGCTAAACTACCCCCTGAAATATTTACTGCCATCAGGTATTATCCACCATAAAAGGGTGTGTCTCTTTCCCAGTCCGCAGGACGGCCCCACGGTACAGTTTGATCATCTGGATTGGCAGACATACATCCTGAAAGAACCATGCTTACAAGAAGTATGAATAATATTGTGAGTCCAAGTAATTGTTTTTTCATAGGTGATTACAAAATCTTATTCTGAGATATATTTCAATAATTCATTCTTAAGTAATAATAATTCATTGTCTTTTTGCTGAATGAAAATGTTTTGTGAATTTATTTTTTGCTCTAGCTGATTAATTGTTTGCTTTATCGCATCATTTTTTATTTTTAGCTCAGAGTTGGCAATTTTTTGTGCCCTTAGTTCTGAATCTAAATCGGCATTTTTATTTTCAGCGAATTGTATTAGCTTTACCATTTCCGAATTTTTCTTCTCGTGATAGCTTATCGCTAAAACAGCATCTTCGTATTCTTTGAGTAAAGCGGTATTTTTTTTGGACGTATTATTGAAAAAGTAAGTCTGAACAAAAAGTAAGGAAATTAAAATGGCGACTAATGTTTTCATACAAGTAATTCTATCTTATTGGTAAAAATATTGTGCTTCGGTTGAACAAGAATTTGATGCGATATGAATATTAGAAGATGAGTTATGTGCTAGTCGGTATAGTATTTTGAAAATTAATTCTTCATTATTTTGAAGTGAAGTTTTCTCAGCTATGGCTTCAACAGAAAGGGGTAAAGGGCTTTCTTTTTTTAATAAATCGCAAACAGTCTCTTTCATTTTAAGAATATTAGTAGCTGCTTTTTTCCCTGCTTCAACGCCTGGCTGATGATAGGCATTAATATTTATTAAATGTGCATAGAGACCGACAGCACGCTCAAATAAAGCAATTAATTGGCCGACGGAGTGAGCATTAACCTCTTTAATGGTTACAGTGAGTGTTTCTCGATTTTTTTCATCCAGTGCTTCTCGTGTCCCTAAATAAAAACCATGCAAGTAATCACCTGTTAAATTGCCTGCCTCATCCACTGCAATAGAATCACCTTCACGATCAGTTAATACTTCAATAAAGGTGACAAAGAAATTATGCACACCTTCTCTGAGCTGTTGAACGTAAGCATGTTGATCAGTGGACCCTTTATTCCCATAAACAGCGATCCCTTGATTGACTACATTGCCATCAAGGTCTGTTTCCTTTCCGAGCGATTCCATAATCAACTGCTGTAAATATTTAGAAAAAAGTACAAGTCGGTCCTTATAAGGAAGTACGACCATATCTTTGCTGCCTTTCCCTTCAGTGGCTTGATACCATGATAGTGCCAAAAGGGCCGCTGGGTTTTGGCGAGTTTCTTTGATTCGTGTCACGCCATCCATCATTTTTGCCCCAAGGAGTAAATCATTTACATTAATTCCTTGAAGTGCAGCAGGCAATAGGCCAACCGTTGCAAGTTCGGAAGTTCTCCCTCCGACCCAATCCCACATAGGTAAGCGATATAGCCAATTTTCTTCAACTGCAATAGTATCTAATTTTGAACCTTCGCCGGTGATTGCAATAGCGTGTTTCGAAAAATTAAGTCCAGCTTTTGCGTAAGCATTTTTCGCTTCAAGCATACCGTTTCTTGTTTCTGCAGTGCCTCCTGATTTTGAAATAACAACAGATAAAGTTTGTCCGAGTTGGCCCTCTAAGGCATCAAGTGTGCGATCCATTCCATCAGGGTCTGTGTTGTCAAAATAGAAAGTATTAATACGATCTTTTTTTGGACCACCAAGGGCGTCGGCTACAAATTGCGGGCCCAGGGCTGAGCCACCAATGCCAATGATAAGTAGGTTTTTAAAAGTACCGTTTTCGCCTGCACAAGATCCCGAATGCACTTTTTTAACAATTGAATGAATGGATTCAAGTGAATCAGTGATGGCTTTTTGCGTTTCACTATTGGGGGCTAATTGGGCGTTTCTTAACCAATAGTGACCCACTTGTCTTTGTTCATCTGGGTTGGCAATGCTTCCGGATTCTAGTGCATCCATCGCAGAAAATGCAGATTGCATTTTCGCTTCATTGGTTTGAAAAAATTCGTCTGAGAAATTGATACGACTGTAGTCTAAAGCAAAATCCAGCTCGTTAATTGTTAAGTAATGTTGTTTGAAATTCGTCCAGCTCATGGAGATTTATTTTATTAAAGATTTAGAGATTTAAATTTTTATCAGTGACCGCACCTTCAGAGGCTGTAGCTACAAGTGCTGCATATTTGGCGAGTACGCCTCTTAGTTCTTTTGGTGGCAGTGGTTTGTAATGCTTCAAGCGTTCAGCATATTCTTCATCGGAGATTAAGAGTTCGAGAGAATTTTTCTGAGCATCGATTTCAATAAGGTCGCCATTTTTAACGATACCGATGGGGCCTCCTTTGGCTGCTTCTGGGGTTATATGTCCTACATCAAAGCCGTGACTGCCTCCTGAAAAACGTCCGTCGGTAATCAGGGCAACATCTTGGATCAGCCCTCGACCTGCTACCGCACTTGTCGGAGACAGCATCTCTCGCATTCCTGGCCCGCCTACAGGTCCTTCATTGCGGATAACTACCACATCGCCTTTAACCACATCGCCTTTTAAGATACCTTCGAGTGCAGTCTCTTCGCCTTCAAAGACTTTTGCAGTACCTTTGAAATAGAGACCCTCTTTGCCTGTGATTTTGCCAACAGCACCTTCTGGAGCTAGATTCCCTCTTAAAATTCTTAGATGAGTACTCTCTTTAATTGGATCATCCCAAGGTCGAATGATATCTTGTTCATCGGGGTAGCTACCGTAATAGGGGACATCTTTTAAGGAAGCTTCAACTGTTTCGCCCGTTACCGTTAAGCAATCACCGTGAATCAATCCACGATCTAAGAGCATTTTCATCATGGGACGAATCCCTCCGATACGGATTAGATGGCTCATATGGTATTTCCCAAAAGGTTTTACATCTGCAAGGAGAGGAATCTTTTTTCCAATGCGATCGAAATCATCGATACTTAATTCGACATTTGCAGAGTGGGCAATGGCTAGTAGATGAAGAATGAGGTTTGTTGAGCCACCGAGAGCAAGGCAAGTAGTGATCGCATTTTCAAAAGCCTTTTTCGTCATAATATCCCGAGGACGAATATTTTTTTCGAGCAAATGGAGGACGGCTTGACCGGCATTTTCGCAATCTTTCTTTTTGCTTTGCCCGACAGCAGTTTGGGCACTGCTCCCTGGTAAGCTCATCCCTAATGCTTCAATCGCACTTGCCATAGTGTTTGCAGTATACATCCCTCCGCAGGAGCCTGGGCCAGGAATCGCATTTTTTTCTACGTCTTTTAACCCTTCATCATCAAGTGTTCCTTTGGCGTGTTTCCCTACAGCTTCAAATACGGATACAATATCCATTGGATGACACTTTTCTTTATCGGATTGGGTGAACCCAGGTAAAATAGTTCCTCCGTAGACAAAAACAGATGGGCGATTGAGCCGAGCGATCGCAATCATGCATCCAGGCATATTTTTATCACAGCCACCTATAGCAACAAGGCCATCAAACCCTTCTGCTGCCGTGGTTGTTTCGATAGAGTCGGCGATCACATCTCGTGATACTAAACTATAGCGCATCCCTTGTGTCCCCATAGAAATGCCGTCAGAAACAGTGATGGTACTGAAATTTACAGCTTTACCTCCGGATGCATTCACTCCGTTGCTGGCATGTTCGGCAAGTTCGCCAAGGTGCATATTACACGGAGTTAGATCACTAGGTGAACTAGCAATGCCGACTTGAGGTTTTGTGAAATCCTCATCGGTAAATCCGACAGCTCTAAGCATAGAACGAGCAGGCGCACGATCAACGCCATCAACAATAGTGGATGAATAATTTCTTGTGTTCGATTCAGACATAGTACCTTATTTACTGTAATAATAAATTAAAACATAGTTTTAGAACAAATTAAGGGTTCAAGGACAATATCCTTTTTTCTGTTCTTTTCATGAAATTTTGATTTCTATAGTATGAAATAGTAACGAAATATGAATCCAAAGTTAAAAAAGATTGTAGAAGCCTTGCTGATATCCACCTCTGAACCGTTAGCGATTAAGGATATTTTGAAGCTTCTTAGTAAACATGAAGAACAATTGGTGGATTCAAAGGATGTCAGTGAAGAAGAAGACGAAGCTTTAGGGCCGGTTAAAAAGAAAGATTTAGAATTGGTATTTCAGGCAATTATGGAAGAAGCAGAAGTTGAAGATCGCTCTTACCGCTTAGTCGATGGGCCAAAAGGCTTTTATTTTGCTACGGCCCCACAGTTTTCAGATTACATTCGTTTACTGCGTGCTGAGCCTAAGCCAATGAAATTGACAATGGCGACCTTGGAAACTTTATCCATTATTGCTTATCGTCAACCAGTCACACGAGCAGAGATCGAATCAATTCGTGGTGTGTCCGTGGATAGTCCAGTGAATCGTTTATTAGAAATTGAGTTGATTGAGGTAGTGGGTCGTGCCGAATTGCCTGGGCGTCCGATTCAATATGGTACTACAGAAAAGTTTTTAGAATTTTCAGGAATCAGAGATTTAGAGGATTTACCCACCTCTGATATTTTAACGAATATACAAATTGATGACTTTATGCGAAAAGATAAGGATGCTGAAAGTGAGATTTCTGATGAGACGGTTGGCTTGGCAAAAGAAAGTAAGCCCTCAGAGTTGCCACTTGAAGAAACCTTTGTTGAAGTAGCTTGGCAGAAAGAGAATATTGAAAACGATGCCTATTTAGAAAAAACAGAAGAAGAGCCATCATGAGTAAGCAAAATTTAGATAAACAAAGAGAGCAAATCGATAAGATTGATGCGGACATTGTACAGTCGCTCAATCAACGTTTAAGGATTGCTCATGAAATTGGAAAAATAAAAACAGAATCTGGAGCTGATTTTTACGACCCAGCTCGAGAAGCAGAAGTCTTTAAAAAATTGTCGGACCTCAATCAAGGACCTTTAAATCAATCAGCTCTCAAAGCAATTTACAGAGAGGTTATTTCTGCATCAATTGCCTTAGAAAAGGATCTACAGGTAGCTTTTTTAGGACCAGAGGCGACTTACACCCACCAAGCGGTATTGAAAAATTTTGGCGTAAGCTTAAAGGCTACACCTATGAAAACAATTTCCGATGTCTTTTCTGCAGTTGAAGCGGGCGATTGTGATTATGGAGTCGTCCCCATTGAAAATTCTACGGAAGGTGCGGTTTTTCATTCGATGGATGAGTTAGTGGAATCTGATTTAAAAATTTGCGCACAGGTTTATTTGCCGATTGAGCATTGTTTAATTTCGCAGTCACCTCGGGAGAGTATTAAAGAAGTACATTCCAAAGATCAAGCACTCGGACAATGCCGAGAGTGGTTGAGACGCAATCTACCGAATGCAGAATTGGTGGAATCTCATAGTACTGCAAGTGCAGTTGAAATAGCGGCAGAGCGTCCTGAAGTGGCTGCTATAGCCAGTTCAATTGCCGCCGAACTCAATAAGGTAGCAATTGTTCAAAAGGGTATCCAAGACAATTCAGAAAATGTCACACGATTTTTAGTCATTGGCAAAACGGATGTTAGGCCTCTGGGCGAAGGTAATGATAAGACGAGTTTAGTCATCTCACTGAAGGATCAATCAGGTGCTTTAGAGAAAGCACTGATGCCTTTTGCTAAACGAGGTATTAATTTATCAAAAATCGAATCACGTCCGAGTCGAAAAAAAGCATGGGACTACTTTTTCTTCGTTGATCTAATCGGTCACATTGAAGAAGAATCGGTTCAGGCAGCAATTGAAGAATTGAAGGAATGTTCTTCATTTGTAAAATGGCTCGGTAGCTATCCTAATGTTTGATTTATTCGTAACCTTTTTGACATCTGCTCATCATTAGTTATATATTGTAGACTTCTTTTTATGAATATCAGCCTTTTGAAATCTAAATTGTTGAGAGCGGAGATTACCGATCGTGCTTTACACTACGAAGGTAGTTTAGCAATCGATAGTGCTTTGATGGAAGCAGTGAGCCTCCGTCCATATGAAAAAATCTTAGTTGCGAATATTGCTAATGGGGAGCGTTTTGAAACTTATGCGATCGAAGCTCCTAAGGGTTCTCATATGATTTCCTTAAATGGAGCAGCAGCTCATAAGGGCGAAATTGGTGACCGTGTGGTCATTATGTCTTTTGCTCAAGTGGACGCTGAAGAGGCGAAAGACTGGAAACCTAAAGTCTTGGTGCTTTCTGAGCGCAATAGCCAAGTCATTCGTGCGGACAATATTTTGATCGCAGAAAACTTATCCATTTAAGGATAAAAATGCTCATCTATGTATTATTAATAATTATCAGGGCTAAATTATTGAGATTGATTTTTAATAATCATATTATGCTTTATCTCGTGAATAAAAGCTCCAATAAATCTCATTATGAATTTTCAAATAATTAAAAGAACAGGAATTCTATTTCTGGCACTAGTAGAATTAACATTGTCGGCTTCAGCGACAGAGAATACGGAAGTGAGAAAGGATAAAATATTTAAATTGCCCGATTTTGTCGTTACTGCGTCTAAATACCAAGAGGCAATTAGAGATTTAGCTCCCAATGTTTATGTGAGCTCAAATGAAGCAATTGTAATTCAAAATTTTCTTAATTTTGAAGAAGTTTTAATGAACCAGCCGGGTATTTTTCTAGTGAGTAATGGTGGTACTGGAACCCTCACAAGTTTGTTCTCACGAGGTGGAGAAAGTAATCATACCTCAATACTTTTAAACGGGCGTCGTTTACCATCAGGTCAATCAGGACAATATGATCTAGGTCAATTATCTTTAGTTAATGCATCTTCTGTTGAAATGATATTAGGCGATGCCTCATCACTCTACGGTGGTGGTTCAATTGGAGGAGTTATTAATATTCGTAGCGACATTACGGCTTCCAATATTGGTCAATCATACAGTCTTCGAGCAGGCACCTATTCAAGTGAAGCTAGCTACTCTAGGGTATCTGCAAAGGGTTCTAATTATTATAGTTTTGGTCTGTCTTCTTTGTACGATAATGGTTATCAGCCAAATGCTTATTTCAGAAGAAATTCTACAAATTTTTATTACAATAAGACAGTGAATAATAAGTTGAACCTTGATCTACAAGTGTATGCCTATGACTCCAGTCTTGGTGTCCCTGGTTCTACTAATACTACATGGCCAGCTAAGGCAGCATATCCACAGAAAGAAAAAAATAATACTGACACCTATTTAATTTCGCCGGGTTTACAGATAGCATTAAATGAAAACATTAAATTCAAAAGCATCCTTAATTTCACCTCTAACGATCTTGTTGCGATAAATACTCCATCCATTGTCCCTGAAATCGACAACCTCGATTACAGTTATTTGGAAGAAACTAGTTCATTCGATAATTATTTTACAATTAGTAATCTAAGACAGTCTATTAAATCAATCATGGGATTTTCTTATGAAGATAAAAAATATGAATTAGATCCAATTGGAAGCGATTCTGGACGAGTAACTATTCGACATGGCTACAAGACAGAGAGTGTGTATGGGAAAAGCACAATTAATTTAGATGAATACACTGTGCTTTCCTTGAGTGGACGCTATTCAAAATTCAGCCAATTCTTTGAATCAAAAAAATCAGGTGCGATCGAAGTTTCTCGAAGTTTAAACGATGCGAATAACTCGAAAATATTTATATCTTCTTCCTATGGCTTCACGCCACTGGATGCGATTGATATGATTTATTTGTCATCGGTCGATGATACTAAATTTAAGCATGAAGTCATGCGTTCAAATGTAATTGGCTATAAAGCATATAATGAAGCAGAAAAAAGTGAGTTTGGAATTTCAATCTTCAGTAACCAAATTTATGACATCGCCGATTTCAAAGAAATATATGATCCAATTACGGTAGCTAGTGATGAAAATGGAAATCCTGTTCCGTCAGAATATGGTGAAGGTTATAATTGGGAATGGCCCGACCCCGTAAAAGTTTATTCTACTGCTGATACTAAACAAAAAGGGTTTGAAATATATTATAAAAAAGAATTTTTAAACGACCTTCAATTAAGCATGGGATATTCTTATCTAGACGCTTCAATTACAAATGGCGCTTTGGGAGGTAGTAGCATTTATATTTATGAAGAAGGCTTTGGTAGAGATAATTCTGGAGGTGTTTATTCTGCAGAAAAAGGAGATCAAGTGATTCGAAGACCTATGCATAAAATTAACTTGAGCCTTCTTTATCCTATCAATTCACAATTTGATTTAGGGCTTAATATGATGGGAGCCATAGATCGAGAAGACGTCAAAGACTATTCGTTGCAAACGATCGAAGATATTTGTAATCTAAGAATCTATGGTAATTATTATTTAAGTGATTCTGGAAAAATCTTTTTTACCATAAACAATGCACTAAATGATGAATATGATTGGACTCCTGGTTATCCAAATCAGCCAAGAAGCATCGATATAGGTGCACGGTTTAATTTTTAAATGTTAACTCAACAAAAGAAATCTATATTATCAGTTTTAAAGGAATCTGATCGTCCCTTGACCCGAGATGAGCTACTGTGCGAGGGACGGAAACGTCTGCCCAAATTAGGTTCGGCGACAGTTGACCGTTTTATCAAAGAGATGTGTCACAATTTTGAATTGGTGGGCTTATCTTTTCCTGGCCAGTCGACTCGTTTCGAATTGCCCGCAGAGAAAGAGCACCCTCATTTTATCTGTCGTGTGTGCCAAAAAGTTTATGACTTAGATATTCCGATGCGTCTTCCTAAGGTGACTTTGCCTAAAGGGTTTTATCTTTCTGGCGGTGAAGTGGTATATTCAGGCACCTGCCCGAACTGTGAAGGCAAAGCGGTTAAATCTTAAGCGGTTAAGGCTTAAGCAAAATTCATTGGTTCAGCCTTCGAACCTTGTCTATTAATAAATCGATTGACTGCATAGTTGGCTCCGTAGAAAAGACTACTGAATGCGAGGGTGCTAACTAATAAACGGAAATCAAAAGGGATAGCTGCCAAATAGGTTTGTGCAAGTGATACGGTGCCGAGTCCATTGAGGTAAACACCAAAATTGACAAGAATATGCCAAAGTAAAACGCTTAATCCTGAGGTCTTTAATATTCCAGTAAATTTTGCGTCATAGCTTTTTCTCGATAGCAGACTAATCAGTAACAAAGAGCCGTATACAAAAAACATAGTCGCTCCATAAAACCCTAAGAAAATATCTGTGAGAAAAAGTATGCCAATCGGAAGTAAGGTTTGAAGATGCTTATTTTGAGTGATGAAGGGAAGAAATACCGCCATAGCAATGATAGGGGTGATGTTTGCGGGCAGAGCAAAGCGAGCAAGAAATATACTTGCCAATATAAATGCCACACTCTTAATAATTTCACTCATAACTACTTGTTTTTTATAAGTTTATTTATGTAGTTTATCTGATGAATCATTTCAATCTAAATCCGTTGGTCGACTCCATAAAGGCACAATCAATTGCTGATACTTTCGGAACGCCTATCTACCTTTATGATGAAGCTCGTATGCGATCAGCCGCAGAAGCAGTTTTGGACTTTCCTAGTGCTTTTGGTTTGACCGCACGCTTTGCCATGAAATCGAGCCCAAATAAATCTATTCTGCAGTTGTTTGATTCTATGGGGCTTCATATCGATGCAAGTTCAGGACATGAAGTGAAGCGAGCGATTCATGCGGGTATTGCCCCTAGTAAGATAAGTTTAAGCGCTCAGGAAATCCCTGAAGATCTGGAAGCACTTTTGGATTTAGGGATTCAGTTCAATGCCTGCTCATTGAAACAATTGGAGGCATTCGGTAAAATTAATCAGGGAGGGAAAGTGGGTATACGCTTTAATCCTGGCTCTGGTTCTGGAGGAAATAACCGTACGAATGTGGGTGGTATTTCTTCAAGCTTTGGTATTTGGCACGACTTGGCAGAGGAAGTGAAAACACTTTGTAAACAGTATGACTTAGAAGTGATTCGTATCCATACTCACATTGGTTCTGGAAGTGATCCTGATGTGTGGCTGAAAGTCGCACTCATGAATTTTCAGTTGGTGGAACAATTTGATTCCGTCACTATTTTAAATCTAGGCGGTGGCTATAAGGTTGGCCGTATGCCTGACGAAGTTTCAACTGATCTGCAAGTGATCGGTAAACCAGTGCGTGAAGCCTTTGAAGCATTTGCTGAAAAAACGGGTCGCAAGATTCACTGTGAAATCGAACCGGGTACATTTTTAATGGCCAATGCAGGAGGCTTATTAGCTGAGGTGCATGATCTGGTGAACACAGGGGAACAAGGTTACCATTTTATTAAATTAAATACAGGGATAACCGAATTATTGAGACCATCTATCTATGGAGCACAACATCCCATTGATATATTCAGTGGCCGTGCTTCAGAAAAGGATGCAGGCAAAAGCCAAGACTATGTGGTGGTGGGTCATTGTTGTGAATCGGGCGATATTCTCACACCTGCTCCTGGAGATCCAGAATTGTTAGCCACACGTAGTTTTTCTGATGTGCAAATAGGTGATTTAGTTCTAATCGGAGGAACGGGTGCTTATGCATCGGCAATGACACCAAAGCACTATAACTCATATCCTGAAGCCGCCGAAGTTTTAATTGAGACTAGTGGACAAATTAGACTGATTCGCAAGCGACAAATACTTGAGAGCATCTGGGAAAACGAAGTCTAAGTAGACTATGAGTAAACAACCAGTCTGCTAATCTCAGGCTCTTTACTCAGGCTCTTTAGGCTTCTGGGCTTCGAACAGATTCAATGATTGCTTTGACTCTATTGCTAGGTGGAGGAAAGAACGGAGTCATGATAAAGACTATGGTGAAATTAACCAACATGCCGATCATACCAAAGGCCTCTGGAGTAATCCCATTTTCAATTATGCCTAATGTCCATCGGTCTCCATTTAAGAAGACACAATTGATAATGTAATAGGCAGTTAAGCTGATCCCGGAAAGCATTCCGCAAATTGCGGGAACGGTACCCACACGTTGATTGAAAATGCCAAGAAGAATGGCTGGAAAAAAGCTAGCTGAAGCCAAACCGAAGGCAAAGGCCACCACTTGTCCAACAAAGCCAGGGGGATTTAGCCCAAAATAACCTGCAATAACTACCGCGACAGCGATGGTCATCCGGCCGACTAAGAGTTGATTCTTTTGTGAAGCTTTTGGGTTCAACGTACGATAATACAAATCATTGGCGATACTTGAAGAAATAACTAAAAGCAAACCACTGGCGGTGGAAAGTGCCGCAGCTAAACCACCGGCGGCAACAAAGGCGATGATCCAATTTGATAAGCTGGCCATTTCAGGAGCAGCGAGCATGATGATATCTCTATCTGGACCACTTAATCTTTTATCGAGTAAGAGTTTTCGTCCATTGATCCCATTTGTGGTGTCTCCAGATAACCATACTTTGTGTTTATTTTTTATAGATTCAAGTTCGCTTGTTCCAATTTTTCCAGAACGGAAAATTTCATTGCTTTGATCTCCTGAATAACGAACGAGCCCATCGCCATCATCAAGCCATAAAATCAATCCAGTTTTTTCCCAGCTATGAAACCAATCAGGAAGTTTTTCCGCACTGGATCCATTTAAGGTGTGAATCATATAATATCTTGAAAAAGAAGCTAATGAAGGTGCGGATAAATAAAGAATAGAGATGAAGAGCAAGGCCCAAAAAGCACTCCAACGTGCAGCTTGCACATTTTTTACTGTGTAAAATCGCACAATCACATGTGGTAATCCGGCGGTTCCAACCATTAGCGTCAATGCGGTGGCAAAGACATTAAATTTACTCCATTTACCTTCAAAGGCTTCGGTGTAGGCATGCCAGCCAAAATCAGTCAGCGTGCCATCCAAGGCATTTAATAAAAAGTTAGTTTGCCCCACAACAGAAGGTTCGATGAGGGTAGCACCCATTCCAAGAGAAGGGAGGACATGTCCTGTGAGTTGAATGCTTATGGCAATGGTAGGCACAAGAAAAGCGGTGATTAATACCCAATATTGAGCTACCTGAGTCCAAGTGATTCCCTTCATACCTCCGAGGGTAGCGTAAATGAAAACGATGAACATTCCGATGAAGACGCCCGTAGAGATATCCACATTCAAGAAGCGACTGAAGACTACGCCTACACCACGCATTTGCCCAGCGACATAAGTAAACGAAATAAATACAGCACAAATAATGGCAATGACTCGAGCGACATCACTTTCATAGCGATCACCAATAAATTCTGGTACGGTATAGTGTCCCATTTTTCTTAGGTAAGGCGCTAAGCAAAGTGCCAACAAGACAAAGCCTCCCGTCCATCCCATGAGATAAACACTTCCTGCGTAGCCCATAGTTGAAATTAAACCTGCCATGGAAATAAAGGAAGCGGCACTCATCCAATCGGCGGCGGTGGCCATTCCGTTTGCATAGGCGGGCACATCTCTTCCTGCTACATAAAAGCCTTGCGTGTCTTTAACTCGTACTCGCCAAGCAATAAAAAGATAGAGGGAAAAACTCAGTCCGACAAATAGATAGGTCCAATTTAATATACTCATGATTGCTTAGAATTTGAATTAGCCTTAGTCTTAGCCGTAGCCGCTTCTTTATCCGCACGATTCATCATGAGGGCATAAATTAAAACGATTAAGACAAAAGCAATGACACTACCTTGTTGGGCAAACCAAAATCCTAGTTTAAAACCAGTGCCTGGTATCGTGAACTGATTAAGGTAATCGACCCATAATACGCCACAGCCTAGACTGAAGAAAAACCAACAAAAAAGTAATGCGGACATTATCTTAAGGTTTTTTTTCCAGTAGTTATTAATTTTGTCTGAGTTTGTATTGATTGGGGTATGGGTATTGGGGTTATCGGTCTGATTCATAGGTACGATGTTCTTGGTAAGCTTGATTAAGTTCACCTGCAAAGCCTTTGACAATGTTTTTCCAATTAAGGTTTTCGGCGGTCTGTCGTGCGTTCTTTCTAATCTTAGACCATTCATTTTTTTTATCTAACGCATGGTCAATTGTTTTCAAAAAAGAATCAGAATCATTATAATCGGCTAAGTAGCCATTAACATTGTTTTCAATTAGTGCTTTTGGTGCTGCATAATTAAAAGCGATTGGAATCAGAGAGGATGCCATTGCTTCGGGAATAACATTGCCAAAAGTTTCAGTTAAGCTTGGGAAAATAAATAAATCTCCAGACGCGTAATATTCAGAAAGTTTTTCACCTGTCTGCATTCCAACGAAGGCAAATTCAGGATATTTATTTTGTAAACGATATTTTTCAGGCCCATCACCAACAAAGATACAAGCCGTATCTGGATTTGCTGCTTTGATTTTTTTAAATGCTTGAATCGCAAGTGGGATATTTTTTTCTGCAGCTATACGGCTCACAAAAAGTGCGACACATTGGTCATCGGATGTGATGCCCCAAGATTTTCTTAAAGTGTGATTTCGCTTACCTGGATTGTATAATTCAGTGTCTACGCCACGACTGAGTAGACGGGTATTGTTTACGCCCATTTGATTGAGTTGTTGAATTACATCCTCTGTAGGAGCAAAGGTTCTTAAAGTTTTATTATGAGTTTTTTTGAGAAAATACTCAGTCAATTTAGCCATAATCGGTAGGCGATAATGGTGCATGTATTTATGGAAATTGGTGTGAAATCCAGACGTGATGGCAATTTTCATTTTGCGAGCTACGTTAATGGCGGATATGGCAAGAAGCCCTTCAGTGGCGACATAAATAATATCTGGTTTTTCTGTTGTCCACATCTTCTTTAAGAGCCTTTGACAAGGTAGCCCAAAACGAAGGCCTCGATAAAGCGGTATAGGCAAAGAGGGAACAATAGTTAGGTGTGGTGAAGACGAAAGACTTACTTCGCCTTTTTGGTTAGGGCGAATTATCGTTACAAAATGTCCTAATGCTTTTAAATCTTGAGAGATTTGGAACAGGGTTTTAGCGACTCCATTGATCTCAGGCGGGTAGGTATCTGTGACAATGCAAATTTTCATGATTGTTTTAAAATTAGAATTTTGATTACTTAAAAATAGACAAGTTTCTTTAACCATATTTTTAAAAAAATCACGTGTCTGTCACATTACACATTATTACCGGAGCAACAGCGGTTGGAAAGACAAACTATGCTTTAAATTATGCAGAAGCGCTAAATGCAGAGATTATTTCATGTGATGCTTCTCTTTTTTACCGTGGCATGGATATTGGGACGGCAAAACCCACTCATGAAGAGTTGGCAAGGATTCCACACCATTGTATCGACCTGAATCCCGTA
Source organism: Coraliomargaritaceae bacterium (assembly GCA_045565635.1). Lineage (GTDB taxonomy): Bacteria > Verrucomicrobiota > Verrucomicrobiia > Opitutales > Coraliomargaritaceae. The sequence goes on from JBJLEY010000005.1 coordinate 16,368, forward strand.
AACCAATCGTTTGACATTACCCGTTTCCATACATTAGCCCAAAAGACAGTGAGGGATATTCTCAATCGAGGAAAGGCAGTTGTTATTACTGGTGGGAGTGGCTTTTATTTAAAAAGTTTCTTTGAACCAGTTGTAGATACTATAGAGGTTTCTGATGCCATTCGCGCTGAGTCAGAATCTATTTTTGCGAATTACGGGCTAAGGGGATTACTGGATCGCCTCAATGCAGTAAATCCAGAAGGACTAGGTAATTTAGATACCTTAAATCCCCGTAGAGTACAACGAGCGCTAGAGCGTTGTCTTGCCTCCAAAAAATCGTTGCCTGTTTTACAAAAAGAATTTGCCGAACGTCCTAAGCCTTACGATTCGTTTAACAAACACTTTATTCTTTTGGAAAGAGATGGGGAAGAATTAAAAAATCGTGTGAGAATGCGAGCAGAGAGAATGCTTAAATCTGGCTTGATTGAAGAGGTGAAAGCTTTGCTTAAAAACGGTATCGAAGAAAATCCTAATGCCGCCAATGCGATTGGCTATCGAGAAAGCATTGCTTTCATCAAAGGAGAAATTGAAGAAGAGCAACTACTGCCATTGATTGTTAAAAACACCAATGGCTTGGTGAAGAAGCAGAAAACCTGGTTTCGCTCTCAGCTACCTAATCCTGATGAACGTATTGATTTGTCTTCATAGAGGTTAAGATTCTAAAATATCCTCAATGCCTGACCACCATGCTTCTGATTGTCTCAATGTCTCTGGGGTGTGGCCGGCATCTTTGAGTTCTTTCAATGAAAGGGATTGATGTGTTTTGGACAAGCGATCACCTGCAGAATCAATCACTAGTGGCGCATGATAAAATTGAGGTATTTTAGCTCCGAGTGCTTCATAAATGAGAATTTGCCGTGCTGTTGAAATGAGTAAATCTTCCCCGCGTACGACCTCACTAATTTCCATTGCTATGTCATCTACAACAACCGCTAATTCATAGGAAGGAATACCATCTTTACGCCATACCAGAAAATCGCCAAAATCCCTCCCACTAGAAAATTGGCAGGGGCCTAAGCTTTCGTCATGGAAATCAATTTTTCTATTTTGGGGTACTTTAAAGCGCCAATTGTATCCTTCGGGTGAATTGATCTTATCGGTTACATGACTAGGAGGTCGCCAAGCTTCAGGATAGATGGGTTCTAAGTCGCTATTTTGAATGTTTTCAGAAGCAGCTCTAATATCTTTACGTGATTTTTCACATGGGTAGATAAGTCCTTGTGCCTTGAGTTCTTTCCAAGCCTTTAGAAAAAGGGGCATGCGTTCGCTTTGTCGATAAGGCTGTTTCATTCCTGCTTTATCTGTGCCTTCTTGCCAAACGCAACCAAACCAACTTAGGTCTTCAATCGCTGCTTGGCTGTATTGTTTTCGGCAACGGTTAAAATCCAAATCTTCTTCTCGGTAAATGAGAATACCTTTTTCAGCACGGGCACGTTCCATGGCAAACCAAAAGGTGCGAGCGTGTCCTAAATGTAAATAACCAGTAGGAGATGGAGCGATACGACCTCTATAATTTTGAACCATGTACCAAGAATATGATTTAACTATCCATTTGCAAGAAGGAAGAAGGTCGTACTTGTAGGCAAAATGTCCTTGCTTGCATAATCTATGTTTTAGCGTATGCGTTGTGTTTTCTAAGAAACATTATTGTAAGTAAAATAAAATTTTATGACGTTCGCCAAACTAGGACTTGCTCCCAAAATTCAAAATGTAATTGATTCTATTGGGTTTAAGGAGCCGACTCCCATTCAGCAAGAATCAATTCCACATATTATATCCGGACGAGACCTTATTGGTTCGGCTCAAACGGGTACTGGGAAAACGGCGGCTTTTGCTTTGCCTATTTTGCATCTGATTGAATCAGGAGCAAAGAAAAAGGGAGTGCGGTGCTTGGCTATTGGTCCTACACGTGAATTAGCCGCTCAAATCAAAGAGCAGTTTATGCTATTTGGTAAAGAATGTGATTTAAATATTTGCTTATTGCATGGTGGCGTTGGCTATAAAGGGCAGATTGATTGCTTGAATTCAGGAGCGGATGTCGTCGTGGCTACCCCGGGAAGATTGATCGATCATGTGAAAAATAAGACGATTGATTTAAGGAGCGTGGACTACTTGATTTTAGATGAAGTAGACCGGATGTTGGACATGGGATTTGTTGATGATGTTTTGAAAATCATTAGCTTTTGTAAAAATCCTCAAAGGCAGACACTCTTATTTTCTGCGACTGTTTCAGATTCGATCAAACGAATCATACAAAAGCATTTGAAGAATCCAGTTGAGGTAAATATTGGAATTCAGCTAAGTCCAGCGAGTACAGTTAAGCATACTGTTTTCCCGATTGGGGCTTTGCAGAAATTTGATTTATTAATCGCCTTGATTGAGCAAATGGGTGATGGAAGTTTGATTATTTTTTGTCGAATGAAGCATGGTGCTGATCGTATTGCTCGCTGGCTTCAAGCAAGAGAGCATAAATGCGTGGTGATGCATTCAAATCTTTCACAGAAAGTACGTGAGCAATCTTTGAAACAATTTAAGGATGGGGAAGCACAAATTTTAGTCGCTACGGACATTGCTTCAAGAGGTCTCGACATCGCTCACGTCATGCATGTGATTAATTATGATGTGCCAGAAAACAGTGAGGATTATGTGCATCGTATTGGTCGGACTGGAAGGGCTCAAAAAGAAGGAGATGCAGCGACTTTAGTTGCGCTTGATGAAATATCTCATCTAGACGCGATTGAAAAATTAATTGATCAAGCGATTCCTCAGCAAAAGCTTGAAGGCTTTAATTATATCCAAGAGCCAATGATTCGCTCAGAAGAAAAAACACCAGTGCGCCGCCGTCGCAACAGTCGTTCGAGTCAATTTGGAAGACGCCGCTAATTATGAATTTAATTTTGTTTGAAGCTCCTTTTGAACATTTAGATTTGTCAGCAGACGACCCAAGGACTCTACATATTTTAACGGTATTAAGGATTAAGCTGGGTGGTGTATTTTATGTTGGATTTACCAATAGTTATAGAGCTTTAGCAAAGCTTGAGAAAATTAACGAAGATGCCTCAATTACTTTGAGTATAGTTGAGCAAGAGGTGTCACCTTCATGCTTGTCTATTGATTTGTTAATTGGAATGCCGCGTCCGCATACAGCCAAGCGTGTACTTTTCGAAGCGTCTTGCCTTGGAGTGAGGCGGTTTCATTTTTTTCAATCAGATAATACCGAGCCCTCCTACATGAAGAGCCGTTTGTGGGAGGAGGAAAAGTACAAAGAGCGCTTACTACTTGGGGCGGAGCAATCATTTACCACGCATGTCCCAGAAATTCGGGTGCACACAAATCTTAAAACGGCATTATCTGAAATTTATCAGACCACCGATCAAATCGCTTTTTTGGCCCTGGATAATTATGAAGCGAGTCAAGGTTTGGGAGATTCCTTACAAAGCAGCAAAGACGCGAAGGCATCACATACATTTTTAGCCTTTGGGCCTGAGCGAGGATGGTCTGATGCGGAAAGAGCCTTATTATTAAAAGATAATTGGAAATTCGTTCATTTAGGAGCACGAGTTTTACGATTAGAAATGGCGGTAGTGTCAGCAATTTCTATTACTGCTGACACATTAAATTTATGGAAAGGCGGGACAGATTCTAGTTTATCACATCTTTGCGATTGACCAGAAATAAGACTGTTGCAATTTAATATTTGCTGAAGTTTATAATCTGCCATTCTATCCTTCAATGCTTCAAATTCTTCTAATAGTCAGTCTAATGTTTTGCGGTGCTTGTTCATCAGGCGAGCTTTCGATAGTTAATGAGACGGAAGAGCGACAATTTAAGTTAGCCAAGGAGTTTCAAAGCCAGGGGCGTTACGAAGATGCTTTGATTACCTATTTAGGATTGATTTCAATTCGCAGAGAATCCCCCGAGTCTCATTTGGAAGTCGGATATATTTATTTGAATACTTTGAAAGATCCAGTTCGTGCAATTTTTTATTTTGATCGCTACCTTGAATTAAAGCCTGAGTCCGAAAGAATAATTCAAGTCAAACAGTTGATTGAAACTGCTAAATTAGAATTTTTAAGACAGCTCCCAACAAAGCCATTTCAAGGAGATGTAGATCGGATCGATCTACTGGAAATTATCGAAAAGTTAAAAAAGGAAAATGACACACTAAAGCTAAAATATAACAAAGCTTTGCTTGAGATTAAGGCAAAAAGGGGTCAAGAGGCCATGAATCAAGTGTCGATATCATTGAATGAAATGATCCCTAATGACGGGAATTCAAGCCAAAGGGAAGGAAGCAATTTAACTAGCAATATCGCCTCAACATCAAACGCTACTGGGATGGTTGATCCTCGGGAAGTGCCTAAGAGCTACGTGGTTCTAGCAGGTGATACGCTTAGTAAAATCAGCGAAAAGTTTTATGGAACGGCAAATCGTTGGAATGATATCCATCAAGCAAATCGTGATACTCTATCCAGTGCGCGTTCCTTAAAAGTGGGGCAAGAATTATTAATTCCCTAGAGTTCGCTTAATATGCAGATTACTAAGGCACGGTTTTCCCACTTCAGAAACATCGATTTTTGCGATTTATTGTTATCGAAAAAAAATCATTTCATGCTTGGAGTTAATGGGCAGGGAAAATCAAATTGCCTTGAAGCGATTGGGTATATTTCGGCTTTACGTTCTTTCCGTACTCAACTGACCAAACCATTGTTTCAAAAAAATACAAATGAGTTTCAGTTGTTTTATGAAATAGAACACGAAAGATTGGGGATGACGGAAGTAGAACTTCAAATAAAAGAGAAACACAAAGTCTTATTGATCGATGGAGATCCGGTGAAGCGTTTAGCTGATTTTATTGGCTTATTTCCTGTAGTTCCTTTGCATTCTGGTGACCTAATGATTTTACGAGGTTCGCCTAGCGAGCGTCGTCGCTTTTTTGATATGACTTTGGCTTCGGTTGATCCTGATTATTTTGAAGCACTTCGTATGTATCACCGGACGATTCAAGAAAGGAATCATTTACTCAAAATGCGCTCTAAGGACTTAGCTTTTGATGCATTTGAAAAAGAATTAGCGAAATTTGCTTTTAGCTTGGTTACTAAGCGAAAAGAGGGCATTGGGCAAATAAGTCAGATTTTAGCGAATGTTTACAAAGCTTTTTCTGAGGACAATGAAAGTCCATTACTTGCTTACAAACCAGATACAGACCTTGCTTCTGTTCACGACTATGAGCAATTTTTTGCTGAACAGAGAAAGAAAGATCTTATTATGGGTTCTACAAGCAGAGGACCTCATCGAGATGACTATGTCATCAGTTTGGCCATAGGGGGTGCAAAAGAATATGGCTCGGATGGCCAGCAGCGTGGACTTAGTGTGGCTTTGCGTATGGCACAAGCTTCCTTGTTTGAATTAAAACTGAAAATCAAGCCGGTTATTTTGGTCGACGATATTCTTGGAGAACTTGATCCTAAGCGGAAAGAAAGCTTTTGGTCTAGTTGTTCTGAAGATGTTCAAATCATTGCCTCAGGTACTGAGTTTTCAGTGGGGGAAGCGAGCCGAAATTGGCAAGTTTGGAATGTGGATGCGGGTAATTTTAAGCAAGCGAGTGCATCTGAATGAAGAGAATCTTGGGTGAATGGATTGAATTAAAAAACTAGAGTAGGGAAATTTCTTCAGTTAGCTCTAGTTTATTGCTTGGGTTGCAATTGGCACGTATGCCTATGAAGCCATTTCTGTGAGAATCATAATAAGGCCATAGTAGTTTTTTATCAGTTTCCGGAATGGATAGTGTATTGATTTCAGAGCGAGAGAAAAAACGGAAACTACCTTCATCAATTGTCTGAGGAACTACATCAAGAGAGATTTTTGATTGAAATAAGAACATTAGCCAATGACCTGATCCTTCATAACTTTTCTCTGAAATATAGCCAAAGCAGTGTAAGTCTTTATCTTCTAAGCTTAAATTGATTTCCTCTTGGGTTTCTCGTCTTGCGCATTCATAAGGAGATTCCCCTAAATGCATATTTAGTTTTCCGCCAATCGGACTCCAGCAGCCTTTATTAGGCGACTTATTTCGTTTTATTAGTAAATTTTCACCTTTTCTATTTGTGATAAAGACGAGGCAGCTAATTTTAAATGGGAGATGTGAATTCAATTTTTCCATAGTCTAATTGCTAAATTGGGCTTTTGGGGGAGATTTTTTTTACAATTTTATTATTTTAGTTGCATTATTTTACATTAATAATAGCTCTTATTTCTTTATAGTTCTTACATTCTATGCAAGAATGTATACTTGATAACTATTTTTTTGTCACCCTATAATGTATCTTTCTCGAGCAGTTTTTTATTTCATTGTATTTATCTCCTTTACGTTAATCTCCATAGCGCAAGTGGTGAGTGTTCATAAAATTAAGTTTACCTCACTGCAAAATGATTGGCTAATGAGTGAAGTTGAGATTAATACGGGTCGCAATACGCTTCCGGGAGCATTTTCTGAGAGATACATTGAAAATGTTAATGTCGGCTTATATCTAGGGTTTAAAAATGATAAAATTGCTGGTGGTATTGATTATTTTTATTCAGAAGTTATCGCTATGATTTTAGAAAGAGGGGATAAGAATACTGTACGTTTTTACATTCCTGGCAAAGAGATTGAAATGAACCGTTATCATAAACCCGATTATTTCTATGCTGAGCTTACTGCTAAACGAATTCCCATTAGTCCTCAAAGACGTGCTTTTAGTTCAAATTTACAGAATGAGGAAAGTTTAAATAATTTTGTTAAAAAAGCTAAAGCAAGAAGCATCAAAAATTATGGTCGATTAATGCCTAGTTATCTGGCACCAATTACGATCGCTGGCAATGATCCAGATGCTCCTGTTTATTTAAGAGTCAATAATATACAAACTAACTAATTTAAGAAAATTTAGATGAGCAAAGAAAATAGTCGTTTAATCATAAATTGTGGATCCAGTCACATTTCTGCTACTGTTGTTTCTTACAATGGCAATCAGTTGAAGATTGAAAATTCACACTCTGTATCCTTAAATTATGATTACCAAAATGATGAGGCGTGGTTAGATGCAGTTTCCGTTGGCATTCAAGAAATTATCCAAAAAGGTAAATTATCAGGGAAGGCTCATTTTATTATTCCGGGTAATCGGGTATTAGCTAAAACATTACTCCTTCCTAGTGTGGCTAAAAGCAAGCAAGCTCAAGTACTTGCTTTCGAAGCAAAGCATAATTTGCCATATGATTTAGATGAAGTAGTTTGGGACGGAGATTTGATCGGTGATGATGGCATCGAATCCGAAGTTTTGCTCGGCGCAGGCAAGGCAGATATAGCCAATGAATTTTGTGAAATTATAAGGCATTCAGGATTGCTGATTGAATCCATCAATGCTGCTACCATACTTACTTTTGCATCGCTCGAATATTCAAACCCAGATTTGAAAAATGATGTCTTGGTTATCAATGTCGGTGCTCATTCGTCTAACCTCTTCTTTAAAAACGCTGAAGGCTTTTTTGTTCGAACGATTAATTTCGGAGGCAACACGTTGACTCAATTTCTTTCAGACACTTTAGGGAAAAGCTTTGAGGAGTCTGAAGATATAAAACTTCGATTTTTTAAAGATGAAACGGAAATCGATGAAGAAAGTTCTGCTTTTAGCTTGATGCAAACCTGTATGGCAAACTTCTCTCGCCGTTTCGCTCAAGAAGTGAATCGTTCGGTTTTGATGTATCGTCGCCAAAAAGGAGGTAATTCTCTCAAACATATTTATATTACCGGAAAAGGCGCTCAGTCTGAAATTCTACGCAATAAAATTTCTCAGGATTTAGGGCAAGGTATTGAGTTATTTGATGCTTTTGCTAAAGTTGAATTGCCTGTAAATCTAGCATTGGAGACCAATAATTTAAATTTTCAATTAAGTGAGGTGGTAGGCGAAGCGATTAAAGAGTTTAAGTTAGTTGAAAATAGCAGAAAATTAAATCTGATCCCTATTAATGTTCAACAAGAGTTGAAGTTCATTCGCCAAAAGCCAATTTTGGCACTTGCGGCAGTATTATTAGCATTATTTCCCTGGCTTATTTATTCTGGCTTTTCTAAGGCAACTGATTTGACTAATGCTTCTTTGAAAACGCTTAAGCAAGTAGCTCAACCCTTTGAGAGCAATGAAGCGGTTATTGAGAAAAATGAAGCCACTGCTAAAATCCTCAGTAAATCCATTAGTCAAGTCGAGGGTTTAGTTGAGACAAAAACAAACTGGATTCAGTTTTTTGCCGACATTCAAGAAAGTATTTTTAAAGCTAAAGACGTATGGATTGATGATTTAACCGTGGTGCGCCAAGATGAAAATGAAGATCCCTTTGAAGATGATTATAGCTATTCTGATTACGATGATGAGTTCGAAGAAGCTCCTGCTCAGCCCGCATACGAAGTGGTTGTGAAAGGTAAGATGTTAGTTCGTCAATCTGCCTCTGAAATTAATCAAGATATTTTGGCCAACAGAATTAAGCAAATTCAAGCGAGTTTTGAAGATTCTAATTTTGTTGTCTCTTCAAAACCACCCAAAATCTCTTGGAAATACTTAAGTGACGGATTAAGAGTATTACCTTTTGAAATCAACTTAATCATCGATACGGAGAGGCCACTTTAATAAATTTACTTTGCGATTATGGAATTTTTTAAAAAACATATTATATTTTTTTCAGGTGTATCTGTTTGTGCGATAGCTTTAGTAGTCGGCTTGGTCTTTTCTCTAATCGCAATCTTGGACCTGAGTAAAGGTTCTAAGAGCTTTAAGCGAACAGAAAGAAATTTTACTCGCATGCTTGTAGCGCAACCATCACCTGTGGATGAAAACGTGACTATCTCTAATTTAAATGTTTTGAAATTATCGGAAAAACTTCAATCGATAAGAAAAGAGCTAGAGAGAGGGCTTGAAGCAGAGGCATCTATTGATGGGGTGCGAGTTACTGCAGGTATTCAGCAATATATTTCAAAATTTACTACATTAGCCAAAAATCATGAAAACAATTATGGTCCGGCTCCGATTGAGGTTCCTAATGATTTCGCCTTTGGTTTCGACCGTTTTAAAGTTGAGTCAAAAGTGCCCAACCAAGCCGAAGAGATTGCTATGCTTGATCAGCAACGTGTGATCCTTGATTTCCTCATCAGTGAGCTGTTTGCAACAAATCCCAAAAGTATAATAGCCGTCAAACGACATTCGGCTAAAATATCGGATCGAGATAATGGCAACGATGACTATTATGGAGACCCTTCTATTTTTAGAATCAATTCATCAGTCACATCGAAAGTCGAAGGTGCGATTGATACAATTCCTTTCCAAATTTCATTTTCTGGAAAAACTAATACCCTCAGAAGTTTCCTCAATCGCTTGGCTGAGTTCGAGCGCCCTATAGTAGTACGAAGCATAAATGTCTCTCGTCCAAAAGAATCTATTAAAAGCTCATATGACGAAGACGAAGATGAGTTCGCGCTATTTGAGGAAGAAGCAGAAGACCTAACAGAGGAGCAAAAACAAGAGCCAGTTGTCACCGAAAATATTTCCGAATTTACCTTAACATTAGAATATATTGAGATCGTATTGCCCGAAGACCTTTCTCAAAAGGAGGACTCAATTTAAATCAAAATGGTTGATAAAAGAGTGCATTAATAATGAAAGAACTAAACGAAAAATTAATTTTATCAATTGCAGGTGGACTACTCATTATTGGACTAGGGTTTTATTTCCTTTTTCAATCAGAAAAGAACGTAGAAACAAAAGCACCTACTATCCTTAAGCCGTATCAAGCCATTGACATCCCTGAGGCAGCAGCGGTGAACGCAGATTGGCCAAAAGCGAAAGAACAGGCTAAAGGTGAGTTGTTTGATTTGTTCACACCGCCCGAAATTTACATTAACGGAAGAGGTGAATTTGTCTTTCGCCCTCCTTACTTTGTCACTTCAGACGAGCCACTAGGAATTCACTTATTAGAGATTAAAATGAATCCTTACCGCTTCCAGCTTGAAGGCTTTGTTGAAGAAGATCGCAATGATCAAAGCAAAACCACTATTTTAGTACACAGCGTTGAAGATGGTCATCTTTTACGACTCAGTCCTGATGATAGTGATGCCGAATACGGATTTAAGCTACTCGATTGGCGTGTGGAGCGCAATTATGACGATGAAGAAAATACTCAGATCATCGCTTGGTTGAAGTTAGAAGATAATGTCAGCAATCGTATCGTTAACTTAAGGCATGACCAGAGTTTATACGAAGATAAGATCGAAGCAGTATTTGGAGTGGATAATAGCAATGAGAGCTATGTGCTTTCGGGTGCTAATGCTAGTTTTAATATTGGAAGCGTGGAATATCAACTAGATGCTATTGATTATGAAAATCGTACGGCTTTAGTCACAAAGCTCATCCCCGACAATGATCCAATCACTCAATTGCTCACCATCACTTCGCCCGATGAAGCTGAAGCCGAAGCAGAGATCAAAAAGGAATCACCAAACGAGCCGACAAGCGTGGAAGATGCCTTTCGCTCATTTTTTTAAAAACATACTCATACAATTTAATTTTAATTTGCTCAAATAAACGGAAAACAAAATATGAAAAACATTCCTGCTAAAAATATCCAACGCATAACTTTGATTATCGCTATGCTTTTGGGTCTAAACTTAACGACTACGACAGTATTTGCTCAAGATGCTAACGCGTCGGAAAAAATACAACTTATGTCAGAAGCACTTCTCGCACGTGATGCCGGAGAATTGCTTCTTGCTAAAGAAAAAGTAGAGATGCTGATCGCTTTAGCGCCCAATGATACAAATGTTCAAAAACTACTGTTATCAATTAATCAATCTATAGAAGATGAAGGTCTTTTAGTTCCTAATGCATCAGAATCAGATGACGAAGTTGAAGTCGAAGTAACAGAAGCACAAGACAGTAGTGCCTCTTCATTTTTTAATACGTTTCGGCCAATGTCTAAGAGCAATCTACTTCCTGTAGAAGAGGTTAGCCCAATATATGCAGAGCAGTCATCTGAAGTTGAAGCTTTATTATTGATTGCACGCTCACAAATCGCTGCTGGCGATTTAGCCAGTGCGGTATCGACCATTGAAGAAATTGAAGCACGCGACCCAAATAGCAAGGAAGCTAAGGTATTAGCGATTAAACTATCCCAAGTTTTAGCAGATGTTCAGGGCCTAAATCTTTACAAAACACGTGCGAATATGTTGAATTCAGTGGATAATAGTTGGGAGCAAGCTAAAGTATTTGAATTAGAAGATTCGGATGTTGCTGCAGAAGTAGTTGTGCCCACTTTGCTTCGCAAGTTAGAGAATATTATTTTACCCAAAGTGAATTTCACTGGAATGGCCTTAACTCGTGTAATTGAAACTTTATCCGAACTTTCTGTGGAATATGATCCAGAAGGCCAAGGGGTGAACATGGTCGCATTATTTGATTCAAGTGAATTTAATCCTAAAATAAATATTACCTTAAGAAATTTGAGCTTAGACAAAATCCTACAATTTGTGACTCAGCAGGTTAATTTCACGTATGATGTAGGTCAGGATGCGGTAACCATACAGGCAAGCGATTCAATCGGTGGTTCTTCATCTACCCTTACGGAGTTTTTCCCACTTTCTAGAGCAACTGTAATACGATTAACAGGATTTCGTGATACATCTTCTGCTTCTGAGTCCGACGACCCATTTGGTGATGCAAGTATTTCTTTAGAGCAAAGCCAAGATCAAGAGAAAAACGCATTGCAAAAATTCTTCCAGAATGCAGGAGTTAATTTTGAAGGAATCACAGGGGCCAGTTTAGCCTTTGATGGAGAGCAATTAATTGTTACTCAAACACCTAGAAATTTAGAGCGTCTGCGCACTATCTTACGAAATTACACCGAGGTAAAACAGGTTGAAATCGAAACTAAATTCTTGGAAGTGTCTCAAAATGACCTTGATGAGCTAGGATTTCACTGGAGAATTACTAGCAACGGTAAAACGGGAGAAGATTGGGTGGCCGGTCCAAATCTAAGGACATTGAATGAATTGGGTACATCCCTTAATTCTGCAAGTACGGCCGTTCTTAGTAATGGCGTCGATGCACCTCAGGAAATTTCTATCAGACCTCCAAATGTGTCTGGTTCGTTAGACTTTGGAAATCAAACTGTAGCTTTCTCTGATGCTCGTACTACAGATATATTAGGAAATGTTTTGTCAGAAGGTTTTATATTAGACGACATAAATGTTAATTTACAAATACAAGCACTTGCGAGAAAAACGGGTTCAGACTTAATGAGTGCACCTAAGGTGACTGTTTTGTCAGGCAAGCAAGCTGATATTACGGTGGCACAGGAGCTACGCTATCCACAATCATATGGTGATATAGAATCAACCGTTTCTTCTGGTGGAGGCGGCGGAGATGAAGGTGGCGGTGCTGCAGTCTCAATTACGGCAGGGACTCCACAAGATTTTATCATGCGAAATGTTGGGGTCGAGATGTCAGTCACTCCTAATGTAGGAAAGGACAATACCATTGCCTTGAAACTTTCCCCTCGTGTGACTGAATTTGAAGGATTTGTTGATTATGGTGGACCTAGTATCGCTTTATCCGGAACAACCACAGCGGTTATTCCCTCTGGTTTCTATCAGCCTATTTTCTCAGTTCGTGAGATCACTACGGAAGTGACGATCTATGATGGTGCAACAGTAGTCATGGGTGGATTAAATCGCGACGAAGTTCATTCAGTTTACGATAAGGTGCCCTTCCTTGGTGACATTCCAGGCTTAGGTCGCTTGTTCCGCTCGGAAGGTGAGACACGTCAAAAACGTAATCTATTGATTTTTGTTACGGCTAATCTAGTGACTCCAGGTGGTTCATTAAGCAATCAGTCTTACGATAATATCAAAGCAAATACGATTTATCAATCACCTGCAGTGGGAACTCCAGCAGGCAATAAGTTTAGAAATGTAACGATTGCGGATTAATCCGATACAAATATTTTCAATATTATCAAAGCCCGTTTTCGTAACGGGCTTTTTTATGATGACTTTTCTGACCTTTCTTTTATCACAGTAGGTACTATGGAATGGATCGACAGTCATTGTCATTTGGACGGCTATTTAAATAAGGGTATTCTGCCTGAAGTTTTGGAGCGAGCGCGAGCCTCTGGCGTGGAGCAAATGATTGCCATTGGTACCGACTTAAAAGATTGGTCGATCAATTATGATCTAGCTTCGAAGATGCCCGATCGCATCGCTTATACGGTTGGCTTACATCCTTGCTATGTGACGGAAGAATGGGAAGTAGCGGTGGATCAATTGGAAGCTTATTTTAGCCGACCCTCGCTCCCTGTAGCCCTAGGCGAGATCGGACTCGATTATTTTCATTTACCAAAAGAAGCCAAATCTTCGGGGGCTTTAAAATCCCATCAACAATCAGCCTTTGAATCTCAGTTGCAGATCGCGAAGCGACAGGACTGTCCGATTGTCATCCACAGTCGCAATGCCTTTGAAGATACCTTATCCATGATAGATGCATCAGGTGTGGACTGGGAGAAAGTAGTGATACATTGTTTCAGCTATTCAGCCGAACAAATCAGGCTACTGATACGACGGGGTGGACGTGCTTCGTTTACGGGTATTATCACTTATAAAAATGCACCGAATGTACAGAAGGCTTTAGTCGAGCAGGGAATTGAGACCTTAATGATTGAGACGGACAGTCCTTATTTAACGCCAGAGCCTCATCGAGGCAAAAAGAATGAGCCGGCATATGTAGCTAATATTGGTTTGAAATGTGCTGACTTACTTGGGCTTGATCCAGAGGACTTAGCCAAACAGCTTGCAGAAACCACACGTAGTTTTTTCGGGCTTAGGAAGCCGATTTGATTTTTTGATATATTGCGATGGTCGGCTTGCCTTTGCCTGACTTACCTAGTCTTTTTTTTAGGCTCCAATCTGAGGAAACTTCGTCTAGGCTTAAATCTCCTGGACACTCTAAGATAAGTTGGGTGTCTTCATGGGCATAGCTTAATGCGAGGGTATTCAATAAATATTTGGCATGGCTTTCCCACAAAGTATAGGGCGGATCTAAGAAAATAAAATCAAAGCTCTGTGGACTGGTATGAGCATTAGGATCAGACTTAAGTAAATCGGATTGCTTCACTTGCACGGCTTCTGAGCATAGCTCTGCGCTTTTTGTCACGGCTTGGGCATTTTGTTTTAGGCAGTCGATGGCCACTCGGTTGTGCTCGATAAATTGACAAGATTTAGCCCCTCGGCTCAAAGCCTCAAAACCATAGCTGCCAGTTCCGGCAAATAAGTCTAGGCAGCTTGTATCTAGAATACTTACGGCTAAGCTAGAAAAGAGTGCTTCTCGTGTGCGGTCGGTTGCTGGTCGGGTTCCGTGATCCTTAGGGGATTTTAAAGCGATGCCTCTTGCTTTGCCTCCTGTGATACGCATACGAGTGAGACAATTTACGGGTTAGGAAAGCGAAGCCATTTTAATCGCCAATAATTGACGTACTAAGCCAGATAATTCATTGAGTGGCAATTGTGTCGCCGCATCGGAAATCGCTTTTTCTGGGTTGGGATGGGTTTCAAGGAAAACTCCATCGGCTCCTGCAGCTAAGGCTGCTCGTGCCAGCAGGGGAACAAATTCTCGTTGGCCGCTACTTGTTCCATTACCTGCTCCTGGAAGTTGCACACTATGAGTTGCATCGATGATAGTCGGGTGACCGTATTCATTCATAATACCAAAACTTCGCATATCTACGACTAAGTTTTGATAGCCAAAGCTGGTGCCTCGTTCAGTTTGCCAAATTTCTTGAGCTTTTAATGATTCTAATTTATCCACGACATGAGCCATTTCTTGGGGTGATAAAAACTGTCCTTTTTTCACATTCACAACACTCTTGGTTTCTGCGGCAGCGACAAGCAAGTCGGTTTGGCGACATAAGAATGCAGGTATTTGTAAGACATCAACAACTTCGGATACAGTTTGTGCCTGCTCAGGTAAATGAATATCTGTCAGCGTTGGGAAGCCGTATTCTTCTTTGATGCTTCGGAAAATATTTAAACCTTCATCTATACCAATACCGCGGTTGCTTTTGATAGAGGTTCGGTTGGCCTTATCAAAAGAGCCTTTGAAAATAATATTAAGCGCTGGGTATACTTGCTGTAATTCAGTCAGTGTATCGGCTACTTCGCGACAAAGGTCACTACTTTCAAGTGAACAAGGACCAGCAATGAGGAGGAGTTTGTCAGATTGGTATAGCATATCAGATATCTTTTTGAGTTAAGGGGCAAGTCGTTGGCTCGACCATTGATCATTCTTTAAAATATATTCAAAGCGATCGTGCAAGCGATTGTCACGACCCTGCCAGAATTCAAAGCGGGTGGGTACGATACGAACACCACCCCAATTTTCAGGAAGTGGAATTGGCTCGTCCTTATAACGGGCATCTAATTCAGCTAGACGTTCTTCAAGTATTTTACGGGATTCAATAACAGTACTTTGCGGCGAGACAAGTGCTCCTAATTGACTGCCTCTTGGGCGACTGTGGAAATATAGTTCGGAAACTTTGCGATCTACTTTTTCCGTGTAGCCCTGAATATTAATTTGTCTCTGTAAAGGATGCCATACGAAATTGACCGAAACATCTTTATGAACATCCATGCCCTTAGCTTTAGCACTTTCGTAGTTGGTGTAAAAAATCAGACCGTCCTTTGAGAAATCTTTAACTAATACGATTCGAGTACGAGGTTTTCCATCGGGTGATATCGTAGCCAGACACATCGCATTAGGTTCATCTAATTTAGACTTAAGTGCTTCAGAAAACCATTTTTCAAATTGGTCAAATGGGCTTTCTAAGAGATCAGCTTCACTGAAACTGTCTTTGGTGTAGCGTATTCTTAAATCAGATAAATCCATATTACAGTTCAGCTAACCAGCGTTCGACTTCAATCGCTGATTGGCAACCCATACCTGCAGCTGTGATTGCTTGGCGATAAACGTGATCAACGCAATCACCTGCAGCAAATAATCCGGGAAGGGAAGTACGTACTTGGCTTCCAGAGTCGGGGACTATGTAGCCATTGTCATCTCGATCGAGTAATCCTTCAACGAAATCTGTATTAGGAATATGTCCAATGGCGATGAAGACACCTTTACAAGGAATCTCTAATGAATCGCCTGTATCTGTTTTTTGCACCTGTAAGGCTCTTGCATTGCCTGATTCATCTGCGAGAACGGCTTCGGGGTTTGCATTCCAAACCACTTCAATTTTTTCATGGGCAAGCGTTCGTTCGGCCATTATTTTTGAAGCTCTTAAAGTATCACGACGATGCACTAAGGTAACTTTCGAACAAAAGCGTGTTAAAAAGAGGGCTTCTTCACAGGCAGAATCTCCGCCTCCTATTACCGTTACATCCATATCTCTATAGAAAGCACCATCGCAAGTTGCACAGGTTGTGACACCTTTACCGCCGTACATTTCTTTTTCACCAGGAATGCCGAGCAATCTAGGTCTGGCACCAGTTGCAATAATCACTGCTTTTGCTTCAAAAGTCTTTTCACCGGCATGTAAAATTTTTGTCGTTCCGTTAACTTCTATGGAGTCAATTTTTGCGTGTTCAAATCGTGCCCCAAATCGTGCAGCTTGTTTTCTCAAGCGATCCATCATCGTATATCCATCGATCCCTTCAGGAAATCCGGGAAAGTTTTCTACTTCAGAAGTGGTAGTCAGTTGTCCTCCTGGCTGAGATCCTTCTAGCACGAGAGGATTTAATTGTGCACGACCTGTGTAGATGGCTGCAGTTAAACCTGCACAGCCTGTTCCTAAAATTATTATATCTTCCATAGCTTAAATGTAATTCTTATAGAAGTGATTACCGTGATAAGCTCAATAAAAATTAATAAAAAGATACCTTAGTTATTTTGCAGTTTGTAGCTTTTCTAAATACTTAGCGAACATATCATACTCGATATTAATAGGATCACCGACTGCTTTACTGTGCAAATTAGTCACTTCTAAGGTGTGAGGGATTAGCCAAACGCTGAAACTCGACTCATTTACCGAATAAACAGTTAGGGAGATACCGTCTAAGGTGATACATCCCTTGGGCACGACATATTTCAATGAAGCAAGATCCGATTCGGCTGGGGTGATTTCAATAATGGTATCTTTGCCTTTTTCTTCAATTGCACAAATGGAACCTAAGCCATCAACATGTCCTGAAACAAAATGCCCTCCCATTCGAGATGTTGGGAGTAAAGCTCGTTCAAGATTGACCAGACTGCCCGTAGATACCGACTTGATAGAGGTTTTGAGAATCGATTCGGCTAATAAATCAAATGATAAACATGAATCTTCAATGGCGACCACAGTCAGACAACAACCATTTATAGAAACACTATCACCTAATTTGATATCGTCTAAAATTAATTTTGCTTCGATTACAAGACGCCATGCTTGATCCTGTTCTTCAAAAGAACGCACGATTCCTGTCTCTTCAACAATACCCGTAAACATAGTGAAATATTTGATGCAAAAATGGTGCCAAGGGGGAGATTTGAACTCCCGACCAAAGGCTTATGAGTCCTCTGCTCTACCACTGAGCTACCCTGGCTTCCGAACGATTTATCAAAGCCAACCATGCTTTGAAGTCAAGGATTCTTAGTCTTATCTAGGATATTAGATAAAAATAGGAATAAATGAGCTATTTTAGCTTATTTATTATTGGGTAATTTTTTCGTTTTTATAATCTCTACTAGTGATGTTATAAAAGTGGCTGTGTCTGAGATATTTTCTAGCTCTTTATTGGCTCGGGAACGTACTGAAATTTTACCTGCTTCTGCTTCTTTCTTTCCAAGGATGATCATGTGAGGAACTTTGGCGATCTCTGCTTTACGAATTTTTGCCCCGAGTTTATCCGCCACTTCATCAACAGTGCATCGTATCTTCGCCGCAGATAATTGATTTTCAATGGTTTTTGCTGCTTCGACGAGTTCATCATTCATAGGGAGAATACGAACTTGTTCAGGAGCAAGCCAAGTTGGGAAGTTTCCTGCAAAATGTTCAATAAGTACTCCACAGAAACGCTCCATAGAACCGAAGGGTGCACGGTGAATCATTACGGGACGATGTTTTTCATTATCAGCTCCAATGTAGCTTAGGTCAAAGCGTTCGGGTAAATTATAGTCAACTTGTACAGTGCCGAGTTGCCATTCGCGCTCGATGACATCTTTAACCACAAAGTCGATTTTAGGTCCGTAAAATGCAGCTTCGCCTTGCTCTTCAGTAAAATCAACGTCGAGTTTTTTGGCCGCTTCTCTCAATGCGTTTTCTGCGTGATCCCATTGTTCTGCTTGTCCGACATATTTACTAGAGTCGGCATCACGGAGACCAATACGAACACGATAATCATTCATACCTAAAGTTTGAAAAACAAGTTTTACTAAATTTAAACAGCCGGCAATTTCTTCGGCAATTTGTTCTTCGGTACAAAAAAGGTGGGCATCATCTTGGGTGAAGCCTCGAACTCGAGTCATCCCATTAAGTTCACCAGATTGTTCCCAACGATATACGGTTCCAAACTCGGCTAATCGAACGGGAAGATCTCGATAGGAGTGAGGTTGGCTATCAAAAATTTTGATGTGCATTGGACAATTCATTGGCTTGAGCAGATAGCCATCAACCGTTCCATTATTGAGTTTATTGGAAAGTTCACCACAGGAGCAGCCTTCGCTCGCTAGTTGCTCAAGTGTTCCAGGTTCTACTACAGGAGGGAATTGTGATTCCTTATAATATGGGAAGTGTCCAGAGGTTCGATAAAGACCAAGTTTACCAATGTGGGGCGTGTGAACCTGACTATAGCCTGATTTTCTGAGCTCTTCACTGATGAAATGCTGCAGTTCGTTTCGTATAATGGATCCGTTAGGTGTCCATAAAATCATGCCAGAGCCAACGGCTTCATCGATGTGAAAGAGTTTTAATTCCTTTCCAAGTTTTCGGTGATCGCGCGCTTTAGCTTGCTCTAATTTCTCTAAATAATCTTCAAGCTCTTGGGCTGAAGGGAACGCAGTTCCGTAAATGCGCTGGAGTTGTGTATTGTTTTCATCTCCTCGGTGGTAAGCACCCGCAATTGAAAGAAGTTTGAAGGCCTTGATTTTTTTTGTGTAGTTAACATGAGGGCCGGCACAAAGGTCAATAAATTCACCGTTTTGGAAAAAACTGACAGCTTCGCCTTCGGGGATGTCATCTAATCGGCCAAATTTATAGCGTGTCTGTCCGCTAGATTCAATTTTTGCTTTGGCTTCTTCTCGCGTGGCTTCTATACGAATGAATTTCTGATTTTCTTTAATCACCTTTTTCATTTCTTTCTCAATGGCTTCAAGATCTGAGGCATCGAGTTTTTTCTGGCAATCAATGTCGTAATAAAAGCCGTTGTCTGTAGGCGGTCCGATATCGAGTTGTGTGTCTGGGTATAGTCTGAGAATAGCAGTTGCGAGCACATGTGAACATGAATGACGCAGTGTTTCTAGTGGAGACATTTCTTTCATGATTTCTAAAAAGGGAATCTTAGGTTATTGAGTCAATAGTGTATTAAATGTAATAGGCACTTTGATCTTTATACAAGAGTATAGGTATTTGGAGGTGTGCCCTTTATTGGCAAACCATCGATGACAAATATTCTCCCTGCATTATTTTCTGGGGTATCTTTTTTAATACCGGTAGTGACAAAGAGTCGTTTGAGTTCAGTTCCACCGAAGGTGCAAGCAGTTGTTTCAATGGCAGGTATTTCAATGGTTTGAAGGAGCTTACCGTTTCTTGAGTCGAAACAGGCAACACAGCCTCCATGACAAAAGGCAACCCATAGGTTGTCTTGAACATCAATGGTCATTCCGTCTGGAGAACTGTCAAATCCTAGTGCTTCTGTATCGACTATGGTTGTGGCTTGAGAAATTTCAGCAGAGGCTCCGTTGTAAATATAGGCTTGGATGCTTCGACTTGGCGTATCGATATGAAAGAAACGTTTCTTGTCTTGAGACCAAGCAAGACCGTTAGAGTTGGTCAGTCCTTCAAGTTTTTTTTCAAGATTTTGATTCGTATCTAGGCAATAGAGTGAAGCACTTCCTTTAATTTTTTTTAGGCTGATTGTCCCGCCCCAAAATCGTCCATATGGGTCACATTTGCCATCGTTGAATCGATTGTCTGGGAGATGATTTTCTGGGTCAGTGATAGAGGTGCTTACTTTTGTTTGTATGTCAAAAATAGAGATACCATTGTCACCAGCATAGAGTAGCTGGCTATTATTGCAGGGGGCGATACAGCCGATGCGCTCAGGAAATTCCCATACAGTTTCTTCTTCAGTATCTGGATTGATTCGTATGATGGCCTTGCCTTCGATATCGACATAGTAAAGTGAATCATTCCACCAAATAGGGCCTTCACCCCAAAGTGAATGGCGTTTGCCTATGGCTTGAATTTTAAGTGAGCTTTGATTCATATCAGAACTGTGTGAACTTATTTATTGAGGGGAAAGAGTTCGAAGTGGGTCGGAGTATCTTTGACGTCCCAACCTTCTTTTTGTAAGCTTTTCCTTAGTGAGTCTGCTTTGGAATAGTCTTTGTTTTGCTTAGCTTCCCATCGCTCTTTTGCCAGTTCAAGGATTGCTTGAGGGGCTTCTGAATCTTGTTTTGGATTTGAGAATAGCTGTAAACCAAGTCCATAAAGAATAGAGCCTAGTGCCTTGAGTAGATTTTCAGTTTCGGCTAAATTGAGTTTGCTGATTGGGTTTGATCCGATTAATCCAAAGAGTGAGCCTAAGCAAGCGGAGGTATTGAGGTTATTGCTGAGCCCTTCCCAAGCATCTTGCAGAAGTCCGAAGTCTTTGAGTTGGTGTGTAATCACAAAGTTTTCATTGAATCGCTCTTTGCTTAGGTTAGCTTTTTCAAGTAGAGCCTCAGCGAAACGCTCGATTTTATTTAGCGCACTTTCTGAGGCACGTAAGCCATCAAAGGTAAAGTTAAGTGGCTGACGGTAGCTTGATGCTATTAGGGTATAACGTAGTGCCATAGGCGTATGGTTTTTTTCCACTAATTGGTCCAATGTATATAAGTTTCCTAAGCTTTTGGACATTTTTTTATTTTCGACCCTGAGGTGGGCAGAATGAAACCAATGTGTGCAGAAAGTTTGTTCGTAGGCTGATTGTGATTGTGCGATTTCATTTTCATGATGAGGGAAACAAAGGTCGATACCACCTCCATGTAAATCAATCGTTTGGCCTTCAAATGTACTGTGAACCATGGCACTACATTCTAAGTGCCAGCCGGGTCGTCCTTCTCCCCAAGGGCTTGCCCAAAAGTTGTCTCCATCTTCGTCTTTACGAGCTTTCCAAAGCGCAAAATCGGAGATGGATTCTCGGTCGTATTCGTCGGCTAAATTAGTATTTCCTGAGGAATTTTCGCATTGAGTTTTCAATTCGGATTGGTTGATGCGATTGAGCTTCCCATAATCACAGCAAGATTGTACTCGGAAGTAGACCGACCCATCTTTTTCTACATAGGCGTGCTCCTTTTCAATTAATTTTTCGACGAGTTGAATCTGTTCATTAATATGATCGACTGCTTTGGGTTCTGCACTTGGTGGCAGTAAGTTGAGGCTTTGACAATCAGCATGAAATTTTTCCGTCCAATATTCTGTGAATGCTTTTAGGCTTTGCTTGTTAGCTTGGGATTCGCGGATAGTTTTATCATCTACATCGGTGATATTTCGTACATGCTTAACTTTAAATCCATCAACTTCCAATACTCGTCTAAGAACATCTTGAATTAAGAAGGTGCGGAAGTTACCAATATGTGCAGGTCCATAGACAGTTGGCCCGCAGCAATAAAAATAGAAAGGTCGACCAGTGGGTTGGCTTAAGGTTTGATTGGCTCTAGTTAATGTATCGTATAGTTTAACTGGCATAGTTTTGAAAACAGTCTTGTTTAAAAGGTTTGGAGCAAATACTTGATTAGTGAGAAGTTTTATTTAAGTTAATCCATATGTCAGATAAAAAAGATTATCAATTAGATTTGATTCATCGACCAAGAAGATTGCGTCAAAACCAATCTTTACGTGATCTTGTTGAGGAAACAGATTTAAAAGTTTCGAAGTTAATTCAACCTCTTTTTGTGGTTGAGGGTGATTCAATTTGCGAACCAATAGCTTCTATGCCTGGGATTGAACGTCTTTCAATTGATTTATTACTAAAGGAATGTGAGTCCTTGATTGAACTTGGAATTGGTGGCGTAGCCTTATTTCCTAAGATTGAAACAGCTTTGAAGTGTAATATGGGTCGTGAGGCTTTAAATCCCGAAGGCTTGATTTATCGTGCGATCAGAGCTTTGCGTCTGCGTTTCCCTGAGTTGATAATTATCGCTGATTTAGCTCTGGACCCTTATACCATTGAGGGACATGATGGGATTGTTGAAATGGGTTCATCGTCACCACTGAATGATGTAACCGTAGATATTTTAGCCGAGATGGCCGTCTTAGCATCAGATGCTGGAGCGACTATGGTTGCACCTTCGGATATGATGGATGGCAGAGTGGGGGTGATCAGAAAAACTTTAGATGACAATGCTTTTGAATCAGTTTTAATTCTTTCTTATGCGGCTAAATATGCTTCAGCATTTTATGGACCTTTTAGGGATGCGGTTGGGAGTGTCTCTTCTAAAGATGGGCTGAATATTGATAAAAGAAGTTATCAATTGAATCCAGCAAATCGAAGGGAAGCACTGCTAGAGACGAGTTTAGATGAATTAGAAGGTGCAGATATTCTTATGGTGAAGCCTGCGGGCCCGTATTTAGATATTATTCGAGAAGTTCGAGAATCTACAATATTGCCGGTCGCTGCTTATCAAGTTTCTGGAGAGTACGCACAGATCATGGCGGCTTCAGAGAAAGGCTTGTTAGATTTAAAGGCCTGTCGGGATGAATCTTTACTAGCAATTCGTAGAGCGGGAGCGGATATAATCCTCACCTATTTCGCAAAAGCTTACGCCCAAGACTTGGCTTAAATTAGGACTGAGTGATCAGGACAGAGTGGGGCGATTTTTTTTCTTAGATTGAGTATCTTTTAATCGAGCGAGCTCTCGCATGTCGATGGCGGGATCATCATCTTCAAAGATTTCTTCTCCAATAATATGTTCGATGACATCTTCCATTGAGAGGACACCTACTGTTTCATTTGCATCATCGATGACGATGGCGAGTTGCTGCCTGTGCTTAAGAAATAATTCAAGCGCTTCTGCGGCTACCGCTTTTTCTTTAATGAAAATGGGCGTTTGTGCTAAAGCGCGAATCTTCAGACTATCTTGGTCTTTTGCTTTGGCACTGAGTAAATCTCGTCTACGAACGATTCCTATTATGGTATTTAAATCTTTATAATATAATGGGATTCTCCCAAATGGTAGTTCGCGATTTGTTTTAAATAGTGTGCCAATAGTTTCATCTACGTCTAAAGCATAGATGACGGAATGGGGCGTCATAATTTCACTTATTGCAATATCATCTAAGGTTAACGCATTACTAATCATATCTCGTTCATTATTAGTAAGGGTACCATCCTTCGCACTCTTTTCAGCCATTAAAATAATTTCTTCATCAGAGTCAGATTCTTTTTTTTTCGAATTTAAAATAAATTTAACAAAAGTACCGACTAGTCGAGATATCGGCATCATGATCGAGCAAACACCGTTCAGTAAGTAGGGCATATGGGGCAGTAATTCAGACCGATAGACAATCCCTAAATTTTTTGGGATGATCTCTGAGAAAAAAAGTATGGCAATGGCCATAAAGGTTGAAATTTTGAGAAGAATATTAGGGTCATTGGGCCATAATTGAACGCCGAGTCCTCCTACAAGTGTTGCTCCCAATGTATTGGCTATAGTGTTTAAGCTGAGAATAGCCGAACTAGTTTCCTCAATATTTGATAGGTACTTTTCTAAAAGCCTTCCACGTTTAGGATGAGATTGGCTCAATCGCTCAATATCTACAGGGGTTGTGCTGAGAAGCATAGCTTCTAAAACTGAGCAAATTGCAGATACTAATATGGTGAATATTAAAGCGAGAAAAAATAATGTAATCATTTTATGGATTGGATTACAGTTGATCCAACATTTTAAATATTCGAAAAAAAGTGTATTTTAACAAGTTTAAAACTTTAAATAATTAAAAGTCTTCCTATATTTGGTTTTCTTATGAGACTTTTAAATGCATTTTTAACTATTATATTTACCCTTTTGCTTACGTCGGCTTGCACCACTAGTGTTGTTGATAGCCTACAATCTAAACAAGATGTTTTGATCGAATCGATTCCTTTAGGTTCAGAAATTTATATTGATGGAGATCTTATGGGGGTCACTCCATTGGTACTGAATTTACGATCTGACATTGGGCACGAGATTCATTTTAAAAAAGAGGGATTTAAGGCTACTAAAGATTATATAAATACAATTTATAAGCATGAAGAAAAGCCCTATGTGCAATTTGGTTTAGCGAAAGATTTAGGGTATTATTATGAACTATCAACGGATCATTTAATTGCAGAATTAGATTGGGAAGCTTTACCTGATACAGTGGGAATTTCCCCTTTTGAATCTATGAGTGAGCTTATTGCAAAAGCAGAAAAAGGATTGTCCTCTGGAAGCTTATCAGCCGCCGAGCATAAGTTCGTGTTAGGTCAGATCATTGAATTATTTAAATCTAATTAGTGAGTTCGGTTATATTTTTTTGGGGGTGCATTAATTATTTTTTCATTATTTTATGAGTACAAATTCTCATAGAGTTAAAGACATTGGAGAAGACGATTGGTCGATCACATCTTCCGAAAAATATTACGGTTTAAAAAACTGGGGTAAAGGCCATTTCAGAATTGATGAAGGAGGCTTCCTAAATGTACACCCACTTTTAGATTCTCAGGGAATTCGAATTGTTGATGTTATTCAGGAGGCAAAAAGCAAGGGCTATGATTTGCCATTAACTATCCGTATCCAAGATTTGCTACAAACTCGAGTCAAAGAGCTTAATGAAACATTTCGTGATGTGATTAAACAGGAAGCCTATAAGGGATCTTATCGAGGTGTTTTCCCGATAAAAGTGAATCAAATGCGTGAAGTTTTGGAAGAAATTCTAGATGCAGGAGAGCCTTATAATTATGGGCTTGAATGTGGTAGTAAGCCAGAATTGACGATTGCTTTAGCCTACCATAAAAACCTAAACTCTTTAATTATTTGTAATGGTTATAAAGACGATGCTTTTATTCGCTTAGCATTATATGGAAATCGTATTGGTAAACCTGTGTTTCTTGTTGTTGAGCAATTAAGTGAAATTCAAAGAATTATTCGAATTAGTAAAAAATTAGTGATCCAGCCCAAAATAGGCATACGGATAAAATTATCAACAGTTGGAGAGGGAAAGTGGGCACGTTCTTCGGGCGAAGAAGCTAAATTTGGATTAACCAGTCCTGAAATCATTAGTGCGACTAAAAGTTTGGAACAAGCTGGATTATCGGACTGCTTAGAGTTGATTCATTTTCATATAGGTTCTCAGGTTCCAAATATTCAAACAATTAAACGCGCAACCGTTGAAGCGGCTCGTTATTTTTGTGAATTAGCCTCTATGGGTTTCCCTATGAAGTATTTAGATTTAGGTGGTGGGCTAGGAGTGGATTACGATGGTTCAATGAGCAATTTTGAGAGTTCTATGAATTATACTTTAAAAGAGTATGTCCGTGATGTGGTGAGTAATATACAAGCTGTTTGCAATGAAGCATCCGTTGCCTGTCCTGATATTATTACGGAGAGTGGGCGTTCAGTGGTTGCTTCACATTCTCTTTTGATCAGTGAAGTTTGTGACAGGATTTCAAAATATTCAATTGAGCCAGTTATCGAAAAAGCGGAAAAAGTGGAAAAGGCACCCATAATTGAAAGCCTGATTTCTATTTTAGAAAATGATTATAGTGCATCACCCTTAAAACAGTATCATGATGCATTACAGAAAAAGGAAGAGGCCGATAATTTATTTAATTTAGGTTATTTGAGGCTTGAGGATAAAGGCTTAGCAGACGCTCTATTTTGGAAGATATGCCAAGATTTAGTCTTAATTTATCGTGAAGAAAAAATCCAACCAGAAGAGATGGATAGATTGAAAGCAATGATGGCAGATCAATATGTCTGTAATTTTTCGGTCTTTCAGTCATTGATCGATCATTGGGCCTGTAATCAATTGTTTCCTATTGTTCCGATTCATCGCTTAGACGAGAAGCCTACAGTAGATACCACATTGGTTGATATAACTTGCGATAGCGAGGGGCGTATCGCTTCATTTGTAGATGCTGAGGATGAGCGTTCGTTATTGCGCCTCCATGAAATCAAAAAGGACGAACCTTATTTCTTGGGATTTTTCTTGGTGGGAGCTTATCAAGATATTATGGGCGACTTGCATAACCTATTTGGTCGAGTGAATGAAGTGCATGTATTTTTAGAAGATGATGAAGAAAATGGATTTTATATTGAAGATAGGATTCCCGGGTTTTCGATTAATGAGGTCTTAGAGTTCACTCAGCACGATGGACAATTGTTATCTCGAAAGATGAAAAAGCAGATTGATCTTGCGACAAAGAAAGATCAAATAAAGCCTAGGGAAGGTACTCGAATATTGGACGAATATATGCATGTCCTAAAATCGCAGACCTACTTAAGCAAAAGCGATTAAATTTGTTGATTCTTTCAAATCACTCAGCAATCTAGGAATTACTGTAATTGTAATTATGAACGACTCAGAATCTATTGGACAACAAATTAATGAAGGTGAAGTTGGTTTTGTTGATTTCCAAGATTATGTTTCCCAAGAGCCATTTCATTTTGAATCGGGCGGTGTAATTTCGGAATTAAAAATTCGCTATGAAACTTATGGGCAATTGAATGAAGCTAAAGATAATGCAATTCTTATATGCCACGCTTTAACAGGGGATCATCATTGTGCTGGAGTATATGATATTACCGAACGTAAACGAGGTTGGTGGAATTTCATGGTAGGGCCAGGTAAGCCAATCGATACAAATCAATATTTTGTTATTTGTTCCAATGTCCTAGGGGGATGCCAAGGTTCAACCGGACCTAATTCAATAAATCCAGATACTGGGAAGCCTTACAATTTGGATTTTCCTAGGCTGACACTCAGCGATATGGTTAAGTCCCAGTCACTCTTGATTGATTCGCTTGAGATCGATAAACTACATGCTGTGATCGGTGGAAGTATGGGCGGTATGTTAACCTTGCAATGGGCTAAAGATTTTCCAGAGCGCCTTAATCGATACATTGCTCTAGCAAGTGGTTCCAAGCATACAGCTCAAACTATTGCGTTTAATGAGACAGGTCGCCAAGCAATCATGCAAGATCCCAAATGGAACAAGGGTGAGTATGATTCAAAAGATGGGCCTTTTAGTGGGCTTTCTATCGCTCGAATGATGGCACATATTACTTACTTATCTGATGTGGGTCTTGAAACAAAATTTGGAAGAAAATTAAAACAAGGTGATGCATCTAAAGAGCATTTTGATGTCGAATTTGAAGTAGAGAGTTATTTGCATTATCAAGGAAGAAGTTTCGTCACGCGGTTTGATGCAAATTCTTATTTATATCTGACAAAAGCCCTAGATCGCTTTGATTTTTTTGAAGGAGCCAGCCCTGAAGTAACCGTAAGTAAAATACAAGCTAAGGGGCTCGTTGTAGGGTTTGATTCAGATTGGCTTTATCCACCAGAAGGAAATCGTGACGTTGTCGAAAAATTATTAAAGTACGGTAAAGAGGCTTCATATGTTGAGTTATCTATGGATTACGGACACGATTCATTTCTTGTGCAATCTCCAGATCTGTATCAGCTCATTCACACTTATTTGAATTCTTAGATTAATGAACCCAAGTAAAAATAAACGCCAAGTTGACTTTAATGCGATTGCCCAGTGGGTAGGCAAAGGAGAGCGTGTGCTAGATTTAGGCTGTGGACACGGGGTGTTATTGGAGTATTTAAAACAGAAAAACCAAGTGTATGGGATAGGGGTAGACATTGATTTTCATAAAATACTAAGCTGTATCAAGCGAGGAGTGAATGCTTACCAAGGAGATATTAAATCTTTCCTCAATCAATTTGATGATAATAGCTTTGATCATGTAATTCTCAGTCGTACGGTTGATCAACTCGATGAGCCAGATGCCATCATTAGCAAAAGTTTACAGGTAGGTAAACGAGTAACCGTTGGTTTCATTAATAATGGATTTTGGGTTAATCGTATGAATGCACTATTTAAAGGTTCTAGAACAATTAATGATGTTTATCCTAACCCTTGGTTTAAAACATTACCCTCTAATTCATTTTCTATTTGCGAATTTGAGGCATTTTGTCGCGAAAAAAATATCAAGATAGAAGAACGTATTTGTTATTCTGAAGATTGGAAAAAAAAGCAGACTTTATTCTGTAATCTATTAGCTGGATATGCCATTTATGATCTTTCACTTAATGATAATTAAATTCTGCACTGTATTTATTAAACTATGGACATTGAAACATTCCCAAATCCAAATCCTAAACAGAATTATATAATTCAGCATATTCAAGAAGAGTTCACTTCTACTTGTCCTATGACGGGACACCCTGATTATGCGACTGTAGTTTTTACCTATGTGCCTGATCAAGTGTGTGTGGAACTGAAAGCGATGAAGTTATATTTGCATGAATATCGTAATAAGGGGATTTTCTTTGAAGCAGCATCAAACAAAATATTCGAGGATTTATTTTCGGTGACTCAGCCTAAATGGGCTCGCTTGGAAACACTTTGGCGTGGTCGTGGTGGCATTCGTTCAAATGTGATTGTTGAAGACCAACAGACAGATTATAAAGGACCTAAAGCAGAGCTTTTCAGGCAGTAAGTTTGGGTTTTTCTAAGGCTTGAGAGTAGGGAGAGCCTCCTTCGGAACTATCAATGATAATTGCGGCTACGGTATCGCTGTATACGTTAACGGAAGTTCTGCACATATCTAAAATACGATCCGTAACCCAAATCACTCCAATGGCTTCTACCGGAAGTCCGACTGCTGGTAAGATAATTGAAATAGCAACTAGACTTGCAGATGGAATACCAGCGACACCTATACTTGTAGTTAATGCAAGAAAAACGACTAAGCCTTGTTGCCCTAAGGTTAAATCAACTCCCCCCATTGAGGCATAGAGCTGAGAAATAAATAAAACTACAATGCATTCGTATAATGCCGTGCCATCCATATTGATAGTAGCTCCAAGTGGTAAGGTGAATGCACAGGTCTTATTTGAAACATTCGCCTTTTCCTTTACAACATCCATAGTCAAGGGAAGTGTCGCCGATGAACTGGCTGTTGAAAATGCGGTCAGTAAGACAGGTAACATTGCCTTCAAGTGAGTGAAAGGGTTTATCCGGGCAAAGAGTCTCACGAGAATTCCTAAGACAATAAAAAGGTGTATTAAAAGTCCAAGAAATACCGTTAAGAAGAAAGCGGATAGGGTATGAATAAGATCCCCGATAGGTGCATTATAGAGTATAGGCAGGACCAGTCCAAATACGCCGATCGGAGCAAAACCAATAATCCATTCGGTTAGCTTTAAAATAACGGCCTGGAAGCTTTCCCAAAATTGCTTTTGAACGATTCGCATATCATCTGGTAATCGCCCGGCAAAGAAACCAAAGAGTATTGAAAAAAGAATAACACCTAAAAGTTGTCCATTATCAGTGGCTGCTTTAAATACATTAGTCGGGAGCATTCGCTTAAAGATATCGATGAGATCACTTTGGTCTTTGCCTTCAACCGCTTCAAGGAGTCCTGATGAGGCAGTCACTTGGGAGGCTTCACCTAATAAAGCTTGTGCGACGGAGGCATCAACCCGACCCGGTTGTATTAAATTTACGAGAAAAATACCAAGTAAAACAGCCAGTAAACCGCTCAGGGTGTAATAAAGAATGGTTTTTAAACTAATGGCCCCGATCCCTGTGGTCGCTCCGAGTTGTAGTACTCCAGAAATCATCGAAGTTACAATTAATGGAACTACCATCATCTTCAATGCATTCATGAAGAGGTCTCCAAAAAATTGTGTAGTGTTTAGGATAAATGTTGTAAAAGCAGGATCACTTAAGGGTAAAATAATAAGAGCTACAATTCCTGCGAGTGTCAGGGAAAAGAGTATCTGCCAATGGAGACTCCACTGTAGTGGGTTAAGTTTCATGGGAATATCCATAGCCTAATAATTGCCAAGAGGAAAGGTCAATTTCCTCGGCACGTACGCTTTTTGAATAGCCTTTTTCGAAAAGCGTTTTCAACCAGTGTTTAATTATTTCACTGTCATTTTTTTTACAAAGTGATGCGATTTGCTTTCGCCTTTGGGTAAAGATTGTACGTATAAAAGCTTTGGATTCTTTAGAAAAACAAACAGCGTCTTCTTTTAGGTCTAGGCGAATTAAGGTAGAATCCACTTTGGGTTTTGGGTGAAAGCAAGATGCGGATACAGAATGTGTTGAATGAATTCGGTATGCCGATTGGAGGAAAATAGAAATGGCACCAAAGTTTTTTGTCTTTGGAAGGGCATTGTAGCGATCAGCGGCTTCTTTTTGTAGCATTAGAACCATTCGTTTTGGCAATGATTCAGATAGTACGGATTCGAGCCATGGGGTAGCGACAGCATAGGGAAGGTTTGCAACAATTTTAAACCCGATATTTTGCTTTTGATCGAGCAACGAACCGAGTGGTTTTTTTATACAATCCTCATTTAATAAATGAAAGTTTTTGGATTCTTTGGCTAAGGTTTCTTTTAGATAATTGGCTAAGGTGATGTCTTTTTCTACGGCATAAAGTTCAGCTCCAGTAGCTAGAATAGCATTAGATAATGTACCGAGTCCAGGACCTATTTCAACAACGGCTTCATCCTTAGATATGGCCGCTAGATCGATTGACTTTCTGACGATATTTCCATCGATCAAAAAATTTTGCCCTAGTTTTTTATTAGGGAAATGCCCTAGTGTATTAAGGATAGTATGCGTCTGATTGGGATTAAGCGGCAAAGTTAAAAATGTTATAAAGAATGAAATTCTTCGATTAA
Organism: Coraliomargaritaceae bacterium; assembly: GCA_045565635.1. Lineage (GTDB taxonomy): Bacteria > Verrucomicrobiota > Verrucomicrobiia > Opitutales > Coraliomargaritaceae. The sequence goes on from JBJLEY010000005.1 coordinate 47,598, forward strand.
ACTATCGGGATCTTCAGCTCGCATTAAAGCTTCTCCAACTAAAATAGCATCGGCTCCACAATTTCGTGCACGCATTGCATCTTCAATGTCAAAAATCCCACTTTCGCTTACTTTGATTATACCTTGGGGGATTTGAGGAATTAAAGTTTCAGATATCGCTAAGTCAGTGGTGAATCGTCTAAGGTCTCGGTTATTCACTCCTATAATTTTAGGGTCAAAAGCTAGCACTTTCTCCAATTCACTTTCATCGTGAATTTCGTATAAAATATCTAAGTTTGCGTGAAAGGCAGCTTCTTGAAGAATCTTAATTTCATCATTTGATAGGGCTCGAACAATAATAAGAATACACTTAGCACCTGCTTCAGCAGCTTCAAGAACTTGGATAGGGTGGACCATAAAATCCTTTCTCAGGCAAGGAGTTATACGTTCATGTTGGTGTAGGAAATCAACCACATCCCATAAATCATTTAGAGATCCTCCAAAATAATCAGTATCGGTTAAGATGGATAATGCATCGGCTTTAGAATTATTGTAAACACGTGCCTGTTCTACGGCATTCATTCCTTTGGCGATATCACCAGCAGAGGGTGATTTTCGTTTTATCTCTGCGATTACAGAGAGTTGATTGGGGGATGAAAGTGCTTCAATGAAAGGAATGCTTGGGCTTTTGGATCGGGCAAGCGTTTCGAGTTCTCTTGCTTTGATTGGACGTATAACATGTTCAAGCGATTTTCGCTTGCTGGCCATTATTTCTTCAAGTTTATCCATGGGTCGAACTCGAATTAGGGTTTATCGCTTATATTTTAAAGTGGATGCAATAAAGTTTGCAAACAAGGGGTGGGCAGAGTGTGGCTTTGACTTGAACTCTGGATGAAATTGAACGGCAACAAACCAAGGATGTTCTGGCATTTCAATAATCTCGACCAAATCTTTTTCTGGATTAATTCCGGCAAAGCGTATGCCTTTTTCAGATAAAGCTTCACGATAGTCATTATTGAATTCGTAGCGGTGGCGATGTCGTTCACTAATTGTTTCTGAATTATACGCATGATAGCTGAAACTATCTTTAGCTAAGGTGCAGCCACAAGCTCCAAGACGCATATTGCCACCTTTGGTTTTTAGAGTTTTTTGTTCTTCCATAATATGGATAACAGGATGCGGTGTGCTTGCATCAAATTCTGCACTATTTGCCTCTTTTAACCCAGCGACATTACGAGCAAATTCAATAACCGCAATTTGCATCCCTAAGCATAAGCCTAAGAAGGGTATTTGGTTTTCCCGTGCATATTGGGCCGCTAATATTTTTCCTTCGATGCCTCTATCTCCAAATCCTCCGGGAATTAAAATACCATCTAGGCTTTTTAACATTTCAGTACCTTCGGTTTCCAAATCTTCAGCGTCAATGCGTTGAACTCTAACAGAACAATCATTTGCAATGCCCGCATGAGTAATTGATTCATAAACAGATTTGTAAGCGTCTTGAAGTTCAATGTATTTTCCTACGACTCCAATCTCTACTTTATGAGAAGGTGCTTTCAATCGGCGAACTACGTCCACCCAAATTTGCATCGAGTTGTCTGGATTATCCAAATTAAGCATTTCAATGACTAGATCGTCTACTTTTTCCGCCTTAAGTGAGAGTGGTAGTTCGTAAATTGAAGTTTCGACATCGCATTCTTCAATTACCGCTTTGATTGGTACATTACAAAATAGAGAGAGCTTCTTTCTGAGTTCATTTGAGATGGGTTGCTCAGAACGGCATACTAAAATGTCGGGCTGTATCCCAATTTCTCTTAATTTTGCGACACTCTGCTGACTCGGTTTAGTTTTTAATTCACCCGCAGCTTTTAAATAGGGTAAGAGGGTACAATGCAGGAAAATAACATCATTTGGATTCTTCTCGAGGGCAAATTGTCGCATGGCTTCCAAAAAGGGAAGACCTTCAATATCACCAATAGTGCCGCCTAGTTCAGTGATTACAATATCGGCAGGTTCGCAGGCATCTGAAGCAATGCGATCTTTGATTTCATTAGTGATATGTGGAATCACTTGAATAGTTGCACCTAAGTAATCTCCACGTCTTTCTTTTTGTAAAACTTTTTCATAAACTTGCCCAGAAGTTAAATTATTTAAGCGAGACAATTTACCAGAGGTAAAGCGTTCATAATGCCCTAGATCGAGGTCTGTTTCCGCTCCATCATCTAAGACATAGACTTCACCATGCTGGAAGGGACTCATTGTTCCAGGATCCACATTTAAATAAGGGTCAAATTTTTGTATGCGAACAGAAAGTCCTCTTTGCTCTAATAATGCACCAAGGGCAGCAGAGGTAAGACCTTTGCCAAGTGAAGAGACAACACCGCCAGTGACAAATATATATTTAGTGTTGTTTTTTGACATAGGTGATTCTCATTTTTTCAATAATGTGTATTACTTTTTATAGTCTTTCAAGACACATATCGAAAAAGCAATTCTTTTCCATTTTTTTTGTAACTTAATTTGTTTTTGCTGATTTTTTATACATTATAGAGTTGAACGCTTCAGTTAAACTTTTCTATAGTAATTTTTTTTATAATGTAAACCGTATGAGTATTCGCCAGTATCTTCAATCTTCCCTAGGACGTAAGTGGTTAATGGCAATCACTGGGCTTGTACTCGTGTTATTTGTCATGGGGCATATGCTAGGCAATCTACTCATTTTTTTAGGCCCTGATGCAATTAATGCTTACGCTTATAAATTGCATTCGATCCCCGACGCCATAATGACTTTGATTCGTCTTTCATTGCTCTTAGCAGTTGGAATTCACATCTGGATGGCAGTCCTTTTGACCCTTGAAAATAAAAAGGCGAAGCCCCAAGGTTTTAAAAATAAAGTGAAGTCAACTTATGCATCTAGAACAATGCGTATGAGTGGTATTATTTTGCTTTCATTTATCATATTTCATATTTTACATTACACCATTCGGATCGTTCCTAATATGGAATATAACGACAATGCCGTTTTTACTGAGATTGCCGGGAATTCAAATTATGTGCCGCTCTACAAAGATGCACATCCAGTGATAAAACATGGTGAGCCAGTACAAACTTTTAATGTCTATGATATGCTAATCCATGGATTTAAAAACCCCTATGTATCATTTTTTTACCTTCTTTCGGTAGGGCTGCTTTGTTTACACCTAGCCCATGGAATTAGTAGCTTATTTCAAACTTTTGGACTGCGTAACGTTGTATGGCGAGCAAGGCTTGATCGTGTAGCCTTATTATACGGCTTAATTGTATTTGTCGGATTCGCATCTATTCCTTTAGCGGTCCTTGCGGGAAAACTTAACTTTTCATACGAAAATAGTGAATCAGCTAATACAATTTCTCAATCAATAGAGCTCTATCAATCGTCGATACATTAATTTAGGATTCAACTTAAGCTCAATTATGAATTTAGACTCAAAAATACCCGAAGGACCTTTATCTGAAAAGTGGTCAAATCATAAATTTAAAATGCATTTGGTGAATCCTGCCAATCGTCGCAAGTATAATGTAATAGTAGTCGGTTCTGGATTAGCAGGTAGTTCAGCGGCGGCAAGTCTAGCGGAGCAAGGTTATAACGTATCCTGTTTTTGTTACCAAGATAGTCCGAGAAGGGCCCACAGTATCGCTGCTCAAGGCGGAATTAATGCAGCCAAAAATTACCAAAATGATGGTGATAGTGTACAACGTTTATTTTACGATACAATTAAAGGAGGGGATTATCGCTCAAGAGAAGCCAATGTTTACCGTTTGGCAGAAGTGAGTTCCCAGATTATCGATCAATGTGTTTCACAAGGAGTTCCATTTGCCCGAGAGTATGGCGGTTTATTAGCAAACCGTTCCTTTGGTGGTGCTCAAGTCTCTCGAACTTTTTATGCTCGAGGGCAGACGGGACAGCAATTGCTTCTAGGAGCTTATTCCAGTTTAAATCGCCAGATAGGTTTAGGTAA
>JBJLEY010000006.1:0-49871 GCA_045565635.1 Coraliomargaritaceae bacterium
TTTTGAATCATATGCATTATTTTCTAACTCCAATATAATTAAATAGGCTTTCGCTTTTTGTTCATTGGATAGTAAATCGAGTTCTTCCGCACCAAGAGTAATCAATAGACAAAGGGGTACCACTACCAAGAGATGTTTCAAATAGCGCATAATAATTATAATTAATTACTAAAATATACTTTTAAATAAAAAAGCCACCCTGAAAATTTCAGAGTGGCTTTTGAAAGTGTTATTTCTCAAATCGTGGCTTATTTGAAATCTTTTTCGACTTCTTGAACTGTCTTCAAGACACGAGAAACGATCTTATAAGGGTCGCCTTGTGAATTTGGACGACGATCTTCAAGATAGCCTTTATAACCTGCATCTGCAAAGCTGTGTGGAACTCGGATAGATGCACCACGGTCAGCAATACCCCATGAGAACTTGTCGATAGACTGTGTTTCGTGGAGACCGGTTAGACGCAAGTGATTGTCTGGTCCATAAGCAGCGATATGCTCATCTTTGTATTCTTCAAATTTAGCCATAAGCTTATCGAAGTAATCCTTACCTCCAGTTTTGCGCATAAAGTCGGAAGAGAAATTACAGTGCATGCCTGATCCGTTCCAGTCACCAGTGAATGGTTTACAGTGGAAGTTCACATCAACTCCATATTGTTCGCAAACTCTTAGCAAGATGTAGCGAGCAACGTGGATTTGGTCAGCAGCATTTTTAGAACCTGCGCCAAAGACTTGGAATTCCCATTGTCCTTTAGCCACTTCAGCATTGATACCTTCATGGTTGATTCCCGCTTCGATACATAAATCAAGGTGCTCTTCAACAATTTGACGAGCGATGTCACCAACGTTGCCGTAACCGACACCAGTGTAGTATTCGCCTTGTGGGTTAGGGAAACCTTCTGTTGGCCAACCGAGAGGCTTGCCGTCTTGGTATAAGAAATACTCTTGTTCTAGACCGACCCAAAATGTGTCGTCGTCAGAAATAGTAGCTCTAGCATTCGATAGATGCGGATCGCCATTAGGTAACATTACTTCACTCATGATTAAGAAACCATTGTGACGTGCACCGTCTGGATAAATAGCAACTGGCTTAAGCATGCAATCGGAATCGCTACCGTCAGCTTGTTGGGTAGAACTTCCGTCGAAGCCCCACATTGGACAGTCTGCAAGGGTAAATGTCTCTGGATCACCATCGACTATCTTGGTTTTGCTTCGTAAGTTAGCAACGGGCTCGTAACCATCGAGCCAGATATATTCTAATTTTAATTTGGCCATAATATATGGAATTTTGAATAGTAAGTTTGTATTTAGTGTTATGAGTGAGCGAAATGCACACTTTCATAAAGGTATAAAAGCAAGATGTGTGCCATTGGGATTAGTGCAAGTATTTTTAAGTTTTTCCGCAATTAATTGTATCATGAACCTTGCATAGAAGGGGCTTATTTGGTTGAGTTAGGGTATGGGAGAAAAGAAGAATACGGCTTATGCAAGGGTGCATATTGCATTTGATGGCCGTGTGAACAAATGGTTTTTAGGGCCCAAGGCACAAGAACGTTATGCGAATGAAGTTCAGGTTTTACGTTATCTTGAGAAAAAGAAGTGTACATTTGTCCCTCGTTTATTGTCCAAAGATGACTCCGGGTTTAAAATTGAGACAACAAATTGTGGTCAAATTGTAGAACGTTTGAGTAAGGATAAATGCCATGCACTCTTTAAGGAGTTAGAAACTTATGGAGTGCGTCACGGCGATCAAGCGGTTCGCAATATCACTTACAATGCTAAATTAGGACGTTTTTGTCTGATTGATTTCGAATTTGCGACGATATTAGAGAAAGGGTATGATTCAGGGCCAAAGCCGATCACCCATTTTAATCGAGAAGATTTTGAAAATCTCAAAGGCTAACTTTAAGGTGGTTTTATTGCTAATAGTGAATTGACTGAATCTATGGACGAAAAAGGAAAGTATTTAAAATGGTCAGGTCATACAGATGTAGGTCGTTTTCGTTCAAATAATGAAGATAGCTTCCTCGCTTTACAGGTGAATGGGGAGGGCGTTTTTCGTTTGGGTAAATGGGGACAAGCAGAGATGGGCGTCAATGATTATGTTTTTGCAGTCAGTGATGGAATGGGGGGCGCAAATGCCGGAGAGTACGCCAGCCATGTGGTCGCTGAGCAAATAACGCACTTATTTCCCAAAATATTTTATACTCAGGCTCAGGGGATGACGCTTTATTTTCAGGATGTTTTAAGCGAGTTATTATCTAATGTGCACAGGGACATCTCTAAGATGGGAGAATCCTATGCGGAATTAGAAGGTATGGGGGCAACTTTGAGTTTGTGTTGGGTGCGTTCAGATCGTCTTTACTTCGCGCATGTGGGGGACAGTCGTATTTATCATTTAGATCATAGTGACTCCTTTAAGCAGTTAACGATAGACCATACACATATTGGTTGGCTTAAAGAAAAAGGCGAAATTTCTGACTATGAAGCACGTAATGACCCTAGAAGAAATATCCTTCAGCAAGTTATTGGTGGGAAGACACAGCACTTGAGTCCTCAATTTGGAGAGTTGCTTTTTAACTCAAAAGATCGTCTGCTAATTTGTTCAGATGGCTTAAATGAGGGTCTTATGGACAGTGCATTGAAGCGTATGCTCGGATTTAGCACACCTATTTTTAAAGATGAACCCGATGTGATGGCTCAAATAATGGTCGATGAATCAGTTCGTGAAAATGGTAAAGATAACACCACAGCACTCTGCTTTGAGGTGATAGATTCCGACTAAGCAATTAACCATTTATTTGCTCTTCTAGGAATTCAATGAGAGCGTCAGGAGACATCCGTTTTTGCTCGGTTGTATCTCTATCTCGTAGTGTTACAGTACCGTCTTTTTCAAGGGTATCAAAATCTACTGTGATTCCAAAAGGAGTTCCTATTTCGTCTTGGCGACGGTAACGACGACCGATCGCTCCAGAGGCATCGTAAAATACATTCCAGCGTTTTTGCAGTTTCCTATACAGTTTTTCTGCAATTTCTACTAGCTCTGGTTTGTTTTTCACTAGTGGGAAAATGGCGGCTTTGTAAGGGGCGATTTTCGGGCTAAATCTAAGAACCGTACGTTTTTCTACCACTCCTTTATCGTTAGGGATTTCGTCTTGATCGTAAGCCGTAGTTAATACAGCGAGTAGGGTACGATCAACGCCAAGTGAAGGTTCGATGACATGAGGGATATATTTTTTCTTTTGTGACTCATCAAAAATCTCCATAGATTTACCTGAATGTTTTTGATGTTGCCCTAGATCGTAATCACTTCTGCAAGCAATCCCCCAAAGCTCTTGTTTGCCGTGCGGGAATTCAAACATTAGGTCGGTTGTGGCCTGTGAATAGAAAGCAAGTTTGTCTTCAACATGAACATCTTCAGAGACCTGATCTTTTGGTATGCCAATGGACTCCAGCCAATTAATACAAGTATCTAACCATTCTCTATGAAGTGTTTTCCAATCTGCATCTGGTGAGATGAAATATTCGATTTCCATTTGTTCGAATTCACGAGAGCGGAAAATAAAGTTTCTTGGAGTGATTTCATTGCGGAAAGCTTTTCCAATTTGCGCGATTCCAAAAGGAATCTTAACTCGCCCGGTATCGACAATATTTTTGTAGTTTGCAAAAATACCTTGAGCGGTTTCAGGTCTTAAATAGGCAACCGCTGATTGGTCAGCAAGCGGGCCTACTTTGGTTTCAAACATCAGTTTAAATTCCCTAGGCTCGGTTAATGTTCCAATTTCTTTGGCATCGGGGCCGAGCGTGGTGGCTCTATGTGTCTCCTCGAGTTCCGTGATTTCAACTGGATCATTCTCTAGTCGTGCTTCATCCAATTTCGCCTGTTTGTTTCCTAAGCGATCCCTCAGTTTCTTCGCTTGTTTAATTCGAGTGCTTAAATCGGTTCCTTCAACAACGGCAATGTGTCCTGCTTGCTCATTATCTAAAATGACTGGGTAAACGAAAAGCTGGTCGGCTCGATAACGAAGCTTCGATTCCTTGCAATCTACCATCGGATCCGAAAATCCATCAACGTGACCCGATGCTTCCCAGATATTTGGATGCATGATAATCGAGGAATCGAGACCAACAATATCGTCTCTTCTTTGCACCATATCTCTCCACCAGATATTTTTAATATTATTCCTTAATTCAACTCCCAGAGGCCCATAATCAAAAAAGCCATTATAGCCTCCATAAATTTCAGAAGAGGCAAAAATAAATCCCCTACGTTTGCAGAGCCCAATTATAGACTCCATTAAGGTAAGATTACTCGTGTTGGATTGTTTCATTCAATTGAACAATGGTATGTGAAGTTTTATCGTCAAGTTTAGGATTTAAGATTAATAATTAATTTACTTTCTTCTTTAAAGTAGTAATTTAGTTAATTCACTTAACCCTACATATATATTAAATTATATTTTATCAGCTTATGAGTGCATCATCGTACTTAAGTTTACCTAAGCGATTCGCGCTCCTATTAGTATCGTTATTTATGTACCTGCTCGCTAAGACATTGAGGGTACAGTATGATGATGCTGCTAAATCATTTTTACAAGCTGAAGTGCACCAAAAAGAGGGTTCAAGGGCATCATTTTTTCTATTTTGGCATAATCAATTGCTTTTGGTGTTTCTCATATTGATTATTTATAAAAAGAAATTCCCGCCTTTTTCAGTGATGGTCAGTGCAAATAAAGATGGAGATTTCTTCGCTGCCCTTTTAGAGAAATTTGGTTATGCAACTGTACGTGGATCGGCCAATAATAAATCCCTACAAGCGCTAAAAGGCATTCACAAAGCGATAAAGCTGGGTAATGTTATTGCTTATGCGGCAGACGGGCCAACTGGCCCTGTATATCAATTCAAACCTGGGGCGGTTTTCCTCTCACACAAATATCAAGTGCCTATTGATTTAGTTCATTTGGAGCCATCACGATGTATTCGTTTTAAAACATGGGATCGGCTAATGTTTCCACTTCCATTTACCAAAGTACGGCTGAATTGGCTTCGAGTGAATGCAGATGAATTTTGTGACACCACTACTCAAGCAGACACTAAAGAAGGCCTGAGTGAATCTGTTGCACTCCTTCATGAGCGAATGAGTGCGATTTCTGGCAAATAAGTTACCCCCAAGTAAAGGTCGGTGCACTAATCGAGGTATCGCCTGATTTTGCGAATTGATTTTCCCCATTGGCCCAAAGTTCATCATTGATCAAGAATTTGTATTCAATAGGATCAGAGGCACTTTTTGTCTCCCACGCCCATTCATAAGGGGATAAATTTTTCATTAGTATTCCTACATCCCAGCTCAACCCAGCTCCTTCTCCTCGAATATATAGATTGTTCCCAAATCCTACGTCTACTCGAGCCGCTATGGTTGATTTTTTCAGTGCTTTCTTTTTTGCGGAGGCCTTTTTAGTTACAGTATTTGTTGCTTTAACCGCTTTTTTTACGGCTTTCTTTGCAACTTTACTAGCCACCTTCTTTACGGTTTTTTTCGTCGCTTTTTTTACAGTTTTTTTTGTTGGTTTCTTTGTCATATTTACTACTGATTATGATTTACGTTGTACTAACAATGAAGCTTAGTTTGAAAATAATCAATCTCATATCAGCACAAAATAGAGAATTTTTCCATGATTTAGAAGGCGATTAGCCTGAGGTATTTATACTTTACAGCGCATAGTTTATAAATACCTTAATAGGTTCTTATTCACTTGTTTATTTCCAATAAGACTCGACCGAGAATTCAATATAAGTTTCCCTTGGTCTTTTATAATTGGAATCTTTTGAATAAATTGTTCTTTATATTCTTTATAAGTTGTCGATTTTGATCTGCGGGCGTTCGCTTGCTTTTGCAAGAGGAAAGTCCGGACACCACAGGGCAGAGTTCCCTATGAAAGTAGGGGCATATTTTGGTGACAAAATATGACGGAGAGTGTCACAGAAAATAAACCGCCTTAGATAATTCTTTGAATTAAATTAGGTAAGGGTGAAAAGGTGAGGTAAGAGCTCACCGCATCAAAGGTAACAATGATGGCTTGAAAAACCCAGCTTGGTGCAAGACAAAATAGGAAATGGAGTGGCTCGCTCTATGATTTCGGGTATGTCGCATAGATAAATGAACGCACAATTGGTATCAACCGATGGACAGAATCTGGCTTACAGCAGATCAAAATCGACACTTTAAATTAATATTTGACAAACATGGTGGATTTTATTCTACTCTTCATCCTTTTCTTTAAATCTATGGCTAATACTAAATCAGCACTTAAATATATCCGTAAAACGGAAACTCGTACACTAGCTAATCGCCAAGTGAAATCTCGCTTGAAGACACTTGCTAAGCAAGTAAAGACATCGTCTGAATCTGAGGATAAAGAGGCATTGTCTGAAAACACTCGTCTTTATATTTCAGCATTGGACAAAGCTGGAAAAGCTGGACTAGTTCACAAGAATAAAATTGCTCGTCATAAAGCATCTTGTGCTAAGCTCTTAGCTTAATTAAACTTTTACCCCAAATAAAACTTACCCCTACATCTGCTCTTGTGGATTAGGGGTTTTTCTTTAGAAACGTCTGACGTAATGAGTGACTCATCTCTAAAAGGCTCTAAATCCGAAAGATCCTACACCAAAGCGATCGGCTTTTCTGAAGGACTTCTTTCAGACATGCCGCTGCGTGTAGATGTAATTGCCGATACCCCCGACTTCATTGCTTTAAATAAACCGGCTAATATATCGATAAGGCAACACCCCTGGGATGATAATCAGCCTAACTTAGATTTTTCGCTCAATCATCAACTCAAGGAAGGTAAGCAAGAAATCAATGCACTTAAGGCAAAGTTATTTGGATCGGTCTATTTTTACGAAAAAGCGATTGCGGGCGTAGCACTCTTTTCGAAAAACAAAGAGAGCTTGGCTTTTTTACGCAATGCATTCGGATCAGGCTTAATGGAATTCCATTTCCTATTTATAGCACAGGCGGAAGATGATCTAGAAGACACTATTATCAATCAAACGCCACTGATTCAGCATCGTCACAAATTTAAAATGATTCCATCAACCGCTAAAGGAAAGCGTGCGAAAACAGAGTTTAAATGCCTAAAAAGGGGGCTTGAAGCTTGGAGTCTTTGGCAGGCTAAAACAAATTACTTCCGCCCACATCAAATGAGAATTCATGCTTCTCTGTCCGGCTTGCAGCTGCTTAATGATGATCTTTATCGTGGCGTTGATGCCCCAACTTATGCCTCCATCGGCAAACGAAAGAAAATAAGCGACGCCAAAACTAAGATTTTTTCAGATTTGGCACTTGCTTTAAATACAGTTCATTTCAGCACGGAAGCCTCAGAAAGCTTCAATTTAGTTGCCGAACCTGGCAAGGCCTTTAATGCGACTCTCAATTACCTTGGGTTAAAATAAATTTCGGCACTTTTTCAGAGAAAAGTAAAAAAAAACTTTACAGTTAAGCAAATGTTTGGCTTTTTCATCCTCTTACCTAATTAATAAACAACACAATATGGGAAACCTTAAGAAAAAACGTCGATTAAAGATGAACAAACACAAGCGTCGCAAGCGTTTGAAATCAAATCGTCATAAGAAGAGAACTTGGTAATTAAGGTCTTAGGATAACCGCTATTCGGTTGTGCTTACCGCTACTGCAAATTCTCAGTCAATTTTATTTTCTTAAAGGAGGCATTGATTTAGGGCCTAATTGCTTAGGCTGGGTTAATTTAAGATTTAAGGATTGTCATTTAAGACTCTCCAGACTTATCTTTCACTAACACATTATCATTAAATTGATTATTTATGGGAGACGCCAAACACACACATATTTCCTTGGGGAAATCGACCATGTTAGTTGAGGCTAAAGCTATCACTGACGCATCAGCAAAGCTCGGTACTGAATTTGCACAAGCGGTGGAGCTTATTATGGAAATGTCGAATACCGGAAAAAAGTTAATATTTTGTGGTATCGGCAAGTCAGGGCATATCGCAAGAAAGTTATCCACAACATTTATGAGTGCTGGGATTAGTTGTATCTTTCTTCATGCCAGTGAAGCGATACATGGCGATTTAGGAATTTATAAACCAGGTGATGTCACCATAGTTTTATCTAAAAGTGGAAGTTCGGAAGAAATTGTTCGGCTTCTACCAATGATTAAAGGATTTGAATCTAAGGTAATTGCTATTATTGGCAGGCGAGATTCTCCTCTTGGAAATGCGGCAGATATTGTATTAGATGCAAGTGTAGAAAAAGAAGGCGATATTTTGAACCTTTTGCCTACAGCAAGTGCTTCTGTCGCACTCGCTCTTGGTGACGCTTTAGCCTCGGCGGTTATTTCTGCAACGGGCTTCACCTCACAAGAATTTGCCCGTTATCACCCAGGCGGACAATTAGGGCGTAATTTGCTCTTAACTGTAGGGGATGTTATGCAGAAATTAGATAAAATTTCCTGCTTCACGGCGAAGCATACGCTTAAGGATGCGGTGGTTGGAATGACCCAATTTTCCGTTGGGGCTGCATGTATTGTTGATGATGATAATGTGCTTATAGGAATCGTGACGGATGGTGATGTTCGTAGGGTTTTATCGAAAAAAGATGTAGTTTTAGATCTGCCCTTATCTGAGTGCATGACAACAAGCCCACTTTCTGTAAATCCAGAGCTTCAAATTAGGGAAGCCTTACGACTAATGGAAGACCGCCCCTCTGAAATATCGGTCATGCCTGTCATTGAAAAAACAAGCCGTAAGCTTTTGGGACTGATTCGTGTTCACGATATCCATCAAGCTAATTTCTCTTAATGTAAAAGTTAAGGTCTAGGTCTAAGTGCTAGGCGTTTCCTTTAACTTTTCGATCTGACTGACGACGAAAAGAAAGGCATCCTCCACGGAATCAGTAATGTGGATATAGCTTAAGTCTTCCTCGGAAATCATGCCCCATTGTATCAAGGTGTCGAAATTTATCAATTGATCCCAAAATTCTCTACCAAATAAGATAATCGGAGTTTTGTGTTTCACCTTCTCAGTCTGCATCAGAGTTAGGGTTTCAAATAATTCATCGAGTGTCCCGAACCCTCCTGGAAACGCAACAAGTGATTTTGCTAATAAAACAAACCAATATTTTCGGATAAAAAAGTATTTAAATTCAAATTGTAGTTCTTTGGAAATATAGGGATTGACCCTCTGTTCAAAAGGCAAACTTATGCCTAGGCCAATCGATCTTCCATTGGCCTCATGAGCCCCTCGGTTGGCTGCTTCCATAATTCCTGGTCCACCTCCTGAACAAATATAGACTTGTTCTTTCTTAGGAAGTTGTAGAGACCATTCCGTAAGTTTTTTCGATAATTCACGCGCAGCTTCGTAATATTTTGAGGCCTTTAGGTCGATTTCCGCTTCTTTAAGCCGTTTCTGTAAAGGCTGACTGACTTCCGGTGATTCCGCAATGAGTGCCTGAATTGATTTTAGTTCTTTTTCAGCTGCCTTAGGATGCTTTGTGCGAGCTGAGCCAAATAACACTATAGTATTATCTACACCTTCTTTTTTAAAGCGGTCCTCAGGTTCAAGTAATTCGCACAAGATACGAATAAAGCGGGCTTTCGAACCGCGCAAGAAATCAAGATTTTTATAAGCTTTCAAAGGCCAATCCTCTTGATCCTTTGGTTCATTTTCGGAGTTTTTTAGCATAAAAATATAAAGGGTGAAAAAATAATCGCTGAAAAAGTTTTTTTAATTGCGGGTACCGTCTGATGCGTTTCATTAATAATTAATCATTTACTGAAAAACAAGACGGAATGTATTTAAAACAAATTGAAATACGCGGGTTTAAAAGTTTCGCCGATAAAACGACACTGAAACTATTCCCTGGAATGACCGCAGTAGTAGGTCCCAATGGATGCGGAAAAAGTAACATAGTCGATGCAATTCGCTGGGTGCTTGGTGAGCAAAGTGCAAAAGCTTTGCGTGGTTCCTCTATGCAAGATGTTATCTTTGAAGGTACGGAAAAAAGAAAAGGATTACCGACAGCTGAAGTTGTTTTGACCTTCACGGATTGTGAAAAGGAATTAGGCACCGCATTTAATGAAGTCGAGGTTTCACGTAAGGTGACTCGAGAAGGTGGGAGTGATTATTATATTAACGGAAAGATCGTTCGATTAAAAGACGTGCAACGACTTTTCGCCAATACTGGAGTTGGGCGAGTCTCTTACTCCTTTATGCTTCAAGGTCAGATCGATCAAATATTATCTACCAATGCTTCTGAAAGACGAACCATTTTTGAAGAAGCTGCAGGGATTACATTGTATAAAAGTCAAAGAAAGGAAGCGCTTAATAAACTGGCTTTAGTCGATACTAATTTAAATCGAGTCACGGATGTTATTGAAGAAGTCGGTCGCCAAATTAATTCTCTAAAAAGACAAGCAAGCAAGGCCTTGCGATACCGAAGACTAGAGCATAGGTATAAACACCTTGATTTGGCTTGTTCGGCAAAACGCTATAGCGAATCCAGTGCAAATATGCAGGGCTCTTTAGAAGAGTCGGCGAAGCTTTCAGAGGCCGTTAAAAAACTCACTGATGAATTAAGTGAGCAGGAGACGGAGTTACTTGCTAAAAAACAAACACGCCAAAGTGTCGCCGAAAAAATTCAGGAGCAGCAGCAGAAAGTCTATGATCTACGTTCAGATAAAGAGAACGCTTCAAATCAATCTGAATTACTTTCTGTTCGGACCGCAGATTCTTTATCCTTAATTGAGAATTATAAAAAAGAAATTGCTACTTTAGAATTAGAATTAACTGCATTGCTCGATCGCGCCAAAGAAGAAGCAGAGACAAAGCAAAAGCAATTAAATTTAATGGGTGATTCAGATCTGCATCATCAAAATCAAGAAACAGAATTTGTTCAGTCACAAGAAAAGCTGAATACTTTAGAGGCGAAATTACACTCTAATCGCAATGCTATCTTCGAAATAGAAAATACCATTAATCGAGCAAGATCTAACTCAACAAGTATGGAGTTAGAAATAAAGACCTATCAAGTAAAGCATGCTGATTTGATTGAAAAACTTGTGACCTATAAACAAGAACTCGAAGTATTTGAAGAAGACTTTAAGGAAATCATAAAGCAGCAAAATGAATACGCAAGTAAGCTAAGCGATCTTGAAAAAGCTTTAGCTCAGGGGCAGACCACGGCCTCCAATAAATTAAATGAATTTAGGCAGTTACAAGACGATTATCAACAAGCAGATAGAGCCATTGCTAAAAAGACAGCTCATCTGCACGTTCTGCAAAATTTACAGGCAAAATTTGAAGGCTTTGCCGAAGGTGCTAAATCTATTTTAAGTGGAGACCTTGGAGATATCGCCAGTGAGTCCACGGTCGCTATTATTTCGAAAGCGATACGCGTGCCTCAAGAATATACTTTAGGGCTGCAAACCTTATTTGGCATGGCCGTCGATGCACTCTATGTTGGAGATGCCCAAAAATCTCTATCTATTATTCGTGAACTGAACGAAAAGCAACTGGGGCGTGTGTGTTTGCAAATTGATGCGGGTAATTCATTGATTTCAAGCCAGGCAGATTTACCAAGTCATATCGCTAAAGTTAGCTCTATCGTTCAAATTACAGAAAAGAATTTAGAAACAACGATCAATCGATATTTAGATGGCTGTTACTTCGCTGAAACGCTCGAAGGTTTTGTTAGTTTCTGGTCAGAAAACCCCAATTTCCAATTTGCACTCGTAGCGACTAGAAACGGAGAACTCATTGATGCAAGAGGTTTGATTTACGGCGGAACCGAGTCTGGTGAAAAGTCAGCCGGTGTTCTCGAGCGTTCCAGTCAGATTTTGGAGCTCGAAAAAGCCATTGCTAAAGATCGAAAACAGCTTAACCACATCCGAGAAAATTATGAGCGAGTCGAAAATGACCGCAATAAAGCGACTGCTGATGTTGAATCTTTGCGAGAGCAATTAGCTGAACTCAATAAAGTCATCGCTGCCTATGAGTCAGACGGACGTGCGCAAAAAGAAAAAATCGAGCGCACAATAGAAGCCAGAGACAAGACGGAATCCAGTCGCAATCAATTAGATCAAGAGCATACCACACTTTTAACAAATGCTGAGCGTTCCAAAGTCGATTTAGACAATGCGGAAACCGCCTACAAACGCTTACGTGCAGAAAATGAGCAGTGCGAAAAAGACATCGCAAGGGTTCGAGAGCATTTGGAAGCGCAAAGAGATTCCCTAGCTAATGTTCGCTTGGAGTTGGCCGAAAAACGACAGCTCGTACTTTCTGCCGATGAAGCGATTGAACGCGCTCAAGGCGAAAAGAATAGTTTAGAAGCACGTATCAGTAGACGAAACCAAGAGATCGATGTGATTCAAGAGCAGATCAGTAAATACAAATTGGATGCTGAGCAATCTGAAGCAAAGGCTAAAGAAATCGAACTCACTCAAAATTCAATGTTGGCCGAACTTGGAACAAATAAGGCTGAACTGAAAGCATTAGATTTGTTCATTCTTTCAACTGATGAAGGACTCACATCTCAACGCAATGCCCTTAAAAATTCTGAAAAATCTTTAAACGAAATCGAGGTGAGTTTAGCTGAACGAAGAACGCAAGCAAGTTTCCTCAAAGAGCGTATCCAAACAGATTATCAATTAGACCTAACTACAGTTGATTGGCAGGCAGAATACTGGGAAGCAGGTAATGATTTGAGCATCGAATTTTCTATTGAAGGATTGGAGGATTTTGACCTCCCTACGAAAAAAGCCGGAAATGCTACTAGCGAGCCGACCGAAGAAGATATTGAAGCCATGGCATCATTGGACTGGGCAGCGGTTGAAAAAGAAGTCAATGAATGCAAGGGACGCATACTAAGTATGGGACCTGTCAATGTGGATGCTATTGGAGAATATGCTGACCTCAAAGAACGGTATGATTTCCTTAAAGAGCAAAGCCAAGACCTTTGGGAGTCGAAAAATCTTCTCGTTAAATCCATCGATGAAATTAACGCCACATCGCTCAGTATGTTTAAGGAAACCTTTGATAAAGTCCGTGAGAATTTTATTTATACCTATGATAAATTATCAGGAGGGGGCACTGCAGATTTAAAGCTCATTGATTCAGAAGACCCACTTGAATCAGGTATCGACATCATCGCACGTCCTCCAGGTACTCGACTTAAAAATGTCACGCTTCTATCTGGCGGACAAAGAACAATGACGGCAGTCGCCTTGCTCTTCGCTATTTATCTAGTTAAACCGAGTCCATTTTGTGTGCTTGATGAAATTGATGCTGCATTAGACGATGCCAATATCGGCCGTTTCTGCGAAACTTTGAGAGACTTTACCGCCAATTCACAATTCTTGATCATTACCCATAACAAACGCACGATCTCCAATGCGGATACTGTATTCGGTGTCACTATGCCAGAAAAGGGAGTCTCTACACTTATTTCTATGCGTTTTAATAAAAACGATGAGACTCAAATGATGTCGCTTTCATAAGAAACATAATAAATATAACAAATTACGCTCAAACCTTTTATTTTTTTATCGGTGATTCATATTCCTTTTGAAATTTTTTCCCTTTGTTTAATCAGTCTAGGTTTATCGCTTCTTTTGATACTGTGGTATTATTATGATTGGAAACAGATAGGGATTTTAAAAAAAGAAAAAGTCGAAAAAGCGTTTTATTGTATCAAATGCAAGCAACTCTATTCGATAAAACAAGATATCGAAATTAGCGATTGCCCTAAATGTGGATATGAAAATGGGCGTCTTCAATTTTAAATATTTGCAAAACTTAATGATTGGTTTTGCTTTGTCTCAATAGTTAGTTTTTTAATAATCATATGGCGGATACAATAGCAGTTTTAGATTTCGGGTCACAGTACACACAGGTCATCGCACGGCGCATTCGAGAGTTGAAGGTTTTATCTCGAATTTATCCTTATACGACAAAGGCAAGTCAGCTCAAAAAAGAAGGAATAAAAGGGGTTATTCTTTCAGGAGGCCCTGCTTCTGTTTTAGCCAAAGGAGCGCCAAAGCCGGACAAGAAAATATTTGATTTAGGAGTGCCCGTTTTAGGTATTTGTTATGGTGAGCAACTCATGGCCCATATGCTTGGAGGGAAAGTTTCCAAAAGTACACACAGGGAGTTTGGGCATGGTACCCTAAGAGTGGCGAAAAAAGGAAAGCTCTTTGCGGGCTTGCCGAAGTCATTGCGTGTTTGGAACTCCCATGGCGATCGTTTGTCATCTTTACCTAAAGGATTTGAAGCCATCGCTTCTACCGAAAATTCACCTTATGCCACGATTCAAAATGCCGCTAAGGATTTTTACGGAATGCAATTCCATCCCGAGGTCGCTCATAGTGAACAGGGCATTGAAGTCTTACGGAATTATGTCATGAAAATCTGTGGCTGCAAACAAGAGTGGTCAATGTCCAGTTACATCGAGCAATCTATTCAAGCTATTCGTGAGCAAGTCGGCAATAAACGTGTAATTTTAGGATTAAGTGGGGGAGTGGATTCATCGGTTGCTGCCGCTTTAATTCATCGTGCCATTGGCAAACAGTTAACATGTGTTTTTGTGGATAACGGACTATTGCGTCTCAATGAGCGGGAAAATGTCAAAAAGCTCTATCAAGATCACTTTGATTTAGATGTACGTGTTGCCCAAAAAAGTAATCTCTTTTTATCTCGATTGAAAGGGGTATCCGATCCAGAGAAAAAGCGAAAAATTATTGGCAATACCTTTGTGGAAGTTTTTGACGAAGCTGTGACTCGATTGAAGCGTTCAGGAGATTATGCCTTTTTAGCACAAGGGACACTGTACCCAGATGTGATCGAATCAGTCGCCATTGACGGTAATCCTGCCGCCCTCATCAAAAGCCATCATAATGTCGGAGGCTTGCCAAAGAAGATGCAGTTGAAATTACTCGAACCTTTAAGAGAGCTTTTCAAAGATGAAGTCCGTGAGCTTGGATCACAACTTGGATTACCTAAAGAGGTCGTTTGGAGACAGCCTTTCCCAGGCCCAGGCTTAGGTGTTCGTGTCATGGGGCCTATTCGTAAAAAAGATTTAGATGTTTTGAGAAAAGCGGATGCCATTCTTCACGAAGAGATGATGGAAGCCGATTTGTACTATTCGGTTTGGCAGTCCTTCTGCGTCTTTTTGCCCGTCAAAACAGTTGGTGTAATGGGTGATGAGCGAACCTACGAAAATGTTATTGCTCTGCGAATTGTTGAGAGTGTTGATGCTATGACGGCAGATTGGGCCCGAGTCCCTTACGATGTCCTCCGTACGGTATCCAATCGTATCATCAATGAGGTGACTGGTTGTAATCGTGTTGTCTTAGATATAAGTTCTAAGCCGCCGAGTACAATCGAATGGGAATAATTGAACTTTTACTAAATCATCTTTAATTTACTGAAATATACTTGAGTCTAAATTTTTATGAGTCCCGATACCTTAGTTTTTTCAAACGATACAAAGTTCAATAAACAATTGGAGAGCTTTTGTCGGAAAGGGACGGTCGCAAAAGATGTCGCTAGTGTAGTTTGTGAAGTATTAGCTGCCATTCAGAAAAAAGGCGACAGTGCAGTTCTCGCTTATACCAAGCAATTTGATAAAGCTAATTTAAAAGCCTCTGACTTGAAAGTATCAGCCGAAGCCTTGAAAGCTTCCGAGCAAGCCTTGTCTCCCTTAGATCGAAAAGCCATTCGTGAGGCCATTCGTCAGGTTAAAGATTTCCACAAGCAAACCATGCCTAAAAATTGGTCAGCGACTAACCTTCAAGGAGGTCGAGTCGGGGAACGCTTCTACCCAATCGAACGAGTGGGCTTATATATTCCTGGTGGAAATGTTCCTTTAGTCTCCACTGTGGTGATGACTGTCGTGCTTGCAAAACTAGCAGGCTGTCCGGAAATTATGGTCTGCACTCCGCCCGATGCTAATGGGCAAATTGCCCCAGCTATGCTCGCTACTTTATCCATCATTGGAATCAGTGAGGTTTATAAAATCGGTGGTGTACAAGCAGTCGGTGCTATGGCTTACGGAACGAAGACAGTTAAACCCGTTGATAAGATTTATGGCCCCGGTAATGCCTTTGTCATGGAAGCAAAGCGACAAGTCCTCGGCACTGTTGGCATCGATTTACTCCCTGGTCCCAGTGAGTTGATGGTCATTGCTGATAGTAAAGCCAAAGCAGAGTGGGTCGCTGCCGACTTACTCGCCCAAGCAGAACACGGAAGCGGTAAAGAATTGCTCTATTGCCTTAGCACAAGCAAAAGCTTGCTCAATCGGATTAAGGCCGCCGCCGAGAAAGGACTTAAGTCCGTCAGTCACGCCGATAAATGCGCCAAGATTTTAAAAGAAAGAACACTCTATGTTGCGTGTTCAAATATGGATCAAGCTGCAGAAGTGGCCAATTACGTTGCCCCTGAACACTTAGAATTACAAGTCGCAGAAAGTACCATCGATGCCTTGACGAAAAAGATCCGTACCGCTGGAGCGATTCTTCAAGGTTACCTTACCCCAACTGTTTTGGGCGATTTTACTGCCGGACCAAGTCACACTTTACCCACAGGGCGAGCGGGACGTTTTTATAGCGGACTTCAGTTAATGGATTTTATGCGTCGTACTAGCACAGTGCGTTACAATTCCAAGAGTATTGAAAAAGCCGCACCCGTTGTGCGTGCCTTTGCCCGCTTAGAAAAGCTCGATGCCCACGGTCGCTCTCTTGAGATTCGGTTAAACAAAAATTCATGAGCGAAGAATTTGATGCAGATAAATTAATTGTTTCTTGGGTGAAGGAACTCTCACCCTATGTACCGGGCGAACAACCGCAAAGCCAAGGTTGGGTCAAATTGAACACTAATGAAAATCCTTACCCTGCCTCAGCTAATATCGCCAAAGTCATAGAAGAAGAAGTCAAGGCACTCCGACTCTATCCAGAGCCCACCAGTCTCGAATTACGCAAAGCCATTGCCAAGCAATTCGAATTATCTGCTGAGCAAGTGATTATTGGTAACGGTTCCGATAATATTCTCGATATGATCACCCGCAGTTTTGTTGGGCTAGGGCAGGCCGGACACACCGTCCCCAGTTATTCTTTGTATCCTGTTGTTGTCGCCATGTCAGGAGGCGATTTACTTAATATCCCTTTTGAGGAAGCTATGGAATTACCCGTAGAGGCCATTGCTAAAACGCCTGCCTCCGTCTTTTTTCTGACCAATCCCAACGCACCCACTGGCGTTTGCTTTTCTTTAGAGTCCATCGAAGCCGTACTTAAAAAGATCAAAGGCATTTTAGTTGTCGATGAAGCCTATATTGATTTTGGAGGCCAGTCAGCCCGTGTCCTACTAAAATCTTACGACAACCTAATCGTCGTTCAGACTTTTTCTAAATCCTATAGTTTAGCCGGGCTTCGAGTGGGCTATGCCTTAGCCAGTCTACGAATTATCCAAATTCTCGATAGCGTCCGAGATGCCTATAATGTCGACCGCTTAGCTCAAGCCATCGCACAAGTCGCTTTAGAAGATCGAGCACACTTTGAAGCAAACTGCGAAAAAATCATTCAGACCCGAAATCAAAGCCTAGCCTTTTTCCAATCCCTCGATTGGTTCACCTATCCCTCCTCGGCCAATTTTCTTTTCACTAAACCTAAAAACGTACAAGGGGAAAGCGGACCTGAAGTTGCCGCCTCGCTCTTTGACTATTTGAAGTCGAAAAAAATACTCGTGCGTTATTTTGGGTCGCATCCTTTAACTTGCTCTTTTCTCCGAGTCAGTATAGGAACAGATAATCAAATGAAAACCTTTAATGAGGGCATAGAATCATGGCTAAAGCAAGAACAGCAAAACTGACTCGGAATACCAAAGAAACTCGTATTCAAGCAGAGTTGAACATAGATGGATCTGGCGAATCGTCAATCGACACCGGAATCCCATTCTTCGACCACATGTTAACTTTATTTTCCCGCCACGGGCTCTTTGATTTAACAGTCAAAGCCGATGGCGACATTGATGTTGATTATCACCATACTGTAGAAGATACCGGTATCGTTCTCGGTCAATTGGTAAAAGAAGCCCTTGCCGAGAAAAAAGGCATTTGTCGTTACGGTTTCTTTTTGTTGCCCATGGATGAATGCTTGGCCCGCGTTGCCGTTGACCTCTCTAACCGACAAGCCTTTGTCTATAAAGTAGAGGCCAGTGATACCATGGTGCGAGATTTCAGTATCGGTCTAGTCAAAGAATTCTTCCAAGCTTTTGCAAACGAAGCCTGTTGCAACCTCCATATAAATTTAGAATACGGCGAAGAACCTCACCACATTGCTGAAAGTATTTTCAAATCATTTGCTCGAGCTTTAGACAGTGCCACGCAAATCGATCCCCGCTTAGGTGACAGTATTCCGACCACTAAAGGAATGCTATAAGCATAAGCAAGGGATAAAGCCATATGTCTCAGTCTAGTAAAAGTCCAAAACTTGCCGTCATAGATTACGGAATGGGGAACTTGTGTTCTGTGGTAAAAGCATGGCAAGCCGTTGGAGCCGATGCCCATTTGATACAAAAGCCCGAAGAAGCAGAATCGGCCGATGCCTTAGTCTTTCCTGGTCAAGGAGCCATTGTTGATACAATGAAGCTATTGGTTGAGACCGGCTTAGATGATTTGATTAAAGACTGGATTAAAGAAGACCGACCCTTTTTTGGTATTTGCCTTGGGTTTCAAGCCCTCTTTGAATTCTCTGAAGAAAGGAACACCGAAGGCTTAGGTATCTTTGAAGGTTCAGTGAAGCGATTCCCTCAAGCCTCAGAAACTCAATTAAAAGTTCCGCATATGGGTTGGAATTCCGTACACTTCAAAGAAGATTCTGTACTCACCCAAGGCCTCCAAAGCGGACAGGATCAATTTTATTTCGTTCACAGTTATTACGTAGAGCCCAAAAACCAAGCTTTGCATTTATTTGAAACTGAATACGGAGCTCCATTTTGTTCTGGGATTCGCTCTAGCAATTGTGTCGCCGTTCAGTTTCACCCTGAAAAAAGTCAAGTTAAAGGGTTGCAACTGTACTCAAATTTTTTAAAAACCCTTACCTCTTAATACACTTAAGCAAAGAATATTTAATACATGGATCCAATCGGCATAGTAAGACTCGGCGACGAAAATTTTGAGTTTCCAATCATGGAAGGGTCGGAAGCAGAGCGTGCGATTGATTTACGGACCCTCCGTAGTAAGACAGGTTACATTGCTTTTGATGAAGGCTACGGAAACACCGGCTCATGCGAAAGTGGTATCACTTTCATTAATGGTGAGAAAGGCATCTTAAGGCACCGAGGCTACCCCATTGAACAACTTGCAGAGCATTCCTCTTTTTTAGAAACCGCTTACTTAATCGTTTACGGTGAGCTCCCAAGTAAAGTCGACCTACAGGCTTACGAGCGAAATATTTTAAGTAATGCCACCCTCGACGGAAAAATGAATCCTATCTTTGAAGGCTTCCATAAAGATTCCCATCCGATGGCCATGCTTTCTTCTTTCATCAATTCACTTTGCACCTACCATTCCGAGTACGCTACCAATAATCGCAAAGTCGACCTCGAGCATTTTGATGCTGCTTCTTCTATTTTGATGTCCAAGGCCCGCACCATCGCAGCGATGATTTATCGTAAGAAAATAGGACTGCCTATGATGGAGTCCGATCCGACCAAATCCTATTCAGAGGATTTCTTGAGCATGCTTCTCTCTAAGCCAGAAGTGCCTTACGTTGATACCTGTGGAGCTTCCAAGGCCCTCGACCTATTCTTTTTATTACACTCCGACCACGAGCAAAATTGCTCCACCTCCACTGTCCGTATGGTCGCATCCAGTGGTACTAATTTATTCTCATCTATCTCTGCGGGTATTTCCGCACTATGGGGTCCCTCACACGGTGGTGCCAACATGGCTGTGATCCAAATGCTTGAAGCTATTCACGCAACCGGTGATGACGGAACGGGTTTTATTGAAGCAGCTAAATCAGGCCAAGCTAAACTCATGGGCTTCGGTCACCGTGTTTATAAAAATTACGACCCAAGAGCAAAAATTTTAGGCAAGAGTGCCGTCGGCGTATTAGAGAAAATTGGTATCAACGATCCTTTATTGGACATCGCTCGCCGTCTTGAAAGAGCCGCCCTCGAAGACGATTATTTCGTTCAGCGTAAACTCTACCCAAATGTTGATTTTTACAGTGGCATCATCCTAAAAGCCATCGGCATACCGGTTGATTTCTACACTGTTATGTTCGCACTTGGACGTATCCCTGGATGGATGGCCAACTGGAAAGAGATCGCAGAAAATCCAAAAAGTCGTATTCATCGCCCACGACAAATTTATACCGGTTATAACGACCGCAAATTCGTCAAAATCGACAAGCGACCATAGTACGCTTACGCTCTATTTGCTTTATCTGATCCACCATGGATCAAGCCATCTACCATCTACCATCTGCCGCCCGGTATGATTATTTTTCTTCCGAACGGATAAAAGACTCTAGCTTGTAGCCCGTCAAATCCTGTATTCCTTTAAGCAGTAGCCACAAAGCGTACATGGTAATCATCAGACAAGGAATGGCGATAATCGGCCAACTCCAAAGCATCATTCGTCCCACCTCCCCATTGTAGGCATCAGTCCCACTAGGACTCACTACAATCCAACGAGCCAGCAGGAAATTTAAAACCGCACTGAAAACGAAAGAAAAGCCCAACCAATAAGTACAACGTTCCAAAAGCTTATCGAAAGCCCCTCGGCAATTTTTCTCCTCAAGAGCGGAATCGATCTTTTCGATATTCATCAGTTCTGGATTCAATAAAAAAGTTCGCACCAAAGGATAGGGAGTACGCAAAGATAGCATCACCACTAAGCCAATAATGGCTGGAATGGCCGCTTCCTTCACCGCAAACCACTCTGTTGGAATTTCTAAAATACCAATCCCACCTGTTAGCAGTACCGAGACCAATCCCAAAATAGAAATGAAATTATATTTCTTTCGCGTGATTAGGTCATAGAAGAAATAGGTAATCGGGAAAAGTAGGGCGATGAGCAAAATCGGCACCGCTGTATTCTCAAAATAGGGACTCAGCCAATCCCCCAAGAATTGATCCCCTTTATTTAAAATCAAAATGGGGATTAAAATATTGAACCCCATGTTTAAGAACACATTTTCTTTGTTTGAAGGATTTGTTGAACCCTCAGCCTTTTTTTTTGGTTCGCAAATTGATTCCGATTCGTTCATAAAGAATACTAACTATAAATTTATTTCAAATGTCAAAGACAAGTTCATTACGCTGTTTAATTACCGCCGGGCCGACCCAAGAGTATATCGACCCCGTGCGTTTTATAAGCAACCCATCCACGGGCAAAATGGGCTTTGCATTAGCCCAAGCCGCCCTTGAGCAAGGATGGTCGGTCGACCTTGTCTCCGGCCCTGTAAATCTTCAAGAACCCGATGGGGCCATCCTCTATCCCGTTGTCTCCGCTGAATCCATGTACCACCAAGTAGATGCACTCTTTGATGTCTGCGATGTCTGTATCATGACTGCGGCAGTCAGTGATTTCACACCGATTGAATTCACTGAACACAAAGTGAAAAAAGACACCGCCAAGCGCACCCTCCACCTCGCCAAAACCATCGACATCTTAAAAACCATGGGCGAACGTAAACAAGCACAGTTTGTTGTCGGTTTTGCCGCAGAGACAGATGACCTCGAAGCTAACGCCAAGTCCAAGCTCACCAGTAAAAACTGCGACTGGGTAATCGCCAATAAAATCGGAGAAGAGGGCATCGGCTTCGGCTCTGATAACAACGCGGTCACTATTTTCAAAAAGAACGGAAGCAGTGAAACCCACGGCCCCACAACAAAGCTCGCTTTAGCTCAAACAATCATTCAAGCTATTAACCATTCTTTAGGAAACACTCCTTCTTAATCAGAGGAAACAAGAAACGCGAAAGACACAGCAATAGCAACAGTAACAGCAATAGCAACACCCACTCATGAAAGCCGGCGGACTCGATAAAATTTTAGGACGACTCGAAGACTTAGATACCGTCAACCTAAACATCCTTGTGCAACGCCTAGCCCGTGAACGCAACCTTCAGGAAAGTGTCTTCAATACAATCCAAGACGGCATCATCGTCATCGATTCCGAAGGACTTATTCAGTACGCCAACCAAGCCGCCTGTCCCCTCATCGGATTAAAGCCTAATGACATCGGCACCATCCAGCTATGGAAAATGGTGCCCGACCTCGCTCGCTCCGTCAGCGAAAGCCAAGACTACGAAAACAGTTCCAAGCAAGCCGTTATCTCTCGAGAAATTCAAATCAACTATCCCGAGAAACGCATTGTCCGCATGTACATGGTCCCCATAGACGCACCCGTTAATACAGATAGCTCAGGAGGCTATGTCGTTGTCTTATCCGACATCACCGAAGCTCAAATATCTCTGGAAGAGCAAATCGAAAACGAACGCAGTGACTCCGTGATGCGACTCGCCGCAGGCGTGGCTCATGAACTCGGCAACCCTCTTAATTCGCTCACCATCCATTTGCAACTCATCCAACGAAAACTCCAAGATGCACTCAAAGCAAAGAACAAAGATGCCATCGCCGAGTCAGTCGAAATATGCCAAGGCGAAGTCAAACGCCTCGACGGCATCATAAACAATTTCCTAGAGGCCGTCCGCCCTGTAGAGCCCGAGCTCAATGAACTCAACCTCATCGAACTCATCGAATCCGTCTTACGAGTGCAAGAAGCCGAACTCGCCGACCGCAACATCGAAGTCAAAATGGAAGTGGAAGGACAAGTCCCCAACATCCTTGGAGACCGAGGCCAGATCAAACAAGTCTTTTTCAATCTCATCAAAAACGGCATGGAAGCCATGGCCGGCAAAGGACAATTAAAAATCCTCGCCCGTGCCGATGAAGAACAAATTTATTTACAATTTGTCGATACCGGATCCGGTATTTCCAAAGAAGACATCGCTAAAATATTCGATGCCTATTATTCCACCAAGACCGAAGGGCACGGACTCGGAATGATGATTGTACAACGCATCATGCGACACCACGGAGGCAGTATTGCCGTAGAGTCGCAGATCGACGTCGGCACCGTCATCACCCTCCAATTCCCTCAACAGCACGTCCGCACCCGCATGCTCGAAAGCGGCGAGTAGGCTAAGGCTCTAAAGAGATTTATTTAAGAGATAAATATCCAAAGGTATTATTTTTACTACAAAAAGATGTCAGATACAGATTAGACGCTCTTTGTTTATAAAATTTCTAATATACGTAATAAGAGGGGCTGTGATTAACTCTTATACTATCGTCTTTTAAAGAGGGTAATTTAGTATGTATGATGCAAGTGAAAGAAAGGGAATAAATCTATCCTCGAATCCTCATATAACTATAAGCCGTTTTGTATTGGCTTTATAATTGTTTAAAACCTAATTGTTTAAAAACCCCCTTTGAGTTTTAGTAAGTAGTCTTATCTTGGCTCAAAGGGTTTTTATTGTCTGTGTGTGATGTGTGGTGTTTTATTTCACTTTTTTGCTTTTTGTTTTTTACTTTGGGTGGGGTTGTGTTTGTATCGAAGGCTATGCAGGAACTTACTCCAGAATTACGGTCAGAAATCGGTGCAATGGTGCAACGAGGGGGCCATATCTGGAGTTTTCTTTGATGGTGATCGTGAGTTGAAACGGATTGCGGAATTAGAGTCGACCATGGCGGGTGTGAATTTTTGGGGGGATCAAGTGTCAGCCCAAAAAGTAATTAGTGAATTAAATCGCTTAAAGGCTAAGGTGCATCCGATTCGGGATTTGATGCGAGATTTTGATGATATGAATACGATGCTGGAGTTAATCGATGAGACGGAGGATGGCGCAGAGAAGGCGGAGTATTCGGAAGAATTAGTTAAGAGCTTGGCGGGGCTTAAGTCTCGTTTAGATGCCTTGGAGTTGGCCTCTTATTTGAGTGGTCCAACGGATGGGTGTAATGCGATTTTATCGGTTAATTCTGGTGCAGGTGGCACTGAGAGTTGTGATTGGGCGGATATGCTTTTACGTATGTATTCTCGTTGGGGAGAGCGTGCGGGCTTTAAGGTGGAATTATTGGAAGTGACACCGGGGGAAGAAGCGGGGATCAGTTCAGCGACCTTACGGATTGAGGGTTTGAATGCTTATGGCTATGCCAAGGCGGAACGGGGGGTGCATCGTTTGGTGCGGATCAGTCCCTTTGATTCGAATTCACGGAGGCATACTTCGTTTTGTTCGGTGGATGTGATTGCCGAGTTGAATGATGGGGATTCAGATATTGAAGTGAATGAGGCAGATTGTCGAGTGGACGTTTATCGTGCGAGTGGTAAGGGTGGACAGCATGTGAATCGTACGGAAAGTGCGGTGCGTATTACACACATTCCTTCGGGGATTGTGGTGACTTGTCAGAATGATCGTTCGCAGATTAAGAATAAGGCGACCGCGATGCGAACTTTGAAATCTCGCTTGTATGAGAAGCAGGAGGATGAGAAGCGAAGTGAGATGGAAAAATTTTATGGGGCCAAGGGAGAAATTGCTTGGGGAAATCAGATTCGCTCCTATGTATTTCAGCCCTATCAAATGGTGAAAGATTTGCGAACATCAGTGGAATCTGGAAATGTACAGGCGGTGATGGATGGTGATTTAGATGCGTTTATTCATGCTTGGCTGCGGGCTGGGGGGCCGACTTCTAGGCAGTAATTTATCGGAGTATTGAGCTATGAATGATGGTGTAATGAATGAGACGGAGGGCTTGTCTTTTGAGGTGTTGAAATCAACTTTTGGTGGACAGGATTTATTTAAGGATAAGACCTGGTTATTATCGCCTAGGGCTTTTGGTTTAAATCGTACTCAGATGAAAGAGATCGAGGTTTTGGGTCAGGCTTGTTATGATTTTTACCGAGCTTTAGAGCTTTTGTATGTGTGGTCTTCTGAAGGAAAAAATCTTTTGAGGAATCGTGAGTTGCTGGCCCCATGGGTGGCTGAGTATTTGAATCGTGGTAAGCCAGAGTCTTTGGTGGCTTATGGATTAGGAAAAGGTGTACGTGGTACTTTACCACCGGTGATACGTCCGGATCTTTTGCTGACGGATTCTGGATTTGCGATGACAGAGTTGGATTCGGTTCCGGGGGGGATTGGTTTAACCGCTTTTTTAAATGCTTTGTATGGGCGTATTCATGGGTCTGATTTGGTGGGTTGCGAGGGTGCGAAGGGTGAGGATATGGTCGATGCATTTTATCGTGTATTGGCGGCTAAGGCTCCGAATATTCATGTTCCTTATATTGTGATTTTGGTGAGTGACGAAGCGGAGACTTATCGTCCGGAGATGGAATGGATTGCTAAAGAGTTGAGGCATCGTGGGCGTCGTGTTCATGTGTTTCATCCAGATGCTGTGATGCCTTTGGGAGATTCGATTTGCGTGGGTATTGATGGCGATCCTCAAGCCGTAGATGTGGTTTATCGCTTCTGGGAATTGTTTGATTTGTCGAATGTTTCGATTGCAGAGTATTTGTTGGGTCAAAGTAATTCGGGCGGTGTAATGGGTGAGAATTTATTGCCAGTCGTTCCGCCGATGCGAGCGTTTCAGGAAGAGAAGTTGGGTATGGCTTTGTTTCACCATCGAATTTTAGAGGATTTTTGGCGTGAACATTTATCAAAGAAATCGTATGCAATCTTGAAACAAACGATCCCGCAAACATGGGTGGTGGATCCGGTGGATTTGCCACCGAATGCGGTTTTGGATGCCCCATTTGTCAACCAAAAGCCGATTGCTAGCTGGGAGCAGTTGATTGATGCAGGAAAGCGAGAACGGAATTTAATTTTGAAAATCAGCGGTTTTCACGAAAGTGCTTGGGGAGCCCGTAGTGTGGTCTTGGGTAGTGATTCGTCTCGTGAGGAATGGGAGGAAGCGATTTGGCGTGCGGTGCGTATGGCCTCGACTTCTTTGCATATTCTTCAGGTGTATAAAAAGCCAAAGCGGGTAGTGCATCCTGTTTATAATGCAGAGGGCTCAGTGGTTTCTATGGAGGGGCGTGTCCGTTTGTGCCCGTATTATTTTGTTAATGAAGCGAAACAAAATGTGGATTTGCGTGGAATTTTAGCAACTTTATGCCCGGCGGATAAGAAAATTATACATGGAATGAAAGATGCTTCTCTTATGCCGTGCGTTTCTTGTGATTGAGGGTTGTAATTTTTTAATAAGTATTATGTATATTAATTTTAATTTGGGAAAAATTTTATGGGTATTCAAAATGTAAAAGAGACACGAAAAAACTCGTGTGGGTTAGGCGGTGTGAATGGGCGATTTTGTTTGGATGGAGATACGGAGGCTTTGCGCCAGTCGATTTTAGATCACCTGCATTTTACTTTAGCACGACATGAAAATGACGCGACGACAGATGAGTGGTGGCTGGCAACCTGTCATGCAATAAAAGATCGTTTGCTCGATCGTTTTATGAAAACGCAAAGAACGCACAATAAGAGCAAGGTGCGTCGGGCCTATTATTTGAGCATGGAGTATTTGATGGGTCGTTTGCTCACTAATAATTTATTTAATTCAGGCTATCAGGATATGGTTCGCGATGTATTGACGGATTTGGGCCAAGATTTTGATACGATTGTGGATGTGGAACCTGACATGGGTCTAGGTAATGGTGGCTTGGGTCGTCTGGCGGCTTGCTTCTTGGATTCCTTGGCGACATTAGATTTACCAGCGATTGGGTACGGAATACATTATCGCTATGGTTTGTTTCGTCAGGAGTTTTTAAATGGACATCAAGTTGAAGAACCGGATACCTGGACAGAGAAGGGATGCCCTTGGGAAATCAAGCGACCTTTGTTTACGCAAAAAGTGAAGTTATACGGGCGAGTATCGCCGCATGTGGGAGCTGATGGAAAGCAGAAGTCAGTCTGGCTGGATTACAAGACAGTGGATGGTGTCCCTTATGATATTCCTATTGTAGGTCATGGTGGTGGCACGGTGAACTTTCTCCGTTTATGGGAATCAGTTGCCGGTGATAAGTTTGATTTGGAGATGTTCAATCAAGGGAGTTATGTGGAAGCAGTCCGAGAAAAGGCGGAGCAAGAAACAATTTCTAAGGTGCTTTATCCGAATGACAGTACGGAAGCGGGCAAAGAATTGCGCCTGATTCAACAATACTTTTTTGTGACCTGTTCTTTACAGGATATTATTCGCCGTCATTTCCAAATACATGATTCATGGAATTCATTCGATGCGAGTACCGTGATTCAGTTGAATGATACACACCCAGCGATTGCGGTACCTGAATTAATGCGTTTGTTGATTGATGATAATGATTTCACTTGGGATGCAGCATGGGCTTTGGTGCGTAAGGTATTGAATTATACGAATCATACTTTGTTGCCTGAAGCACTTGAGCAATGGAGCGTGGGACTGTTTGAGAAAATTTTACCAAGACATTTGGAAATTATCTACGAGATCAATCATTGGTTCTTAAGTAATGAGGTAGAAGCGAAATGGCCGAATGATGATGCGAAAAAACGTGAGTTATCAATCATTCAAGAAGGCGAAGGGCGCTCGGTTCGCATGGCTTATTTGTCGGTGGTGGCATCTAAGCACGTGAATGGTGTGGCGGCTTTGCATACAGAATTATTGAAGAGCAATCTCTTCTCTAGTTTCAATGAATTATACCCGAATAAGTTTATTAATGTGACAAATGGAATTACTCCGAGGCGTTGGCTCTTGGCGTGTAATCCTAGCTTAAGTGACTTGATTAATCGTACCTTAGGTTCGAATGATTGGATCCATGATCTAGATGCTTTACGTGGCTTGGAAGCTTATGCCGAGGATGCCAGTTTTCAAAAAGAATTTATGGCGATTAAGCGTAGTAATAAAAAAGCTTTTGCCGATTTAGTGGCTACGGATGGCGATGGCGGTTGTGGGGTCAAGGTGAATCCAGATGCTTTGTTTGATGTACAAATCAAACGACTGCATGAATACAAGCGTCAGCACCTAAATTTATTGTATATTTTAACATTATACCGACGGTTATTGAGTGACCCTGATTTGACGATTGTGCCGAGGGTATTTATTTTCGGTGCGAAGGCTGCTCCTGGGTATACTTTAGCGAAATGTATTATTCGTGCGATCAATAAGGTAGCGGATCGAATTAATAATGACCACCGTATTAAGGGAATGATTAAGGTTGTTTTCCCAGAAAATTATCGTGTGACTTTAGCCGAAAAGATAATTCCTGCGGCAGACTTATCCGAGCAAATTTCAACTGCAGGTAAAGAGGCATCAGGGACTGGAAATATGAAGCTATCGCTTAATGGAGCGTTGACGATTGGTACTTTAGACGGAGCAAATGTCGAAATTAAAAATGCGGTGGGCGATGAAAATATTTTCATTTTCGGAAATACCGTGCAAGAGGTCGAAGCCTTAAAAAGAAACGGCTATAACCCTTATGACTTTTATAATTCAAATTGGGAACTGCGTGAGGTGATTGATTGGTTGCGATCGGATTATTTTACGCCGGGAGAGTCGGATGCTTTTGCACCGATTTGTGATAGTTTACTAGACCACGGAGATCCCTATATGGTCTTGGCCGATTATGCAGATTATGTACTCGCTCAATCCGAGGTAGAAGTGGCTTTTTCCGACCCTGAAAAGTGGGCAAAAATGGCAATTATCAATACCGCTCGCATGGGCTTCTTTTCTTCAGATCGTACCATCAAAGAGTACTCAGATAATATTTGGAAATTAAAGCCAATTAAGGTAGCAGACTAGGGGATAGAGAAGTCAAGTAGAGGCGTTAAGGCCAACGGAGTACTATCCTTTCGAAAGGCTAGGCTCACTTAGGAAACGCTGTCCTGATCCTGATTGCGAATAAGGATTTTCCCTCCGTAGATCCAGCGATTCACCACCTTGCTACCTCGTTGAATCTTCTTTTTGGTGAAGGTTATTTGCTTAACTAGAGTCTCTAATAAAATAGTCGTGGTAAAAGTATTATCTTCGTAGTTTTCCGCATCGGGTAAATTAGAGATAGCCTTGTGTAATTGTTCAAGATTGGGAATGAACTTTGAGGAAGGCTTTAGCTTACTTGAGGAAGAACTAGAGGATTTAGTCATAGCAATTTGTTAATAAAAAATTCACTTTAATTTAAACTTATAGTATAGATTCCTATCGGTATATTGTAAAGTTTCTTGAATAATAATTTGAACTTACAGTATGAGTATTTTCGATTAGTACTTGAAATTTTTAATCAGTCATCTAAGAGTAGTGGCTTGTAAGGCGCGGTCGCCAAGTGGTAAGGCCGAGGACTGCAAATCCCCTATCGTCGGTTCGATTCCGACCCGCGCCTCCATTTTTTACTCTTTAAAGTATCATAATTAAAAAGTATAGCTCCATTCCTATGGGAATAATCGAGAAACAATAAAAAATCCTTTGGTATCTTTAGCTAAGTGCCTATGCCAATGGCAATGGCACGGCTCGAAGATTATCGTTTAACAGGAATGACTCGTCGCCTTGGTGGAGTCTTGGATTTTTTGTTATTTTGGTTGGTGGGATTAGGTAGGGGTGGTTCAACTGCCTTTTCGTTATTAGGTTGAGGGGTTGCACTGGCAACGTTTAAAGGGTTATCATTTGCTGCACTAATGGTAATGGTCTCTGTGTTGATGCCGTCAGTTATAGTGATTGAATTGCTCTCCGGGTCGTAGTTTGAAATGCGTAAGGTTTCAACCATTTCGTTTTCTGGTATCCAAAAGGATTTGTTGGTACGCTTATTTAAAATACTGAAGTACTTTTTCTTATTGATGATAGCGATACTTTTAAATTCTAAGTATTTCTGAAGGATGCCTCCTTTGCTAGCCATGGATTGAGGACCCGTTGGAGCTTTAGGGATTTGATTGAGTCCGGTGCTATTTTTCGGAACGAATGGATTATTCTTAATCAGGTTGGAGGGATTCTCTTTGGGTGGAGATATAGGAGACGATATCAGGGAAGGTGTGAGGGAAGATGTGGGTAGGGGAGAATCTTGGGCAAGCAGTGCTAGCTTAGTATAGCTTAGACTTATCAATAGACAAGCTACTGCAAGTGGTGAAAAAACTAATGACTTAAAAAACATGGTATGCCTGATTATGGCTTAGTGGATTTCCGTTCTTTTTTTTGGGGGCTTAATCGACTGCCTTTCATGTAAATTTCACGTATAGTACCGTCTTCTAAATAGCCTTCTATGGTCTCACCTTCTTCGTAGTTATCTATGATATCTCGGGTAAGGTCTCTAGACTGCATAGGATTACGAATGATGGTCGGTCGAATGAAAATAATTAATTCGGTGCGATTATAAGATTTTGATGTTCCGCTCAGTATTTGCTTTATAAGAGGTAATCGACCAAAAAAAGGAAAGTAGCTTGCTGAATCTGTAATTTCATTTTGTTGCAAGCCTGCTAAAACAGCAATTTGCCCATCAGCCACAGTAATAGTAGAGTTGGCTTCACGTTTGCCAATAATAGGCTGATTATTACCGTCAATTTCAGTTGAACCTGATATACGGTCAGCACTTTGGTTGATTTCCATTTGTACACTTCCATCAGCGCCGATGAGAGGGGTGACTTCAAGTTGTATGCCAATGTCTCGGAATTCAATATTACTACGAACATTACTTGAATTCAGCGTAGTCTGAGAGCCAGTAACTATTGGCCTAGATTCGCTGACATTGATGACGCCTTCTTCATTGTGGCTAACTACTATTGAAGGAGTTGATAAAACCTTAACATCTGAATCTGATTCGGCTAATTCTAGTACACCTTCAAACGCAAATCTTCCATCAGTATATCTTGTGAATGTGTCAATTATGTTGCCGCTTAAGTCTTTTTCTTCTGAACTTGTAGTTCCAATACCTTCATTTGAAAATGCAAAAGTCCCGCCTTGAGCATCCCAATCTTTATCTTTAAAAAGTAGAGAGAACTGATCGAGACCAGTTGCTTGATCTTCTTTGAGCCTAACTTCAGTAATGATGGCTTCGATGCGAACTTGAGGAAGTGGAATGTCGATTTTTTCAATGAGGGTTTCTAAGGTTTTAAGGTCTTGTTGTGTACCGTAAGCAACAATGGCATTGATACGTTCATCGGCAGATAGTCCGACAAATTCAGAAAACTGTAGTGAAGCATTTGAGTTTGCGTTTGTGTTCGCATTAAGGGAAGTATTTGGAAGAGGTGAAGAGTTTGGGTTTGCTGGTGTTTGTTTTGAGTTGGCGGTTTTCGCATCGTCTTCACGGCTTTTTCTTTGCCCGGTGATAATTTCATCGATGATTTTTACAACGTCTACTGCGTTAGCTTGCTTGAGTGGAAAGACTTCACTGGCGGTCAAGGGAGCGGCATCGATATCAATATTATCAATGACCGATTGAATGAGGGCTAAATTAGCGGGATGGGTGACGAGAATGAGTTGGTTGGTACGCTCATCAACAGTGATGTTGGTGTTGCCTTGTAGGTAGCTTTTTAGGGAACCATCAATGAGGGAGCGGAGTTGCCCCTCCATATCTTTAGCTTGGACGAATTCGAGTTTAATAAATTCAACGCTCTCACGGATGGCTTGTGGCTGGTCGTTTTCCTTAAGAATGCTTTCTGTTCGTTGTAAATTAACTAGGGAGTCTGTGATGAGGAGGGCGTTGGATTTCGGGAAAATGGTAAGGTTGTGATTAGGCGATAGAAGTGGTGAGATAAGCGCGGTGGTGGTTTGATCGGCCACTAGGTAATTGAGTTTAAATAGTTTTGCGTAGATTTGCTGACTGGAAGGCATATATTGAGTAGAGCCGAGTATCATCATGGGGACTTGTGTACTTGGATTGGATGCGGGTACTGCTTTGAGGAAACGACCTCCCATATCGGTTAGCATTATGCCGTTTAGGGAGAGCAAGCTTTCTAAGGCAAGGATGGCTTCGGCTTTTTTGATGGGTCCTCTGGAATTGAAATTGATTTTGGTAGCGGGTAGGTCTTGTCTACGAAGAATGATTTTATCTGTGAGTTGCTCTAATAAATCAATAACTTGAATGGCAGTCTCGTCGGTGAGTACGAGTAAATCGATCACTACGTCAGGATCTTCAACGGTCGGCTCAATGGGCAAAAGTGGGTTTAAATTACTTTGTGCAGATAATTGAGTGCCGACTCCTAAAAAGAGTAAGAGTATACTTAGGGCTAGAGAAGAAACTATAAACGTGGCAATTTTCATGATTGTTTAAATTGTACTAAATACTTTGTTGTTTAAGGTCAAAGGAGTTTATTTCAAAACGTATATTCATTTCTTGGGGTCTTCTTTGATTTTTAGTGATACGAATGGACTTAGGGGCGATGTACGGAGAGAAGGATTTTAGGCTGTCATTGAGTGTGATGAACTCTTGGATGTTAATTCCTTTTAGGCGAAGTCGCATGGTGTGGTCGTTGAATATTTCACTGATTCGAGTTTGTACAGGGTCTATGTCGGTTTTGCCTTCGAGTTTTATTGAGCGAATGAGTGCATCAACTTGTCCAGAGAGTTGTGCTGCAGAAAAGGTTTTTTCGGGTTCTACTTTTTCTAGAGCAATAGTTAGGGCTTCGGCATATTGTATTTCACGATCAAGCCACTGTTGCTGAGTCATGAGTTCAATAGAAGCAGATTGTCTTTGATTGTTCCAAGTAGTAACTTTGCCTAGAAAACTTTGTGACCAAATAACAAAGAGTACGAGAATAAATCCCTGCAGAAGAAATTTCTCTCTGAGGCTTCTTTGATGG
This sequence comes from Coraliomargaritaceae bacterium, assembly GCA_045565635.1. GTDB lineage: Bacteria > Verrucomicrobiota > Verrucomicrobiia > Opitutales > Coraliomargaritaceae. The sequence continues at coordinate 32,846 of JBJLEY010000006.1, forward strand.
TACAACTTTACGAGTGCTTGAATCATTGTTTAAAGTGGGGCTTGGTCAGATTGAAAATACATTTTTAAAGTGAATGTGGTTTTGCCTCCACGGGTGATGTATTTTGGGTCTTCTAAGGTTTGAAAGTTTTTTGATTGGTTTAGCTGTGAGACATAACGATTGAGTTCGTTGACACTGCCGACTGTGCCTTTGATGGTGACTTCATTTTCATTGGTTATATCTACGTTATCATAGATAATGTTTGAGCTGATCTTTGAACGTATCTCGTTGGCTTTTTCTAAAAGTGCGATGGGTCGGAGTTCGTTCTGAGAGATCTGTTCGAGTTTATTGATCAGGGTATGTTGGTCTTCAATACGTCGAACAGTAGAAGCTTGAGCATCTATTTTTGAAGCATATTGTGTGAGCCAGAGATTGGCACCGACTAAAAGTACCTCAGATAGAAGTATGAAAGCGGTGAAATATAAACTAAGTTTAAAGGTTTTATTAATGAAGGCGAGACGTGTGCGATTCTTTTGCTCTTGGTCTTTAAATGCTTTTGTGCGGATATCGGCGGACCATAGTTCGTTTAGTTGAAGGCTGAATGATTGAGATAAGGCTTCGCTGTCTTCATCTTCAGTTGTTTGAGTGATGACTATATGCTGATCTTTTTCTAAATTCAGTATAGGGCTTTGTATTTTATCAGTAGCTTTAAGCGTAGTTTGACTTTTTAAATCGCTTGCTTCAATCGCTTCGAGTGCTAATTGAGGAATAAACTGTGGCAAGACCCATGTGTAGCTTTCGAGTGACTCATAGCCATCATTTGCCAATCGTGATTTCAAACAGGCGTAGAGAATACTTTGGCTTGAATGGGGTGGCGTATAGTAACCCCATAGAAGTTGATCAAGGGGTAGAGGGGAAAGGGATTCTAATTGTAATTCAAAAAATGCATGCGCTTCTTCTTTGGCGATTTTCTCACTATCGTCATTTTCAAAAGGTATGAATTCGACAAAAAAGTAATGGCTGGGAATAAGGCAAATAGGATCGGCAGATATGGTAGGAGATTCCTCCAATTCTGTATGTGCCTGATCGGGTTCTATTTCTTGTGTATTGATAGGTGTATTGAAGGGTATTACGGTAAAATGTCTAGATTTGAATGCGAATAAATCGATGTGCTATTTATGTCGATTTCACGATTTTCAGTGAGTTTTAATATCTTGAATGGGAACTTTAGTTCCAATTGTTCTTCGAGTGTTCCTTCCTTGATGCTTGATTGATCTTCACTAATGGCTTTACCAGGAAGCTTCGTTGTATTGGTTGCATCGGAGAAATCGGTTTCTACGAGTGCATTGATGGTAAAAGGTAGGTCGCCTCGCTTTAGAGTAATTTGAATGAGCAAGGTATTGGTGCTTGTGCTTAGCAGTTTATTATTGAGGCTATCGGGTAGTTGGGTGAGATAAGGTTTGTCGTCAAGTTCGAATAAGGCTTTAGCATCCCAACTTGTATTGAAAAGTAAATAATCGAGAACGACAGGGCTTGCCGCATTTACATTTACTGCTTGGTTATGCAGGGTTGTGACCATAGATTGGAGGCGAAAGTAAAGTTCGTTTGGTTGTCCTGTTTCGTCAAAAAATTCTTCGTTCCAAGTTTGAATGAGTTTTAATTCTTCGAGTGATTCAATGGGGCGGTTTGCAGATCGGTAGGGAGGGTTGAGAGATTCGTAATCTTCGGATTCAGCCCCATTGAGTGAACGAGATTCGTCTGCATCAATCCAATCGGTCCATGCATCTTTCAATTCTTGTGTGGTTGAAAAGTCGAAGCCTAAGCCTTCTTCGAGTAGGTCACTCATTTCGTCATCGTTGAGTGCATTGATTGGGATTTTTCCTGTGGGATCTTGTATCGATATGTTAATTTCCCAATCATTGTTTTGGGCTACTTGAAAATATTGGAGGGGATTTTGCCAGCCTTGCTCATAATGATAGATATTTCCATCGTCTATGGTGGCAATTTCGTGGATGACTGCTAGGGTGATTTCTAAAGTATTATAGGCGAGAGCTCGGAAATCGGTGGGCTGTTTGAAGAGTGCTTGGTATTCTAAATCTTTTACAGAATCGTCAATGAATTTTGTAGTGAGAAATGCAAGTAGAGAAATTATAGCGAGGACAGCGATGAGGACGCTCCCTTTTTGACCTGCTTGATGTTGTTTATTTCGCATACTTTTCTTTAGAGAAGTCTTAGATTCGATTAAATTAATAGAGAATTAAATGTTTTGAATGTTTAGGGATGGGGATAATTCGCTTTATTTGGGTCTCATTGTATTCGAAGCTGAGCTGAATGAAGTTGGGTATGAGATAAATGTAATCATCTTCGGGCATAGTCATAGGCTCATCAAGTGATTCCCATGTTTCGCTTTCACTATCCCAGTAAATGTATTTCATTTCTGTTACGTAGGGTGAGAGCATCGTGCGTTGGTAATCATCTTCAGATTCTGCAGCTTCATTGAGAGAAGAGCTGTGTACTAGGCTGAGGCCCTCATCGGGATCGAAATAGAGATAAAGTGTATTTTCTAAAGGCATGATGCCTTCAGGGTTTGTTAGAAGAGGGGTATTTTCTCTGATCTGAAATGAGAGAAGTGGGTCATCGCTTGATTGGTTGAATTCGGGATTTTGCCAAAATATATTGGTGTCACTTTGTTGATCTGAGAAAGTAGCTTGTCCTTGGTTTCCTGCATTATTGTTGGTTTGTGTATTTGTTTGTATGCTTATGCCACTGGTGTTTTGTTGTATAGATTGGCTTGGAGAACTGGACTGAGTGTTTGTATTATTTTGAAAAGTATTTTCCTCATTTGGAATTATCTGTGCTGAAAGAAAATTGGTTTTTAGAAATTGGGTGACTCCGTCGGCGTGTTCGAAAAAGGCATAACGCTGCTCACGCTTAGACCAAATATCCGTTATTGAAACGACGAATGAAGCCGCAGATGCTAGAATGAATCCAGAGATAGCGATGGCTATGACGACTTCTATTAAGCTCATTCCTTGTAGGTTTCTCTGGCGGTTTTTAATCATTAAAAGGATTCAAAATTTCGTTGGTCAAGGAGTGCGTCTTTTTTTTCTTGGAGTAAGCTGGCACGTTCGTCGAATTTAGACCAAGTAGGACGGAGCAAATAGAGTGTTTCAGAATAGGTATCTTGCTTGGGGTCGTCTGATTCAAGGAGTTCGATATCAAAACGGCATTCGAATAGATCAATAATATCTGTAGGATGAATTTCTGCTGTCCATGAGGCTTGACCTCTTTCTAAAAGGGTAAGTGTGCCTCCTTCTTCGGCATCTTCTAAATTCTTTTCTAGGAGTAGTTGCTTGCGAACTGTGTTTATAGCGATGTCCTGGTAGGTTAAAGAGGGATCTCTTTCTCTAGCGAGCAATGCATTGATAAATGCTGAGGCGATTAAATTTGAGCAGATAGCAAATAATGCCAGTGCAATTAACACTTCAATGAGAGAAAATCCTTTAATTTGCTTAGGCTTTTTTTTGAGGGATTGGGTCATTCTTCAAGTTGCCGTGGGAAGTGTGAGAAGGGATCGTAAACAATCACTTCTTCCGGATTTATTCCATCGTCTATGCTTACGATAAATGGAGTGGAAGTTCGGTCAGAGTTAAATTGAACCTTTTCTAAGGTGATGCTGGTATCGCTGTTTCTAGGAAATGGGCTGAGCCCTTCTGCGGGGGGTATGAGTGCAAAGGTAATAGCCCCTGTGCCAGTTGTTTGAAAATTTGGATCAGTGAGAGGGAAGGTTTTGAGGGTATTGGATTTTGAACTAACGATCAAGGCACCTTGTTCTTGGTCGAAAGTAAGTTCGGTGAGGGTTTGTTGTTTAGCTGCCTGAATCCGAGCGAAGCGTATGGCTTCGGATAGGGATTCTCGGGTGGACGGGTTTGTATCTTTCCCGATAAAGGAGTCGACATTAAAAATAACGGCACTGGTGGCGATTGCAATCAGGGCAAGGACGAGAACAATCTCGATAAGTGAGAAAGCTTTCTGAGCGTAGTAGTCGTTTTTTCTAGTTCCAATTACCAATGTCATCGGCACTTTCTACCCCGTCTTGTCCAAGTGACCAAATATCATAACCACTGGATTTATTGATATTTTTGGTTCCAGGAAATCGGTATTGGTAAGGGTTGCCCCACGGATCCTCTGGTAGCTCATCGATGTAAGGGCCTTTCCATTTGCCTTCTTTCCCTGAGGGAGCTTGTACGAGTGCTTTAATACCTTGTTCCGTGGTTGGGTAACTGCCAACATCGAGCTTATAGGAGGTCAAGACGAGCTTTGTAGTTTGGTTAATGAATAATGAAGCAACTTTTTCTTGTTGTCCGCTAAAGATGCCACCTAGATTCCCAATGGCTACAGTAGCGAGGGTTGCGATGATAGCGATAACGATTAAGATTTCAACTAAAGTGAATCCTTTGGATTGTTTTTGTTGGAGGGTTTTAAAAGTATTTTTTTTCATTACTCAGTGACGTTAATGATTAGGTGAAAACTTGCAAGCGTTCAATAGTTGTAAGTCTAGAGCTAGAGATGAGAAAGTTTAAATACTTTGAATAAAATGTTGTGTGCTCTTTGTTTGGATGGAGAGTCGAAGTTTTAGGGTATTTGCATCGATTAACTCAGGAACGTTATCGGGCCATTCGACAACACAAAGGTAGGGGGACTTTAGAAAGTCATCAATCATGAGACTTTCAATGGATTGCTCGGGACTGAGACGATAGGCATCTAAGTGAAGGAGCTTTTTTTCTCCGTTATAGATGGAGAATAAATTAAAGGTAGGGCTGGTGATTGAGTTTTTGATATTTAAGCCTTTTGCAATACCTTTGACAAAGGTGGTTTTCCCGACACCTAGATCCCCATAAAGGGCGAGGCTTGTGTCGGGTGCGAGTGCTTTGGCTAATTGTTCACCAATGGAGATCGTTTCTTCTGGGCTTGAAGTGAGAATTCCTTTTTTTAATGCTTCTAAAACGGATGACATGGTAGGAAAATGCTGATTGATAATTTATCTGCGACTAAAGTGATCAAAGCTTTGGAGCCAAGCGATTGGCTTTTGCGTGTCAGAATCTATGATATTAGATAAAGAATTTTTTTCTATAATGCGACCAATTTGTGTCAGTGGTGTTTCGGGAAAGAGTTGCTTCCAATCTGCTTTAAATTGTGCTTCTTCGATTGAATGATGGAGTGTGAATAATAATTCATAGTCTTCCCCGTCACAGAGGGCTTTTTTAAGTGAGTTTTCGGTACTATTTTTGGCGAATGTATGTGCTTTATGTGCTGATTGGGCGATGGGAATGGCTTTAAGATCGATGAGTACGGATGCAGACTCGGAGGGAAGAAAATTGAGTTCTTTAGCCAGGCCGTCTGTAACATCGACCATTGCACTTGCGAGATTGTTTTCGGCCAGCCATTGCCCTTGGGGCAAGCGGGGTTGAAAGTTGTAATGTTTTTCAAGCATAGAGCCACCAAGTTGACCGCTTACATAAATAGGATCATTGACGGATGCGGTATTGCGTAGAATTGGTTTATTCGCGATGCCAAATATTGTCATGACTGCTTGAAACTGATCGTGGGGAACTTGGCATAAATCACCACCAACAATTTTTAAACCGTAAGTATCAGAGCTTATTTTAATGCCTGAATAAAATTGTTGAAGCCAGTTGAACTCGAGATTGGCCCCACTTAATATGGAGAGTGTTGCGTATGTGGGATGGCCTCCCATGGCAGCAATATCACTAAGGTTTCGTAGTACGAGTTTTTGTCCAGCCTGTTCAGCACTTATCGAGTGATCGAAATGTTGGCCAAATACTAAAGCGTCTGTTGAGACTAAAGATTGCGACTTAGCTTGGGGTGGTAAAACAGCACAGTCATCTCCGATGCCAAAGGGGCTTGGTGGTGTGGTGTTTCCGAGCCATAGCTTAATGCTTTCAATGATTTGGGTCTCATTAAAATTTTTAAGTGTTTGGCTGTCAGATTGGAACATTTTTATTTAAAGCTTATCGTTATGGGGCAATGATCTGATCCAAGGACTGAGGTTAGACTTTCTGCGGAGGCGATACGGTCTTGTAGTTTTTGGGAAACACAGAAGTAATCGATTCTCCATCCAACATTATTTGTACGGGCATTGGCGCGATATGACCACCATGTATAAGCATCGCTAGTATCTGGGTGAAATTGTCGAAAGATATCAACATAGCCTGCATCTAAAATAGATTGAAAGCTTTCACGTTCTTCATCGGTAAAACCAGCATTTTTTCGGTTGGTTTTTGGGTTGGCTAAATCGATTTCTTGGTGGGCAACATTTAGATCACCACAGAATATCACGGGTTTAGTTTTTTCTAAATCGGTAACAAAATTGAGGAAGTCAACGTCCCACTCTTGAGTACGATAGTCTAAGCGTTTAGGGCGACGGTTTTCATCATGATTTTGAGCATTTGGTGTATACACAGTGACTAAGTAATAGTCTTCAAATTCAGCAGTGATGACACGGCCTTCTTTATCGTGTTTTTCAATTCCGATTCCTTTTTTAATAGATAATGGGGGCTCTTTAGAAAAAATAGCGGTACCTGAATAGCCTTTTTTTTCAGCACAGTTCCAAATTAGGTATGGGTAATTTTTAAACTTTAAATCTTGGACTAAGTCATCTGAGATTTTTGTTTCTTGGAGACACACAATATCGTGATTGGTTTCGGTAAGGAAATCTTCAAATCCTTTTTTGATGACGGCACGTATGCCATTTACATTCCAAGAGAGTATAGATTTAGCTTTAGTCATTGATGTGGGATGAGATGTTTGGGATGATTTTTGAATAGAGTCCGCCTCCAAGTAAACGATTGTCTTGGTAGAGTGCGAGGATTTGCCCTTCGGCCAGTGCTCGTTGGGGTTCCTTAAAATGAATATGTGCTGTGGTGGGAGTACGGGGAGTGAAAGTTATTGCCTTTGAGTTATCTCGGTATCGTGGCTTGGCAAGAATTGAGCAAGTTGCTTCTAAGGGTTTGTTGATAAATTGTAATGACTCAATTTCTGCTTCAGACGCGTATAAAAGAGGGGAATCTTCTTGATCGAAAGCAACATGCAAGGCGTTGTTTTGAAAATCTAAGTGGGTGACAACATAGGCTTGGTTATCTGTATTTGAGGGAACGCCAACTCCTCTTCGTTGCCCGATGGTATAGCGGTGGAGTCCTTTGTGCTGACCGACTGTTTGCTGTTTATGGTTTATAATGGGGCCTGGATTTTCTTCGATATAGTATTCAAGAAATCGATTGATGTTCATATCTCCTAGAAAACAAATGCCTTGGCTATCTTTTTTCTCTGCGTTGGGTAGTTTGTGTTTTTGGGCGAGTTCACGCACTTGAGGCTTAGTTAATGAACCAATAGGGAATTCGGCATTTTTGATTTGTGATTGGGCGAGTAATGCGAGGAAGTAGGATTGGTCTTTATTGGTATCAAGGCCTTTGAGTATATCATAGGTGCCGTCTGAATTCGCTACTTTTTGAACATAGTGGCCTGTGGCAATGGCATCGAAACCTTGTTTCATGGCGTAGTCTTGAAAAATGCCAAATTTCATTTCTCGGTTACACATGGTATCTGGGTTTGGAGTCTGGCCTTTTCGGTAACCTTCGACTAAATAATTTACAACTTTCTCTCTGTATTCATTGACGAGATTGACGATTTCATAATCAAGGTTTAAGTGTTGGGCAACGGCTCGGGAGTCTTCAATATCTTGCTGTGCAGGACAATCGGCAAGAGGCATTTCTTCGTTGAGCCAGGTTCTTATGTAGGCAGTCGAAACACTATGCCCTGCTTCTTTAAGGAGCAAGGCAGCGACGGAGCTATCGACTCCGCCTGAAAGTGCTACAAGAATCTTTGCCATAAATTAAATGAATAAGTAAACTTATCCTTAGGTCAACTATTCCAAGCAGGTCTTACGCAAAGAAGAAGACTCATCGGTGGAAGATTGACGTAGTCTTGATTTCTGAAATTTATTTGGGTTTCTATTCCGGAGAAATTAAATGTATCGATGGAGGCAATGGCCTTCCAATCATCGGCTAGGGTTTGCCCTAAGGGAATATTTGAATATTCATGATGTGGGTTTATCATGAGAAGAATTTGTTTTGGACCTTTGGACTGGTCTGCGTTGAATACAATGACGGCACTAGAGTGTTCTGTGTGTTCTGAACGGGCGATTTTTGTATAATGGGGGCTGGGAATGCTATCAAGTCGAAGGCAGTCACCCCAATCGGATTGCCTGAATTGAATCCAGTTTTGAAAATAATTATGGGTATTGCTATGGAGGCTTATGTCAGAGTAGTTGAGGGCGTTGAGGTCTTCTCTTAGGTAAGTATCATTTTCACCATTTTTTGATTTTAAGAAATCGAGACCTTGGGTGAGCATTGGTGTGCCGAGAGAAAAGAACATGAGGGCCGCTGCCATGTGTGTGCGTCGAATGTCATTTTGAGTGGGATTCTGCCCTTGGTGATAAGGGTTTTCGGTGATCTTATCAATCCAAGTTCGATCGTCATGGGATGCGATATAGTTAACGCTTTGAGAGGGCCAAGCAGAGAGATAGTTAGTTGAGCCTTTAATGAAGTATGCCAGTGAATCAATATGGCTTTCCCCTAATACATACTGCTGGGCAAATTCACGAAATTCGTCATTCCAGAACATGAAGCCAGCATGACGAAGGTCCGTTTTGATTTCACCACGAAAGCTCCAAGGTTCAGCGATCAGTATAATGGAAGGCTTAACTGCTTTGAGTGCTTGTTCGATTTCTTTTAAGATCTCAATGCCTAAAAGTTCTGCTAAATCAAAACGAAATCCATCGACATCATAGGTTTTGATAAGGTGTACCAAGCTCTCTATAATCAGTCGTTTGGACATTGCGGATTCACTGCGAATTGTATTACCGCACCCACTCCAGTTTTCAAATTCGCCTGATTCAGTAAGATAAAAATAATAAGCTTTGTCGATTCGAGCAAGGTGGGGTGGTTCGCCGACATGATTATAAACAACATCAAGAATTACTGATCTTCCGTATTGATGAAAATCTTCGACCATTTGCTTGAAGCTTTGGTTGGGCTTAGTGGTGTCTTGAGTATCGGTGTACCAAGCACAAGGAGAGAAATAATTATTAGTCATGTATCCCCAATGATAGCTCTCTTGGTTGTGGCTATCGAATTGTTGAATGGGAAGTAACTCAATAGCGTTTGCACCGAGTGTGAGTAAATAATTATCTTTTGTATGAAGATACTTAGAAATAGCGGCAAAGGTGCCCGTAGTCTCAGATTCAGGTGTTTCAGATATTTTAGGGAGATTAGCGGTAAGATCTTTAATGTGACATTCCAAGATACTTAAATCATGCCAATGAGGGGGATGAAAAGGCTTTTCGATGGGAGGAGTCAATTGTTGGTTGATGATTATCGCGGGTCCATTAGGACCCATAGTTGCTTTGGCATAAGGATCAAGGATGGGTACATTGCCATCGAACAAATTCGTTATCGTATCATCATGACCATCGACAAAAAAGTTATAAAGAAAACCGCTGAGATTATTTTGAATATTCACTTCCCATGTGAGTTGGTCATACATGAGATTTAAAGAATGGCGAATCGGAGCTTGGTCGAGAGTCGCTTGGATCTCGACATTGACTTCGGACGCTCTTGGAGCAAATAGTCGAAAGGTTGTTGATTGATCGGACTCAATGATTGCACCAAGAGGGAGGTCGGTTTTTAAATCATAAAAAGAAAGCCCGGGTAGAATGGGTGTGTAGTTTTCTTGATCTAGGCTTATAGACAGTGGACGATCTAGACCTCTATGCCCGTTGAGGTTAAATAGAAAGGCGTGCTTCCCATTACAATTTGGGTTTAAGAAATAGTTTAGGTTCCCTCGGGCATCTTTTTTTAAATTGGGAGCTGAACTGAGTGGGTTGATCCAATGTCCAGAGCGAGTAAGAAACTTAAATTCAATACTTTGGGAATGAAGGTCTAATTTTTCGGCACTGATTGTCCTAGTGAATAAGGCTTGCTTGCTGTGTGGCGCTTCAGAGATGAGTTCAAAGTCTGATCTGTTTGGACAATCTCCCCAATTATTAAATGCACCGACAACGGAAATAGGATCTTGGTGAAAATCAATATGAGGATGACGGTTAGGATCTAAGATAAATTGAATGTCCTTATCAATATGCTCGTAAGCGGTGAAATAGGCTAAGTCAGACGGTGGCATTCTCCGTAAGCGCAGTATTTCTAAAGCAGGGTCGTTAAATTTAAAGGTAGGCAGTGCATCTAAGCCCCAATTATCAGAGAGCAAAATGCAACCACAACCAGGTGTTATCCAATAGGCTGAGTCTATGTGTAAGTTCAACTCACTCATATCCTTTTGCCCCAATAAAACAATACTTCTGCATCGATTAAAAAGTGAATCGTCTGTTCACTTTTTGTCGAGTATTTGTAATCAAAGAATCAAAGAAATTAGTGAGCGTGCACTAACTTAAATTTCTTTGTGGTAACTTGAGTCAATTCTATCCACTCGTTCCATGTTTTGTTCAAGTGTTTTTTTAGTTGTTTGATTTCAAGTTCCAAGTGTGCTCTTTGTGTTTCGCTAACATTTTTAAGCTCTCTGATTTTGTTATTTAGATTAAGAGAGTTGTCTTCGAATTGAGAGGAAAGGGTTTCGATTTTATGCCGCCATTCAGAGGCAATTTCATCGACTTCTTCACTGAGCCTTTCAAGTATGATTTTACGATCTTTGAGGACTAATGATTTAAGAAGTACAATCGAATTCACTGAGCGAAGATTTTTAGTGAAGCCAAATTTTGAACAGATCCAAATTAGCCACTTAGTTGGGTCAAAGTGATACCAGCGAATGCCATTTCTATAATCTGCGGCGAAAGCGTGGTGATAATTATGATAGCCTTCACCGAAAGTAAGTACTGCGAGTGCTGCATTATCAACAGCTGAGAGTTCTTTAGAATAGGTTTTGGAACCGAAGGTATGGCAAAGTGAATTAATGAACCATGTGCAATGGTGAACCATAGCCATACGAAGAAGGAAGCCATAAAAGAAAGCAGCCATAGGATCCATGAAGAAGCAAGCAGCTCCAACTAATAAAACATTAACGATAATGGCTAAAGGAATATAGTATTTGTCTTGAAACATAACTCTAGGGTTACGCATAAGATCAGGGACTAAACTTGGATCAAATTTTCTTTCGTAATCAAATAGCCATAAAATATGTGCGTACCAAAAGCCTTTATCAATAGAGTAAGGGTCTTCATCTGTATCCACATGGTTGTGGTGAAGCCTATGGTCAAAGCACCATTTAAGGGCAGACATCTCAAAGGCTAACAATGAAGTGAAAAGAATCGTCCATTCATAAAATGGGTTAGCATTATACGATTTGTGAGAAAATAAGCGGTGGTAGCCAGCCGTAATAGAGATACCTCCAATGAAGTAGGTCACAAAAAAGAACCAAAATGCACCCCATGAGAAAACTGCGATTGCAGTGGGTATGAGAGCAATGATGGCAATGTGATAAAGTGCCACAAAGATAAATATAGGCCAATTACTGATTTTCATAAAATTTAATATGTTGTGCGTACGAGCTTAACAATTTCGCTTAGTAAAACAGATATCTTCAAAAATGCAAGGATGCAGAATATTTATCATTATTTCCCTTGTTTATGCAACTTTTCTGCAATTTTTTCATTTTTCTGCTTTAACTCTTGCATTGTCGATACAAGGCAATAATACATTTCTTTCATTTTAATTACAAATTAATTACATTATATGGCTACAAAAATAGGTATTAACGGGTTCGGCCGCATCGGTCGTTTGGTGTTTCGTTCATTAGTTGAGAAGGGACTTCTTGGCACAGAAATAGAGGTTGTTGCAATCAATGACCTAGTTCCTGCTGAGAATCTTGCGTATCTTTTGAAATACGATACAACTCAAGGAAAATTTAAAGGCACAGTTGAAACTAAAGGAGACGATATTTTAGTTGTTAATGGTCACGAGATTAAGACATTAGCATTGAGAGCGTCACCTTCTGAGTTACCTTGGAAAGAACATGGCGTAGATATCGTTATCGAATCAACAGGATTGTTCGTACAAGATACGCTTGCTCAAGGGCACATTGATGCGGGTGCTAAAAAAGTAATTATTTCAGCACCAGGAAAAGGTGACGGCGTTAAGACAGTAGTATTAGGAGTGAATGATGATACATTGACTTCAGAGGACGTGCTTATTTCTAACGCATCTTGCACAACAAATTGTTTAGCACCGATCACTAAGGTGATTCTTGAAAACTTTGGCATCGCTGAAGGTCTAATGACAACAGTGCATAGTTATACAGCGACACAGAAAACTGTAGATGGCCCTTCACCTAAGGATATGAAAGGTGGCAGAACGGCAGCTTTGAATATCATTCCATCATCAACAGGTGCGGCAAAAGCTGTGGGTCTTGTACTTCCAGAAGTTCAAGGCAAAATTACTGGTATGGCTTTCCGTGTGCCAACACCAACAGTTTCAGTAGTTGATCTTACTGTAAAAACAGAAAAGAGCACTTCTTACGAAGAAATTTGTCAGAAAATGAAAGAAGCTTCTGAAGGATCACTTAAAGGTATTCTTGGATATACAGAAGACGAAGTTGTTTCTTCTGACTTCATTCATGATGAAGCGAGTTCTGTTTTTGATGCAGGTTCAGGCATTGGCTTGAGCGACACGTTTTTCAAATTAGTTTCTTGGTACGACAATGAGTGGGGCTATTCAAACAGAGTGGTTGAATTGCTTCAGAAAGTTTCCACCTCTCTATAATTTTAAGACTTTTTATCTAGCAGTGCATCGCAGTAATTGAATTATCGCGATGCACTGTTTTCTTTTTTAATCATTAGTTAAATTCTCTTTTTCATGTCTATACAAACAATCAAAGATGTTAATCTGTCGGGTAAGCGTGTGCTTGTACGATGCGATTTTAATGTGCCATTGAAAGATGGTGTCATCACAGATGATTCTCGAATTGATGCAGCGATTCCTACGATCCAGCATTTAGTCGATCAATCGGCGCGTGTTATTTTGTGCAGTCACTTGGGACGTCCCAAAGGACAACAGGTAGCGGAAATGAGTTTGGCTCCCGTTGCGGAAGCACTTTCTAGTAAAATGAAGCTTCCCGTAACCTTTGTCGAAGATTGCATTGGACCAGAGGTAGAGCAAGAGGTCGCGAAAATTGGAGAAGGTGAAATTGCTTTGTTGGAAAATGTACGTTTTTATTCAGCGGAAGAAGCAAATGGGGTGGAATTTTCGGCATCCCTTGCAGAGTTAGCAGATGCTTACGTTAATGATGCTTTCGGAACTGCACACCGTGCACATGCTTCGACACATGGAGTGACGAAACACCTGTCTCCTTGTGTGAGTGGATTTTTGATTGAAAAAGAATTAGCTTATCTAGGTGAAAAGACAGCGAGTCCAGAGAGACCATTTACCGTGATTTTAGGAGGGGCTAAAGTATCCGATAAGATTCAAGTGATTGATGCTTTGTTAGAGAAAGCAGACACGATTATCATTGGTGGAGCGATGGCCTACACATTCGCTTTAGCTGAAGGAAGAACCATTGGAGAATCCTTGAGTGAGCCAGATTATATTGAGACTGCGAAATCGGCTTTAGCCAAAGCAAAAGCTAAGGGGGTTCGTTTTATTTTACCTCTAGATAATTTAGCAGTAAAGGATTTAGATTTCGGTGCCGGTTCATTCAGTGATTCCAAGTATTTTGAAGGCAATATTGAAGCTGGCTGGGAAGGTGTGGATATCGGACCCAAGAGTATCGCCCTATTTAAAGAAGTGGTTGCTTCAGCAAAGACTGTATTATGGAATGGGCCTATGGGCATATTTGAAATTGATGCCTGTAATAAAGGAACATTTGCGGTTGCTGAAACGATTGCGGAAAGTGATGCGATTTCCATTATTGGAGGTGGCGATTCGGTTAAAGCGATTAAAATGTCAGGATTTTCAGATTCTGTGACATTTATGAGCACAGGAGGCGGTGCCTCTCTTGAATTTTTAGAAGGTAAAGTATTGCCTGGAGTCGATGCTTTAGATAAAAAAGCATAATAACAAATTTATTTATTAATATGAGTACATTAGCACGAAAATTATTAATCGCTGGAAATTGGAAGATGAATTTGAATTCATCTGAAGCCTCAGAATTAGCCGAGAGTGTTGTTAATCAAGTGGGCACACAAATGGAAGTAGCCGTTTGCGTATGTCCAACCTATACCTCCTTGGAAACAGTTTCCCAAAAAGTGGTTAATTCAAATATTGCCTTGGGCGCTCAAAATATGCATCACGAAAATTCCGGTGCCTACACTGGGGAAATTTCGGCAGAGATGCTTCGTCATTTATTCGTCAGCTATGTCATCTTAGGCCATAGTGAGCGTCGCCAGTTCTTTGGCGAAACAGACAGTGATGTGAACAAGAAAACATTGGCTGCTTTAAAAGCTAGCTTGAAGCCAATTGTTTGTGTAGGTGAATCTTTAGAAGAACGTGAGTCAGGTCAGCTAGAAAGCGTGATCGAGTCACAAATCAAAGGAGCTTTGCAAAATGTTGGGCCAAATCATGCCGATCAATTAGTGATTGCTTATGAGCCGATCTGGGCGATTGGGACAGGCAAAACAGCCACCCCTGAAGATGCGGAAGCCGTGCATGCGTTTATTCGTAAACTTCTTATCGAGCTACTAGGTGCAGAAGCCGCGGGGAAAATTCGTATTCTATACGGAGGTTCAATGAAGCCTGAAAATGCAGAGGAATTAATGGCACAAGAAAACATTGATGGTGGATTAATCGGTGGTGCTTCTTTGAAGGCACATGCGTTCACTACAATTGTTGAGAGTGCGATTAAATTGTCCTCTTAATTGAGCTTTGCTTTTGTTCGATGCTTCACATCGTTCTTTATAATCCTGAAATCCCTCAAAATACGGGCAACATTGGCCGTCTCTGTGCGGTTTCCAATTTTCGCTTACATTTGATTCGTCCGCTCGGATTTACGATCACGGATAAATATTTGAAGCGTAGTGGGATGGATTATTGGGAATCTTTAGATAAACACATCCATGATGATTGGGAGAGTTTTTTAAACAGCGAATATGCGCCCAAGCAATTGTGGCTCTTTACCACAAAATCGGATAAAATTTACTGGGAGGCGCAATTTGAAGAGGATGCCGGACTCGTCTTTGGCAGTGAAGGATTTGGGGTGCCCGATTGGTTGCACGATCAGTTGTCAGAACAAAGAGTGACAATTCCTCACGCTAATAAAGAAATGCGTTCTTTGAATTTGGCAACATCCGTTGGAATAGGGGCTTTCGAGGCCTTGCGTCAAATCAGCACAAGCTAATAGCTAATGACTGAGAAATGGGGGAACCGTTTCTAAGAAAGCTTTAATGTTTGAAGAATCGCATCTCCAATTTCAGAGATAATACCCTTGTTCGCTTCATGCCAACGAAGGCCCGCCTCTTTCATTTTCGCTCTAGCCTGTGTGTCTTTGGCTAATTGAAGTACCTGAGTATTCAAATCGTTTTGCGAGGTGATAAATTGAGCAGCTCCACTAACAAGAAGTTCATTACTGATAGTCTTAAAGTTCGACATATTGGGGCCGAAAAGAATGGGGATTCCTTGAGCAGCCGCTTCAACGGGGGTTTGTCCACCTTCATTCGGAGGCATACTTTTTCCGATAAAGGCGAGGTCGGAAACTTTGAGTAAGTGAGCTAAATTACCCGTCGTATCCGAGAAAAAGATCATTTGAGACTTCGCTTGCTCCAGAGAAGTATTTCCGGCATCCCCATTGGCAGAAGACCATGAAAGTGCCTGTTCATTTAAGAGTTTCTTAATCTCCCCTCGACGTTCAACGTGTCTAGGA
Organism: Coraliomargaritaceae bacterium; assembly: GCA_045565635.1. GTDB lineage: Bacteria > Verrucomicrobiota > Verrucomicrobiia > Opitutales > Coraliomargaritaceae. The sequence goes on from JBJLEY010000006.1 coordinate 48,761, forward strand.
ACAAGAATTAATTCACAAGAAATACCCGCATTCAGGCAGTATTTTTGTGCATTGAGCAAGAGGCTTTCTTCGCCCGGCCAGGTTGATGCACCAATTAAAATAAACGAACTCTCAGAAGAAACTTCATTCTCCCTAAATCCCATCGTCTTTAATTGAGCGATTTTATCAGAAGGAGGAAGTGGCAAACCAAAATCGACATCTAATTTAATGTTCCCGATTTTATTTTCTGGTTTCGCTCCCAAGTCGGAAAAACGTTCATAGTCAATTTGAGTCGCACAATATACGGTTTGAATTTTATCGAATAAGTATTGGGCGAGTGGCTTAAAACATTTCAGTTTGGCGTAAGACTGATCAGACATTCGGGCATTGATAAGAAAGACAGGCACCCCTTTTTTTGAAGCACGATGAATGTGTTCTGGCCATAATTCACTTTCTGCTAAAATTATCATATCAGGCTGAATTCTCGACCAAGCCAGAGCAGAGCAGAGCCAGAAATCAATAGGGAATAGACCGATACCATAGGCTACACCCGAATAACGCTCTTTCGCCTCTTTGTAACCCGTGCTTGTCGTTGTGGTTAGAATGACTTCAACATTTGGTGTTTTCTGAAGCTTTTTAATTAAAGGCTCTATCGCCAACACTTCACCCACGCTAACCGCTTGTATCCAAATTCGTTTAGCTTGTGGGTGATTGGACCTCGAAGGTAATTTTGGAAATAAGCCCAAGTATTGGGGCCAATCGCTTATATTTTTGTCGCGGCTTAATTTACGACTCAGATAAAAAGGAGCGGAAAGGAGAAACAGTGGTATAAAAAATAATCTATAAATAAAGATCATAACAAACGACATAGAGCCATAAAATGAATAATCTTTTATTCACCAATTTTTCCAAGTGTTTTTTTAAATAAACCTAGGTAGAATGAATCCACTAAGTATTGGTGTTTATTGCTTGAACTCTTTTACCAAGACAATTTAAGTAGAAATCTTACGCCATTAAAAAGCTTAAAATTTGGAGCTAATAGGAGAGATGACAGAGTGGCCGATTGTGCATCCCTGGAAAGGATGTGTGGGGGAAACTCCACCGAGGGTTCGAATCCCTCTCTCTCCGCCAT
>JBJLEY010000007.1:0-49760 GCA_045565635.1 Coraliomargaritaceae bacterium
AATTATCTTCATTACTTGAAACCTCATAGGATAGTATTTCTTTTAGTAATGCTTTATAAGCATCGTCCTCTGAATCCCCTAGGCTTATCACGTTCTCTAAGCGTTTTTCTAAGAAGGGAATAGTAGCGGATAGATCAACCGCATTCACAGCTTCCACGATACTTTCTGCATGCGGTTCGACCACTTGCGCACCATCTTCAAAATAAACTTTAAAACCATTATCATGATAGGGGTTGTGACTAGCGGTAATTACCGCTCCACAGTGTGCCTTATAATGTCGCACTGAAAAACTCAATTGAGGAGTAGATCGAGCATCTTCAAAAATAATTGCTTGTCCGCCTAATTGAGTCCATGTCGATGCGCAGAGTTCGCAAAAATGACGAGAAAAGTAACGAACATCGTGAGCAATAACAAATTTAGGAATATCGATACTGCCTTTAGACTTTAAGTATTCAGACACATAATTATAAAGGCCTATAGTCGCCTTGATGATGGTAAAATCATTTAAAACATTGGTCCCAACAGCTGGCTTCAAGGGTGTCTTCGCTTCACCGTCCTCTAACTCAGAACTGGTAGATATTCTCCCAATTGTTCGTCCCCGCATACCACCAGTGCCAAAAGCAAGGTTACGATAAAATCGATCATTCAATTCTTCCCAAGCATTCTTAGAAATTAATTCTTCGATTGAGGCTTTCACCCATTTAGGCATAAAATCAGCTTCTAGCCAATAGCTTATATGCTCAACTGAGCTTTCAAATAATTCACCTTTTTCTTGGGCTGCTAATAATGTTTCGTTCACACTCATTGCTCTATTCTATAATTATTCCTGTCTCTATCGTTGGTTTATTTTCCAAATTATTCCATTGATTGATAAAATCTTCTTTGTCCATGGCAAAGCGATAATTGATTTCAAAAGAAAAATCTTCTGCACTTTCGTTCTCTGAGCTAGAATTTAGTTTCACCCCTGCCGCATTAAGCCAACGAATCGCCTGTTGTAATTGATCTTTTTGACAAGATTCAGGCGAATCAATTCCCTCCGCATTCTTCACTGGACTGAAATTATCATTTCTTAAACCTTCGATGATCACTGGATTGTTTGCTTTAGATAAGGCATCAAACACAAACATTTCAAATTTAACTCCGTTTATTTCTTTAGGTAATTCGTGTTCACCTAACGCATTAATAAAAGGAATTTTCTTTTCGGCTTTATGGTAAGGAAGCTTATCTAGGCTTGAGGGACTTCCAACACGCTCAATAAAATCACGATCAAATAAATGAATTGCGACACTTCCGGAGCGAAAAACAATTTCACCTTTTTCATCTAGAAGCTCCTGCATCGCTTTAGGCATGTCGCTATATTCTACAACTAGATTCCTATCCTCATATTGACAAAACATACCTACTTTTTCTAAAGGATAAGCTTTCGGTATCATCTTACTGGATAATTCAGATTGATTTAAAACATGAAAGCCAATAAAGGCAGGATCAATGCAAGAAACTAGAGGATTATCCACTTGGAAAAAACTCAAGATATCGATGCCTTCTTGGCGCATTTTTTCTGTGGCACCACTATCAACAAGTGCTCTCAAAGAGCCTCCATGTCCATTTGGCGTCATTGCTACCTTACCTTTTTTTTCTAAGAGAATTTTGCCATTGAAATCAACTGCGGGGAATAAAGCTTGCGAAAAGAAAAATAGAGATTCTTTAGGCATACCAAAATAGTTGTTGTCCTCAAAAGCCTCTAGAGTCGCTTTGTGATTGATTTCACTGGTCATAATAAACCAAGGAATCGCAACACCATAGCGCTCACTGGCTCGAGTAATTTTATTTGCAAACACTTCAAATAACGATTTTCGGCTCAGGGGTGTCACAACAAAAGTTCCTTTAGGTCCATCATAGCCAAGACGAGTTCCCTGACCACCTGCCACGGTAAAAGCGGCGACACGCCCCTCTTTAATAACACTCTCGCCTAGAGTTTTTGCTTTCTCCCATAAAACAGAATCGCCACCATGTTCAGGCAAAGGGATATAGTTCGCTGGCTTTAAGGCATTCAAGTTAAAACCTGCTTCTTTTTCATTCGCTAAAACAAGACGATCTACTTGTGTCTTCAGCTCATTTAAATCGATAGATTGAACCTGCTTTAAAAAAGCCTCTTGTTCCTCTTCACTCAATTCAGAATAAAAATCAAAAATATGTCCCTGCCCTAGCTCGCTCAGTTTTTCTTTAATTTGATTTGCCATTATTGATACTGCCATAGGATTTTTTACTAATAGATTTCAACTATTCGTCATTAAAGCGAAATAATAATTCATCGGGTCGAGCATATCCAAGGCGTTGCCTAGCGACCCTTTCAAGAAACTCATCGTCTTCAAGTAGGCGTTTGAAATAGATTTCTTTTCTTTTGAATTCATTCTCTGCTTCAAGAAGCCTCATCTCTAATCGTGCCTCTCTTATCTGGAAATTCTTCAATTCATTATAGGTACGAATAACCAATCCCGAAAAAAAGATAATTAAAAGTACCAAGACCAACACAGGCATAGTGAACCATAGATTTGTTCGATTCAGTAAGCGTGTTAACTTTTTTAGCATAACAATTAATAAAGCGACATCACGGTTGAATGAAAAGCGAAAACGAAAAGCAGAACATAAGATTACCCTAATCAAATAAATTGGTTCTATGATTTTTTTGTTTTCTTGGGATGCTTTCTATTTGGATATAAAGTACGGCAGAGTTCACAATCAAGCCCCTGGCACCCTCTTGCCGTACAAAATTCACGTCCATAGAAAATGATTTGTAGGTGTAATTGATTCCATCGATCTTGGGGGAAAAGGCGTTTTAAATCACGCTCCGTTATTTGAACATTTTTACCTGAGGTCAGTCCCCAGCGTTGGGCTAAACGATGTATATGAGTGTCGACGGGGAAAGCGGGTACTCCAAAAGCTTGAGACATCACCACAGATGCTGTTTTATGGCCAACAGCAGGCAATTCCTCAAGAAGCTCTAATTTCTGAGGGACTTCACCCTCATATTTTTCAACTAAAATTTTTGATAAATTGAAAATTCCCTTTGATTTCATCGGGGCTAAGCCACAAGGACGAATAATTTCTGCTATCACTTCTTGAGATAATTTGCTCATCTGAAAAGGATTATCCGCTTTAGCAAATAACTTAGAGGTAATCTGATTAACTCTAACATCCGTACATTGTGCCGATAATAAAACAGCGATTAGTAAAGTATAAGGATCTTTATGATCTAAAGGGATTGGTGTTTCCGGGTACTTCTTAGCTAAATAATCATCGATAAAGACTGCTCTTTCTTTTTTTGTCATCAGTCGTCCTAACTCCAAATTAATTGAGTTCGATTGAACTCGATTCAATTGACTTTAATTTATTGGGGTAATCCAAATTAAAATGTAATCCTCTACTTTCTTTTCTTTTAAGCGCACATCCCACTACCAACTTTGCTGTAGTAATCATATTTCTTAATTCGAGCAAAGAAACATCTACTTTAAAGTTCCAATAATATTCATTGATTTCAGATTCTAAATTGATCAAACGATTCCAAGCTCTTTCTAAGCGTTTATTTGTCCGCACAATACTGACATAATCCCACATCGTTCGTTGTAATTCTTCTCTATTATGGGTAAGAACCACACGCTCATCAGAAATTTCTAAATCACCATCAATCCATTTAATTGTCTCTAAGGAAAAGTAATCTGTTTCTTTTAAATATTGCTCCAAGGAGTCTGCTCCACGATTCGCCATCACAACTGCCTCCAACAATGAATTACTGGCTAAACGATTTGCTCCATGTAAGCCAGTACAGGCAACTTCTCCACAGGCATACAATCCAGGGATGCGCGTTTCACCATTTAAATTTGTTTTCACTCCACCACAAAGATAGTGAGCCGCAGGTACAATTGGAATCCATTCTTTTTCAATTTCGATCCCTCGGCTTTTACAGTAGTCGTAGATACTAGGAAATCGTCTTTGCAAGGTTTCCATTCCAAGAGAAGTTGCATCTAGCCATAAATGCTCTGCACCTGAACGCTTCATCTCCGTATCGATCGACCGAGCCACTACATCTCTTGGGGCTAAATCCTTTCGCTCATCGTAATTTTCCATGAAGGCCTCGCCCTCTAAATTTCGAAGAATCCCTCCTTCTCCTCTCAAGGCTTCGCTAATCAAAAAGCGTTCATGCTTTTGTGAATAAAATGCCGTTGGGTGAAACTGAATAAATTCCATATTTTGAATTTCAGCACCTGCCCGATAGGCCATCGCAATACCGTCACCTGTAGCAATTAAAGGGTTGGTGGTGAATTGATAAATCTGTCCCATACCACCTGTAGCCAATAATACCGCTTTGGCCCCAAAAGTTTCTACCCGATTATCATTTACATCCATTACAAATAAACCAATGGCTCGATTTGCTTCGGCAATATCCTGATTATTTTGCCTCAACTTATCCACCGTAATTAATTCTAATGCAAAATAATGCTCTAATGTTTCAATTAAGGGATTAATTTCCACCGCATGCAGTAGAGCTTTTTCGATAGCCTTCCCTGTCATATCTTTCACATGAAGGATTCTTCTTTTAGAATGACCTCCTTCTTTTCCTAATGAAATCCGACCGTCTTCTAATAAAGAGAAATTCACCCCTTTTTCAATCAACGCGTTAATCCCTTCTGGCCCGTCTCTCAATATTTCTTCAACCACAAGACGATCACAAAGTCCGTCGCCAGCCTTTAACGTATCTTCAACATGAATATCAATTTCATCAGAATTTGATGTTACTGCAGCAATTCCACCTTGCGCATAATTTGTATTCGATTCAGCAGAATTTTTTTTCGTGATGATTCCAACCGTATGACCTTTATCAGCAAGTCGTAAAGCCACACTTAATCCAGCAATTCCACTACCAACAACGATCACATCATATTTTATTTGAAGCCCCATTAACTTATCGTCTAAAATACAATGTTATCAATCAAGCGTACATCATCAACCCAAACAGCTACACAAGCTATTGTTTGGTTCTGTGATATTGTTTTCACCGCTTGCATTGTGTCTTTATCTACAACTTTAACATAGATTATGCGGATACGGCGCTTTTGAGAAAGCAGATGAATGATTTCAGCGATAATACGATCCGTATTCCCAATTCCGCTATCGGCTAATTCTTTCGCCTTATTGAGTGCTTTTGAAATAGAAGTTGCATCCTCCCTTTGTAATTTTGAGAGATATTGATTTCTTGAACTTAGAGCTAGACCATCTGGTTCTCTTATCGTTTCTCCTACTTTTATTTCGGTAGGAATATTTAAATCACGAACCATTTTTTTGATAACTGCACACTGCTGAGCATCTTTTTGTCCAAAAAAAGAAAAGTCAGGACGGACTAAATTAAATAATTTCAAACAAACAGTCGTGACACCTTTGAAATGAGTCGGCCTGGATATACCGCACATTACTGAACTCACCGCTTCTTCATTCAAATAAGATGAAAAATCTTTAGGAAACATCGCCTGAACTGAAGGATGGAAGATTATATCCACTCCATTATCCTCACATTTTTTCAGATCGTCCTGCCAAGTTCTTGGGTATTCCTCAAAGTCTTCATTCGGTCCAAACTGCTTAGGGTTCACAAAGATGGTAACAATCACCTTATCTGATTTTTCTTTTGCCTGCTTAATCAAGGAGATATGACCGTCGTGCAAATTGCCCATAGTCGGAACTAATCCGATCAAATGACCGCCAAAGCGTAATTGCATCGCAACAGTTTGCATTTCTTCGACTGATTCAATAACTTGCATGTTTTAATCGATTATTCTTTACGGCAGTAAGAAATTCACAAACAAAATAATTAACTAATTTTAAAAACTATTTAAAAGACTGAATATGAGCGACCCATATATACAAGAACTCTTTGCGGAACGCATTGGTGGAAATCAATACGGAAAATCCACAGCGATTTATAAATTTGAAAAAATAAAACGCGCTAAAAAAGCGGCCATCGAAAACAAACCCGATCTTCCTTTAATCGACATGGGTGTTGGCGAACCAGATGCAATGGCTTTCCCTATTGTCATTGATGCCCTTACAGAGGCGGCAAATTTGCAAGAAAACAGAGGCTATGCAGACAACGGAGGTGACGATTTTAAAAAAGCCGCAGCAGAATACATGAAAGAAGTATTCAAGGTAGATTCCATCGACCCAGATACGGAAATCATTCACTCGATCGGTTCAAAAACGGCACTTACCATGTTTCCTGCCTGCTTCATAAATCCTGGAGATTATGTACTCATGACAACTCCAGGCTATCCTGTTCTAGGAACCCATGCTCAATATTATGGAGGTCACGTACATAACCTACCGCTTAAAGCAGAGAATAACTTTCTTCCTGAGTTAGATTCCATACCTGCAGACATTCTCAAGAAAGCAAAAATTCTTGTTATAAATTATCCCAATAATCCAACGGGTGCTTCGGCAACATTGGAATTCTTTGAAAAGGCAGTAGCATTCGCAAAAGCAAACGAACTCATCATCATACAAGATGCTGCCTATGCATCTCTAATTTTTGAAGGCAATCCCTTATCAATATTCCAAGTCGAAGGAGCAAAAGATGTCGCTGTGGAATTACATTCCTTATCCAAAAGCTTTAACATGACTGGCTGGCGTATCGGCTTTGTGGTAGGAAATCCACTACTCGTAAAGGCTTATGGGGATATGAAAGATAATTCAGATTCAGGGCAATTTTTGGCAATTCAGTCTGCGGCTTCCGTAGCTTTAAAGAATCCAATCATCACTCAAACCATTGCGAATAAATACTCTCGCCGTATGGATCACTTGGTAAAGTCCTTAAAAGACAATGGATTCTCAGTGACGAAACCTAAAGGTAGCTTTTTCCTTTATGTTACATCGCCAAAATCTGCTGAGATAAATGGAGAAGTTCACAATTTTGAGACAGGAGAAGATTTCTCTCAGTGGTTAATTACTAATGAATTAATTAGTACTGTCCCTTGGGATGATTGCGGACACTTTGTCCGTTTTTCAGTTACTTTCCTCGCTCCTTCAGAAAGCGAAGAAATCTCTATTATTGAAGAAATTAATAGACGACTTTCTAAGTATTCATTTAATTTTTAGCAGACCTGTGTGCTTAAAGATAGCTGAGTAAAATTAAACTAGGCGATTTCAAAAATAGCTCAATAGTTCAATTAATAATTCAATAATTTAATAACTATTTTTAGATAGGCAAATTTATTCAATCCTCAACGTAGAACTTGAGGCAAGTAATCTAGGACACCTGTAGCGCAGACCATGATTTGCCCACGTTGTCTCGCAAGATATTCACCAGCTTTTCCATGTATAAGAACTCCAAGTGCAGATGCTAAAGCTGAATCACTATAGCCTTGGGCCAACTGAGCGCCGATAATTCCAGCTAAAATATCTCCGCTACCACCTCTTGAAAAAACAGGACCGCCACGAGTATTAATATAGATTTTTTCTCCATCACAAATACGAGTCATGGCTCCTTTAAGAACTATTGTGGCTCTTATATTTTTCGTCATTTTGATCAAATCTTTAGAATCGAATGAAAAATTCGCTAACTTAGTCATTCTTAAGAATTCACCTAGATGTGGTGTTAAAACAATCTGCTTAGAACTATGCTTCCCTTTTTGAATCGTTTCCAGAATCCTTGGCAATAAGGCATCTGCATCCAAAAGAATTGGAATATCCGTTTTTTGTAAAATCTCCTGAATTACCATTTCCGTATCACGCGATTGTCCTAATCCTGGACCTGCCATGATCGCTGTTGCATGATGCGAATGGCTTAAAATCAAATCCGCAGACTGTGCACTAATCGTTCCAAAATTAGTTTCTGGCAAAGCAATCCACATCGCTTCTGGAACTTGTGCTGATAACGAAGGAATAATCGAACCTGGAGCAAATGCCGTAACTAAACCTACACCTGATTCAATGGCGGCTTTTACGGCCATTAATAAAGCTCCAGGCATCAAAGCTGATCCTGCAACAATAAATAAATGCCCAAAAACACGCTTCTCAACATTCGCATTACGAAGTTTTTTAAGAAGGTCTAAGCAATCACTACTCAGGTAGTATTGATCACAATTATAATCAATATCACTAACGCCTTTCATGAGCTCTATATCAATATAACGAAGGCGTGAAATGGCAGAATATTTCTTAAAAACTGCCTGCTTAGGAATGCCGGCTAGATAGCAAAAGTCCGACCTAAAATATAATTCATCCTTAACCAACAATTCCGAAAGTCCTGATGGAATATCAATAGATACTCGCACTTTAATTTTTTCGCTTTCATTGATAAATGATACCAATTGGCTAATTTCCTCCTTAAGCGGCGGATTAAACCCTAGGCCTAACAAACCATCGATACAAATATCGATGCCTCCCACTTCCTCAAATTCATTTTGAATGAGCACATCTAAGGAACTCTGATTCGATTCTTTTGCCCATTGGTGGATTGAAACCCTTTCCTCAATTTCATTCAATGCCTTCTCAGTGAGTGGGCCTAATTCATTCCTACTACCCGCCATAAGAACTACAACCTTAGCTCTTGGAATCGTTCGCATGATATAATCTGCCACCAACAAACTGTCGCCGCCATTTTTGCCTTTACCACAGAGTACTAGAATAGTGAGGTTATCCCGAATTGGCTTTAATTCTTGAAAATCCTTTAACACCTCTAGGGAAGTTTTATAACCAACCTGCTTCATCGCCGACCATTCATCTTCGGTTGAGCGTAAGCATTTTTTCTCAAGATCAATCGCCTCAGCCGTATTTAAAACAGGGAATACCCCTTTGCCGATTAATGAACTAATATTTTTTATCATAATAATAGATTATTAACGCATTAGCGATAACATGTTTTTTACTGCGGAATCAACTCCAAGAAATAATGATTGGCTGACGATTGAATGCCCAATGTTTAATTCATTCAGGTATGGTAATTGCTTCACTTGCTTTATATTTTCATAATTAATTCCATGTCCTGCATTCACAACTAGCCCTAAGCTGTGAGCAAGCTCTGCAGCTAATTTAAGTCCTTCCCACTCTTTTTGCCAATCACCTAAAGCATACTGATTCGAAAACGCACCTGTATGCAATTCAATCCACGGTGCTCCTAACTCTGCGGCCGCTTTGATCTGATTCACATCTGGATCAATAAATAAACTGCTTGCGACTCCAACCGCTTTCATTGCCTTAACCACTTCAGATACTCGCTCATAATTCTTAATTAAATCTAAACCTCCTTCTGTTGTGACTTCTTCCCGTTTTTCTGGAACCAAACAGACTGACTCTGGCAAAAGTTTGAGAGCGTATTCCATCATTTCTTCCGTGCAGGCCATTTCTAGATTTAGTCTAGTTTTCATTGATGCCTTCACTTTTTCAATATCACAGGATTGAACATGACGCCTATCTTCACGAAGATGCATAGTAATTCCATCCGCCCCAGCAGACTCACTGAGTAAGGCAAATTGCAACACACTCGGCTCTGCTAAAGTAAACTCTGGGTCGTCTTTATAGCGCGCCTGCCTTAATGTCGCACAATGGTCGACATTAACACCTAATAAAATTGTATTCATAGACATAGCTAAGTGTATATTTAAATAGTAGATTTTTTCCAATCAACAAGAATAACTCGAGAAGTTTTTTTATTATTCCAAGTATTCCACTCTAAGCGTACTGCTAAATCCAAAGGCTGATTAGCATTTGGCATACTATCAAAATTCCAAGCAATCCCCTCTATCGATTTTTCAGGCTGACCCTCTTTAATTAGAGAAAATCGCTTATGCACATTGGCAAAAGTTATAGCTTCATTTCTAAGCATTACTCTCTTTAACCCAAGAATTGGCTCAGGATTCATTTGCCCATAGGGCTCTAATAAAGATAGCTCTTCCAGTAATTCGTCGCCGAGATCTTCAAAATTCACCCAGCAAGCAATATCCAACGCAGGTTCTGGAATGCCATCTGGGTAGATTCGGTCTATTACTTGGTTAAAAGTATTAGAAAATGCCTCTAACTTTTCTTCAGATAAACTTATTCCAACTGCCATTGGATGCCCTCCCCAATGTTTTAAAAGCAACTCACAGCCTGTTAACACTTTTACTAAATCAACTCCACCAACACTGCGGCCAGATCCTTTGATCGTATCCCCTTCGTTACCCAAGATAATACATGGGCGTTTTAATCTGCGACTTAAACGGCTAGCCACTATACCCACGACTCCTGGATGCCATTCTTTATTATGCAAAATATACGCCAATTGATCAGAAGAAAGATCGCTGATCATTGACTCTGCTTCTTCAACCATTTTTCGCTGTATCATCTGACGTTCGTTATTTAGATCCTCTAATTCTTTAGCTAACTTTCGGGCGAATTCCGGACTTTCCGTAAGCAATAATTCTACTGGGATAGAGGCATCTGAAAGTCTTCCCGAGGCATTAATCCTTGGCGCCAATCGAAATGAAATATCCGCACTACTCAATGTTTCTAAATTTGACACTTTGCTCTCTTTTAAAAGTGCTAAAAGCCCCAAGCGTTTGTTGTTTCTTAAATGACGTAATGCATACCATGCAAGTATTCGATTTTCACCTTGCAAAGGAACTAAATCCGCAATTGTTCCCATACCCGCAAGGTCAATAATTTGACTCAATTTTATTTTATCCGCAATGGGGTCTTTTAATTCCCTTCGGTATTTGATCAAGCCATGTAAAAATTTAAAAACCAAACCCGCTGCAGAAACTTCTGACCAAGCTTGATTTCCATCCTCAAGATCATTCACATGAGGATTAATTAAAATGCAATTTTCCGACCCCTCAGTTGTTAACTTATGATGGTCGATTACGATAACAAAAATACCAAGGCTTTTTAAGTAATCGATTGATTCCTTAGAGTTTGTCCCACAGTCCACTACAATCATCACATCAGGTCGGCTACCATCCATTCCACGATCAATCGCTTCACGAGTCAGCCCATAGCCTTCGGATAAACGAAACGGCACGCAGTAACTCAGGTCTAGTTCATATAAACGAAGAATGCTAACCATTTGTACGATAGAAGAAATTCCATCGACATCATAATCGCCAAAAATAAAAATCGACGCCTTTTTATCGATAGCATCACTAAGGTATTCAACTCCTTCCTTTAAATAACTGACATCAAAGGGGTCAGATAAATTTGTCAAAGAGGGTTTTAAAAAAGATTCCGCTTGATTTTTATTCTCGATTCCTCTCTGCACTAAGAGCTTAGATAATACTTTAGAAATGCCAAATTCTTCAATCAAGGCATGCACCCTCTCCGAAGAGACTTCACGAATTTTCCAATGCATATAAAAAGCTTATTTTGAACATGGATACAAGATACAAAACACCCGCAAGAGCATCAATGACTAAATCAGAAATTATCCAAGAGGTAATTAACCTTCCTTCTCTTCCCAATCATAAGAGCTAGGCTTATGTTCAGTTGCTTCAACCAATCTTCTATCTCCCCTATGCCAATAATAAAAAATAGGACTGGCAATAAAGATAGAGGAAAAAGTACCCGTGATAATGCCCACGATAAAGACGAAAGAAAAGTCAGTGATAATACCTGCGCCGAAAATATATAAAGAAACAGCTGCAAGCAAGGTGGTGATACTGGTTAAAATAGAACGAGCGAATACACTATTGATCGCTAAATTGATAATCGCCTTCAAATTCATCCCTGGATTCATTTCCAATTCTTCACGAATACGGTCAAATACCACAATCGTATCATTAATTGAATAGCCAACAATCATCAAGATTGCTGCAAGCATTGGAGCAGTGAATTGACCGCTAACAAAGAAGCCCAATGAACCTAAAAGTACAAATAAACCAATCGTCATTAAAACGTCATGTATGGTTGCAACCACAGCGCCCACTCCGTATCCAATCTCAAAACGGAAAGCGACATAAAGCAAAATTCCAACCAAGGCACAGAGAACCGAAATCAGTGCATTCATCTGTATCCCTTGGGAAACAGATGCCCCAATTTGATTCACGCCTACTTCAGAAAAATTCGCTTCGGGAAAAGTATTTTGTAAAATACTGAGAGCTTCACGGCTTTGACCAAAGCGTGTTTGTATTTTCAATATTTCGCGATCTTCCCCAATAAGTTTTTGGTACACTAATTTAACTTCCCCCGCTGAATCTAAGTTTTCCGCGCTCAATAATTGATCCGTTGAGATTTTCTCCGCATAAGCGATGGTCATTTCATCACCACCAGTGAAATCAATACCCAAAATAGAATCCTTTTCAGTTACGACACTCGAAATACCAACAATCACAATGATCCATGATAAAAGAAATGCTGGCTTTCTGAATTTAAAGAAATCAATTTTCTGCTTCGGCAATAAGTTAAGACCAAGCAATTGTTTCACTTTCATTTTGTTCACGAGTAAATCGGCTAAAGTCCGAGTGACAAACAAGGCACAAAATACAGAAGCAACTATGCCGATAGCCATTGTTAGTCCAAATCCTTTGACTGGGCCAGTACCTAGCCAGAAAAGAATAAAGGCAGTGATCAGAGTTGTCACATTGGCATCTAAAATAGTTGAAGTCACTTTATTGAAACCGTTGAGCAAACTCGACTCTGGCGATTTCCCAAGCAAGCGCTCTTCCCGTATACGCTCTAAAATCAAAATATTTGCATCCACGCCCATTCCAAGAGTTAGAACAAGTGCTGCTACTCCCGGTAAAGTTAAGGTAGCACCCAAGCTGGCTAAAATACCTAATACCAATATGACGTTTATAACAGCTGATAGAACTGCAATTATACCTCCGAAGAAGTAATATAAAATCATGAAGCCAACCACAAGTATTCCGCCCAATTGAACAGCTTTAATTGAACTATTCCTTGTGTCTTCGGCCATGGTAGGCCCGACCTCAAACATTTCATCTACAACTAATTCAACAGACAAAGGATTATTTAAAACATTCGCTAAATCTATGGCTTCTCTTTGAGAAAAACTCCCTGAAATTTGTGCATTTTTTGACAAAGGCTCATTAATTGTTGGCGCAGAGTACAGCTTGCCATCTAGGACAATCGCTAATGGCTTATCCACTAATTTCTCAGTGACGATACGGAAGCGCTTTGCTCCTTCATCAGTCATTTCTAAATTAATCTGAAATCCCCCAGTTTGCGTTTGAGAAACAAAGGCCTCCTTGATAATGTCACCCGTTGCCTCAGGAATCTTTTTAATAAATCGTGAAAGCTCATAAACTTCGCCTGTACGACGATCTTCAATCACTTCATTAAGCACTTCGTAGCCAACAGGGTAACTCTCTTTAGGCGTTGTCTCAGGAATAAGCGTTGGATGGACTTGTTTAAATTCGAGACGTGCTGGCTTTTTCAAAGCATCAATCACTTCCGGATTATCTTTAGTTGAAAGTCCCGCGATTTGAATTTCTATCGCATCATCGCCAACAGGACGGATAATTGGCTCCGCAACACCCATGCCATCTAAACGCCCACCCATGATTTCAATAGCGTCTTTTAATTGCTCAGTTTGCTCAAAACGACTGATTCCCTGATTAGACCCTTCATCCAATTTTAAAGTGAAGCCCACGCCACCTTTCAAATCGAGTCCTAATCGCAAATTACTCTGTGCTTCACTTAATAAATACTTCAGCAAAATTGAATTTCGCTTATTTTGATTCGGAATATCCTTTAAGTTAATTTCTGGGAAAAATTCTGCGTAGTTTATGCCTTGCTCTCGACCCAAATTTCTCAGCGCAATAAAGAGTGTTGGTGAGTCACCTGAATTAACCCGTGCGTTTCCCTCTTCTAGCAATGCATTAAATTCTTCTAAATTATGCGTAGCTTGACTTTCTATATAACTATTAAATGGGCGATCTTGCAAGGGTGATATACTCGCATAACACCAAAGCAATAAGGCGATGATAAAAGAAAATTTCCAAAATAATTTACTAGTCATTGTACTTATTGGTAAAATTTACTCGCTCTCTATTTTCTTAGAAACGAAATTTTTGGCTAATTCAATCTTTGTACTATCCGCAATACGAACCACCAAACGATCCTCTTTCACATTAGTCACAGTACCGAAGATACCACCGCTTGTAACCACTTCGTCACCTGATTTCAATTCGGATAACATTGCCTCATGTTGTTTTTGGCGCTTTCTTTGAGGACCTATAATCAAAAACCACATTCCTAAAAATAAAAGAATAAGAGGTAAAAATTGTGCGAAAATATCAGCAGAACCAGTTGCTTGAGCAATCAAATATGTCATATTAGTTGAAGAAATTAATTAAATTGAAAAAATGTTAAGGGATATACCAAGTCTATTGGCTTAAAAATGGCAAGCTTTCACTCAAACCAAGAAAAAAATCTTTTCAACTTCAAAGTATTTCCCCAGAACACATTTTATTATGAATCATTTTAAATATTGGATAGAAGCCGCTCGCCTAAATACCCTACCCGCTTCTCTTACGCCGGTATTTATTGCTTCCGCATTTGCTCACTATGACAATGGATTTCAACTCTTAGTATTTCTTTATTGCTTAGCCTTTGCCATACTCAGTCAAATTGGAAGTAATTTTGCTAATGATTATCTCGACAATAAAAAAGGGGCGGACACGAAAGAGCGAACAGGTCCAAGGCGATTAGTCTCAAGTGGTATACTTTCAGAGAAAGCGATGCAAACCGCTGCCATTCTAGTTCTAGCTAGTGCATTTTTAATTGGACTGAATTTAATCGAATACGGTGGCTACGGCTTACTTATCGTTGGCATTAGCAGTCTCTTTTTTGCTTGGTGCTACACCGGAGGCCCGTATCCCTTAGCTTATAATGCTCTCGGAGATATTTTTGTTGTACTCTTTTTTGGTTTAATCGCCGTATGCGTCACCTTCTACGTTCATACTTTAGGGCTTAATTGGCTTATCTTACTCAATGCTTTAGCCTGCGGATTATTTACTAATAACTTATTAGTCATTAATAATATAAGAGATTGCGAGGAAGATCGAGAAAGTGGAAAGCGCACTACAATAGTTCTATTTGGTAAACCCTTCGGCAGAAAACTCATAGCTATATCATGCCTTTTTGCTAGTGCTATACCTGTGATCAACGCTTTGGTGACAGAGTCTTTTCTCCCGCTTCTTGGTATAATTCCTCCCTGCCTTTGCTGGACACAAATAAAAAATATTTTAACAGAGGAATCTAAAGAAAGCCTATACAAACTTCTCAAAAATACAGGTTTGAATGTTTTTCTTTATGGCATTTTAGTGAGTTTAGGATTTTTCTTAAATTAAACATATGGAAACAACACTTTTAGTACTCGCTGCAGGAATGGGCAGTCGATACGGCGGACTCAAACAAATCGATGCGATAAGCGATGACGGGAAAGCCATTTTAGATTATTCAATCGACGATGCGATTCGGGCAGGATTTACTTCGATTGTTTTTGTGATACGAAAAGATTTCGCTGAAGAGTTTGATACGAAAATTGGCGTCCGCTATAGATCAAAAATTTTAATTCAATACGCTTACCAATCCATTGACGATCTTCCCGATCCCTATGTCTGCCCAGAAAGCCGAAGCAAACCGTGGGGAACCGCACAAGCAATTTGGTCTGCAAGAGATTTAATTCGTACTCCATTTGCAGTCATTAACGCAGATGACTTTTATGGACGAAATGCCTTTAAGCAAATGCAGGCCTTTTGTGTAACTATGCCGATAGAATCAACACAAGCTTTGGTTGCAGGCCTAGCTACATACGAGCTTATCCATACTTTATCTGAAAACGGAACCGTAAATCGCGGTGTTTGCACACTCAATGAAGATCAACAGCTAGTAAAGATTGAAGAACATACAGAGATTCAAATTCTTGAAGCGGGCAAAATAGCAGGGAAAAATACTTCCCAACACCTCACCCAACTTGCTCCTCATACTCCCGTCTCCATGAATTTTTGGGCTTTCTCCCCCGGTATCTTTGCATTTATTGAAAAATATTTTGCTGAATTCTTAGAAGCCCATGTCGAAGATTCGAAATCGGAGTGTTATCTCCCCGATGCAATAGACGCATTAATTCAGTCCCATAGATTAAGCTGTAAAACCATTCAAACTCACAGCCAATGGCTAGGGATTACCTACCCTCAAGATAAAGCAGAAGTAAAAAAAGCTTTGGCAGAAATCACCCAAAAATACCCTTATTTTGAAGATTGAGGCTGGCTTAGGGATTAGTCTCAGGTCTCTCCGTAGATTTAATGGCAAATTCCATCACTTCATCATCTCGAAGAATCACTATCGGTGATTGTTGATTAATATAGGTTTTAAAAGTAGCAGTCGGCAGATCTGAGATATGGTTAATCGGAACCTCACAAAGTGATATAATATTATCTCCTACCTTCAATCCTGCGAGTTCAGCAGGCCCCGATTCATTAATCTTTGAAATATAAACATTATTTTCTTTTTGATCTGAAATATTTTCCCTCACTTCCAATCCGATCCATCCTCTCAGCGATTTACCGCTTACCATTAAATCTTCTTTCACTCGAGCTAATGCCCTGACGGGCAAACAATAAGACCCATTCATATCTGGAATCGAGGCAATCGTCATTCCAATCAATCGACCATTAAGATCAAAAACAGGCGACCCACCCTGACCTGAGCCTATCGTGATTGATGTTCTATAATAAGCAGTCGGGAAAATGCTATCCCCCAATTTTTTATCCACTCCACTAAGAATTCCAAATATGGGACTGACATCGAAGTCTAAGGGACATCCCAAAGAAAAAACAAAAGATCCCAGGGCAACATCTTGCTTTTCAAAAGTTAATGGAATCACATCAAACGCTTCCGGCTTATTAAGCAAGCGCAACAATGAAATATTAGTGACGGGATCATGCCCAATTGCCTCTGCAGGATATACCGTATTTTCATACTCAATCCCTATTTTATAAGCACCTAATGCACGACTTGCATTGACTAAAACATGCCCTTCCTTACTGACAAAAAAGCCAGTTCCAATCCGTAAATTGATTTGAGATGGCCTATCTTCAGACTCTTGCTGGCGAAAAGCTGCCTTTACTCGAACAATAGCCGACTTGTGATCATCGAAAATGCGATATATATCATCTTGAAGTGATTGATAGGAGGCATGTGTAGTAATAGGCGTTAGCAAGAAGCTGAAACCTAAAACACAAAATAGTGATACTGAAGCGAATTTGATGCGCATTTATCCAAAAGCAAATTACAAATTAGAAATTACAAATTAGAAAGCAAAGCTTGCTAACTGCGTATATTGGTTCGAGATTTTTAACGAATCTGATGATGTATACACTGGAGTATCCGAATAATCTACAGTATCACCAATCGCCACAGATATAGCATCTGCCTCAAAATCATAAGCTTCTGATGCCCCTTTAATTGAAATAATTTCAACTGCGTAATCTTTTTCTAGGGCATTATTTACAACGACCGAATAATCTACTAATTCTTCGGTGCTGACCATTGTTTCATTTTGAACAGCCAGCTCTGAAAGAAAGGCGTTTCGCTCTGAACCCAGATTAAGATAGAGAGCCATCCCTAGCATAAATACCAATCCGCAAGCCATAGAAGCAGAAAGAGCGTACTTGTTCACCCAATTAGCCAAGTTGTAATACCAAGGCTCTTGTTCAATGAAGGTCTGAAATGCCCGCGATTGCAACTTGTTGTCAAATTTTTCCCAGAATATACCATCCGGCTGCTCTGCCTTTTTCAATTTCAAAAGGTCTTCTAAGCTAGGTTGTTTTTTATTATTCATACTAATTTAAATTCAAGTGAGCTAGCTAACATAATCATGGAGAAATGATTGCAGCATCTTTTTCGCATAATGTAAACGAGAGCGAACGGTTCCCTCGCTAGTCTTCATTATATCTGCAATTGCTTTATGATTCATACCTTCAACTTCGTGTAAAATAACAACGAGCCTATGTTTAGGAGACAATTTTTGTAGCGCTTCGTTCAATTTTTCTTGGAGTTCTGTTAAAAGAGCACCCTTTTCCGTTTTGGTTTTTGCCGTAAAAAACTCTAAAATCTCACTGCTTACCAAGGTTTCATCAATCGTTTCATAGTTTATAAAGCGTTGCTTTTTTGCTTTCTTGATAAATGTAATGCTCGAATTGACCGCTATTCGATAGAGCCAAGTATAAAATGAAGCCTGCCCTCTAAATCGCTTTATCGACTGAAACGCCTTAATAAAGACTTCTTGTGTAATATCTGTAGCATCTTCACGGTTACTTGTCATATTATATATGATAGAAAATAAAGATTGACGGTATTTTTGGACTAATTGATTAAAAGCCGATACCTCTCCGTTCTGCACACGCTGAACGATGGCCCAATCTAAATCACGATTAGACACAACCACATTGCCAAGACATTCTTTCGTGTCTGAAATAAACTCATTGGCAATAGTTTTGCTTATTTTCATGTTTTTAGTAAAAATAAATTTAAAAAAATTGCAAAAGAAAAGATTTCGCCAATATACAATTAATCTAATCAACAAAATTAAAAGTACTTTATTGAATATTAAATTAAATTAACTGAACATATTGTTCTAAAAATGAATCGCCCTAGAATAGTTATTACTGGAGTTGGTCTGACTTCACCTAACGGAAACTCCATATCTGAATTTCGAGATAATTTATTACGCGGAGTCGCAAATATTCAAGAAATCGATATGCGTTATATGGGTAAAGTACCTGCTGGCGTATGTGATTTTGAAGCAACAAAGTATCAATCTAGAAAAGAACTAAGAGTGGGCACTCGAGCAGGAAGTATCGCAATTTATTGTGCCAGCGAAGCTATTTCAGGTAGCCAAATCAATTTTCCAAATTACGACAAAGACCGAATCGGCGTCTATATCGGAACAACCGAGCATGGAAACGTTGAAACGGAAAATGAGATTTTTAATATCTCAAAATTCAACTACGACACGCGTTATTGGACACACCACCATAACCCACGCACCGTTGCAAACAATCCCGCAGGTGAAGTTACGATCAATTTAGGCATTACTGGCCCCCATTACACGATTGGAGCGGCATGTGCAGCAGGCAATGCAGGACTCATTCAAGCAGTGCAAATGCTTCAACTCAATGAAGTTGATTTCGCTCTCGCTGGAGGCGTGAGTGAAAGCATCCAAACATTTGGAATTTTTGCAGGCTTTAAAAGCCAGGGTGCTTTAGCAAAACATGACGACCCAAATCAAGCCAGTCGCCCTTTTGATGTTTCTCGAAATGGCATTGTTGTTTCTGAGGGTGGTTGTATATTCACTCTAGAACGCCTTGATGATGCACTCGACAGAGGAGCAACTATTATTGCAGAAATCATCGGGTACTGCATGAATTCTGACGCAAGTGATTACGTGCTTCCAAACCCTCAAAGACAGGCCGAATGCATGAGAAAAGCGGTTAAGTCATCTGGATTAGCCCTTAGCGACATTGATTTAATCAGTACCCACGCAACATCGACTCCACAAGGAGACATCCAAGAGTGCAAAGCGATCCGAGAGGTTTTTCAAAATTGCCCTACAACTTATATCAATAACTCTAAAGGCTTTATTGGTCATGCCATGGGAGCAGCAGGTGCGCTCGAACTAGCCGGCAACCTACCTTCTTTTAAAGATAATACCATACACCCCACAATTAATATCGACACATTAGATAAAGAATGTGCCTTAAATAATCTTGTCATAAATCAACCACTCGAAGTTGACTCGATGAAAATTATCCTTAACAACTCATTTGGAATGCTAGGAATTAATTCTGCTCTAGTATTGAAAAAATATGACAACTAGTCATTTTAACAAAAAATTTTATGACTGAAGAACAAGTAAAACAAATAGTAATAGACATTATCAACGAAATTGCTCCTGATGAAGATACCTCAAATTTGAAAACCGAAGTGAACCTTCGAGATCAAATGGATTTAGATTCAATGGATTTTCTTGATATTGTGATGGAACTGAGAAAACAACATGGCATTGAAGTTCCAGAAGAAGATTATCCCAAGCTTGCTTCATTGGATAGTTGCGCAGACTACTTAACGCCAAAATTTAATCCCTAAGTCCGCCCAATAGGCTCGTGACTTTTTCAGTAGATAATACCGTTTCTTCTAGAGACTCAAAATTAAATGGAAAACATTTTGACTGTGTCATTATCGGCGCAGGCATGGCCGGTCTCGCCTCAGGGATACGTCTCGCACTCGCAGGCAAGGAATCAATCATCTTAGAACGTCATAATGCTTCTGGGGGACTTAATTCTTTCTATAGTATTAATGGCCACAAGTACGATGTTGGTTTACATGCACTCACAAATTATGTCCCCAAAGGAACAAAAGGTAGCCCGCTGACTAAACTCTTAAGGCAACTACGAATTCCTTATGATGCCTTGGAATTATCTCCGCAAATTCAGTCAAAAATTCATTTCCCAGATTGCCATCTGAATTTCAACAACGATTTCAGCTATTTAGAATCGCAGGTCGCCGAAAAGTTTCCCAATGACATAGATGGCTTCCGCCGCTTGGTTGAAACGATCAAGCATTATGATGCCTTCAGCTTAGAATCAAATCCTATTTCGACGCGAGAAAGCCTTAAACAGTATTTCAAAAATCCACTACTCGAATCAATGCTGCTATGTCCAAGCATGTACTATGGCAGTTCTACGGAAAATGATATGGATTTTTCTCAATTCGTAATCATGTTTCGCTCTCTATTTCTGGAAGGATTTGCTCGGCCCTTAAATGGGGTTAGGACAATCATCAAAGCCTTACAGGATAAATACCGAAGCCTTGGTGGTACACGCAAAATGCGTTGTGGTGTAACAAAGATTTTCTGCCATGGAAATCGTGCACAGAAACTCTTACTCGATGACGGTTCCGAAATCACTGCAACTAAAATTATTTCAACTGCAGGCTACACCGAAACCTTACGCTTATGCGATACACACGACAAGCAAGAAACTGAAAACAACGTAGGCAAACTCACGTTTACCGAAACCATCACTATATTTAAAGAGCAGCCCAAAGACCTTGGCTGGAATGATACCATTATATTTTTTAACGATGGAGACGAATTTAAATACGAAGCCCCCCAGTCTGAACTAGTTGACCCACGAAGTGGTGTGATTTGTCTTCCCAATAATTATACCTACCCAGATGACGAAAATTTAGAATACGGCATTTTGCGTGTCACCGCCCTCGCTCACTCTCAACGATGGTTCACCTTAAAAGAGGCAGCTTATCAAAAGGAAAAACAAGCTTGGTATGATATTTTACAAAAAACTGCATTAAATATTTTGCCTAACCTCAAGGAATCCCAAACAGAATTTGCCTCTAGAACAGTTGCCAAGGATATGTTCACTCCAAGAACGGTTCATAAATTCACCGGACATATCAATGGTGCTATTTATGGCTGTCCTCATAAAATCAAAGACGGGCGTACCCATATCGATAATTTATTTATTGCTGGAACTGACCAAGGGTTTCTGGGAATTATCGGTGCTATGCTTAGTGGCATCTCTATGACAAATCTACACTGCCTACAAGGCAAGTAATAGATCAACCCGGTGGCCACTTCAGCTTACGCCCACCTAGTAAATGGACATGCAGATGAGCGACGGTTTCACCTCCGTCCTCGCCATTGTTGATTACCAGGCGAAACCCTTTATCTAAATTAAGTTGTTCAGCAATTTTTCCTGCAACTTGCAGTAAATGTCCCAGAATTTCTGGCTTGAAAGAAGCCGATTCAGCAATTCTAGGAATCACTACTTTCGGAATAACTAAAACATGAACAGGTGCTTGCGGATCAATATCATGAATAGCAATACAATTAGCATCTTCATATTCAATATGTGCTGGTATTTCTCGATCTATGATCTTTTCAAATAAAGTTTTCACACACTTAAAGAATTAATAAATTTAACATTTGCTGTGAAGAAATTCGTGAAACTACATAGCTTTCGATCCATTCTTTAGTATCCTTAAATTGCTTATTATGTCGCTTTGTCCAATTCGCTTTGTTCCCTAATATCGACTCTCTAAGACCCGTAATCAAAAATAAAGCACAAGGGTAGCCAGAACAGCGCAAAAGCTTTTCATTAATTGACTGTCTAAGCCAAAGAAATTCAGGACCTTCCTCATTTGGAATATGCCAATGCTCTATCCCAATCAGACGATCTTCAGAGCGTCCAAAATATAATTTCAATAAACGTTCAACCCCTATAAGCAGCGCATCTTCTGAATCCTGATCATTTCGCTCATTTTCAAAAAAGAGCATCGCTTTTCTCGCATGTTCGACAAGCTCAGCAT
The DNA here is from genome assembly GCA_045565635.1 of Coraliomargaritaceae bacterium. Taxonomy (GTDB): domain Bacteria; phylum Verrucomicrobiota; class Verrucomicrobiia; order Opitutales; family Coraliomargaritaceae. Next base: position 22,369 of record JBJLEY010000007.1, read on the forward strand.
CTGCAGAACCGACCTGCGCAAGCATCTCATTAATTGTTTTTAACTGATAAACTGCATTAAACTGAACCATATAAATTACTTCAGTTCGCTGATCTCCTTTGCAAATTCATTAATATCACGAAAATCTTTATAGACGGATGCATAACGCACATAAGCGATTTTATCTAATGATTTCAAGCGCTCCATAATAAAATCACCAATCACTTTTGCCGGAATTTCTTGGTCATATTCTTTATTTAATTCTGCTGTCACCTCAGAGATCAAGATTTCAATTTGCAGTCGTTCTATTGGTCGTTTTTGAACCGCTTTTTTTAAGCCATTAATTAATTTATTTCGATCAAAGTCTTCTCGACGACCATCGCGCTTCACTACTTGCAATTCCGAACGCATGATTTCCTCAATGGTGCTAAAACGGTAATCACAATCGAGACATTGACGACGACGACGGATTGATACCTCATTTTTACTCAAGCGAGAATCAATGACCTTGTTATTCAACGATCTGCATTTTAGGCATAACATACTTCTGCCTATAAAACTAAGCCTATAAAAAAAAATTACAACTTAAGAAAATTCTTTAACAAAGAAATTCCTTTTTCTGTAGCAATGGATTCTGGATGAAACTGCACGCCCCAAATAGGCATTGTTTCGTGAGCAAAACCCATAATTTCACCTTCTTTAGTTTCTGCGGTCACCTTTAAACAAGATGGCAATGTTTCCCGATCAACAATTAATGAATGATATCGAGTGCATTCCAAAGGATTTGGCAACCCCTCAAAAAGATCTGTATTTTGATGAAAAACTGGTGAGGTCTTACCATGCATCAAGCGATCTGCACGCACAACGTCGCCACCAAAATATTGTCCAATCGATTGATGTCCGAGGCAGACTCCTAAAATAGGTATTTTTCCAGCAAATGCCTCAATCATTGCCAAGCTCACTCCTGCTTCATTTGGAGAGCAAGGGCCTGGAGAAATCATTAAACGATCAGGGTTCACGGCCACTGCCTCTTCTACTGAAATTTTATCATTTCTGAATACCGATTGCTCTACGCCCAATTCACCAAAATATTGAACAAGGTTATAAGTAAATGAATCGTAATTATCTATAACTAAAAGCATACCAAAAAACTTAACTATCTCCTAAAACCTTTGCTACTTCCTGTACATCTTTATCACCACGTCCACTTAAATTACAAACTAACAAGGCATTGTTTGGTAATTCGCTAGCCCGTTTTATTGCATAAGCAATTCCATGTGAGGTTTCTAAAGCCGGCACGATACCTTCAACTCTGCATAATAATTGAAACGCATCCAAAGCTTCTTCATCGGTCGCATAACCAAATTTAATCCGATCCAGTTCTTTATAATAAGCATGCTCTGGTCCCACGGCCGCATAGTCCAAGCCTGCAGAAACCGAATGCGTTGAATCAATTTGCCCATCAGTTGTTTGAAGAATCCATGTCTTTGCACCTTGTAAAATCCCCAAACGACCTCCAGAAAAACGAGCGGCATGATCTCCACTTTCTAAAGAACGACCTCCGGCTTCCACGCCAGTCAAGTTAACCTCCTTGTCTTTTAAAAATGAAAAGAAGAGCCCAATAGCATTTGAACCGCCCCCCACGCAGGCACAAATCTCATCGGGCAGACGCCCCTCTTTTTCTAAAATCTGCCTACGAGTTTCTTCCCCGATTACGCTGTGAAAATCTCGTACGATCATAGGAAAAGGATGCGAGCCCAAAGCTGAACCGATAATGTAATGGGTATGTCGCACATTTGTCACCCAATCACGCATCGCTTCATTCACCGCCTCTTTAAGTGTTTTCTGTCCAGCAGAGACTCCACGTACTTCAGCGCCACATAAACGCATACGAAATACATTCAAGGACTGCCTTCTCATGTCCTCTTCTCCCATATAAATGACGCACTCTAAGCCTAACTTTGCACAAATAGCAGCTGTAGCTATACCATGCTGGCCTGCTCCTGTTTCTGCGATGATTCGCTTTTTTCCCATTCGCTTGGCTAACAAAGCCTGCCCTATAGCGTTATTTATTTTATGTGCACCCGTATGCAATAAATCTTCACGCTTTAAATATATCTTAGCTCCTTTGCAGTGATTGGTCAGTCCTTCCGCAAAATATAAATTAGTCGGGCGACCCGCAAATTCTTTCAGGTATTCATTCAATACTTTATTAAATTCAAGATCTTGCTTTGCTTCTTTATACGCCTCTGTTAATTCAAATAATGGCGTCATCAATGTCTCCGGGACATACATGCCTCCATATTCCCCAAAATGGCCAGTGGCATTCGGCATATCCTTAGGTTCAAGATCTCTCTCCTTTTGATTCATTTAATAATGGGTGTGTGTTTAATAAAAGGCGTGGAATTCGTTGATTTGTCAACTAGCGAGATATGCTTTGAAGCTATCAATATCTTCAATGGTATCTATGCCGATCGTTTCTTCATTAGATATTCCCACAAATATTGAGTGTCCATTCTCAAGAATTCTTAATTGTTCTAAACTCTCTAAGGATTCAAGGTTTCCTCTACGCATCTGACCAATAGACTTCAAAAATTCTGCGCTATATCCATAGAGACCGATATGCTTGTAACAATTATGACTTAAAAGCCAATCAATTGAAACTTCCCCTTTAAGTTCTCTAGCATAAGGGATCGGTGACCGAGAAAAATACAAAGCATTTCCGCCTAAAGTACGAACTACTTTAACATTATTGGGATTATAAAAGTCTTCAACTTGGGTAAATGGTGACGCTAAAGTCGCCATCTGATGTCCTTCTTTGAAACTCTCTGCCAGCATTTGAATCTGTGAACCAAGAATTAATGGCTCATCTCCTTGAACATTGATCACCCATTCAGCTCCTATTGCTTCGTTTGCTTCAGCGATGCGATCTGTACCACTCGGATGATCTACCCGAGTTAAGATTGATTCGTAAGCAAAAGATTTCAAACATTCGGATAATTCCGGAGAATCTACTGCAAAAAATAGCGGAAAATCAGGTGCTTCACTTTTAATACGCTCAGCTGTCCAAATAATTAATGGCTTACCTTCGATTTCATAAAGGAGCTTCTTCTCTAAGCGAGAAGACTGCAAACGCGCAGGAACAATAATTGTAGGTAATTGACTCATCGTCATTTAATCATATCTATTTGGAATTATGGATATAGAAATTACTGTCATGCAAGCTAAAGAACTTCGAGAAAAAAATCCATCGATTCAATTTGTAGATGTTCGCGAGCCAGAAGAAGTGGAAATTGGTCATATAAAAGGCGCATTACATATACCCTTAAGCCTTATTCCTTACAATTTAGAAAACATTCCACAAAAAGAGACTCTTATTGTTTATTGTCATCACGGAATGCGAAGCCTCAAAGCGGTTGAATATTTGAAGGCGAAAGGCTTTGATGCAGCAGTAAATCTTGCTGGAGGTATTCACGAATGGTCTACAAAAATTGACCCGACAATACCTACTTATTAGAATCAATCCTCACTGGGGGAATATGGTTTTTTGTAAGGGTCAAAAGGCTTTATTTTTTTTAGCGTTGGAAAATAATAATATTCCTTAAGGCTATCGCCTTCGCTTTCTGATTTATCTGATTGGTTTGAATTTACTCGTGTAGGCTTCTCAAGTTTAGGAAAGGTGTCTGCTTCAATAAAATTGTCCCTCTCTTTATTGAAATTGCTAAGTGCTCTTAACTCTAATTCATCCATTACTGCCGTAACCACCTTTAACAAATCATCATTTAAAATAATAGGCATCTTATTCCCATTACTCAAAGTGTGCGTTATACCTTTTTGATCCGTATATTCAAGTGAACCCTTATAGCAATAAATCACAGCATTTCTTTGAGTATCACCTTCAAAATCCTCTAACCTAAGAGAAAAAATACCACCATAAGACGTTACCCTACCCAAAGGAGTTTCAACAAGAATAAAAGACTTATCATCGAATGCTTCCGCATTTATAAATAGAAGCCCCTTATCAAAATAAAGTACTGTACGAGTTAATGCATCCGATAATTCATCCTCTAACCAACTATGATCAAAGGCTTCAATGGCAAACTTACCTGGCCCTTCCCATTTGCCAAGAATTCCAGTACTTGCTCTAAAAAAAAGTTTTGCGGCATTAGGAGCTGAAAATTCTGCTAATTTAGAAAATTCCGCAGGAAGACTTTCAGCAGATATCTCAGAAGAATGCTCCCCATAATTTGCAAATTGGATTCCTGAATCCATATGATCAATTTGATACAGACCCCGATGCCATTCAAAAGCATAAGCAATACTTAAAAAGCTGGTAGAAAAAAATAATAATAGATGAAAACGTAACATAAATAATCTTCCTAAAGATTAAACTTTTGATTAATCGCTAATGCTTCAGGGTGTGTAGGAGCAATGTCTAAAGCTTTTTCAATGTACTCCTGAGCCTCTTTAAATCGGTCTTTGAAATGAATAAGAAATGAGGCCATGTAAAAATTTGTTTCGAAATTCTTTGGAGCTAATTTAATTGAACGATTGAATGCATTTTCTGCCTCTTTTAAATCACCGACTAGAGTTAAACTGATACCATGTCGTATCCATGCTTTCCAATAGTTTTTCTTGTGGTCCAAAACAAATTGAGAAGCCTCAAGCATTAAGTCTGGATAGTTTTCATAGCGTATAGAATTCTTATTATACAGGGCATTCAAAATTTCATGTTTCAACAACCATGCATCCAAGTTGTATCGATTTTCTTTAATTGAATTATCCGCTACACTGATCACATCCATCAAATCATTATCATCAAAATCTGCAGGTGCTTCCAAAATAGTTTGAAAATCTTCAACCGCATTCTCGTAGTATTCTTGAGCTTTGAATACCTTATATCCGTCAAAAGAAAATAAAGCACTCAACACACAAGCAAAACAAAGGTAATAAGTTGCGTCTTTGCTATTTTTTTGAATAACAAAGACTTTAGAGGGCGAATAATCACCTTTCGTAATCTCAGCAGAGTTAACCCCTGTTTTTAAATTTAAAGTAGCATAAATTACGGCAAAGAAACAAATAAAAAACGGCAGAATGATAACTGAATGAAGGATACTTATTAAGGCAAAAGTAAGCGCCATAGACAAAAATATTGAAAGTAAAAATCGCTCCATGGGAACACGACGCCTGCGATCAATAATTTCCCATTTGGCTATAGTTTTGAGATGTTTATATTTTTCTTTTATTAAAGATAATATAGGTCTCACCAACAATAAGAACCCTATAATACCCAATTCACACAATATTAATAGATAAAGATTGCCTGGGTTTGAAACAGTTAACGGAAAATTAAACGATTTAACGGAATACAATTTTGTCTCAAAACCACCCAGTCCTACCCCTAGTACACAGTTTTTGAAAAATAAAAATAAACTAGCGATCCACGCAGAAAAGAAAAACGATGAATCACCAGTATATAATGTTGAATGAAAATAATCACTAAATTCCGTAAAGGAAAACTTAAAAGCAAGATAAGCCATACAGACACAAACAAAGCCGATTAGCAGGAATTTAATTTGTGAACCCATTTTATATAAAGCGAAACAGCTACTGCAAACCGATGCAAAGAATAGCATCAAAAATCCTTGAAAATTATTGGCCATGACCAAACTCAAAGTCGCAAATAAAAAAATAAAGACTAAAACAAAGCGTTTTGACTTTTCCCAATAGCGAAAAAATAAAATTGGAGCTAATCCAGCAACAAAAAGGCTGATCAAAAATGTATAAGATGTGGAATCAAAAAATAAACCTGAAACAATTTTTCCGACACCTAATTCACTTAAACTTTTCTCATGAAAAAATTGACTGTACCCCAAGTAAAGGTGAACGAGAAAAGGAAGCGATAAGCCTATAAAAATTATACTTAGCTTTTTAAAATTATGAATATGATTTGCAATAATCCAAAAGACTATAAACGCCTCGCAAAAATAAATTAAATAAATTTGCCCAAGCCATGGGACAGGTGAAATAAAGTTTACGCTAAAAATTGCCCAAATGAGAAAGGGCAAAAATTTTAAAGGGCCAGCGTTAAGAAGATAATCACCTTTGCGCCTCTTACTTTTAGACCTTAAATAGACAAAAATACCATGTAACAAAATCAACAGCCCAAACAGCGGGACTAATAAGGCATGTTTCCCAAGGTCCAGACCACCATTCAGAAGAAACATCAGCGACAAAGATAAGGCCAAAGTAAAAATAATAATTTTTTCCACTAGGCCCGTTAGCGATCTTATTTTTCTAGAAATAAGAACCAATATCTGTTTTGGGATACTAAGCATTTTTTAATAAAATAGGGTTGCTTGATAACTTTACAAAATTAAAGTAAAGAACAATAAAATAAATTAGCTACCTTTACTCAATTCCTATCAATTTTAATCATGAAAGTTTTTATTCTAGCCACTGGATTCCTGACTTTTTTCTCTGTTCTGGGCTTGAAACTCTTTTTTGTATTTTCCCCACCACCTCCTGTTTCTTTAACAGAATCTATTTCAGAAATTTTACCTACAGAAATAAACGGCTGGTCCTACGCTGATTTTGATTTAGCTACTTCTGATGAGTCTAGCGATCGTATCGCCTCATTTCTGAATTTTGACGATTCGCTATATCGTGTTTATAAAAAAGAAAACATTCATGTAGGAGTTTATATAGCTTACTGGACTCCAGGAAAAGTTTCCTATCGCTGGGCTGGGGCGCATACACCAGATACTTGCTGGGTGGTTAATGGCTGGACACGCTTAGATCGGGAATACTCCATTCCTTTTCAAGTTAATGAAATCAAACTGAAAAACGCAGAATTTGGCATCTACAAAAAAGATCGATCCGTCGAAAACGTTTACTTTTGGCACCTAGTTGGAGGAGAACCTTTTGGATATGCCCAAAAAGAAATCCCCAATATTTTTGGTGCACTGATCGACATACAAAAATACGGTCTTAATTTAAGACAGGAACAATTCTTTATTAGAATTTCTAGTAATGAAAATTTAGAAACGCTAAAAAGCACAGAAGGCTTTGATTCTATTATAAGCGGATTAAGCCAATTGAGTTTGCGCTCTGCAGAACAAGCTTTGTAAAAAGTTCCCTAGTTCAGTTCCCAGGGTTAAAAAATTGACCTCGCTGGATTTCCGAAAACCGAAGTTTTTGAAGAAACATCGCGAATAACCACAGAACCTGCACCAATAATACTTGATGCCCCTACTTTTTTGCGGGGGATAATTCTAGCTCCACTGCCCATAAACACCATTTCGCCCACTTCAACAAAGCCAGTTACGTCACAATGTGCACTCAAGGTTGACCAGTTTCCAACCTTAGAATCATGCCCAAGCGTTGTTGATAAATTAACCATTACAAAGTCGCCTAACTCAACGTCACAGGTAATGACAACATTCGGACAAATGACAGATCCTTTTCCAATTGAGGAACCTCTTCCTAATTTAGCTGATGGATGAATTAAACTAATGAATTTTCCTCCTTTGCTTATCAGTAAATGGCAAACCTCTTTCTTAACCTCAGGGCTTCCAATAGCGCAAATTAAGTAATCATTTTCGCCGGCCTGATAATCAGAAATTTTGCCGGCCACTTTAGCTTCAATCGAAAACTCATCCAGTGCCTGTAAATTATCATCAAGAAAACCAGCAAATGAATACTCTTTGATAAAATCAAAGGTCTCCATCATCCAATCAAATACTTCACGGCCAAAACCTCCTGCACCAACAATGTAAATGTGTTTCATAACTTATACTTTTGACTGCACTAAATCATAAAGTGACTGAACTGTATCACAGGACTCTATCTCTGTTTTTTTAAGCAGTACGCCATATTCCAAATCAATTGTGTCTGTTAAAGTTAATATAGCTAAGGAATCCCACTCTTTTAATTCCTTAAAAACAGTCGTCTCAGATACAGTACCTCTATCTAATCCGTCTAATGATTCTTCAAACTGTTGTATAAATATCTCAATTTGCATAATATTTTAATAAAAGGGTTCTATTTAAATACAAGCTGAGAATATTGAGCACACTTATGTTTCATAGACCCTCCATTCAAGACAACCTAATTCAGACACGGTTATCAAGCAACTCCCCCAAGACAAGCCCACACCAAAGCCAGAAAAAATGAGCTGATGTGATGATTTACTTTTACACTTTCCTCTTAATTGATCTCCTAATTCATAAGCCAATGCGCCAGGAATAGAAGCCGAACTAACATTGCCAAAAGCACCAAATGAGTCAACGGGACAGCGCTCAAGACTGACCTTCAAACGCTTGCCAATATTATGAACCATATAACGATTGGCTTGATGTAAAACAAAGTAGTCAACCGCTTCCTTCGATTCCCCTGCATAATCTAACAGAGTTTCAATTTCTTGAGGAATTACTTCTATAGAAAAATTGAAAACTTCAGAGCCATCCATAAATAAATTTTCTTTTGTACGAATATTTCCATCTTTATCCGTATGCTCTTCAGCCGTCTCAGCCGATAAAGGCAAGCGCGCGCCTCCAGCAGGAACAATTAACGAATTAGAACCACGACCATCGGTTCCCAAACGAAACCAAGACGCACCTGAACCTTCTTGCTTTTCGATCATAGTCGCACTTCCCGCATCTCCAAATAAAGATGCCGTTGCTCGATCCTTTGGGTGAACTAAACGACTGAGCGTGTCTCCCGCCAAAAGCAAAACCCTTTGCGATGAACCATTTGCAATAATTGAATACGCCAACCAAAGTCCATAAACAAAGCCCGAACAGCCCAAGCCCACATCTAAAGCCGCGCATTCAGTATCACACCCTAAGCGACTGTGTATTAATGACGCGTTACTAGGTTGTGAATGATCCGGGGTTTGAGTGACAAATATAATTCCATCCAAATCACTTGATTTTATATTTAGTTGATCTAGAAGTACTTGTGCAGCCTGTTCGCACAAATCTAGACTCGTGAGTGCACTAGGAGCAATCCGCCTCTCATTCAAACCTAAGGTTTTTTTCAAACGCTCAATTTGCCGAATATTGCCTCCAAATAAATCCACATCTTCTTCAATGGAACGAATCTTTGGTGGGACTACCGTTACCGAACCAGTCAAACTGACATCCAAGAATTGATTTGCAGGCATGCCTCTAAGTTGACAGTTATGATATTAAAGTAAATATTGTTTTAATTAAAAAATTATACTTTAATTAAAAAAATTAAAAAACAAACAAAGACATTGCACCCGAAGAAAAAACTTTAAAGAATCAACGCTTTTAAATAACGAAAGGACTATTTTGGATCTCAAAACAATCAAACAAGTAATAGATTTAATGAAACGCTCCGAGCTCTCTGAGTTCGAATTCGAAGAAGATGGGTTTAAGCTACGTCTTAGCAGACAATCAAATAATCCAGTGGCACAGGTCATGCAAAGTGTCGCCCCCGCCAATCCTGTAGCTGCCGCTCCTGCACCTGCCAGTGCACCAGCAGCAAAAGAAAAAGCGGATGACCCGAATGTCGGAATCATTAAATCTCCTATGGTCGGCACTTTTTATGGTGCGCCTTCACCAGATAGCGAAAACTTTACAGATGTAGGCAAAAAAGTAGATGCCGATTCAATCGTCTGTATCATTGAAGCGATGAAGGTAATGAATGAAATTCAAGCTGACGTTAAAGGCACAATTACCGAAATCTTCGTAGAGGATGGTGAAGCCATAGAGTTTGGACAACCTTTGTTTAAATATAAAAAAGCTTAATCGCATTCGATGATTAAAAAAGTTCTTATCGCAAATCGAGGGGAGATTGCTCTCCGTATTGTTCGAGCCTGTAATGAATTGGGGATCAAAACCCTTGCCGTTTATTCAGAAGCTGACGAACAATCCTTGCACGTTCAATTAGCCGATGAAGCTATTTGCATTGGTCCCGCCACTAGCAGCCAAAGCTACCTAAAGTCTGATCGCATTATCGCGGCAGCTGAAATAGCGAATGTGGATGCAATTCACCCAGGCTACGGATTTTTGGCGGAAAATGCAGACTTCGCAGAACAATGTGCCGACTGCAAAATTAAATTTATCGGACCCTCAGCTGATGCCATAGTCAATTTTGGGGATAAAGCTAAGGCGCGAAAAATGGCAACAAAAGCCAAAGTTCCCTGTATTCCTGGAAGTGATGGCGTCGTAGAAAATGAGACCAAAGCATTAGCTGTAGCTAAGAAAATCGGCTTTCCTGTTATTATTAAGGCAGTGGCAGGCGGTGGTGGAAAAGGCATGCGTGTCGCCCACAATGCCGTAGCATTCGCTAAAGAATTTAATAGCGCGCGAAACGAAGCGGATAAAGCCTTTGGAAACGGAGCCGTCTATATTGAGAAATTTCTTGAAGCCCCCAGACATATTGAAATCCAAGTCCTAGGCGACCAATACGGAAATGTAGTACACTTAGGTGAACGTGATTGTTCCGTACAACGCCGGCACCAAAAATTGATCGAAGAAGCACCCTCACCCTTTATTTCAGACGACACCCGAAAAAAGATGGGACGCGATGCGGTCAAGTTAGCTAAGTCAGTTAAATATGAAGGAGCGGGTACGGTAGAATTTTTAGTCGATGATGAGCAAAATTATTACTTCATCGAAATGAATACCCGTATTCAAGTTGAACACGGCGTTACTGAAGAAGTGACAGGGATTGATTTAGTGAAAGAGCAATTACTCATCGCGAGTGGAGAAAAATTAAGCTACGAACAAAAGGATATTAAATTCATTCGCCACGCCATTGAGTGCCGAGTTTGTGCTGAAGATCCTTCACGAAACTTTGCACCCTGCCCTGGCGAAATCTCTCTCTACTATCCTCCCGGAGGCCATGGTGTGAGAATCGACTCACATGTTTACGGCGGTTATACAATTCCTCCTCACTACGATAGTATGATTGCTAAAGTGATTACCTACGGACGTAATCGTGAACTCGCCCTAGATCGTATGGACCGTGCTTTAAAAGAATACATCATCCGAGGAATCGCTACCAATATTTCATTTTCTCGCGCCATCATCAAAGATCCAACATTTCGATCAGGGCAAGCGACAACTAAATACATTGAAGAATTTTTAAAACGGGCACCTAAGAATCTTTACACCTAAGATTTAATGCTTTAATTCTTTATTATGAACAACGAAAATTCAGAAACAAACATCCCTCTCGTTTCCGAAGAGACTAATACCTTAGGCGACATTCAAATTAATTTCAATGTAGTTGCCAATATCGTTCGTATTGCCGCCCTTGAAGTTCCTGGTGTTGCTACGGTAGGCGGTGGATTGGTTGACGGAATTGCCGATATGTTTCCTCAGAAAAAATTTGATCGTGGTGTACGAGTAAAAGCTGATGAAGTTGGCGATTATATTATAGATATAAAAGTCATACTGAAATTTGGCGTAGAACTCGCTCAAGTCGCAGAACAAGTACAGCACAGAATAATAGAGCAAGTAGAGAAAATGACTAGCCGCTCAGTTTCTCGTGTTAATGTGATTGTTGATGGTGTGAAAACAACAGAGCGAAATCCAAATGATGAGTGGGATGAGCACACTCATACAGATTAGTCTATTGGACCTTCCGCCAATTGTTGCAAATTCAGCAATTGCTCAAGTACATATAATATTATGGCACTCATAAATTCCCTCCTAAAGCTTTTAAATGAATTAGGAATAACACACCCAATTCTAGCTTATTTAATCTTGGGTGTCTTTGCCTTTATTCTCGCTCTAGTTGTTCTTAAATTGCTCACTTCTGCATTTAAAAGTCCTCGACTCATTGCCTACAAAACAGAAAAAGGCATGGTACAAGTTAACCGAGGAGCCATTTCCGACTTAGTGCGTTCTATTTGCAATAAAGATAGCCATATTTCTCAATTAAAAACAAAAATTATTCCTAAGCGGAAGAAGCTCAACATCCAGATTCGATTACGCATTGAGAGCGGTAGCCACTTAAAAAGTATCGAAGAATCTTTACAAAGTGACATAAGAGAGGCCCTTCATGAAAGCCTCGGCATTGATACTATTGGCTATATTGATATAATTGCTACTGGAATCAAAGATACCAAAAGGATTCAGCCCAGTCCACAAAATGCTGATTAAACAATTGCTCGATGGATAAAATCAGAAAATGAGAAAACTGTTAGGGCCATTTGTGATTCTGGGTGTATTACTAAGCGCTTGTTCAGATACATCGATCCATCAAAAAAGTCTAAGTGAATTTGCAGAACGCTTTACAATAGCCAATGCCTCTGAAGATATGGATGCTATGCTCGAGCTCTATGCTTTAAAAGGAATTAAGAAAAACGATTTATCTATTCTAAGAACTGCATTAAGTTTTGAGATCGGATTGCCGATAGAAGCTATACGCTTTCAAGAGCTCACTGGTGCTCCCGAAGAATCTATAGCCTTTCAGCACCAAAGCATTGAGTACCAAGCAAGTTTAACTCCAAAATTGCGGATGCTCGTAGAGTATGCAACAGAAGAGAAACTTAAATCGAAATTTTCCATAGGACAAAATGCCAAAAAAGAATGGAAAATTATCACTGCCATTCCAAAAAATAAAAAATAAAACAGTCCTATTCACCCAGTTGACAAAATAAAAATATTTTGCACAATTAACAAAATGAAGATTATTGCATACTTAAAACCTACCTGCGGATGGAGTATGGGCGTTCGAGCCATAATGAAGAAATATAATTTAAGCTATGAAGATAGAGATATCATTAATCAAGCTGAACAATACGCAGAAATGGTTGAGAAATCTGGACAAGCTTTATCGCCATGCGTCGAAATTGACGGGGTCATGCTCGCTGATGTAAGTGGCGAAGAAGTGGAAAACTATCTGCTCAGCAATGAGCTCGTTAAAACAAATAATGAACTCCCAGATGCTCCGATTGATGCTCCGTGTACCGATGAGGAACATGAAGCCATGCGAACCAAAACCATCCGATTTTTTTAACTCAATCTCATATGGATCCCTTTAAACCGAGTCTATACTCGGTTTTTTTAACCTATTTTTTAATTTATTACTCATTTTCTCATAGACATTCATTTTCTTTAAATTAAATTTCAAAGTCTTTTGATTCTTAAATATTTTTGATTATATAAGAGAATGAAAAGTAACCAATAAGCACACACATAATTCTTATCGATGCCAAATAGATACAGCAGCCCAAAAAAACAAGGACTATACGATCCACAATTCGAACATGAAAATTGCGGAATCGGCCTCATTGTTGACATGAAAGGACGCAAGTCCCATAGCATCATTCAGGATGCCTTAGCCATCTGCGTAAACTTAGATCACAGAGGTGGGTGTGGTTGCGATCCTATCACTGGTGATGGTGCAGGTTTATTTATCCAACTGCCACATTCATTTTTTAAGAAAGTATGCCCAAGCGAATGTGGATTTGAAGTTCCAGAAGAAGGCGATTATGGCGTTGGTTTTGTTTACTTATCGCAAGACGAGGCTATTCGAAAAAACGAAGAAGACACGATTAATTCGATTATCACAGAAGAAGGCATGCAGCTTCTAGGGTGGCGTGATGTGCCTGTAAGAAGCGAAATTCTAGGAAAAGCATCTTCCGAATGCGAGCCTGTCATGCGTCAATTTTTTGTTCAGCGCAATGAATCAGTTGAACGCGGTCTCGCTTTTGAAAGAAAGCTCTACATTTTACGCCGCTTGAGCACTTATAAATTGCGCTATGCTAAAAATGCAGATGACTCAGATTTTTATATCAGTTCTCTATCCAGTAGAACAATGACCTACAAAGGTATGCTCACTACAGGTCAATTGGGGCACTATTTCCCTGACCTATCTAATGAGGCAATGGAGTCAGCTCTTGCACTCACACACTCAAGATTTTCTACCAATACATTTCCAAGTTGGCCAAGAGCCCAACCTTTCCGTTATTTATGCCATAACGGCGAAATTAATACGGTTAGAGGTAATGAAAACTGGCTCTATGCCCGCCAAATGCAACTCGCTGGCGACATATTTGGTGAAGACTTAGAGAAAATCTTACCGATTATCCGTGAGGACGGTTCTGACTCGCAAAAATTTGATAATTGCTTAGAATTTCTAGTACTATCAGGACGTAGCCTAGCACAAGCTATGATGATGATGGTACCTGAGCCATGGGAACGCCACAAGAACATGCCTGATTACAAGCATGATTTCTACGAATACCACGCATGCTTAATGGAACCATGGGACGGACCTGCATCTATGGCGATTTCTGATGGTATTCAAGTAGGAGCCACTTTAGACCGAAACGGATTAAGACCTTCCCGCTATTATGTCACTTCAGATGATAAAGTAATTCTAGCTTCTGAAGTAGGTGTTGTTGGCAACATTGACCCTAAAACTGTGATTAAAAAAGGCCGTCTCGAGCCAGGCAGAATGTTCTTAATTGATATGGAACAAGGCCGTATCATTAATGACACTGAGCTAAAAGAAGCGATTGCAAAAGAACAGCCTTATGGTGAATGGCTGAAAGAAAATCGAATTAATTTAGCTGATTTACCAGAGGTTGAACCAGAATACGAAGACAACTACAAAGATATCGAAGATAGGCAGAAAGCCTTTGGGTTCACTTTTGAAGATATTCGCTTTCTAGTTTCCCCGAGTGCGAAAACAGGCAAACAGCCACTTGGATCTATGGGTAATGATGCCCCACTAGCCGTACTTTCGGATCAGCCACAATTGATCTACAATTACTTTAAGCAGCTCTTCGCACAAGTAACCAATCCTCCGATTGATCCAATCCGCGAAGAATTAGTTACCGCAAGTATTTCTTTCTTAGGATCTGAAGGCGACTTAACAAACCCTAATGCAAAATCTTGCAGGATGATAAAGCTTGAGTCTCCTTTGATTGATAATGCTCAATTATCCCAAATCAAAGCAGTTAAAGAAAGCGGCTTCCAGATTAGTACACTCCCGATTACTTTTTCTGTATCAGATTCTAACGCAATCAATGAAGAATCACTCAAACAAGCAGTCGATAATTTATTTGCAGCTGCAGATAAAGCGATTGCAAATGGGGATAATTTGCTAGTTCTATCCGATCGAGATATTTCAGCAAACAAAGCACCGATTCCTACATTGCTTGCGGTATCAGGATTGCACCATCATCTCATACGCCAAGGAACTCGCACCAAGGTTTCATTAATTGTTGAATCGGCAGAACCTAGAGAAGTACACCACTATGCCTTATTAATAGGCTATGGAGCTGATGCCATCAACCCTTACTTAGCACTCGAGTCCGTTCGCTATGCAATTGCAAGGGGCGACCTAGATATGGATGCAGACAGTGCCTGCTATAATTTCCTCAAGGCAAATCTCAATGGTGTTATCAAAACAATGTCAAAAATGGGCATCTCAACCATTGCGTCTTACCGAGGTGCGCAAATCTTTGAAGCGATTGGACTGAACCAAAATTTAATCGATACTTATTTTACTAAGACAGCTTCACGTGTTGAAGGGATTGGACTAGCAGGTATTTCTC
Source organism: Coraliomargaritaceae bacterium (assembly GCA_045565635.1). GTDB lineage: Bacteria > Verrucomicrobiota > Verrucomicrobiia > Opitutales > Coraliomargaritaceae. Next base: position 37,895 of record JBJLEY010000007.1, read on the forward strand.
AAGATATTCGCACTCGCCATCTTAAAGCTTACGCAGAAAGAGATGATAATCGAAATGAGGCACTGGACCCTGGAGGTATTTACCAATGGCGTTCTGGCGGAGAGAAGCACTTACTCAACCCAGTAACGATCCACAAATTACAAAAAGCGACTCGCCTCGGAGACTTTGCGGTATTCAAAGAATACTCAGAAGTGATTAATAATCAGTCTAAAGATCTTTATACCCTTCGCGGATTGATGGAATTTAAATTCGATGAATCTAAAGCGATTCCAATTGAAGAAGTCGAACCAATTGAAGCGATCGTAAAACGATTTAAAACAGGAGCGATGTCTTATGGGTCGATTTCAAAAGAAGCACATGAAACTCTTGCTATTGCCATGAATCGTATTGGAGGAAAATCCAATACAGGTGAAGGTGGAGAAGAAATTGAGCGTTTTACTCCAGACGAAAATGGCGATAGCCGCCGTTCTGCAATCAAACAAGTGGCTTCAGGCCGTTTCGGTGTTACTAGTTATTATTTGGCTAATTCAGATGAAATCCAAATCAAAATTGTTCAAGGAGCTAAGCCAGGTGAAGGCGGTGAGCTACCAGGACATAAAGTCTTACCTCAAATTGCAAAAACACGAGGCACCACTCCAGGAGTAGGATTAATCTCCCCTCCTCCTCATCACGATATTTATTCAATCGAGGATTTGGCTGAGTTAATTCATGACCTTAAAAATTCAAACCATCACGCACGCATCAATGTTAAACTAGTATCTGAAGTAGGTGTGGGAACGATTGCTGCCGGTGTTGCCAAAGCAAAAGCGGATGTAATCTTAGTCTCAGGCTATGATGGCGGAACAGGAGCATCACCAAGATCATCCATTCAGCACGCAGGAGCCCCATGGGAGCTTGGACTTGCTGAAACAAATCAAACATTGCTTTTAAATGACCTTCGCTCACGTGTGGTTGTGGAAACGGACGGACAATTAAAAACTGGTCGTGATGTCGCTATCGCCTGCCTCTTAGGCGCTGAAGAATTTGGATTCGCAACAGCACCACTGGTCACCCTTGGTTGCTTAATGATGCGTGTTTGCCATTTGAACACTTGCCCTGTTGGTGTAGCGACTCAGAACCCTGAATTGAGAAAGAAGTTTATGGGTGGGGCCGATGCAGTTGTTCACTTCATGAATTATGTCGCTGAAGAAGTACGTGAGATTATGGCTAAACTCGGATACCGTTCAATTAATGAAATGGTGGGAAATGTCGACAAGCTCGAACTTCGTAATGCGATTGACCATTGGAAAGCCAAAGGTCTCGACTACAGCAAAATTCTTTATCGCCCAGACGTTGGTCCAGAGGTAGGAACTTTCTGCCAAATGAAGCAAGATCACCTTCTTGATAAATGTCTCGATGTGACTCAAATTTTAAACCTTGCGAAACCAGCACTTGAAGACGGAACACCGGTGGAAATTAACTTACCCGTGATTAATACCGATCGAGTTGTCGGCACTATGACTGGAGCAGAGGTGAGTAGAAAATATGGCTTAGAGGCATTACCTGAAGATACTATAAAAATTAATCTCACGGGTTCTGCAGGCCAAAGCTTAGGTGCTTTCTGCCCTAAAGGAATGACATTTACTGTGGTTGGTGATACCAATGACTATTTAGGCAAAGGCCTATCTGGTGGCAAAATCATTGTTCGCCCAGATGATGAATCACCTTTTGTCGCTCACGAAAATATCATTACAGGAAATGTTTGCTTCTATGGAGCCACCAATGGAGAAGCCTTCATTGCCGGAATGGCTGGTGAACGCTTTTGTGTAAGAAATTCAGGTGTCAAAGCCGTCATTGAAGGCATTGGTGACCATGGATTAGAATACATGACTGGCGGCCTTGTGATTAACCTTGGTACAACAGGAAGAAATGTTGCCGCGGGTATGTCGGGTGGCCTTGCTTACTTCTATGACGAGAAAGATGAATTAGTTCGCCACTCTCTCAATCCAGCAATGGTCAATGTCTATCAGTTAATTGAATGTGGTGATGATGAAATCAGTTCCGTAAAATCACGCATTGAAAAACATGTAACGCTCACTGGCTCAAAACGGGGCCAATCGATACTCGATAATTGGGAATCTGCATCGGCTAAATTTATGAAGATTATGCCACAGGATTACGAACGCGTTTTGGAAGCTCAAGAACGTGCCAAAGAACGTGGACTACAAGGAGATGATGCGATTCTTGCAGCATTTGAAGAAAACGTTAAAGCCGGCCACTAGAATTTTTTAAAGGAGATAATATTATGGGAAAACCAACAGGATTTTTAGAAGTCAACCGAAAGACCATTCCAAATCGCACACCTAAAGAGCGATTAAAAGATTGGAACGAGATTCATAAACATTTTGAAATCGAAAAGATTCAAGAACAAGGCTCTCGTTGTATGGACTGCGGAACCCCTTATTGCCACACTGGTATTACCATAAGTAATATGGCGAGTGGTTGCCCGATTAATAATTTAATCCCTGAATTCAATGACTTAGTCTATAAAGGGCGATGGGAAGAAGCTTATTTGCGACTCAGCAAAACAAATAATTTCCCTGAGTTTACCGGACGTGTATGCCCGGCACCTTGTGAAGGCTCTTGCGTTCTTGGTATCATCGAGCCACCCGTAACCATTAAAAATATCGAGTGTTCAATTATCGATAAGGCTTGGGAATCAGGATGGGTCACTCCTAATATTCCTAAAAATCGCACGGGCAAAAAAGTTGCTGTTGTTGGATCAGGTCCTGCTGGACTAGCCGCTGCCGACCAACTCAATAAAGCAGGTCACCTTGTGACTATTTATGAAAGAGCTGACCGCCCAGGTGGACTGCTCATGTACGGTATTCCAAACATGAAATTAGAAAAGGATACGGTAATGCGTCGTGTTCATTTGATGGAAGAAGAAGGTATCACTTTCAAATGTAGTGTAGAAATTGGAAAAGATATTTCCTCTAAAGACCTGCTTAACGATTTTGATTCAGTGATTCTTTGTTGCGGTGCGACAAAACCAAGAGATCTCCCTATTGATGGCAGAGAACTAAAAAATATTCGCTATGCGATGGAATTTCTCGGTCCCAATACAAAGGAAATTTGGGACATCAAAGAAGGCAAAGCTGAACAATTTTCTGAATTAGCCAAAGGTAAGCACGTTGTCATTATAGGCGGCGGTGACACGGGCACTGATTGCGTAGGTACCTCACTTCGACATGGATGTGAACAAGTCAGCCAATTAGAAATCATGCCTAAACCTCCAGAAGAGAGAGCGGCAAACAACCCATGGCCAGAATGGCCAAAAGTCTATAAAATGGACTATGGCCAAGAAGAAGCAGCAGCCGTACAAGGCGAAGACCCAAGGCAATACCTTGTCAGTGCTAGCAAATTTGAAGGTGATGAAAATGGTAATGTCACTGCAGTACATGTTCATAACATTGAATGGGTCAGTGAAAATGGCCGATTCATGCCAAAGAAAGTTGAAGGTAGCGAACGTGTGCTTAAAGCTGATTTAGTTCTTTTAGCCATGGGATTCCTTGGACCAGAAAATACCATTGTTGAAGAACTTGGCCTCGATCAAGACCCTCGTTCAAATATCAAAGCCGAATACGGAGAATTCAAAACCTCTGTGGACAAAGTATTTGCCGCAGGTGATGTTCGTAGAGGACAATCTCTAATCGTTTGGGCGATTAATGAAGGCAGAGCTGTTGCGCGTGAATGTGATCGCTTCCTAATGGGTGCCACTCAGCTTCCTTAAGAAACACTCTCCTTTTCTCACTTAAGTCTTCTTAGAAAGTTGATTTCTTGAATATCAATGAAATCGTCTTTACCTTGTCTGCTCATAATAAGTTGGATCTTTGCTTTCCGCGCTTCAGTCGGTGCAATTAGTGGAATCTCTAATTGAAGATACTCATTTGAATCTCCATTCGGTATTTGAATCAATCTTTGAGATTCAAATTTTATTTCTGCTTCATCCACCCAATCAATTCGTAATTGCACTCGACAATCTGGACTGATTTTGGACTTAATTTTTGCTGTTAACATATAGCCTCTCTGCGGACCTAATAGCGCCAAGGTATATAATTGAAACATATCTGCGTTTATTATACGTAGCCCTTTTGTCGAATCTCCTATTTCTGAAATTGGCTCAATTGCAAAGGCCTCGGCCGGACGAAAATCTATCTGCCAATACTTTAATTCCGGAATCTTTGGCCCAAGAAAATCCCTTTCTTTGGTATTCTCAAAAGAAGCTTCTAATAATGGATTTCCGATTCGAGTTCTGAATAAACGAGGCGTGTTTATCCAATCGTGAGCAATTGATAATGGGTTATCGTACTGTTTTTTAAATGCTTTATCTGTACTTTCTTCTTTTTTTATTATTGGGATCAGACTGCATGCGATTGGATCGGTCTGACCTAGCTTCAAAAAATAATTAAAATGCTCATGAAGCGGGCTGTTAATCAGTTCCTCAGCTCTGCTTAGATACTGCTCTCTTTTTAACTCTAAATTTCTCACTTTTTCAATGCCCCCTTTTGCTTCTTTATCGGCTATATAAGACAATAAATCGAGTCGAGCAGAGTGATAAGCATGATAGAGTTCCGTTAATTCAAATGCCTCCGACACAATGACTAATCTTTGATAATAACGACTTAAAGGAGATACTCTACGTTTAGCGATTTCAATATGGGAACGCATTTCCGCAATGACTGATTTCGGAAATAACTCTATACCTGATTCGTCCAAATAATATTTTATCCAATTCGCATCGCCTTCATTTTTATTTCTATGAGATTCAGCTTTCTCATAGAACGCTCTTATTGCTTCAGACGCATTGCCAAAAAATTCATCATAAAATTCATTCAATAAATCCTCTGCATCACTATCCGCATTCCAAAGTAATTGAGTTGCTAGCCATCCTTTAGGTCCATCCAATCCCCACATCGAAGGCAGTTGCGAAAAAAAGACGTCTACACGATTTTCATGCAAATAAGGTACGCTTTCACTAATCCATTGAGTGAATTGCCTAGGATAAGGATACGGAGCTCCAAAGTAATAATCCCATGCCCCTATTTTTTCTGCCTTAGTTTGCCCCCAACGCTCAATCAAGGCTTTGTCTTCCTGGCGATAGCGAGAGTCTTGCCATTGAGAGCGGTCCGATGTTAATACGGGTAAAACCCTCGGGTGCAAAGGGATGCTCGGAGATTGTTCCGTCCAATAATAGGCTAGCATACCTAAATATCGATCCTCCCCCTGATCTGTCTTCCATAACCCAGCTTCATTGAAAACCTTGTGGGCAACTTGATTTGCAAACTGAAAGGTCATATCGGTATAGTTAGGTCGCTTCCGAAAATACGTTATTGGTGAGACCGCCTTCTTCGTAGCCTCAGTTGTATCGTAAAGAATATTATCATTAGGCGATAAGGAAAAGCTTTTCGCTGATGGATTCTTTTTAAAATAATGAATTGCAGCGAGTGCTGTTAATTCTACAGCACCCTCATGAGTCAAATTAGGCTGAGGATCTAGGGCAGCGCTACTTTTATGTTTTATATGCCTATCCCCTAAATCAGCAAAAATATCGGGAACTATACTTTGAATTTCGGGCTTAAAAATCCTACCTAAGTTATGATTAAACGAATACCCTCCTACTAAACGATTTCTTAAACTATACTCAGTATCCGAGCCATATAAACTTCGCATACTGAAACTCGGTTCAATTATCCTGTCAGAAATACTCCATGTTTCAGAAATATCTCCGATCCATTCAAAACCAAGTGGCGTCGGCCAATACCATCGAGCACCTAGTAACTCATGTGCAATATAGTATAAGGCATTCGCTAAGCCCTCTTCATTACAAGCATCCACCAGTATCCCTTTGCCTTTTTTGCGAAGTGAAAAAGAGCCGATTTTTTGAGATTTTAAACGATTACTTTTTCTTAAATATATAGACCGTTCTTGCCTTGATTTATCGTCTTCAAATTGGAGCAGTGTACCCACACGGTAAGCCCACAGGGCATTAAAATCAGCGACTGCCTTTCTGAGCTTTGGACTTTCAATCGGAGCTTCAACAATAATGAATTCAAGCTTTTTTAATACAATGACATTAGCGTTTCCAATAGTCCAGAATCCCAACCCCACTACGTTAGATGTAGGAATGAAAAGTAATGTTAAAAAAAAAGATACGAATGTTATTAAAAAACGATTCACATAAATACCTTTAACATTCAATCTTAGCTTTGCAAAGACTGAAACACATCCACCCATTGTTTGGCTAATGAGCCTTGCCCGAACTGTTCATGAGCAACTCGAAAGGCATTCTGCCTTTTTTCTAACAGCAGACCCTTATCCGATTGAACTTCCAGAAGGCATTTTTGAAAACCTAGTACATCTCCAGGGGCGACCCACCAACCACAGTTTGTCGTCTTTATTAAATCCACTAAATCTGAATCTTCAGGAGCCACCGCCAAAATTGCCTGCCCTGCCATCATCGCGCTGTAAGTCTTACTAGGCATCACCACCTCTTGAGAGCCTTCCGACATTGTGACTAATGCAATCTGCGAAGACTGCATCATTTTGATCCACGCTTCATTTGAAAGCCCACCACCAATCTGCAAACGATCCCTCAATTTAGCCTCATGCTTCTTATGAAATAATTCTAAGTCCTTACGCTTCGGGCCACTACAGTGAAAGAGAAAATCAAAAGAATCATTGATTTCATACTTCCATGCATCAAATAGCGTTTTTGATTCATGCATATTGCCAAAATTGCCACAATAAAGAACCTTAATTCTTTCGGAATCTTCAAGTGACTCAAGTTTAGTGAACGGAGTTTCATCTGCACCTACAGCTATAATTTTGCTGTTCGGCAGAGTACCGTGAATAGACTCTACATAATTCTTTAAGCGTTCGCCCAAAAATATATTGGTCGCTGAACGCTTTAAGCTCAAACCAACGAGCCAACGGAAAAACTTAACTCTCAACTGTCCCTCTTGCCATTTACCTGAATGAATCATCGCTTCAGGGAATAAATCATAGACCAAATGAATCACTCGCTTGTTAAAGAAAGTTGCCAGAAGTGGCGCAAAAAAAGTATTGGTCGCCACTACAACAGGTCGCTTTGAATTTCCTGCAAGTGCCTCGTAGAATAAATTAAAGGATAGCTGAATCGGGTAGACAATGTATTGACGAAATCGTAGGAGTAGTCGTTTCGGGGTACTGTTTGCTGAGCGATAACTAGTTTCTGAAATATTAAATTTTTGCTGGGACTGAACCCCCTTATGACGGAGCTCATCCATTAAGGCATTCATAAAACCTCCGTATTCAGTCGATGTCCAAAAATTAATTTTCATTAATTTAGCCAGTCTACTTTCCTTTTTTTTATAACTTTCGCTGGATTTCCACCAATCACATCAAATGCTTCAACATTTTTAGTTACAACACTCCTAGCCCCAACAATTGAACCCTCTCCTATTTGAGTGCCCATATGAATAAACGCACCGGCAAAAATCCATGCTCCCCTATCAACTGCAATAGAAGAAGTTATTAATTCCCTATTTGGACTTTCAATGTTATGCGACGCTGTACATAAAAATGCATCTTGGCTAATTGTAACCTCTGACGCAAGAATGATAGGCGCCACATTGTACAAATTAGCTTCGTCACCTATAATTACACCATCTCCTATCGTTAGATTTTTGGGAAACCAAATTTTTACCTTTGGGTAAATTTTACATCTGCTACCAATTTTTGCACCAAATAGCCTTAATATAGTAGCCCTCCAAGCAAAGCAGAAACGGGGAGAATACTTAAATAGTGTGATATAAATAACATTCCAAATATATCGATAAACTTTTTCCGAAAAAGTAAATTCCGACTCATATACACTGTTATAAAAAAAATTCATTTAATAATTCAATTATACATTCCTGCATAGAGCTTAGTAAACTCTTGCGCAATATTTGACCAAGAATAATGATTTTTCACATATTGATGAGACTCTTGTCCAATTCTTAAAAACTTACTGTTATCAAGTGACAGAAATAGTGAAAGGCTTTTTTCTAGCCTAGGAATATCAGGATAGACCTCAAATGCTAACTTTAATTCTAGCGCTTCATTTAGATTACATTGCTTAGTCATAGCAACTGGAAGCGATGAAGCCCATGCTTCTAAAATAGCAACTGGAAGCCCTTCGCTTTTTGATGGAAGAATAAAAGCATCTGAACTTTTAAAACACTTTATTTTATTCTCACCACTAACATGGCCTTTGAAAGTGATATATTTATCAGGAATCGCTTTCGCCTCAGATTTTAGTTTTTTCTCGTATTCCAAATCGCCACTGCCTGCAATTTCCAACTTCCAATTAAAGTCCTTCGTATCCTGAATTAAAGACTTCCAAGCTATTATTAATTCTAAAACTGATTTTTTAGGGTCTAATCTTCCTAAATATAGGAGCTTTGAAGGTGACTCTTTCTTGGTGGTAGTGCCGATATAATCTTTGAGGTTTATTCCATTGGGCTGGATTATAATGGCACAATTATTAAGTATCTTTTTAATTGAAATAGCCTCTTCTTCGTTGAGTGCATGAATCTTATAGGCATTAAGTAATACTTTTTTTTGCCATAATTTATAAACAATTGCTTTTTTAATTCGCGATTTCTTCCAGGCCCATTCGTCCATCATGCCATGCGGGGAAACAAGGTAAGGTACTTTATTTTTGATCGCCCAAAATGCCGATTGTATACCAATCCCGACCCATAGACCATGGATATGAATGACATCTGGATTAATTTCATTAAGTATTGCCTCCAATCCTAGTGAAAATCCAAAAATATTACTTTTTCTTCGGTAAGTACGCACTGAATTCCATTCTGAGATGCATTCATTGGTATATTCATCGTCTAGACCTAGTGCAAAAATAGATAGATTATGATTCTTAGTTAATGCTAAAGCTAGGCCCTTAGGGGCTTCCATTACTCCAGCTCCTTTTCTTGAAAATGTTGGTACTATAAATAAAACTTTCACCTATTCTTTACTCATCTTTTAGATTTATATAATAATGATTTATAACATGCCATGAAGCGACCTGCCATACATTCTACTGAAAATTCTTTTATCTTTTTAGCAGCATTGAAAGCTAATTTATGCCTATAATCAGAATCATTATAGATAAGCTCTATAGCATCTGATAATTTAAAGTAATCAATATCATCTATCAGATGGGTTTCCTCGCCATGATTAAATATTGAGCTAATTTCAGGTATATTATTTGTTATGGTAGGAATTTGTAAATTCATCGCCTCTATTAAAACGTTTGGCATACCCTCTGCATTTGTTGGGAAAACAAATATGTCGAAACTATGTGCATAATTATGCCAATCAGAAATGTAGCCAACAAACTGTATTTCCCCATTAGTAAGACCTAATGAATAAGATAAATCTTGTAGCATTTCCTTCAATTTGCCTTCACCTAAAATAACTAGTTGAACATCTAATCCCTTATTTTTTAAGTGTGCAACTGATCGAATCAAAATATCTACATTTTTTTGCATCACTAAACGTCCAGCAAATAGCAACTTGAGTGAATCTTGGTTTAAAAATGAAAATGTTTTTTTATTTGTAGGGGATATAAATTCAAATCCGTTAGGAATAGTTATTCCATCTTTATAATTAATAATTCTTTTAACTAGGGTTTTTTCTGATGAAAAATCAAAATTACATACAACCTTATTTGCAATTAAATGATTTAATGGGATAAAATAATCTCTCAGCCTATCAGTAAAGTCGGCATTTCTTTGCAGTACCCTTCTCTGGGAGCTAATATTAGGAATTTTTTGCCAGTTAGAAATAATAGTTGCTGGAATTGTAATTATTTCAGGTAACCAATTATGAACAATATCTGGCTTAACCTTAAAAATAATTTCGTTGATTTCAGTAAAGAGCTTAAAGAATGAGAAGCGATGCCCCCTACTAATTTGATAATAGTTGATATCTGGATTTTTTTTTATTTGAGGTTTATCATGAAAGTATATCACGCTAATTTCATGGCCCAACAAACAGTGATGCTCCATTAATAATTTGCACTGCTTTTCAGCCCCGCCACCTGTAAGAGATCCAATGGTATGAAGAACCTTCATCGATTATAAAGCTTTATGGAACGATAATTAATATAAATCTGAATGCTCATGGCATATATCGCACCCATTAGTGGTGGAAAATATCGATCAGAGTGAGTTACCGCAGCTACCTCCCATATCATTAAAACTCCAAAAAAAACAAGACAAAAGAATGCCCTTTTTTTAATCTCTAGGTTGAAATTCTGTTTAAATGTAATCCACAGGTATTTCTTAATTATTAAATAATATATAGAATAAAAGGATACCAGTCCAACAATGCCGTAATTACAAAGTAAATCAATGTAATTACTATGAGCATATGTTCCCCATTCTCGGAAAAATCCGCACCATACACCTATTATCGGGCTTCTAAGCCACACTTTAATCCCTTCCTCAATGAATAAGATCCTAGCATCATATGAGGCTTCTTCGTAGTATTGTCCTGAGAGTGCAAAAAAGATTTCCTCAAATCGCCCAAAAAACGGACTAAGGTATACAAGAAAACCCATTACCAAGCCTATAAAGCAGGCAGCAAATCCAAGTAAAAAAAGCCTAGCTAAATTAAATTTCAACCTACTAGCAAAAAGAACCGATAAACCATAAACAAGTATTAAAAGCACAAAGCCTTTTCGGGATCCTCCAGTTGCGAATAAAACTGCATACGTACAAGTAAGGCTTATTAGAACATAAGAAATTTTAACAACTAACTTCGGCAAGACTTTAGCTATTAATACATCATTTCTAATAAAAAGATTAAAGTTTGCATTTAAAATGCTGATTATGCACATGAAGCCAAAGATATTTGAATTAATGTCGTCTTTTTTATCTGCCCCAATTGCAATATTTCTACTTGTTTCCAAAGTAATATAATCAACATTAGAAAGAAGGAATAATATTGCCGCAAAAGTACCTAACCAAAAAAACCAAGACCGCTTTGATGCAAAAATAACGGAAAAATATAAGAGTGTTAAAATAAAATAGAAGAACACTTTTACTACTTGTGGTCTAGTATAAGGGTCGGTAAAGAAAAACCCATAAGCAACTAAGAGCAAAATAATAATATATGGATAGAAAAAATTCAGATATTTTAACCCATAATCTATTTTTCTAACAAATAATTCTGCCACAATAAATACTGCGCAGAAGATTGTAAAATAATTTAAAGTCCAGACGTAGCTAGGAGCAGCACTCCAAATCCAATTTGAAAAAGTTAGTACAAAAAGAATTAATTCCGAGAACAAAAAATTGCGATTAGAGTTCATTTGATTAGTTTTCTAGAAGATCTTCTATAATGAATCTTTGCGGATCAACAGATTTTTTGTGAAATTGCAAATCTTCTGTCCAATAGCCTGGACAGCTATCATAGAATTCACCTAATACAAAACAATAACTGATCTCTATAATGACAAATTTATTACCTTCCTTAATAAAATCAAAAGCTACAGATTGCATCGCTAATTTTTTTGCACTTTCAAAAGCAATATTTAGCATCTCATCGGGAATATTACTAATCTCGTAGCTAGGGTCTCCACTTCCCGAAGCCCTAAAGTCATTAGGACGACAATTGCGCCTTACTCCAAAACATCGACTACCGATGACGACAAGTCGCGTGTCCCAATCGTTGCCTTCAAGGAATTTTTGCATGTAGAAATAGCCCCGAATTCTCGGCAAAGATTTCTCATGTTTGGATGGGACAAGTAGTCTAAGCAAAGACCCGAAAAGAAATAAGAATTTACTGAAAG
>JBJLEY010000008.1:0-48880 GCA_045565635.1 Coraliomargaritaceae bacterium
TGGCCTTCATTGGGTGCAGGGGCCAGATTTGAACTGGCGACCTTCAGGTTATGAGCCTGACGAGCTACCGGGCTGCTCCACCCTGCAATAAGTATTAAGAGAAGAACAAAGCATCCTCTATAGATACTGTAAAGCGTTAAATATATATTTATCCTAAAAGACTTTAGGAATGTATATTATCGAATAAGCGCTTTAAGGCTTCCTTGTTTTTTATGCCAGGTGCGTCTTCAACACCACTATTAACATCGAGAACTTCCGCCTCTGATTGAGTGCCTGCATCTTTTATATTCTCTGGATTGAGACCTCCTGCTAATATCCATCGTTTATTGGGGTGTTTGGAACTAAGCTCTTTGAAAGCACTCCAATCTCCTACCTTTCCAGTGCCGCCTATTTGTTCTTTTGAATAGGTATCGATTAAAAAATTGTCGGCAAATTCAAGTAAAGACTCATTGAAATTATTTAAGTCTTTCAACTGAGGTGCTAACCAGAGTGATTCTTTTTTTATTAATTTACTATAGAATTGATAATCGCTGAGATTGGCTTTTTCGAGAGTATGAATCTGGAAGTTTTGACAGCCAAAATCTTGCATTTGCAAAATCTTCTCTTTAGTAGGCATCACATCAACAAAAACGACACGATCTAAAGGAATATCATTAAGCAATGGCTTTAATACTTCAAAAGAAATGAACCGAGGTGATTTTTCATAGAGAATAAAACCGAAATAATCAGCACCCAATGTTTTGGCATTCAATAAATCTTCTCGACGTTTGATGCCACATATTTTGACTTTTGCTGAATTTTTCATGCTTATTTATACAAATTATTTTTGAAATTAGTAAAGATTCCTTTTAAATTAATCAAATTGAACTATATATATTAATTATAATTATTTTTTAATTAGAAAAATTATGAGTAATACAGAATCTTTAAATGGAATCAGTCGAATTGAGACAAGCAGTACCGTTGGATGGTACGTTAGAGTCTATCGCAATAAAAAAATATATTCAAAGTTTCTTAGTGACGCTAAATTTGGCGGAAAAGAAAAATCCCTTGAGGAGGCAATCTCTCAAAAAGTAAAATTAAATAAGATAATTGATAAAATTCCTAAAAAACCCACGAAGCGTAGAGTTGTTAATACTGATAAGCGTAACAAAACAGGTGTTCTCGGAGTCAGTCGTACTGCAAAAAAAGCTAGTAATGGTAAGATTTATGAATGCTATACAGTTAGCTGGAGGCCCAAGCCAAAAGTCCAAAAATCCACATCATTTTCTATAATGAAATACGGCGAAGCAAAAGCTTTAGAGATTGCAATAAAGCTAAGGAAGGAAAAATTGGCTCAAATGTACTGAGTGCCTTTTAGTTGAATTAATGATTTCAGTACAGGCGTGGTTTTTTCATTCGGATATAATTCTCAGGAACAAATGGGTCTAGAAAAGTTTCTTTGAAATTATAGCCTTTTTCAAAATCTTTTGGAGAATCACTCTCATTCTTTCCGAGTACTTGGCTTTCAACTAGATTAAAGACGATATTGCCAAAATCTTTGCAATTATTGACTCCCCAACTTTTGAATAATTCAAAAGTCATAGGGCCATAGCGCTCTAAGGCAAAGATCTTAATTCCTTCAAGTAGTTCTTGTCCGGAAATATGCTGGGAAAATTTATTAGGAGCTTCACGATCAAATACATTTTTTATAGTATGATCTAAGGCCTCTCTAAGAAAGTAGTAAGCACCACTGCTGTATCGGGAATCATCTGCTTGAATGGCTTTGATTATTGCATTGAAATCTCTTTTTGCTATGTCCATTTGCCTGCAATTATACCAATAAGTTTATCTTACTTTATAGACTTAAAGCGACTGATCTTCAACTTTTGCTCATTGTGTGCAATTTCTCCAGAATTTAAAGTGCCACTGAATGTAGTGTTTGGATAGACCATACTATTAGCTAGAAGTAAGCTACCAGGATTGAGTACAGCATTGCACCCAACTTCAACTTCATCGCCTACTATCGCTCCTAGTTTTCTCATTTGGGTATCGTAGCTTTTTCTTTCTAAATCAAATATTTTTATATCTCTTTGATCTAGTCTAAGATTGGAACATATAACGCCTGCACCTAAGTGTGCCCTATTCCCAATTATGCTGTCTCCAATATAACTAAAGTGAGGAATCTGAGCATTATTCAATATTAAAGTATTTTTGAATTCACATGAATTACCCAAAACACAGGATTCACCAATGATGACATTGCCTCGAATATAAATACCAGGTCTGAGTTCAGTATGTTTTCCAATATAGCAAGGACCTTCAATGCTTCCATAGGGTGGTAATTTCACCGTAGGATGTATATAGACTTTACCCTTAATGGATAAGTTGGAAGGGATTTCTATAGTTGATTCCTCAAAAGCAAAATTATCGAGGGACTCTTTAATTTTTGCCACCCATTCCCAGGGTGTATCACTTATGTCAAAGCAATCCTTGAATGGAAATTCTTCCGGTAAGGTGAAAAAATCATTTGCTTTTAGCATATAGTACTAGGAGTGCTTTTTGTGTGACAGAATCAAACTTGAATGTTCACTATTAATATGGTGTTCGTCATCATGAATGTCTAACATTTTATTATCATCGGATACATCTGTATTGGTGTCCTTTGATGGAGCTTCAGGCTCTGGTGACAAATCCAATAAAAGTTCTTCGGATGTCCATGGGGTTGTACGTGCATTGTACATAGCCATGTAGTTTTTCATAGTATCTTCTGTGATTTCAGATCCGGCATTGCCCCATTCTTGTCTTATATAGGTTAAGACGCCCGCAATTTGCTTAGGCTTTAAATTGAGACCAGAGGGACCAAAAGCAGGCATATTGCCATTGTAGGTTTTTCCCAAGACCACAACTTTACCATTCATCCCGTTGATAAGGATTCTGGCTAAAACTTCTTGATGGTCTAAAACCCAACTAGATGCAACTAAAGGAGGATATACACCAACAACGCCGTTTCCGTCGTTTTGGTGGCATTGTGCACACTGTGCGACAAATACTTTTTCTCCGATTTCAAATAGGGATTTTTCTGGAATGGATAAAGATTTATCGCTCGCTACAAAATCTGGATGATATCCATCCCATCTGAATTCGCCACCATGCGTGACAATATAAATACCACCCCAAAAACAGACGCCTGCAAATAAGAAGATTAAAGCAATCGGCAGAAAGGAAAAACCTTCTTTGGGTAATTCCTTATCCTTAAGTAAATTTTGATGAATTTCCTGAATTGCATCATCCTGCAATTCTTTGGGTTCATCTAAGTCTTTATTCTCCTGTGTCATTTTTTGTTACTACTGCTTCAGGTAAGTTATAGTTAATATCAAGATTTAGTAAATAATCAACCAGTGCAATTGCTCTTCTTGACGGAATGATTGCAAAGCCTTCCTCGGGTGCATAAGGGCTTCCTTCAGGAAACTCAAGTGCACCTGTAGTCGCTGCTATTTCACTGATTTCAATTGTTTCAAATAAAAATGGGAACGGAGGCATTAGTGAGCCTGGGGAAGTTATTTGTGGATTATATAAATGTAATAAATGCCAATTAAAATCTGACTTTCTTGAGCCGATATTTGACAAATCAGGGCCAAGACGAGAATAACCGAGGAGCACATTGGATTGCATGATATAATCACGAGGAACTGTGACTCTTAGTCCAAAACCACGCTCAAGGTCATTTCCTAATGCTTCTCTCCGTACTTGTTGTGAATGGCAATTAACACAACCCAATTTAACGTATTCCATATGTCCTTGCTCAGATGAGCCAGATAATTTCATGGGATATAAGGGATCACCATCTACCAAAATAAGCTCACCTGCATCATTTAACTCCAAGCTTTCAGTGGATTGCTTAAGGCTGCCCAGTTGATTAATGCTAGAAGAGATCAGGCCCAAGAACGATGAAGTTAGAACGATAAAGATACCAAATAATAAAATGGAAAAATGTTTCATACGCTTAATTAGGTATTCAGATTGATTTCATCGTTTGAAAAATTTGGTAATACATCCAGTAGCTTGCTGAGTAATAATGCGATGACATTGAACGCAAATAGCAGATTTGCCATAAATAGTACTACTAAACCTATTAATTTTAACTGCATACAAAAAGTTAAATTATTAGCTATTTGAAGGAATGAAAGCTCGATATTGGCGAACTGTGTTCCTTGTTGCCACCCTCCTCCATACAAAGCAACTAAGAGAATAATAATTCCAAGTGCGGAGAGTATGAAATTCAGATTATGTAGTACGTTCGATTTGTAGGAATGCTTGAGCAATGTAGGTACTAAGTAATAAAAAGCACCAAAGAAAACCATACTAAAGAAACCATAAATCAGATGCCAATGGTGTGCCTCATAAATCATCGTAAAATGAGCGATAGTATCAAAAGAACGAATAGAAAGTCCAATCTTCACAATGAGATGTAAGATGAAGGCAGCACTGCCAAAAATAATAAATTTTAAGGCTAAGTTATTTTTAAACTGACTGAAGTTGGACAATGCAGTTCCGATGAGATTGGTATAAAATATAAGAATTGGGATAATTAAAGAAACGGCAAAGACTATAGAAGTAGTTGTTAACCATACTGGCACGGGTGCACCGATTAAATATGTCAACCCAGACCATGAAGCAAATAGAACAAATATCCAAAATGCTAAAGCAGACATATGGTAACTACGAATGGACGTATTCGATAATTTTGGGATAAAATAATAACATGCTCCTAAAGCAATGGGACATAACCAAAGATAAAAAATATTATTGATATACCATGCGTGAACAATCGATTGGAGAACGCCTCTAAGTGGTACCCAATTGATAAAAAATTGTCCGACAACAAAAATCCAAGGAAACCACAATAGTCCACCTAGGATATACCACTGTGATACATAAGAATAATCATTTTGCTTGTGACGATAGGCAACAATTCCCCAAATTGCGATTAAGGTGTAAGCCAATAAAAAGATAGCTGAAGTATAGCTTGGAAACTCCATCCAAGAATAAGCAGTCATGTCGCCAATGAAGATTCCAATTAAAGCAAGGCTTAGAGCAATATTCCAAATCACTCCCGCAATTAAAAGAATACCACCATGTTTAATTGGCGTACTTGATAAACGTGCCATGATCCAGAAGGCGACAGCGAAAATTGCATTACTACACCAACCCATTAATAAGGTACTATTGAGCATGGCTTGAATACGACCAAAAGTGAAACCTTCAATAGTGCTCAAAAACTCTGGAATCACAGTCTTAATGCCTCCGATTACTGCAAATAAAGAACTGAGCGTTAGCCAAGTGATCGCAGATAAAATAAAATAAAAAACGGCGGTATTGATTGAGCTATCAATTGTGCTAAGTGAATCATGGGAATTATCAGTTGATGGCTGAGACATAATTGAAGAAATTAGCTAAAGTTTAAATACTGAATTAGTTTTGGCGATATTCACTAAGCGTTAGCTCCATTGCTCTCTCAATAGGAATCTTAGCTGATGTATCTGGGTTGATCTCTAATAAGTTTAATTTCTTAATACCCTCTGCTCGTATTGTTTCTGCTTGGTTAATACGATCAAGCTTCAAAGCAGAATCCACGCCCTCTGGCTTGTTGGGCAAATAGGTGACAACAAGGATCAGCAGAAAAATCAAAATAGCTAAGCTTCCAAATATAATGGAAAACAAAGATGAAAATTTAGAATCGTTTTTACCCATAATATAAATCGTTTATTCTGAATGATTGAGAGATGTAAGAATATTAGGATCTTTAATCGGAATTGGTTCGGCCTTTCGCATACTGCGGCAAACAGACCAAATGCAAATACCCCCTATTCCGACAATTGCAGTAATATCAAAGACCTCAACGGAAAATGGTCTGATATAGTAACCGTGAGAAGCAGTCGCATCGATTACCTTACCTGGGATTAGGTTCCAATAGAGATCGATCAGGTGAAAAACAAGTATCCATATTGAAACAAATACTAAGCGATTCACTACAACTTTAGTTTTGTACCAAAGTAATAATAGAAATGGAGCTATAAAATGAGCAAAAATAAGCAGTAAACTAATAACCCACCATGAATTCTTAACGCCATAACCATTATGTTCTCTAATGTTATACCAATATGTTTCCTCAGGTATGTTTGCATTATAGATCAAGAAATACTGTGAGAAACTAATATAAGCCCAAAAGATGGTGAAGGCCAACATCATGCAACCAAGGTCATAACGGTGAGCTTGTTTGAAAGTACCCTTCAAATAACCTTTTGCGGAAACGATGATGCAAAAAATCAATATTGTACTTAAAGCCGCACGCATAGATGCAGCAAAAAACCAAACTCCGTACATTGTAGAAAACCAGTGGTAATCTAATGATTTGAACCAATCAATACCTGCAAGTGTTGATGCCGTAGCCAATAAAAATAATCCTACTGAAGAAAGACGTCTCGCTTTATGAGTATTTTCGACATTACCGGTTTTATCGGTATCAAAGGACCATTTTCTTAGAAAGTAAGATAAGCCAATGAACACAGAGAAATAAATAGCAGTACGAAGGAGGAAGGCATTTGAATTTAAATAAACAGATTTCCATTGATATAATGGATCATCTTGAACTGTTCCATGTCCCCCAGGTAATGCATTTCCTCCATCTAGCCATTTCCAAAGGATACCAGGCTCACCAATCATTTGAGGAATGATGAGCAAGGGAATAAATAAGAGGAAAAGCCAAGGAAATACACTTAAGAAATGCTCGCATTGACGGCGAATGATTGTCGGCCAACGAGCATGAAACACATACCATATTTGTGTAATGAAGAGTAAGCCGAGTGCTATGGATAGCCAAAAGGACAAGCCTACCAACCAACTTAAAAAGCCTCTAGCCGGATCTTCTGTCTCCAGTCCGGAAAAAATCCCATAAAGAGAAATGGCTAAAGCCACTAAGCCGATTACCAATGCAAAAAAACCGGTCGAATTTATTTTTTGAATATCTTTCTGATCGCTCATACTGTTTATAGCCCTAATTCTGATTTTTCTGTTATGGATAATGATTCAATAGATGCATTTTGTGAACGCTGCAAAGCTCTTAGATAAAGCACAACGGCCCATCTTTCTTTATTGGATAAACGATCCTTTAAGCCATACATCAAGCCCTTACCGTTAGTGATTACATCATATATATATCCGTCAGTCGCGTCTCTCAATCGATCATCATGATAAGAAGTTGCTAAAATGCCATAAGGCTTAGTTACTCCATTACCATCTCCTGCGGCACCATGGCAGGTAACGCAGAAAATACTGTAACTCTCTTGTCCAAGCTGCATCAGTTCAAAATCTACTTGATAAGGAAATACATCGGAAAATTCTCCCTCACTATCTTTGCCAGTGAGCAATAATTCCTCAGCTGAAGACTTAGCCTTAAAATCTGTGGCAAAGACTTTTTTCATCTCTAATGCATTACCACGAGATAATGTCATCTTGGGCGGCAATCGGTCATTTTGACCATTTCCATAGAAGCCATTTTCTGCTTGTGGTTTATACTTAGCCTGTCGGTCCATATCGCTAAATACTTCAAACGGTTCTTTTTCAGTTAAAGAGCCACGGAAGCCTAAAATGGAAACCGTCACAGCGATGACTAAAACATAAATTGTTAAAAATGTACGCATGATAAATTAAGCTGAAACCTCCTCTATATCAAAACCACCTATGGATTCTAAGAATTGCTTGGTTGCTTCTGGATCAAATTGCCCATCCTTTGCTTCAATCGCTATCATTAGACGATCGTCTGATACTTCTAGGAATTTGGCACAATTAAACAAAGAGCTATAATGCTGGGGTAATAAATTCATAATAAACATACCGCCTAATGTTCCAAAAGCAGCTAAAAGAATAGTCAGCTCATACATAATGGGAAATGGGAATACTGGGCTGAAAAACGGGTAGCCACCAACGATTAAGGGATAATCAAAAGCATTCATATACCAAACCATTGTTGTACCAAGGGTTAATCCTGTGGCCCCGCCAGCAAAAGTAAACATAGGCACTTTTGAACGTGCTTGCCCTTGTGCCTCAGGCATTCCGTGAATAGGAAATGAAGAATAAGTATCCCAGTGTTTAAAGCCGGCATCACGTACTTTTTCTGCAGCATGATATAAAGACGGTGTGTCTTTAAAGCTAGCAACTATACCATAAATTTCTTCTGACATTAGTGTGACTCCTTTCCATTTTCATCGCTATGCCCGTGTCCATGCGGATCCGCTTGAGGCATAACAAATTTAATTTCACCAATTGGCATCAGTGGTAAAAATCTTAAGAACATAAGGAATAAAGTTGAGAACAATCCAAAGGTACCAGCAAAAGTGAAAATGTCGACAATCGTTGGTGAGTAGTAACCCCAGCTACTAGGGAGAAAATCATTTGCTAGTGATGTCACAGTGATCACAAAACGCTCAAACCACATGCCTACATTAATTAAAATAGACATAATCCAAACCAAGGATGCATTTTCTCGGACTGCCTTAAACCAGAACAACTGTGGGGTGAAGACATTACAAGAAAACATGATGTAATAAGCCCAAGAATACTGTCCAAAAGCACGGTTAATGAATGCAAAGCTTTCGTAAGGATTTGCTCCGTACCAAGCGATAAAGAATTCCATGATATAAGCGTATCCAACAATAGAACCTGTACCTAGGCAAATCTTACACATATTATCAATGTGTCGTTGGGTGATTAAATCATGCAAACCATAAAGTGCTCTCAGTGGGAGCATCAAAGTTAAAACCATTCCGAAACCAGAGAAAATCGCACCAGCTACAAAGTAAGGAGGGAAAATAGTAGTATGCCAGCCTGGAAGAACAGCGACAGCAAAGTCAAAAGA
The DNA here is from genome assembly GCA_045565635.1 of Coraliomargaritaceae bacterium. Taxonomy (GTDB): domain Bacteria; phylum Verrucomicrobiota; class Verrucomicrobiia; order Opitutales; family Coraliomargaritaceae. The sequence continues at coordinate 8,897 of JBJLEY010000008.1, forward strand.
AACGATCGTGTGTACCGATAGCACTAGAGGTGTAGAAAGTCCTGCTAGTAACAAATAAGCCATTTCATAGTTGCGCCAGTGATTACCAGCATTACGCCAACCCATTGCAAGGATGCCGTAGAAATATTTACGGAATACATCAGCACCACGTGCCATTGATTCTCTTAATTTAGAAGTTTCTTTATAGATACCTGCAGTCAATCGTTGTACAGCACGGTCTCTCAAAATACCTAAGTCAGGAATCATACCCATGTACCAGAATAAAACGGATACTGTACCATAAGTGGATACGGCAAAAACATCCCATTCAAGAGGTGATCTAAATTGTGGCCAAATAAGATTTGCATTTGGCAATGGGAAAAGCCACCAAGCAAACCACACACGTCCAACGTGAAATAAGGGAAATATTCCCGCACAGACCACTGCAAAAATAGTCATGGCTTCGGCTGCACGATTAATGGATGTCCTCCACCCTTGTTTAAGTAAGCATAAGATAGCCGAAATCAAAGTACCAGCATGGCCGATACCAATCCAAAAAACGAAATTAACGATCGCCCAACCCCAATTAATAGGATTAGCCAATCCCCAAACACCAACACCTGTACTGACCAGCCATATTAAGCCCATCAAGGTGAATGATGCGGTTACCAATGCAACAGCCATGCAAACCCACCACCAATTAGGTGTATTGGATTCGACAATCTTGCAAATTTTATTGGTCACCCAACTGAAATCACGATTATTGGTGACTAAGTCTTGGTCTTTCAAGGTCGCAGGTGCTACCTTATCGAGCAAAGCTTGTTTAGCCGAATCTATTGAAGAATCTGTAGTATCCGAAGACATAATATTTAATAATTAATGAGCTAAATTAGACAGGTCCTGATTAGTTGAAGAGTCATAATGCGTATGGTCTTTATGTGCATCATGTCCTGATGTTGATTGTTGGCTACCATAACGCTCTTTGTAGGCTTTATAAGCATACGGTTTTTTATAATAATCAGGCATTAATTTATTTGGATTTCTCAAACGAGCTAGATATGTCGTACGAGGACGAACATTTAGGTATCCTAAGACAGAGTAGTTACGATCACTTGCCTTCATTTTCGAAACTTCTGATTTTGGATCTGAGATGTCACCAAAGGTAATAGAATCATTAGGGCAGACTTGCTGACATGCAGTCTTGATCGTGCCATCAGGTACTGCAGTATCATTACTCGAACCAACAATGCTCTTTTGGTTGATCTTAGCTGCTTGGATACGTTGTACGCAATAGGTACATTTTTCCATCACCCCACGCATACGGACGGTAACGTCTGGGTTAGCTCTCATTTTTTCAAGTTCTGGTTCTTCAACCGGGCCAAGAGGTCCTTTATAAAATTCTCCAATTTCACGTTTGTTCCAATCAAAGAAGTTGAAACGACGTACTTTATACGGGCAATTATTCGCACAATAGCGAGTTCCCACGCAACGATTGTAGGCCATAGTGTTCAAGCCTTCCTTATCATGCACTGTCGCATTAACCGGACAAACACTTTCACAAGGAGCATTTTCACAGTGTGCACAAGTCATACCCATGAAGGAGACTTGAACATCTTCAGGAATTTCTGAAGGCGTATACTTCTCTGCTGAAAAATAGCGGTCTAAACGAATCCAATGCATTTCTCTTCCTCGGAGCACTTGGTCCTTACCTACGATAGGAATATTGTTCTCACTTTGACAGGCAACAACACATGCAGAGCAACCTGTACAAGTATTTAAATCAATGGTCATGCCCCACTGTTGATTCCCAGGATAAAGCTCTTCCTTGCCTTTCCAAACTTTTACATTTGGATCGGGCTCATTAAACTTAGGATGCACGTATGCAGAATTACCTCGGTACTGATTTTGTGACTTATCGGCTAAGGATGCATCATCTTTGTACCCATAATTTTCAGGCGCATGAGATTCCACTCCCATTTGATTTACGAAATCAGGATTCTTTTTATAATAATCAAAATTGCCTTCTCGAACAATTGCACGACCTTCCATAGACCAGTGCTCTTGAGTATTCGCTAAGTAAAAACGTTTTTCTGTGGTTTTTAATTGTACGCCAGTAATAAAGCCCATGCCATCACTGGTTCTTAACCCATACGTGTTGATACCAACATTTTCACCCACTCTACCCACTTGCTTGCGCCCCATTCCATAGGGTAAAACAACTGTGTAGTTAGCTAAGCCAGGCAATACATGGATCGGAATATCTAAATTCTTACCACCAACTTGAATTTGTGCGATAATTGCTGATTCTTTCCCTCGTTTAAAGACGGAAGAATTTTTTTGTAATTCACCTTTGACACTCTTGAAAAAGTCGTTGCCCTCATTCATCGCTGTACTGGATGCAAATATAGATACACCGTACTCACTTTCTAATTCTTTCGCCAAACGTGGACTGATCAAAAGTGCGTTATCCCATGTGAGTTTCGTAATAGGATCAGGGCATTCCATCATCCATCCATTATTCGCCAATCGTCCATCGTGAGCATGAAAACTTGGGATAAAGCGAAGCTCTAAATTATTCAGACCCAATTGTACTTTTTTCGTGGATGCTCTTTTAAGTAATTTAGCTAATGCAGAAACATTTACAGTTTTAGAAGAGCGAGCAAAAGAAATTGATTCTATAATACCTTCTTTAAGAAATTGATTGAAATCAGTACCACCCAGAGTTCCAAAAGTATCTTTAACGATAGCATAGTTTTCTTTGGATACATCATAAACGAGATTTGAGAGAAGCGATAATTCGTCAAAAGTTTCAAATAAAGGCTCGATTAGCGGCTGTACTGGAACAAGGTGGCCTTCAGGTGTTCTACCATCAGACCAAGTCTCTAAATAATGCGACTGAGCGATATGATAATCAGACTCGGCAGATGTTTCATTGTAGGAATAGCTAAGATGTATCGTTGTATCGACTTTATTGTATAGTGTATTCCATTCCAAATCAGCAGGAGCATCGAATAAAGGGTTTCCTCCAAGTACGATCAAGGTTTTGACAGATTCTGCTTTTATCGCCTGAGCTAAATCTTCTATTTCAGGTGCAGAATCACAAGATTCCAATAAAGCAAGTGGTGCAGATAAAATTTGATTTAAATAAAATCCTAAAGCTTGTGTCTCAATGGATAGATGATCACCAAGAAGAATTACGGAGTGACCCTTGGATGCAAATAAGTCGGCTGCACATTCTTTCACCCACTTCTCTTCAATTTCACATGTGCTAGCAATCGTGGACAAAGTACTTATTAATTCAGTTCCTGTTTGAGCAAGACCGATAAGTTCGATTCCCAACTTAGCGAGAAAAGCAGGCATTTGAGAAACACTTAATCGCAGACGGTGGTCTGCCATTGAACCAGTAGAAGTTAAATTACTCTCAACCGAATAAAGACGATTCATTTTAGATACCTCATCCTTGTTGAGAATCTTTCTTTTCGCAGTAAATCCCCTTGACTTAGCTAAGGCATCATCCCCCTCAGATAAGAAATCAGAATCTAGAGAAAGGATACGATTTACTTGAGAAAAATCGACTGAGTTTTTGACGGAAAGGCCATAAATAGTCTTTGCTGCTTTATTCGAATTTAAGAACTGACTTGGTGAATATTCTGTCCAAGTTGCCTCAGGATAACGGGCTTGGAAAGCGTGTTTAAGTGATTCTCTTGAAGGTGATGAACTTGGTTCAGCTAAAATTGCCAGTCCAGCCCCTTTCGATTCAAGATTTGTTTCCTTTAGGCTCAATAAAAAGTCTTTGACTTGGTAGGCTGAAATTTTTGCTTTATTATGACTGGAAGCAGTAGCACGATCGGGATCATAAAGATCAAGTATCGAAGCTTGGTTATAGGTCGATGTTGCTCCTCCAAAAGGTTTATAAGAAGGATTTCCTTCAATTTTAGTGGGTCTACCTTGATGTGATTCTACAATTACCGGTGTATTTGCAGTCAATCCAGGTACAGAAGAGCAGTAAAAATTAGCAACCCCAGGAATTAAATTTTCAGGTTGTTGGGCATAGGGCAAAATATGTTGTTTAGGTCTACGACATCCAGTCATTCCAAGACCAGCAAGGCCAAATGAAGCCGCCATGATTTTCATGAAATTTCGACGACCGACACCTTCGAGTTCTGAAGCACCCGACGGAAATTCTTTATCAACCCACTCTTTAAATGCAGGCGTTTCGGCCAAGTCATCTAGACTTTTCCAATATTTAGCACCGTGTTCTTTTGATTTTTCTTTCATGTTTTGATATTATCGATGACATCCAGAGCAACTTTGAGGAGGATTGACTCCCCAGTCATGCACAAATTCTTCTAATTCTTTAACCGCACTAGGATCGCTTGGTCGTTCCCAATCTAAATTATATACCTCTTCTACAGGTCGGATACTATCTTCAGGATTTCTATGACACTTTAAGCAGAACCCCATGCTTAATTCTTTTGCGTGATAAACCACTTCCATTTCGTGGACTTTGCCATGACATTCAACGCAGCTGATGCCACGATTTACGTGTACCGCATGATTGAAGTAAACGTAGTCAGGTACTTTGTGCACTCTTACCCATGGTATGGGTTCTCCTGAATCAAAACTTTGGCGAACTGTGGCTAGACGAGCATCGTCCTTAAGCACCATACTGTGACAAGACATGCAAACATTTGTACCAGGTACATTTGAATGACCTGATTGCTCAACAAAAGTATGGCAATAACGACAATCTATTTCTAAAGTACCAGCATGAAATTCATGACTGAAGGCAACGGGTTGCGTTGGAGCATAACCCACCCTTGTGTACTGAGGACTGAAATAATAAGTTATTCCAATAACGACTGCAGTTTTGATTAACAGTAGTGCCACAATAACTTTGATTGGAACTGAGTTTACCCACTTAGGGAATATATTGGCCATAGGATCGGTTTCTAAATTAGCTTAAGATATGATATCGTTTTGGACGATTTTTGAAGGCTTTTTGAAGCGCATTTCTAATTTGGATGTCATTTTAGATGATTTGCTAGTAAGAGCTTTATTTGTAAAATATCCAGCAATCACTGAACCACTACCAAGCAGTCCTAGTTTGTTGAAAAATGACTTTCTCGAAATCCTTTTAATTAAGTTCATTGTTAAAACGTTTAAAAAAGATAAGTTAGAACACAATTGCAAATTATAATTATTTTTTTATTAAATAATTTTTCGAATTCTAGTTAAATCCCCTTTATTTTTTTAAATTTATAAAACCAAGTAAGTTTTTCTTTAATTTCTCTATTTAATGTCAATGATGTTTAACGGTAAATTTGTTGTTTTATCATTATTTGTACTAACAGGGATTGTTGGTGCATTGTTTGTTTACATTGGGCCGAAGGCATTGCAAACAAATCCAGGTGTCTTTCACCTCGGAATTCGCTATGCGGATGAGTTCGGAATGGAGTTTACTCGACATCCCAAAGGCGGGCCCGGAGCTCTCTTAGAAATAATCGATTCCATGGGCCAAACCATAGAACGTTTCGAAGGCCTAGTAATCGGAAGAAATTTAATCCCCATCGATGCTTCAAGGCTCAGTCAGGATTCCTATCTGTTACGCGTATCGGCCAACGGTTATCATCAGCAATTGATCCCAGCAAAATTGATCAATAAAACACTCTCACCAACTATGAATTCAATGACTTTAAATGAAGATTCAGAAAGCATTGAAGACTTTTATGATTTCACCTTTAAAGATAATCTTTTAGGGATTAGATTATACCCTATTTCATCCTCAGTTCAGAATTAAAACCCTTTATCCTTCAGGACGTTTTGCAGCTGAGTTTGGAAAGATTGTAGGTCTTCATTCGAAGGACGGTATTCAGGGTCATCACCAGGGATTAATCCCAATTGGCCTGTGCTTGTTAGTTGCCATCCCAGAACGACTCCATCGCTGAATCGTACATTTCCACTGACCAAAGAACCTGGTCGAATTACCGCATCAACATCGACAACAACGCCTGCTGCTTCATTCGTGTCTTCCGCTGGCACTTCTGTCTCAGATTCAATATCTTCTTTCTTCGCTTCTTCAGACACTTTAGTGGAATCCTTATAAGTAACCCCTAAATCATCAACGAGAAAACGAACATCCATATATGTTAAGCCTACACTGAACTGCTCCTTCAGTAATTTTTGAATATTTGCAATCGATTCACCTTCAGCTACCCATTGACATACCACAGATTTTTGTTCGTCGGATAAATTCATGAATTAAGAATTATTTTTGGAAATTACATTACTCAAATAATCTACAGAACGTTTGATAGTTCCGTCTTGATCCATCATGTTTTCAACCTGCTTGCAGGCATGAATCACCGTCCCGTGATCTCTTCCACCGAATGCATCACCAATAGCCTTGAGAGGTATATTAGTAAGTGTTCTTGAAAGATACATCGCAACTTGTCTAGGAAAGGCGATTTTGTTGGTTCTTTTCCGACCAAGCATATCACTAAATGAAATTTGATGGTATTCAGCTACTTTTTTCTGAATATCATCTATGGAAATTTCAGCTGCGACCTCTTCTTGTAATAAATCGGAAAGTAAACTCTCTACAGAAGCTAAATCTAACTTACGATCAATTAAGGAATCGTAGCTAATGATTCTTGTTAAAGCCCCTTCCATACGTCGTACATTTCTTGAAACTCGTTCAGCTAAGAAATAAAGAATCTCATCACTGATTTCCAAATTCATTGCCGAAGCCTTATTACTGAGAATGGCTAAGCGTGTCTCAAAGTCTGGTGGCTGAATATCGGTTACTAAGCCCCACTGAAAGCGAGAAACGAGACGATTTTCAAGGCGATCAATTTCATTTGCAGGTCGGTCACTTGCAATAATGATTTGTTTTCCTGATTCGAATAAATCATTAAAGGTATGGAAAAATTCTTCCTGTGTACTGTCTTTACCTGAGAGAAAATGAATATCATCGATCAAAAGTGCATCTACTGTGCGGTAGCGTTTTCGAAATTTGGCTAACTTGTTTTCTCTAATTGCGTGAATAAATTCATTCGTAAATTTTTCAGTAGAGAGATAAGCGATCTTAGCATCTGGTTTAGAATTTAGTATTTGGTGAGATACCGCATGCATCAAATGAGTCTTTCCTAAACCAGTTGCGCCATAAACAAATAATGGGTTATAGGCTCTGCCAGGAGCATTGGCTACGGCGATACAAGCAGCATGTGCTAATTGATTACCCGAACCGATGACAAAATTTTCAAAGGTATTCTTAGGATTTAAGAAAGTAGGTCTTAATTCGGAAGGAATTTGAGCGGATGCACGATCTTCTACAAATCGATTACTGTAATGATTTGATTTTTGTGCAGGACTATTTTCAACAATCGCTTCTTCTTTAGCTTCTTCGATGATTTCAAGGCGAACCGTAATCGGAGAACCTGAAATAAAACGCACGTGTTGCTTAATAAAATCCAAATAATTGTTTTCTATCCAGATAGCATTGAAATCATTGGGTACTTTAAGCGTGAGAATATCTTCATTGATAGATTCGCAAACAATATCGGAAAACCACATTTCATAAACATCCGAAGGGAAAATTCGTTTGAGTTCTTCGCAAACCTTTTCCCAAAGACCTTGAGCATAAACTAGATCAGTCATTATGTGGTATATGGTTTAATTGTTCACATTGATTGTTTCTTCTTTGTAACCTGATACTATTGCTATGATGCTTTCGTGTATTTTCTCTATAAATTGTTCTAAACATGTGGATGAAAAATGTGGATGGGAGGAAATTAATAACCTAAGTTATTATTAATGAAGAGTTTGTGGGTAATATTTCTAACATAAATCAATCAAATAACTTAGTGGAAGGATGATAAAAAATTATTTTAGAGAATAAATCAACTGTAAGATTAATAAAAAATTGCACTTAAGAATGATTTGCAAGACCAACTAATTAACAAGTTATTCACATTCCTATGGGAAGAAATAATTTTCTTTTTTTCTTTATTTATTATAAAAAAAACTTTGCTTACGAATACAGATTTCTAAGTAACTCATTTAGAGAATCTTGTAACTAAATAGATGGGCTTATTTTTTATTCTCCATGAGTTTTATCAATTTTTGATTAAAATCATGAGCTGAATTATGTCCCATCTGTTTCAAAGCTCTAACCATAGCTGCAACTTCAACCAATAAGGCCATGTCTCTTCCTGGACGTACTGGGATTTCGATCAGCGGGATATCTAATCCTAAGATACCACGCACTTTATCATTTAAGCCTGTTCTATCTGCAGAAATGTCCTTTTTCCAGTTAAAGAAATTTATTTCTAAATCAATCCGTTTTTCTTTTCTTACTGAACGCACGCCAAAGAGTTCTGGGATATTAATGATGCCTAATCCTCGACACTCCATATAGCCCCTGCTTAAGTCATTCGATGTGCCAACTATTTCACGATCATTGATTCGTTTTATGTAAGTAAGATCATCTGCAACTAAACTATGGCCGCGCTCAATTAAGGCTAATGCACATTCGCTTTTACCTACCCCACTCTCACCAGTAATGAGGGTTCCGATTCCTTTAACATCGAGTAAGGTGCCATGTAGCTGTGTTCTAGGAGCGAAGAAATCTTCAAGCAGTAGGGTCAGCTCTGTGGTTAAGGTCTTCGAAGGTAAGCTAGAGCGAATTAAAGGAGTGTTAAATTCGTTAGCTAATCGTTTTAAAGTTTTAGAGGGCGCTAAATTTCTTGAAATAATTATACAAGGAATCTTTTTAAAAAAAATGGTTCGTAGTATTAATTCTTCTTCTTCGATTTTCAAAGATCGCAGATAGCCCATTTCGCCGGCTCCGAATAATTGTATTCGCTTTGATGCAAAAAATTTTAAAAAACCAGTCAATGCTAAGGCAGGTCTATTCAAGCTGCGCTCACCAATCATGCGGCTCATTCCATTTTGTCCCGATACAAGCTCTAGTTTAAGTGGTTCGTGAAACGAATCATATAATTGCTTTACGGATAATGCTTCTGCATTGCTGGGATTTGCTTTCTGTCCTTTTGCCATCGTTAATTAGTTAATGTTAAAACTTTCCCCGAGGTAAAACTCTCTGCTTTGAGGATCATTAATTAAATAATTACTATCACCTTCAGATAAAATGCTACCATCATAAACCAAATACGCTCTATCGACGATTTTCAAAGTTTCTCTTACATTATGATCGGTAATCAAAATGCCTATGTTTCTTTCTTTTAATTTTAAAACCATTTTTTGAACTTCTGAAATGCTTATCGGATCAACTCCACTGAACGGTTCATCCATTAATAAAAAATTAGGTGATGGTAAAATAGAGCGAGCAATTTCTAAACGTCTACGCTCTCCTCCACTAAGGGTATAAGCCATTTGATCGGCAATATTGACCAGTCCAAAATCTTCTAGCAAAGAATCTACTTTTTCCTTCTGTACATTTTTCTCTAAAGGAAGTGTTTCAGCAATGGATTTTAAATTATCTCTAACTGATAATTTTGTGAATACTGAAGAATCTTGAGGTAAGTAACCAATACCTAAGCGTGCTCTTTGATACATAGCTAAATCTTTGATTGACGCATCATTCAGTAAAACGTCCCCCGAGCTCGCTTCAATTAAACCAAGGATAATGTAAAAAGTGGTGGTTTTACCGGCACCATTAGGTCCAAGTAGTCCGACGATCTCACCTGCTTGAATATTTAAACTCAAATCATTGATGACTCTTTTCTTACCAAAATCTTTAATTAAATTAGTAACTTCAATTTTAGATTGCTCTGAATTTAAATCCATAAGCTTATTTACATCATTCTTTTTCTGATTCTTCAAGATTTTCTTCTTCCGTACCAAATATGTCAAATTGTATACGTGCACGTTCACCATCCTTAGATCCACTTACTTTTGTTTGTTTCAGTTGGCGATCGAAGGAAATATGATCACCCCAAATGGAGCCATTACTATCTTTGAAATGAGCATTATCGCGAAAGTGAAATAGTTTTTCATCAGGCAGTATTTCTACATGATTTGCTGAAGCATAGTAATTCGTTTCCTCCATAATTACTGAGCCTTCTGCATCTATGCTCTCGATAGCATATTTTGAGCTATCATCCGATACTGGCTTCCACTGCATTGTGAGTTTTTCAGAACTCATAGAAAAATCATCATTAGTGCGAGTAAGCATAACATCAGCGCTGAAAATACAGTCATAAATTGCATCAACATTTTTAATATTTAAGCTTTTGGCATAAATTATGGTATTACTACTAGGCTCAGATTTACTACTATTCAAATTCTCATTTATTTCAAAACTCAAGTCATTGGTATGTGGTAAATTAACCTTGATCGGTTCAATCTCTGAAAGGGCTATTAATTCATTATTTTCTATAAATAAATTATCCGATCTCAATTTAGCAAAATCGCTAACATAATTTACCTTGTTTCTTATTTCTAACTTATTCTGAAGGGGTAAATACGTTAAAAATTCTCCGCTGACTTCATAGTCTTTATGTTTTACAAGGATATCCTCTTTTGCTTGGGTAAATGAAATATCTTGAAGCATATCAGATGAGTTTTGCTTAGGTATTTCTTTTGTTTCAAGATAAAGCCATTCAGAATGGATTCGATAAATTTCTGAGCGATAAAAGACATCTTTATCAAAAGTATATTCATACGTATCCCCATTCTTTAATAAGAAGATATTTTTAGACTGAATAAGCGTATTGTTATTATATTGCTCTGAATCTAAAGCATTGAAATTTATGTTAGAAAATGAAGATAGGTTATTATTGAATGAAACGATCTCCACATCATTTTGTTTCAAGTCAAATTGGTCTCCCTTCAGTACAATTTGATTGTGGCGCATCAAAGCGTTTCCTTCAAATCTAGCCTTGTTTTCTTGAGGCATAATAGTGAAACTTTCTGATGTAATATATTGTTCCAGGCCAATGAATTCAACATTACCATTTCCTTTAATGGATTTCATACCTGACAATTCTCCAGTCGGTATTGAAAAGCTAACCTTGTTGGAATTATTAAGTAATTCCAATTCAAGAGAATCCGACTCCAATATAAAAGCATTTGAAGATAAGATACAGTTTCCTTCAAAAGTAAATAAATAGCGTGTTGGCTCAATAACTAAGCGCATACGATTACTTTTAATTGCTGTTTCCCCGCCCTGCGCTCCACCAGAAAATACTGTGTCGATACTTTGAGAAAATCGTACCAAAGCATCTGAATTTAAAGATATGATTTCCTTAGATAAATCATACGTCCATTGATTACCTGATAAATCAAACCCACTTCCTTTTATCGAGATAGAGTCGTCAGATGTCGCAACTTGGGTATTGCTGTCGAAAGTGCAATTATCTCCAGTAATATTGGATAAAGATCTAGCAGATTGATCGCCCGAGTAAATGCGTAATCTTAGTGCTTCAATTGAAATATTGGATTCACTGTAAGTGCCAGAATTGCCTTCAAGTACCCATTCAATAAACCCATTCTCTGAGAATTTAGGATAACGAAACTGAGTAACTGATTCAGAGATTTGAATCTCCCCAACTAGGTAGGTGAGTAAACCGAAAACTAAAAAGCAAAAGGTGCAAATACGTTTCATCAGTTCCATGTTATGAACTAAAAGGTAAAAGCATCCACTAGTAAAATAGATTTTTAATCTTCGTCTTCGCTCGTTTCAACGACCGATATATGTAAATCGCTCAATTGAGCCTCGGAAACAATACCTGGACTCTGCGTCATCATTTCCTGTCCTTTTTGGTTTTTAGGGAAAGCTATAACATCTCTGATGCTTTTCTTACCTGCCAATAAGGTTACCATACGGTCAACGCCAAAGGCGATGCCTCCATGTGGCGGGGCACCATATTCAAAGGCATTCAACATATAACCAAAACGATCTTTTACGATATCTGGCTCTATTTTCAAAACCTCTTCGAAGATCATCTTCTGAAGATCAGGCTGATGGATACGAATTGAGCCCCCACCTAATTCAACACCATTTAAAACTAAATCGTAATGTTGCCCACGTACTTTGATCGGGTCAGATTTTAATAAATCAATGTCTTCAGGGACTGGGGAGGTAAACGGATGGTGTGATGATACATAGCGACCAGCATCCTCATCCATTAGCATTAATGGGAATTCGATCACCCATAAGAATTTAAAGTCATTTTTATCAAGCGTCAAAAGCCCACGTGATTGAAGTAATTCAGCTGACTCTAAGCGAACACGTCCAAGAATCGCACAAGCTTTTTCCCATTCACTAGCCGCAAAAAAGATAATATCACCATTTTCAACATTTAGAGCACTCTTAAGATTATCCTGCTCTTCTTGAGAAAGGAATTTTAAAATAGGTGATTTCCATTCATCATTTTCAGCTTTTACAAAAGCTAGGCCTTTTGCGCCCAATGATTTTGCGCATTCTTCAAGTTTTTTCAATTCACCTTGAGTGATGTCAGCCAAGCCTTTTACGTTAATCGCTTTAACCGAACCACCTGATTTGATCGCACCCGAAAATACTTTGAAATCAGATTTTTCAAAAATTGAATTACAATCCACAAGCTCTACACCAAAACGCATATCTGGCTTATCCACACCAAAACGGTTCATTGCTTCCTCATAGCTCAAACGTAAGAAAGGTGTTTGAATATCCACATCTAAAATATCTTTCCATATTTTAGCCATCAACCCTTCAATCAAAGCGTACATATCTTCACGATCGATAAAAGAAAGCTCGATATCTAATTGGGTGAATTCTGGCTGACGATCTGCCCTCAAATCTTCATCACGAAAACAACGGGCTAACTGGTAATACTTTTCCACACCTGCCACCATAAGCATCTGCTTGTATTGTTGTGGTGACTGTGGCAGCGCATAAAAAGACCCAGGGTTCATTCTACTTGGAACAAGGAATTCTCTAGCACCTTCGGGCGTACTTTTGAAAAGCATCGGTGTTTCTACTTCTGTAAAATCAACAGAATCTAAATAATTACGAATCGATTGATTCGTCTTATGGCGTAATCTCAAGATGTCATTGTTAGATTTACGTCTTAAATCTAAATAACGGTAGGTCATCTTTAACTCTTCCCCTACCTTATCCGCCGAATCATCCATAGGAAATGGAGGAGTTTTCGACACATTGTGAACAATCATATCTGAGGCATGAACTTCGATCGCTCCTGTCGATAATTGTGCGTTTAAAGTTTCACCAATTCGTTTCTCCACCACTCCAGTAATAGACAATACAGACTCTGGTTTAATCTTAGCAAAATTGTCTTTAAGGGAACTATTCTGAGGATCGAAAACAATCTGCGTAATACCTTCCCTATCTCTCAAATCGACAAATAAGATACCGCCATGGTCTCTCACTGAGTCAACCCATCCGCTGAGTTGAACTGATCGGCCGGCATCCCCTTCTCTTAATTCTGAACAATTGTGTGTGCGTTTCATAAAAAAGATACAAACAACCCAAATTAAAGAAACAAGCAATAATTATTTAAAAATTCATTACTTAATGCGGTTTAAATAGAATAAAGAAAATATAAGACTGAAAGTGTCATCCTCTATAATTCTAATTCGCTAATGTGAATTTGGATGCCAGTAGCTTTGTGTAATAGATCTGCGTAATAGATCTGCGTAAGAGGAGATGACAGTTAATCACTTGGTCGCTGGTTAAAATCGTTATTAAGCAAGGACAATTTTGCCTTCCCTATTCTTTCTATAGGGGCATTTTTATGCACATTAGGTTCTGATTCTTTTATTATTAATTACTCCCTCAATTGAAAAAGTTTTATTTTTATTCTTGAAAATGCTAAATCTATCTGTCTTGTAGATAACTTCTGTTTTATTTCTCATGTTTTAGGTTCTTTACGAACCCAATAGGCAAAGAATTAGACAAACTTATATCGTTGCTCAGTAGCTCAGCGGTAGAGCAGGTGACTGTTAATCACTTGGTCGCTGGTTCGATCCCAGCCTGAGCAGCCATTTTTTTACTATTGTTTACTTATAAATGCTTAGTATTCATCGAATACTATTCTTTAATTGCAATATTAGTACTGGCTACAGTCGCTTATAAAAAAAGCAATTAGTCTTCTTTTGATTCAATCACTAAACGTTCGAGCTCTTTGACCGCTTCTTGTGAGCCGTTTTCTGCACCTAAGGTATCAGCGATACGCCTAGCCTTCTTGAGGCGTTTCTTACTGCGTTCAACAATCCGCACGGCTCTGGGTAATTCTTCAGGCCATCGAGAAAGCCTTACAGAAAGGCCTACGCCAAGACGCTTCACTTCTTTCGCAAAAAATGGCTGATCCCCAAAATGAGGAATGACAATATGAGGTACTCCCGCATGCAAAACACTTGCCGTAGTACCAGCACCTCCGTGATGAATAACTAAGGAGGCAAACTTGAATAATTGATCATGTGATATTTTATTGATCGTAAAGATAGAGTTATTCGAGCGCTCAATCGATAGCTGTGCCCAACCAGATTGTATAATGATTTTCTTATCTTTTGGCCAATGCTTTAAAAAGCGACGCATGATCTTTCGTGTGTTTTCAAAAGTCACGCTACCAAAGGTTAATACAGGGACTTTTTCGCCATTACAAAAGGCTTCGACTTGTGTGTTTTGCTGTTTGCATTCAGGAGCTTGCCATCTTAAATAACCAGTGAAAGTAAATTGCTTATTCCAAAGTCTCTTGGGCTTAAATAATGCTGGTGAAACGGTAACGAGTATTTTATCCGCAGGATTAATTAAATAACTATCCATTTCGCCAATCTCATTTTTGCCTAATGTCTCTCCAATCACTTGATTTAAGTTCCAGCAAAGGTAAAAATCAGCAATCTTCCATAAGTATTTATTAAAGGGCTTTTTAATAAAATGAGGTATTTTTAATGCCCTAGGCAGATCAATAGGTGATTTAGAATAGGATGGAATCGCATTATGAGCGAATGTGGTGACTGCACAAGGGACTTCCATTTGTCTGGCAAGACGACATAAGTTACCGAAAATATAATTGCTCACAAATGCATCAGCGGTGGTTAATTCACGCCTAAGTATTTCAATAATTTCATCGAGAAAGGGATTTGCTTCTGAATATATTATTTTAAGCAAATCAACAGGATTCTTTGATTTTGTTAATTCGCGCATAGCCTCAGCAAAACCACTTTGATCCCAATCAGGTGGTAACTTTATGAATTTCAAGCCGGCAGACTCTACATCAGCTTTAAATAAGTTTACGGTAGCAAAACGTACATCATGCCCTGCTTCGACTAGTGCTCGGCCTAGGCAGATTACAGGAAATATGTCACCGGTTGAGCCGTGAGAAGTTAATAAAAAACGCATGGAATATTATCGGTATGATACCGCACCATTGGGAATCAGTGTTAAAAAATGTCAAAGTAAATCAGCAGCCAACTCGGCAAGTTCAGAACGAACCCCCTTAGTTAATTCTATATGTGCGGTAATCTCAGTGCCCTTTAAACGCTGAGCGGTATGGACTAATCCATTAGACATTGCATCAAGAAACATGCTATCTACCTGAGCAGGATCTCCGAGTAATATAACTTTTGAGCCTTCCCCCATTCGGCTTACAACAGTTTTTGCTTCATGAGGCGTTAGATTTTGAGCTTCATCGATAATGAAAATCGTATTAGCGAGTGAGCGACCCCGAATAAAGGTCATCGCTTCAACTATGACCATGCCATAGTCGAATAAAAATTGATATGGTTTTCTTGGTTTCTCTGCTTCATCAGCGTGCCCATCATTTGATTGAGGTTGCTTGGCCAATTTTACCATGGCTTTTTTCCGCTTTCGATTAGAAGTAATTCGATCAATTTGATTATCTCCATCGCCCTTCCCTGGCTCTCCAATTGTTTTACGGTTATTGAAGAGTACTTCTAAATTATCATAGAACGGTGCGATATAAGGTGCCATCTTTTCTTCAAGTGTTCCAGGTAGTGCTCCAGTATCTTTTCCTATATGAACTAGTGGTCGAGTAATGAAAACACGTTCATAGATGTTGTCGTCACTAAGGGTTTGGTAGAGTGCCGAAGCAATCGTCACCAATGTTTTTCCTGTTCCAGCTTTTCCGCGACACGTTATTAATTTAATATCTTCATCGAGCAATGCATCCATAAGCATGCGTTGTTCTAGATTGAGTGGCTGCAATCGAATGCCTTTAGGAATCTTGATTCCCATAGAGTCTCCGATGATGAGTGCTTCTAGTTGTCCATCTCCGTGATATCGTGCGATTTCCAAATTAGATTCATAGCTGAGATAGACATATTCATTAATATAAAGGTCTTTTGTATCTTCAGGTGGCAGATCTACTCCATGTTCTTCAATGAAGAGATCGAAATTTTCTTTTGATAGAGCAATCTGATTGAGGCCTGAAGGCATTTGCTTATTGGAAATCTTGTCGTTCATGTAATCCTGAACTTCCAAGCCTAAAGAAATCCCCTTAAGGGCCATATTAGCATCTTTAGTGACCAAGATAACTCGCTGGTCATCACATATCTCTTTAAGAAAGAAGACCGATGCTAATATACGGCTATCCATCTTATCTAAATCAAACAAGGTTGCTCTCAATCGATTCGAACTTTCGCTTTCTTTGGTGTTTATCAGGAAATCATTGATAACCACAATTAATTGCCCTCCTGTTGGCAATGCGCAGGATAAAGCTGAACGAAATGCCTTCTTTAGCTTGGCTTCATCTTCTAGCTCTGTGTCAAAAAGCAACCTTAAGTCTCGGTGGATTTTTCGTGCTGAAAACCCTAGTTCGCCTGGTGCGGATTTCTTCTTATCCAATTCCTCGAGAACTTCTACCGGAATAGCAATGGTGTTCTCTTGAAACTTGTACAAGCATTGTGGGTCATGCAGTAATACATTTGTATCTAAAACGAATAATTTATTTCGTTTATTGTCTTGTTTATTTGTCTTAGCCAATGTCTTAATGAAATTAAATGTTTAACTTAACTTGTGATATAATCCTAAAGTATTTATATAGGATTACTTTTCTCTAAAAAAAGTCGCAAGTCGTAAAATTACATTCTTTAAATTTTTGTGATAAATATGAGCTTAGAATCCATTATTAATTATACATTCAAAGACACAAAGCTTCTTGATATAGCTTTATCTCACCCTAGTCAGAAAGATTTTGCGTCCGAATACCAAAGATTTGAGTTTTTAGGAGATAGTATTTTATCCGGATGCATCTCAAAATATTTGTATAATTTTTTCAAAGATGCCAATGAAGGTACTCTGAATATTATGCGTACCGCAATTGTCAGTGGTAATTCTCTATCCAAAAAAGCATTAGAACTTAAAATAGATCAGTATATAAAATTAAGTAATGTCTACCGTGAGAATTTTGGAGAACCCTCGTCCAGTATGCTTGAAGATACTTTTGAAGCATTAATTGCTGCAATTTATTTGGACTCAAACTTAGATACCGTAGAAGAGTGGATATTAGAGAAATTCAAAGTAGAGCTTGATAGCGTACGTGAGACGATTAAAGAAATTAACCCCAAAGGGGCATTACAAGAATGGTCTCAATTTAAACAGAAGGGGGAAATCCCTGAATACAGTGTTAGAAAGACATCTGGTCCCGATCACAAAAAATCTTATACTGTAGAAGTATCTATAGACGGAAAAGTTTTAGGAAGTGGTATGAATAGTTCGATTAAGAATGCTGAAATTGATGCGGCTTTAGACGCATTAAATAATATCAAATAATTCTTTTCCTATTCATGAAGCAATTACAAGACAGGCATTTGTTTACTGGCGTTGTTGAAAGTGCAAAAATTCCAGTCTTTTCTCATATCTTGCTTGATCAGCCAAATTCAATTGGTGTCTTACTGACTTCAAGCCCTAAGCAGATAGAGAGATATATAGAACAATTAAATGCGCTATCGGCTGAAGATGATTCTCAGGAAGCGATCACTTTATTGCCTTTCCCCGAATCTCCACCCAAGGATATTGACTTATCTATAAAGCGCTCAAGAAATGCACTTCGTCTTTCTACTCTGCTTAAATTGAAAGAATTTAAAGGAAACAAGTTGTGCATAGTAACTACCCCAGAAGCTCTTTTTGGTAATGTTCCACCATTGAAATCATTTTTAGATACTGCCTGTATGCTGGAAGTTGGCAAACGATACAATTATCTCGATTTAGTAAAGCAATTGACGGAAAATTTAAATTATGATGTGGAAGCGGCGTGTGAAAATTTAGGAGAAATTGCAATTCGAGGTGGTATCATCGATATTTATCCAGTCAATGAGAAGCATCCTTATCGAATAGACTTTTTTGGCGATGAAATTGAATCAATAAGAATATTTGATCCAATGAGTCAAAGGAGCATTAAGAATCAAGAGACACTCTTCATTCCCCCTAATTTCATAGAAGAAAATAGTGATAGTACACTGTGTGATTATTTACCCAGCAAAAAACTCTTTTGGTTATTTGATCATCCTAGCTTAATTGAACGAGAGCATCCTTACCGCTTTGCTAATTATGACAAAGAGAATGCTCATAAAAGCATACATTCAATCTTCGCTAAAAGAAATAAATACAAAGATAATTATATCGGACTTTGTGAGTTTGATTTAAATAATACTTTGTTTAAAGATTGCTCAAAAACAGCAATAACTTCTGGGTCAAAGGAATCTTTTTACTCTATAAAGAGTCAAAATATTAGAACAAAGGAGACTTCCGATATACTGGATAGTACGAAAGATGCCATCCAATCACTTAAGGGTATCTTTGAAGGAAGATTACCTTCTGAAATTTATTGTATTCTTAATAATAAAATAAACCGTGATTTAATTTTAGACACGATTGATTTACTGGATGATATTGATAGAGGGCAAATTGAATTTATTGAATCAAATACCTTAGAATCTACTTATATTTTGCCGTCTAGTGCCCTTTCCTCTTATAAGGAAGGCCTTGTTTTGCTCGAGGAATCTATGTTTATTGGAGATATGCAGGTAGATACCATTCAATCTAATAAGCCTAAGAATTCACAAGTACTTAATCTTTTAGATTTCTCTGAACTTATAAATGGTGACTTATTAGTTCATTTGCAGCACGGCTTATGTCGTTACAAGGAAGTCACGCAATTAAATGTCAATGGAGGAAGTCATTCGGAAGTCATTACCGTAGAGTTTGATCAATCGATGATTTTACACGTGCCTATCCGCGAAGCACACTTATTGACACGCTATCTTAGCTTTTCAAAAAAGAAACCTAAGCTTGCAAAAATAGGGTCTACGCAATGGATTAAGACGCGCACAAATGCTGAGTATGCTACTTTTGATTACGCATCCAAATTGCTCAAAATGAATGCAGAAAGAACCTATAGCGATGGGTATGAATTTCCAAGTGACCATCCATGGCAATCCATCTTTGAGGGTGAATTTCAATACACTGAAACTCGAGATCAGTTACTAGCTATTGAAGATACAAAAAGAGACATGGAGTCGAATAAGCCGATGGATCGATTGATTTGCGGAGATGTTGGATTTGGCAAAACAGAGGTCGCTATACGAGCAGCATTCAAAGCAATAAACGCTGGTAAACAGGTTGCTATATTAGTTCCCACAACAGTCCTATGCCAGCAGCATTTCCTAACGTTCACTGATCGCTTTAAGGAATTTCCCATTGAAATCAATTGTGTGAGTGGCTTCTATTCTAATTCCAAGAACAAGCGAATCCTTTCAGAGGTCAGTGAAGGGAAGATTGATTTAATAATTGGGACGCATCGACTTTTAAGTAAGGATGTATACTTCGACAATTTAGGATTACTTATTGTTGATGAAGAACAGCGCTTCGGAGTGAAGCAAAAAGAAAAAATTAAAGAAATCGCTCACAACGTCGATATCTTAACACTCACAGCTACACCCATTCCTCGCACCTTACATATGGCCTTATCGGGTGCACGATCGATGAGCGTTATTGAGAGTCCCCCTCTCGAGCGAAAACCGATAGAAACAATTGTTAAGAGCTATGATCTAAATCTCATCAAGAAGGCAATCCGCTTTGAAACAGATCGAAGAGGACAGGTTTTTTACCTTCATAATCGCGTTGAATCGATTGAATCAGTGGCGAGTCGACTGCGTGAACAAATGCCTGATTTGAAAATTGTAGTTGGTCACGGTCAGATGGATGAAGGCGAATTAGAGAAAATAATGATTGGATTTATTAATCGTGAATTCGATGTATTAGTCTGCACGACAATAATTGAATCAGGTATTGATATTCCAAATTGCAATACATTGATAATAGAAGGAGCGGATCGTTTCGGGCTAGCACAACTCTATCAAATCAGAGGACGTGTTGGCCGATTTAATAAACAAGCTTATGCCTATTTATTTTTGCACAGACATGTTGCTTTAGTTGAGGCTGCCCACAAACGCTTGAGTACCCTTAAGCAATATAACCAATTAGGTGCAGGTTTTAAAATTGCTATGCGAGATTTAGAATTAAGAGGTGCTGGTAACATTTTAGGTGCTGAACAAAGTGGTCATGTTTCAACTATTGGATTTGAGCTTTATTGTCAGTTGCTCAAACAAAGTATATCTCGTCTTAAAAACGAACCTCACTCAAATTTAATTACAGCTGAAGTGAATCTTGATTTCATTATCTATGGAGAACCTTCAGACGATAAAGTTTCCCAAAGAAATAATCCACGAGGGTTAATTCAACAAAACGAAGAGATAAAATCACAATCTTTTGCATCAATTCCTAAGAATTACATAACTGAATCAAGTACCAGGATTCATTTTCACAGAGCTCTTTCCATGGCTAAAAGTCTTAAAGAAGTTCAACATATACAAACAGAGTTGATCGATCGGTTCGGAGCTATACCACAGTCATTGAGCCTATTGCTGAAAATACATACAATTCGAATATTAGCAGAATTGGCTGGATTTAAATCGGTTCAAACTGAATCAAATCGCCTAATGTGTGTATTCGCTCACACGAAAAAGGAATATTTTAAGATAGGAGCAAGATTTCCTCGCTTGACCCAAAAGACGACTAAATTAAAGTTAACCGAGATTCAAAATTTCCTTAAAACAATAAAGAAACAGTAATGCGATTTTCCTTAAACATATTTTTAATTTTATTATCCCTTAGTTCAAGCGTCTGGGCACAAGCTGTAAACAAAGGCGAAACGCAATTACACCTAGGGAATGGGATCGCCGTAATCGCAGAAGGAGAGATTATTACTTTTGAGCAATTAAGAAAGTCTCTAGATCCAATGATCCCTAAGCTTCGCCTGCAGGCAAAAAATGAATCTGAATTCACTCAATTAATTGATTCAGCCAGTAAGGATATTTTACAAAATATGATTGATCGAATAATCATTGTGAATGAAGCCTTTGAGAAAGGTATTCAAATCCCCCCTTCTTATATAGATGATGAATATGAATCTATTATTAATAAGGACTTCAATTCTAACCGTAGTCAGTTTTTAGCTTACCTTAATTCAGTAGGTCAAACTCAAGATGAATTCAGAGAAGAATTAAAGAAAAGCATTATTATAAACGTAATGCAGTCTCAGAACCGTAAAAAACAGTCGCAAATCAGTCCTGAAAAAATCGAAGATTTTTACGTAAAAAATAAGATACGATTTTACCAACCGGAGCTCATTCATTTAAAACAAATTATTTTAATGCCAAAATCAGGAGAGACGATTGATTCAGTACTTGAAGCGGCTAATAACATCGTGAGCCAATTAGAAGCGGGCGAACCTATTCATACTTTAGCCAATAAATATGGCGATCCGTCCTTTAATCGAACCAATGGGGATTGGGGTTGGGTGAAACGCGAAGATTTGAGAACTGAATTATCAACCATCGCTTTTGATTTAGCTATAGGTGAGCATACCCAGCCTATACAATTAGGTGATGCGGTGTTTATTCTTTATGCCGAAAATTTACAGGAAGAAAAAATTCAGCCAATATCACAGGTTCGTGATTTAATAGAAAGCGTACTCGATCGACAAATCGCTCAAGAATCTCTTGAGCAATGGTTAGTAAGTTTAAGGTCTAAGGCCTATATTCGCTATTTTCTTTAGTTAAAGCAGAATGCTTTTAACGCTCCTTCTTTGGAAATAAGATAGATTTCTCGCCATAGCTTGAACCAGCTAATCCACTTCCCCACTGTAATTGGTCGCCAAATAATTCTACCGATTTTTGACCTAAGCTATTTAAAATCTTTTCAGCAATCTGAGGCATTACTGGTTGCAGTAAAATAGAAGCCAATCTCAAGCCTTCGGACATTGTTGCTAATGTGGCAGCTAACCGAAGCTGATCTTTTGCATCTTCAGACTTTGCAAGCTTCCACGGAGCCCTCACCTCAGTATATCGATTTAGCTCAGCGATGAAGCTGAATATTCTTTCCAATGCTTTGTGAAATTGAAAGGTGTCGTATAAATCAAATATATCTGATTTGAGGCTATTCCAATGATCTAATACTACCTTCTCTTCCGCTTCTTCGATCTCTGCCTTTGATATGATCCCATCCGCAAAGCGATGACCCATATTTAGGAGGCGACTGACAAGATTTCCTAAATCATTAGCTAAGTCTGAGTTATAGCGCTTTTGAAATAAGTCTTCAGAAAAATCACTATCCTGCCCTACATTCATTTCACTTATTACAAAATAGCGAAAGGCATCTGCACCATAGGCATCAATTAAATCAAGCGGATTGACGACATCTCCATCTGATTTTGACATTTTAGAGCCAGAATTTAACCACCATCCATGAACTAAATAATGTTTTGGCAAAGGAATCCCTAAAGCCTTCAGCATGATTGGCCAATATACGGCGTGTGGAGGCGATAAAATGTCTTTCCCAATCACATGATAATCAGCTGGCCAGTAGTCTTCAAAGCTCTCTGTCCCGTAGCCTGCGGCCGTGATGTAATTCACAAGGGCATCAAACCATACATAAGTGACAAATCCATCGTCAAATGGAAGCTCTATACCCCATGAAAGTCTCTCTTTAGGACGGGAGATACATAAATCATTCAGAGGTTCTTTGAGGAAATTTAAAACATCCGCACTACGGAAGCGTGGATAAATTAAAGACTCATCCGAACGAATTGTATCGATCAACCAATCTTGATATTCAGACAATTTAAAAAAGTAGTTACTTTCGGTTATTTCAATAACTTCTCCATATAACTTCGGCCATTGACCGTTAACTTTTTCTTTTTCCGTAACAAACTGCTCTTGTCGTACACTGTAATAACCATTGTAGTCTGCCTTGTAAATTTTACCTTCATCAAAAAGCTTTTGTAGTAAAGTTTGTACTACTTTTTTATGTCGATCTTCAGTGGTTCGTATATAGTCATCATTACTAATATTTAACTGCTGACATAAGGATTGAAATTCTTCAGCTAGAGAGTCACAAATTTCAATTGGCTCAATGCCTTTTTTTTGTGCACTCATTTGCACTTTTTGCCCGTGCTCATCTAAGCCTGTAACAAAATGTACCGGAACACCTGAAAGTCGTTTATAACGTGAGATCACATCAGTGAGAATCTTCTCATAGGCATGTCCAATGTGTGGAGAGCCATTGGCATAATCAATTGCCGTGGTGATTAAAAATCGTTTACTCATAAAGGTGGAAGCATTAATCAGATTCTAAGGAAGCCAAGGAAATTTTTTAAAATTCGGCTTTCTCTTATCATTCCAGGCTTTTCGCCCTTCTTCCCCTTCTTCGGTAAGATAATAAAGTAAAGTGGCATTACCCGCGAGTTCTTGGATGCCTTGTTGCCCATCAATATCGGCATTAAATGAAGATTTCAGACAACGTATTGCCAATGGACTATGTTCCATGATCTTATGTGCCCATTCAAGGCCTTCTTCTTCAAGTGATTCATAAGGCACGACTTTATTAACTAGACCCATGTCTAAAGCTTCTTCAGCAGTATATTGCTTACATAAATACCAGATCTCTCTAGCTTTCTTCTGTCCGACAATATGTGCAAGGTAACTTGCACCAAACCCTCCATCAAAACTGCCTACCTTAGGCCCAGTTTGACCAAATATAGCATTATCTGCTGCAATAGTGAGATCACAAACAACATGAAGTACGTGCCCGCCACCAATTGCATAGCCAGCGACTAAGGCAATTACTACTTTAGGCATAGAGCGTATTAACTTCTGCAATTCTAAAACATTCAAGCGAGGAACACCATCAGATCCAATGTATCCACCTTTCTGTTCGCCTCTGATCTTCTGATCACCTCCTGAACAAAATGCGAATTTACCATCTGTTTGGGGATTAAAACCCGTCAGTAAAACTACACCAATACTACTATCGTCTCGAGCATCAGAAAAGGCATCAATCATTTCATGAATCGTGTCTGGTGTAAATGCGTTCCTCCTGTGAGGACGATTAATCACGACTCTCGCTACTCCTTCGCATTTCTCGTATAAAATATCTTGGTAATCTTTTGCTGTTTTCCAATTCATAATCGTTTAATTAGCGTCCGTATTCGGATGATTTATTTGATAAAAAGTTTCTACATCATTCTTCCTATTAGTTCGTATTTCAATAACTTTCAGTCCATTTCCTGCTATGCTACGAACTTCTACAAGGAGAGCCTCAGCGTCATCAATTAGTCGATAGTTTACTCCGTGTGATTCGCACAATTGCTTGAAATCGATTGTCTGTGGTGTCGCAAAATAGTTTTCGAAATGTTCACTTTCAGCGATAGGCAAATGCTCAAATATACCGCCACCATTATTGTTGATTAGAACCACCAATAAATCTCCATCAAAAGATTTTGCATTTAGTAACCCGTTAGAGTCGTGTAAAAATGCTAAATCTCCTGTTATCAACAAGGAAGGATTTCCATTGTGAGCGCCACCCATAGCCGTACTCAAAGTTCCGTCGATGCCATTTGCGCCTCGATTACAAAAGATAGAATTATTAGTTATGTTTTTCTGCCAGAAAGATTCAGCGTAACGGACGGTCATGCTATTGGCTAAAAATACATCCGTATCTTCTGGGAGATACTCAGAGATTAAGCGAGATATTTTACCCTCAAAACTGAAGTCAGCCGATTGAATGGATTGATCGATTCTAACGGAATAATCATTCTCTAAATCAAGCCAAGCGTTTAGCCAGTTTTCATCTATTTGGCACGGTTCTACTGCTCTCACCAATGAGTCAATAGTTGCAATTAATGGAATTGAATGTGCGTTACTTGGATCGATATTCTTAAACCCATTACCTAAGAGAAATCGTACCGGAGAAACAGATTTTAAATAAGCACGAAGTGTTTTACTCGTCGGCAAAGCACCTATTTGTAATATCACGGTCGATTGAAGCGTTTCACTAATTTCAGAATCTCTTAAGAAGCAATCATAATGAGTAATCAACACGCTAGCCCCTAATAATGCTTGTGAATTCCTCAGAGGACTTAAAACATCAGCAATAATTGGCCATCCCAAGGCTTGGGAAATTTCTGCAATAGATTTGATGGCTTCTGGATTGTTGGCCAGTTCTTGGGCATTTCCTACTACAATTAGACCCTTTCGATGGCTTGAGAGTTTTTCCACAAGTAATGGGTCTGGAGAAATACTGGGTTCTAATTGATCCGTTATCTTTGCCACTACATTAGCAAAGGTATTAAAAAGCTCTTCTAACTTAGGAGAGATGTCCACAAGATTAGAAATGATAAATGGTTCTCGGAAAGAAAAATTCAAATGCACAGGACCTTTATTTAAGCCATTTGCTTGTGTGAATGAATGCACGAGCGTTTGACGTATATAATGAAAATAGGTGTCTGTGTTTTCAGGTAAGCCAATTTCGTAAAAGGCATTCACATTGTTTCCAAATAATTTTATTTGGTCGATGACTTGTCCTGCTGAACAATTTCTTAATTCAAAAGGTCGATCGCATGAAAGTACCAACAAGGGAACATTACTTATCTGTGCCTCTATGATTGCAGGATAGAAATTTGCGGCAGCAGTACCTGATGTGCAAATAAGTGCTACTGGCTTGCCTGAAGCTTTGGCTGAACCTAATGCGAAAAAGCCTGCTGAACGTTCGTCTAGGATTGAAATAGCATCTACTTTTTTATTATTTGCAGCAGCCATCGTTAAAGAGGTACTTCTTGAACCAGGAGCAGATACAATAAGGCTTACCCCTAATCGTGCTAAGACTTCCACAACTAAGCTACCAACAAGGGTATTTAATTGTGCCTGTGCTTCTGCATCCGATGGACTGTTGCTTAAAACCATACCTCTAAGTATAAGTAAAAAATATAAGATTCAAATAAAACTAGCCTTTTTCTTATTAATAAAGAAAAACTTAAGGCGTTAAAAACGATTTAAAAAACCAGCCTTTTTGTAGACTTTACGAAGCGTTTTGAAGGCAAGCTTTTGAGCACTTTCCGCACCCTCTTTCAGTACAGACTCTAAATATTGGCTATCTTTCATCAAGTCATTATAGCGTTCTTGAACCGGCGTTAATTGGGATACAACTAAATCAGCTAAATCAGATTTCAGGTCTCCGTACCCTTTGCCGGCGTAAGTAAGTGCAATTGCTTCAGGGCTTTCATTTGTAAAGGCTGAATAGATATTCAATAAATTCGTCACACCTGGCTTATCCTCGGACACTTCAATAACTGCGGATGAATCAGTCACTGCACTCATAATCTTCTTCCGGATTACTTTTGGGTCATCGAGGAGGAAAATTGTAGCATTCATATTTACATCACTTTTTGACATCTTTCTACTCGGGTCTTGAAGGGACATGATTCGTTGACCTTGCTTAGCGATATATGGCTCTGGGATATTAAAGGTATCAGAATATTTATGATTGAAACGCTGGGCAAGATTACGACACAGCTCTAAATGTTGTTTTTGGTCAGCACCGACTGGTACAGAGTTGGCATTGTATAAAAGAATATCTGCAGCCATTAGCACTGGGTACATTAATAACCCAGAATTAACAAATACTTTAGACTGTGTCTCATCATGAGAAGCAAGGTCGTCATCGTTGCTCACATTTCTAGTTTTATCTTTAAACTGAGTCATTCTCTGAAGCGCACCTAATGGCGTGATACAACTCAAGACCCATGCTAATTCAGTGTGCCCTGTTACATGTGATTGAACAAAGATGTTTGATTTACTAGGATCAAGTCCGCAGGCAATGTATTGTGCGACACAGGACAGTGTGTTCTTTCTCAATTCGGCGGGGGTATAATCCACAGTGATTGCGTGTAAGTCGACAATTCCAAAAAAGCAATTATTCAACTCAAGCATATCCGCCCAGTTCTTAATCGCACCTAAATAGTTACCAATGGTCAGCCCGCCGGTAGGTTGAGCACAGGTTAAAATAACTGGTTGTGTATCACTCATAATTTTTAGCTTATTAGAGGGTTAGTTAATTTCTGCACTGATTACAATAGCAGATTGGCTCACCCTCTTCATTGCG
Source organism: Coraliomargaritaceae bacterium (assembly GCA_045565635.1). GTDB lineage: Bacteria > Verrucomicrobiota > Verrucomicrobiia > Opitutales > Coraliomargaritaceae. The sequence goes on from JBJLEY010000008.1 coordinate 36,360, forward strand.
ATAGCGGAATTCAAGTTTTGGATCTGAGATATCACTTTTGCCGCATTGTTTGCAAGTATGCAAGGCCTCCTCAGTCCTTTGAGATTTTTTTTGATGTGATTGAGTCCGCTTTCTCTGCTTAAGAGTGAGTCTGATGAGATCGTAGAAAAATAGAACAAAGGTAAATATACAAATAAGCATTATAATTTTATCCATAAGTGTCACCGCACCTATAAAGGATAAAATATAAAATACACAGGATACCATGGCCAAATATTTAACTTTCAGTGGAAGGACGAAAAATAAGAGCATCTCGTACTCTGGGTTAATCACGGCAAAAGCTAAAAATATTATAAAAAATAAACTATAAAAAAATACCTGAGGATTTATGAATACTAGCATTTCACTCGGAATCAATAAGGCTAAAAATGCTGCAATCACGCTTAAGGCAAGAACAGATAAGCAATAGAGATTAAATAAAAATGATCCCCAATAAGTTTCTAGATATTGTGATATAATAACAAAAACATACCAGTTAATGATTAAATACAATAAGCCCATTCCTAGATTAGGGATTGCAGGCGGTATAAAGAAAAAAGTAAAAAGTCGCCATATTTGACCTTCACTAATAACTTTTGACGGAATTAATAAAAGCGACTCAAGGCTGACAAATCCTGAAAGTATTAATAAATAAAAAATCGCTTGAAGCCCGACGATATAAAAAGCGAGATTTTCAATCGTCCAATCTTTATAATTTGGCTCTAGTTGTTTTAATCTTTCGAGAAACATAGAAACTTAAGCGGAGATCATATTGTTAACGAGTATGTGTAATAATACACAACTAACCAAGGCAGATGCTACATCATCTAAAACACAGCCAAGTCCGCCTTCAATTCGCTCAATTTTACGAATACCTAATGGTTTCAAGATATCAAAAAAACGAAATAGCGCAATACCAGCTAAATAGATCGGCCATCCACCAGCCTCTAATACATTAGGGTTAAAGGCATTTAATCCAAGAAATATAAATGGAACAGCCACAAATTCATCGAGTATTATTGATCCAGGGTCTTTTTGCATCATATGAAATTCTGCAGCATCACATATCGCAGCAGATAAATAGGTTATGATGCATAAAGTAAAAGTGTAAGTGAATGGATTGAAATAATGAAATGTTATGGCATAGAAAAAGAAGCCCAATATAGCTCCAATGGTTCCTGGCATTTTACTTTTAGCTCCTATGTGACCTAAGGTTGCTAAATTCAAAACTAGCTGCTTGGGCAATAAGCGAGCCCAAAAAAATGTGTGCGATAATCTCATCTATTTTTAATAAAATATTTAATATAATGAACACCAGAGATGACACTGAGAACGATCGAAGCAAAATAAATGACATAGGCAATTAGAGTCAATGTATGAATCAAGCCTGCATCACTGAATTGAGACTCAACTGGATAGGAATGGCATAAAGATATAACCATGCCTAAAAACAAAAAGACAAATTGAAATACGGTTTTAATCTTACCTGTATTAATTGCTCCAACAAAAATTTGCTTTTGGTGTAGGATATAACGAATCCAAGTCACTGCAATATCACGAAAGATGTGAATGACTAATAAAAGAGACAACACCGATAAAGAGAAAATATCAAAATAAATGAAGTAAGCTAATACGCCAAAAAAGAATATTTTATCTACAGTGGCATCCAACGATTTCCCTAAGCCCGAAACTGCATTAAACTTCCGAGCAATATAGCCATCTAAATAATCGGTAAATATAGACACCAAATATAAAACAATCGCAATCCATTGGCTTTTAGGGGTACTCTCTGATAAGAAGAAGCCAATTGCAAAAATAGCAAAAAGACGAGAAACGGTAAGGATATTAGGAAGATGTTTCAAAATTGTTAAATTAGTTTAAAAATTATTAAATTGCTTATCTTTATTATATCTTGTCTAAGTTTCGACTATATAATTTAAATATTGTTTAAATATATGAGAAAAGCGATTTATCCAGGTACCTTTGATCCTATAACCAATGGTCACATTGATGTCATTCATCGTGCCAGTCACCTATTTGACTCTATCACTGTAGCTGTGGCTAGGAATGAAAGCAAACAACCTATGTTTGACGAAGCTACCAGAGTGCGATTAATCAAAGAAAATTTTGAAGCCTGCCCAAATATTGAAGTTATCGCATTTGATGGCTTGATCGTTGATTTGGCTGATAAGCTTGGTGCGGTTGCTTTAATTCGAGGACTGAGAGTAGCTTCAGATTTCGAATATGAATTCCAAATGGCCCAAATGAATCGCCACCTCAATAACACCATAGAAACGGTTTATCTCATGCCTACAGAAGAGCATTTCTTTACTAGCTCAAATTTAATTAAACAGGTTTTTAAATACACAGACAGAGAAAAAGAGCTAATACCGGAGAATGTGCACCAAGCACTTGTTGATTATTATAATAATAATTAATTGCCCTACTGTATATCTATGAACACCGATAATCAAAAAGGGGCCCATACCCTTAAAATAGTCTTCTTAACATTGTTCTTAGACCTTGTTGGATTTTCTATCATATTCCCCCTATTTCCGGATTTATTGAACCATTACATCCCTGAAGGCAATTCAGGTGATTCATCTAACTTATTAAGCAGGCTTATCGCGCCTCTTTATCAGCTAGCAGAACTCAGTTCACATCATAATCCTAAATTCATCACTACTGTTTTATTTGGTGGAATACTCGGATCCATTTATTCTCTTCTTCAATTCATTTTTGCGCCGATTTGGGGTAGCCTTTCAGATACACACGGGCGTAAAAAGATTTTACTAATAACTATCGCTGGCCTTGCCGTCAGCTATTTGATCTGGGGATTATCGGGCAACTTTTGGATACTAGTGCTCGCTCGATTTGTTGGAGGCATTATGGGCGGTAATCTATCGGTAGCCACAGCAGTTGTTGCTGATGTTACACCTAAAGAAAAACGGACTTCCGGCATGGCTATAGTGGGAATTGCATTTGGACTCGGATTTATTATGGGGCCAGCTATTGGTGGGTTCTTAGGGCAGTTCAATCTCCTAGAGCATTATCCTTCACTAGCCGCTATCGGAATAAATCCATTTTCTGTGACTGCTTTTTTCAGCCTATTACTCTCATTGCTTAACCTCCTTTGGGTTTATTTCAAATTTGAAGAATCACTACCTCCTGAGGCTAGAAAGAAAACTAAGCCAGAGCCTTTTAAATTGTTCAGCCTGTTTCGTCATAAGAATGAAAAAATTAAGTCCCTTAATTTCACCTACCTTATCTATATGACCGCATTCAGCGGAATGGAATTCACTCTTACCTTTCTCGCAGTTGATCGGTTTCTTTTTTCCACTGTACAAAATGGTCTTATGTTTGTGTATATCGGATTTTTACTTGTGCTTACTCAAGGATTTCTCATCAGGCGATTCACTCCAGTTGTGGGCGAACGAAAACTTTCTTTAGCAGGCCTCGCTTCCGGAGTCATTGCCTTCATCTTATTGTCTCAATCGGCTCACTTATCGCTTTTCTTTATTGCATTAGCCTTTATGGCATTATCCATAGGCTTAGCCTCGCCCTCTATGAGTTCACTCGCATCGCTTTCTGCAAATGAAGACGAACAAGGGACAATATTGGGGCTGTTTAGATCTGCCGGCTCATTTGCACGAACTATTGGGCCACTCTTATCAGCATTACTTTACTTTTTATTAGGATCTCAAATTACTTATGTCATTGGAGCCTGTTTCGTACTGATGGCACTTATTCAATTCAAGCAAACCATCGCACTAAATAGCGAGAAATCAGCAGCGACAAATTAGTAAGTTTCTGCCAGAATTTAGTTAAATTTCTAGGGACAAATTCATCCCTATCGATTAACTTGCAAGAGCACAAGGGGCAGACGCTTGAAACTGGGATAGACTCATTAAAACATGCGAAAATGCAGGCAATACTTAGATTAAGTAGTTAAATGATGCCTGAGCAGACTATTTAATGTCTAACCAACGTTCAATAGAGAGAATGGTCCATTGCTCTTCATTTCCATTGATATTTGTAGTCACTGTATCATTAACCTTTTTACCAATTATACCTTGTGCTAATGGAGTTTTGTAAGAAAGAATATCATTCTCTGGATCACTATCCCAAGCACCTAAAATCGAATACTTGCGAGTCTCGCCAGTTGAACCTTCATTTAATGTTACAACATTACCAATGCCGACGTTGTCTTTTGTCGCATCACTGAAATCAGTAACTTTTGCCGTAGATAAATTAACTTCTAACTCATTCTTACGGGCGAGCAACAAATCCTGATCCTGTCTAGCCATTTTATACTCAGAATTCTCCTTCAAATCACCGTGCTCTCTTGCCGTAGCAATTGCTTCTTTATTCTCGGGGATTTTCACATTAATCAATTCTTCGTATTCAGATTTTGCTAAATCAAAACTCTTTTGTGATACTACCAATACATCAGATTGCTCTTCTGCCGTTACAGTGGCTTCGGATGAAAGTAAGCTTTGAATCGATGGATAAAGCTTAATAAATCGAGCCATAAGGGATTTTTTAGTTAAATCCTCAAAGCCTTGGTTCAATAATAAAGTTTGAGCTAAATCAGTCGCAATTTCAACATTTGTATCCTTCAACAAATCAGGAATCAAATTACGATCGTCGCTAAGTAAATCTGCTAGCGGTATGCGTCTAGCACTTGCATTTTGTAAGGCTTCATTATCAATTGCATAGAACATAGCTGACAGCAATTTAGTCGAAATTAAAGGTGCAATTAAGCTTTCGTATTTCTTAGATGCGCGGTTTTTAACAATCCAAAATAGTAAAGGTCCTCTGATGGTTTGGTCTGATAACCAACGATCTAAGCAGAAATTCACACGCTCTATCATCTCTTCTTCAAGCATGAAGTTAATACACTCTGTGGTAAACTTCCCGCTAGAATATTTGAGCATATCTTCTGACATTGTAGAATAACGGTCAGGGAAGACGCGTTTAATCAAATCTAAATAACGACTATAATAAACAACCGGAAGATCGGAAGCTAGTTCAGAGAAATCTACAGTTGCTTCTAAAATAGATTTAGATGAAGGCTCTAGTGTTTCAACATCTTCATGCAAATCTCTGGCTAAGTTATTCCTCACCCATACACCATGCAAGCGATCAGCTTGACTTAATGTTTTGGTATTCTTAATCGCATCAGTAAGGGCGTTAAGAATATCAGGTAGCTCTTCCTTAATAACAGAAATGTTTTCTGATAGCTTATAAAGTTTTTCCGCTAAGTTAATCTTTTCTTTGGAATTCTTAGTAGCATGAAACTGTTCAAGTACCTCTTCTTCGGGATTTACGGGTTCATCCCTAAGAATATAAAAATCTGTTTTCTTAAGCGGTACTCCAATTCTCGGATCCTTTGCTAAAAGCTTCTTTGTAGCAGTCCACCACTTCTTGTGCTTAACAACACCTAATAAAGGTAAGCGTGCCAATACTCTTTCAATTTCAGAAGCCATCATCGATTGGCAATCTGCGTTTTCTAGGATTAGAACAATCAAATCACATGGTTTTTTCTTAACCAATTCTTCAATACGCTCTGGATCTGTACGTGATAACACTAAAACATCGTTCTCAGAAAGTACGTCTAACTTGTCTGCACAAAACGCTGGTGCCATTGCGTGCCCTTTCTTGCCTTCTTCAAAATCAATTATTAAACGATCTTCTGATTCAATGTAATCAACAATTTTGCCGAAGCCCCAACTTCTGTGGAGGCAATAATTTCCAGGAATCATAATCTCAAATTTAGATCGAAAAGATTCTAACTTTGGATTTTTCTCTATTAAAGTATCGATGGAACTTTTGTTCATAATAATGCAAGTTGTAAAAAGATAAAGTTTAACTATGAGTTATAATTAGCAAATGAGAAGCGTTAATTTCAATAAAACTAATAAAAATAAGAGCTCTTGGGTCTTGGCAACTCTTTTGATGAAGAAATATCTCGATACTGGAGAGAAGCCTAGTGAATTATTTGAGACAATCACTTCTAAGATAGGTCAAACAGAATTGAACCAATGTAAGTTTCTATTTTATGGGGCCCTGAGAAATAAACTAAGAATCGAAACGGCTATAAAATCATTAATTAAGAAGCAACCAAAGCATTTAGTCTTTAGTATATTCTTTATAAGTAGCTATGAGCTATTAGAAGCTTCTCAAAATAAAAAAGAAAAAATCATCCATCATGCTGTCGAAGAAAGCAAAAGCTTGATTAGTGCGAATGAAACAAAGTTTATAAATGCCGTATTGAGAAAACTTGTCTTTGCATTAGAAGAACAGACGCCTGAAAACTCATTGTCCATATTTTACAGTCATCCACAATGGCTTGTTGACCATTGGATAGAACAATTTGGAAGTATAAAGACAGAACAACTCTTACAATGGAATCAACAAATCCCCCGCTTGTATCTCTATTCAAAACATTTATCTGACAGGGATAAAGCACAGCTTAAATGTATACGCGACAATTGTTACGAACTTCCTGTAAAAGGAATTCATCATCCCGGAATTAAAGACTTACTCAATCAGGGTCTTGCGTATATTAAGGATCCAGCGACTTTGAATGCAGTGGATGCTTTAGACCCAAAGCCTAATGAAAGCATCTTAGATCTGTGCGCTTCACCTGGAGGAAAGACCTTTGATTGTATTCAAAGAATGAATAATCAGGGATCAATTGTCGCCGTTGATCTGCCAAATAAACGCATTGAGCGATTGAAGCACAATCTTAGCACATACGTACAAGAAAACCCTCAGTTAAAAATATTTGCACAGGATATTTTAACGATCGAAGATGAAGCTTTCCTAGAGGCCGAATTACCCACTAGATACGATGGCATCTTACTGGATGCTCCCTGTTCCAATACAGGTGTCATACAACGAAAGCCAGACATTCGTTGGCGTATTAATTCCAAGGATATTGACCAGTGTGCTGAACTACAACTTAAGCTCTTAACTCAAGCCAGCCTTTGGTTAAAATCTGATGGTCGCATTGTATATAGTACCTGCAGCATTGATCCTACAGAAAATGATGTAGTTGTTGACGCATTCTTAAAATCTCAAAGAGGACATAATTTTCGTCTTATTCAGAAAAAAATATACTACCCTTGGTCTGATCAAAACGATGGTGCGGGAGTCTTTTTGCTTAAAAAAGTAAATGCTTGATTCCAAATTATTTTTTCGACGATTCGTAGGCATTGATTGCACATTTTGAACAAGCTTCAGCCACTGAGGCAAAAAAGTCATTGCCTTTATCGTCAATCAATAGGTAGGCAGGAAAGTCAACCACATCAATTTCCCAAATCGCTTCCATTCCCAGTTCAGGATATTCAAGAACCTTTACTGACTTAATATTTTGATCCGCCAAAAGTGCTGCAGGGCCACCAATAGAACCTAAATAAAACCCACCATATTTCTTACAAGCATCGACTACTGTTTTCGAGCGATTTCCCTTTGCAAGCATTACCATAGAGCCACCAGCCGATTGAAATTGATCAACATAACTGTCCATTCTACCAGCTGTTGTTGGACCAAAGGAACCCGATGCCATGCCTTTGGGTGTTTTTGCCGGACCCGCATAATAAATTATATGCTCTTTAAAATATTCTGGAAGATCTTCACCATTGTCTAATTTCTCTTTCAATTTAGCATGGGCAATATCTCTCGCTACAACAATTTTTCCTGTTAATTCTAAGGCCGTTGCAATTGGGTATTTGCTTAACTGTAGCAGCAAATCATCCATTGATTGGTCGAGGCTTACCTTTTCTGCTCTATCTGAAGAAGCAAAATTATAATCAGGTAAAAAGCGTGAAGGATTCTCTTCCAATTTTTCTAACCAAATACCTGATTTATCAATTCGAGCTTTGACATTTCTATCTGCAGAGCAGGATACCCCTAAACCGATTGGACAGGAAGCTCCATGACGTGGTAATCGTATGACGCGGATATCTAATGCAAAATATTTACCACCAAACTGCGCACCATAACCCATTTCTCTCGTATACGCTAATAATTGTTCCTCAAATTCAATATCCCTAAATGCTCTCCCTTCTTCATTTCCAGTCGTTGGTAAATCGTCGTAATAACGAGCAGATGCAAGTTTAACTGTTTTCATACATGCTTCTGCTGAAGTTCCGCCAATAACAAATGCAATGTGATACGGAGGACATGCAGAAGTCCCTAATGTACTCATTTTTTCTATGCAAAATTTAGCCAAACTAGAGGGATTTAAAACCGCTCTTGTTTCTTGATAAAAGAAAGTCTTATTCGCAGAACCTCCTCCTTTAGTCATAAATAAAAATTCATACGTATTATTAGGAGTGGCGACTATATCCACTTGTGCCGGCAAATTAGTCCCTGTATTCTTCTCTTGATAGAGGCTTAGGGGTGCCATTTGAGAATATCTTAAGTTTTCATTTTTGAAACAGTTATAAATACCCTTGATGATAAATGATTCATCATCAGCATTTGTCCATACCGCTTGCCCCTTTTTTGCGTAAACAATACTGGTTCCGGTATCCTGGCAGAGCGGTAATACACCATGTACCGCAATCGATGCATTCTTAATTAGAGTATAAGCAATTCTTCGGTCATTTTCAGTCGCTTCAGGATCTTCGAATATCTGTGCCACTTGTTCAAGGTGACTCGTTCTTAGTTTAAATGAAATTTCGCGTGTTGCTTGTTCTGCAAGAAAACTCAAAGCTTCTGGATCAATTCGCAAAATTTCTCGCCCTTCAAAATCAATCGTATCAACAAATTTATCTGTCAGTAGTTGATACTTAGTTTTGTCAGCAAGCGATGATTGGAATACTTTTTCGAAATGAAATTGATCTTTATCCTGATCCATATTTTTAGTGAGAATTAATTACTTTAGGTTAATTGAAAGAGCGCCCACAGCCACAGGTACTAGTAGCATTAGGATTCTTGATTTCAAAACCTTTCCCTGTTAATCCATCATCAAAATCAATAGTACAATCCTCTAAATAGGATAGGCTAGATGGATCTATAAGCACGGTCATCTCACCTTTTTTAATTTCATTATCATCCTCCTTAATGCAATCAAAAGACATGCCGTATTCAAAACCAGAGCAACCCCCTGCTTCTACAAATATTCTTAGATGTTGATCTTGTTGAGCATTTTCTTTGCTTAACTTTGTTATTTGTTTGATTGCTGAATCCGTTAGTTTTATCATACATATAAAATAATATAGCATTAGCATTTGTCAAACATTGCCAATTCTATCTTTGAAGGAAGCTTTTGTCCTTCAAATAATTTACAATAAAAAATTATGTCAGGTCCCTTTCTAAATCAAAGCCAAAAACAGACTCAATCTTTATCGATTGCACCACAGTTACAGAATTCTCTGAAGATTCTTCAATCAGCATCTTTTGATTTAAGGACAGCGATACTATTTGAGTTACAACGTAATCCGCTATTAGAAGAATTACCGATAGAAAGCGTAAGCGTCGAAGCTGAATCAGAATTGATTCAGGAAAACAACGATTCAAGAAATGAGGAATTGGATTTTGATACGGATGACTTTAGTATTTTAGAAAAGATGTCAGGCGATTACATCGAAAATGGTGTGACTGATGCAATTGTCTCTGGCTCAGATTTACAAATTCAAGAAAGGCGTGATCATTTCCTTAACTCACTGACGCAAGAAGAATCACTACAACAGCACTTGATAGACCAAATAACTTTATGTGATTGTGATGATACAACTAAGGAATATCTCATATTACTAATCGGTAGCCTAGATGAGAATGGATATTTGAATGAATCTGCTTCTAATTTATCACTCCAACTCAATATACCCTATCCTAAATTTATTGAGGCTTTGGAAATTCTAAAGACTTTCAATCCTTCGGGTATTGGAGCAAAAGATTTGCAAGAATGCTTGCTTATACAGCTAAGAAGAAAGCAGAAAGAGGACACATTAGCTTACGCCGTTATTGAAAAAGAATATCCACTGCTACTCCGTAGAAGAATACAAAAAATCGCAAAGAAGCTTAAAGTTACCGATGAGGTGATCCAAAAAGCTCTAGAGGAAATTGCTAGTATGGATCCGTCACCAGGTAAACGATTCAGTACAGACACTAATTCGGTCATTGAAGCGGATATTAATATTTTTCAAGAAAATGATATTTGGAAAATTGAATTAAATAATGAATATATTCCAAAATTACGAATCAGCCAAAAGTATAAAGACCTCTTAGCTCAAGGAAATCTAAGCAAAAAAGAAAAAGAGTATTTAGTTGAAAATATGCGTTCAGGAAAATTTTTAATTAATTCATTAGATCAAAGACAAAATACGCTGAAAAAAATCTCCTATAAAATAATAGAGCATCAACCAAATTTTTTCGTGGCAACGAATCCGACATTACAACCAATGACTATGCAAAGAATTGCTGAAGATGTGGGAGTACACGAAACTACAATCAGTCGTGCAATTGCTAACAAATATGTAAAAACTCCTCATGGTGTTTTTCCATTAAAGCATTTTTTTAATAGTGGATTTACTTCTAAAAGCGGAGAAAGCATTGCTAATCGCTCTATCAAAGAAACGATAGGGAAAATTATACAGAAAGAAGACTCTCATAAGCCTATTAGCGACCAAGGAATCGTCAAAGAATTAGAAAAGGAAGGTATAAAAATAGCACGAAGAACAGTTGCCAAATATAGGGAGCAACTAGGCATACTTCCCACTCATTTGAGACGGCGATTTGATTAAGCTTAATCGCTTGTATGCAGATCTAGAAGTTCCGATCCAATTCCATCACACTTGAGTTGCCCTTCTCTGGTTAGAATAAAATGAGAATCTTTTTTTGTTAAGTAGCCTTCGGCTTTAAATCGATTCATTAATTTCAAGAATGGTTTGGTATTAATTTTACGACCAATAGAAAAGCGATTTAAAAGCTCATTGAAATCTACACCTTCATTCATTCTCAAGCCAAATATTAGACTGTCAGTAAAGAGTAAATCTTCTGATAAAACAACAAGGTCTTCCTTATTTAAATCAGACGCTTTTAAACCTTCTAACCATTTTTCGATGGAACTAGGATTACGATAGCGATGTCCATTGAATTGAGAAGCGGCCGAGGGGCCGCAACCGATCCAATCATACATTTTCCAGGTATTTATATTATGAAAGCAACGACTTGATTCAGATCGAGCAAAGTTAGAAATCTCATATTGAGATAATCCGAAGCTATTCAATAAGTCCCAACCCTTTTCATAAAAAGCACGTTCCCTCTCTTCGTCGATTTTTAGCTTTCCCTCAGAGAGCTTTACATAGAGTGCGGTATCTTCTTCAAAGGTTAAACAATATGTTGAAAGATGAGTGCTTCCCAGATCATTAGCTTTATTCAAATCTTCATACCAATCATCCAATTCCTGATTAGGCAGAGCGAACATCATATCTATATTTGTTTCCTTTACTGCAGAAGCTTCAATTAATTCCCATGCTGCCAAAACTTGTTTCGGATTGTGCAATCGTCCTAACTTCTCTAAAGAATCTGGGTTAAAGCTTTGAATCCCCATGGAGAAACGGGTCACTCCTAAATCTAATAAAACTTTAAGCTTATCAGCCTTCACCGTAGAAGGTGCCATTTCAATTGTCCATTCTTTGAAGTCAGGCCCTATTTCTTTTAGCATTGATTCGCCTAAGCGCTTTAGGTCTTTGGCGGATAATAAGGTAGGTGTGCCTCCTCCCCAAAATATTGTATCAAAACGAATCCCTTTAGGAATCTGCTTAAATTCACACTCCATCCCTTCAAGGTAGTCTAATAATACGGAACGTTTTGGCTTTTCGTGATAGAATGCACAAAAGTCACAGGTACTCGCACAAAATGGAATATGGCAATATAAGCCTGTTTGCATAAAGCTAAATTAAGGGTACCGCCTCGAGTAATTTTTGAGTGTAAGGATGTTGAGGATTGCGACACACTTCCGATGCTTCCCCCTTCTCTACTATTTTACCTTCAGTCATGACTAAGATAGTATCACTCATATGCTCAACAACTGCCAAATCATGTGCTACAAATAAATAGGTTAAATTAAACTCTGATTGCAGGTCCTTCAATAGATTGATTATGTGAGCCTGAACCGATACATCCAAGGCACTCACTGGTTCATCGCAAATAATAAACTCAGGTTCTGCAGCTATTGCTCGGGCAATTCCAATTCTTTGTCTCTGCCCTCCGCTAAACTCATGAGGAAATCGAGTCATCATATTTGATGAAAGGCCGACCTTATCTAATAAATAAGCAGCCTTTTCCTTTCTTTGACTTTCGTTTAATTCTTTTAAGTGAATTGTCATTGGTTCACAAATACTCGACCCAATATTCATTCGAGGGTTCAAAGAACCGAAAGGATCCTGGAACACCATCTGAATTTTTTTTCGATAGGGGTAAAATTCTTTATTATTTAAACCCGATATAAGATTATCATCATAATGAATAGAGCCTCCCGTCATGGG
>JBJLEY010000009.1:0-47486 GCA_045565635.1 Coraliomargaritaceae bacterium
AAAGTATTGATACAGCAAATAACAATGATCGCATTAATTCAGCTGGTCAAACGCTTGCTATCAGTCAATTAGACACACTAGCATCGCTTGCTCCATTTTCAGCAAGCAATGGGGGCGATCTCACTAAGGCAAATTTAGAGGTTACTTCTTTATACTTTAGCGATGAAATCGCACTATCCGAAGAATTAGACCTAATTATCGGCGGTCGATTTGATGATTTTGAATTGAGCGTACATACTTATGATGTAGTCACTAAAGCACTCGATGCTACATCACCTGTTAGTAAAAAAGAGGAAGTTTTTTCACCACGTCTTGGACTTGTTTATAAACCTCAAAACAAGCTAACATTTTATGCAAGTTATAGTGAGTCATTCATTCCTAAAAGTGGCGAGCAATTCGCAAACTTAAGTGGTGATGAAAAACAAAAGACCGATCCCGATGTTTATGAAAATTTGGAAATCGGTACGAAATTCAGCTTAGAGAACGGTCTCAGCCTAACTGCTGCCTTATATAATCTTACAGCAGTTGAAGCGACTTACAAAGAAGACCAAGTCGATGAAATCACTGAAACCGAATACAGAGGGCTTGAATTACAAGCTTCTGGAAATATTTTAGACAATTGGTTTATCTCAGCAGGTGCTAGTTTTGTTTCCGATGCTAATATATTAAATGAGGTACCCGCAAAGACTTATTCTCTATGGAACCTCTACAAATTAGATAATAGACTGAGTTTAGGTTTAGGGGTGATCCATAAGGGTGACACCTCTGGTAAAGGTAATGTCAACTTACCTTCTTATACTCGTGTGGATGCAGCCGCTTATTATAAGATAAATAATAATATGCGCATACAACTGAACATTGAGAATATAGCAGACACACTCTATTTTCCAAACAGTTATGGAGACCACCAAGTAACTGTAGGAGCACCTTTGAATGCAACTCTCAAGATAGTGGGTCACTTCTAAATTATTCCTCTAATTAATTTAAATAAAGCGGGCACTGTTTAAAACATTGCTCGCTTTTTTCTTTATTACATTGTCTTAATCAATAAACATAACCCATTGAACCTCCATGAAAATAATATCGTTCGCTATTCTTGTTTTTATTTTATTTATTTCAAAAATGTCTGCAGAATTTTCTCAAAGTAAAATCAACACGATTGATAAAACACTCCAGTCATGGGTCGATAGTGATAAATATTCAGGCATTGTTAACCTAACTTATAGCGATGGTGAAATCGTTCACTTCAAGGCTTACGGTTATAAAGATTTAGAGACTCAAGCCCCGATGGCAACCGATACCATTTTCCGTATTTATTCGATGACAAAGCCAGTGGTTTCAGTCGCCATTATGCAACTCGTTGAACAAGGAAAAATTCAATTAGACTCCCCTATCACTGATTACATTCCCGAATTCAAACAATTGAAGGTGTATGTCGATGGAAATTACCAAACGCCGAGGGAGCCGATTACCTTAAAACACCTTCTCACCCACACCGCTGGCTTTTCTTACGGATGGACCGATCACCCAGTAGACCTTGCCTACAAAGAAATTAATCTATTGCGAAATAACATAAACGGGTCCGATGACTTTATTAAAAAGGTTTCAAAAGCCCCACTGATTTATCATCCTGGAGAGAAATGGCACTACAGTATCGCTACTGATTTAATCGGAATATTGGTAGAACGAATTTCAGATAGCTCTCTTGAGGAGTATCTAAAGCAAAATATTTTCGATCCACTTAAGATGAAAGATACTGGTTTTTCTTTACCACGATCAAAGAAAAATCGCTTCTGCACAAACTATCGCAATGTGGAAGATCGACTAGTAGTTGAGGATAGTTTTGAAGATAGCCATTACTACCTTAAAAAACCGTATCATTCAGGCGGAGGCGGACTACTCTCCACTGCACAGGATTACTTAAAATTTGCCCAAATGCTACTCGATGGAGGCACCTATAAAGGAAAACGAATGCTTAAAAAAGAAACGATTGATCTCATGACCCGAGATCACTTAGTTGATATCTTAGATAACCCCAACGATCCTTGGAGTGAACACTCTTTTGAACTCTCTGACCCTAATTTCGGACTAGGCTTCAAACTGACAGTCGTTAAAGATCCCAATGATGGAAAACCTCTTACTAAGCAATATTCATGGAACGGAGCCGCAGGCACAGAATTCTGGATCGATCCAGTTGAATCCCTAATCAACATTACCTTGATTCAGAAAATGGATAGCGACTGGATGTTACGCGAAAATATGGAAAAACTCATTTATTAAGCCAAGCTTAAGCATTAGAAATCCATACACACCCATAAGGTGGCAATTCAATGTCTTCTTTCACATTTGTGAATTTCTGATCCGTTAATAAATCACGCCAATTATCCGTACTGATTAAATTCAGTTCATTTAAAGAAACCCTTGCCGGCTTATCCGATACATTATGTAGGGCAAATATACTTTGATGACGGTCTAAACTCTCACGCCAAAAAGCAAATAATTGGTCTCCTAGATGCAAAGTTAATTGAGTCGCATTGGGATGAAATGCGGGCTGTGTTTTACGAATATCAATTCTCCACTTCAGCTCATCAAAAATAATCTTATGGTGATCTTTGGAATCACTTAACTTTTGATTCAATGTTTTCTGCTCCCAACAATATCGGTTGATTGAACGTGCCTGCCCTGTCTCTTTCCGTAAATCATGTGCATTTTTCGTTGCCAATAAACTATGGATATAAAAAGCAGGTATCCCCTCCAAGGCTAAGAGAATACTATGGGCACATATAAAGCGCTGATTCTGCCATTCGTCTTCTCCACTGGCAATTGTGCCCTTCATTGCATCGTAAAGACTGATATTCACCTCATAAGGTACTTCATCACTTCCATTCACCTTGCGATTGGAAATGGTCGCTCCAAAGCCTTCTAAAGTATCCAGTAAATCCTTTTGGTCATTTGCTGAAACTAAGCCCTCTAAAGGACGCACCCCAACCCCATCATGCGAAGCAATGAAATTCAAATAACTTCGCCCTTTGCGAGCAGGTGGCATAGACATCATCCACGTTTTTAAATGGGTGGAATCGCCTTTTAATAAAGAATAAATCAACAAAGGTGGCAGTGAGAAATTGTAGATTAAGTGTGCCTCATTATCATTTCCAAAGTAACTCAGATTCTCACGGTTTGGCACATTGGTTTCTGTAATCAAAACAGACTCAGGGTCAAACTGTTCTAAAATCAATCGAATTAACTTAACCGCCTCGTGAGTCTGCTCTAGGTGCACGCACGGTGTTCCTGACTCTTTCCATAAAAAGGCAATCGCATCTAAACGAAATAGCTTAATCTTTTTTGAAATTAAAAATTTGAGTAAGCGAATAAAGGCATAAAGTACTTCGGGGTTTTTAAAATTTAAGTCCACTTGATCATGACTAAAGGTACACCAAACCTGCTTTTTGCCATCGACAGTTTCGACTTCCTTGAGCAAGGGACTTGACCTTGGTCGTATCACTTGACTGACATCAAATGAATCGTCCACCATGATAAAGAAATCCTTCCCTTCCTCCTTGTTCTTTAAAAAATTCTTAAACCATTCGGATTCTGCTGAGCAATGATTGATCACCAAATCAGACATCAGGTCAAAATCCTCTCCTAACGATTCGATATCTGACCACTCCCCTAATTCTGGATTCACCTTAAAATAATCCACCACAGAAAACCCATCGTCTGAACTATATGGAGTGAATGGTAAAACATGCACGGAACTAATTGTTTGACTCAGATGCTTCCTCAAAAATTTATTCAGTGTTTTGAGAGGTGCTTCCCCTTTCTTTTTGATAGAATCACCATAACTAATCAAAACCACGTCATTCTCACTCCACTTATTATGGGCACGTGCCACATCATTTGTGTTCACATTCGGTAAGCCATCCAATTCACAAAGTGCAACAATCGTATCTGTGATCGAATCCGTATCATCTTTTGGATACATATGCTTCACATGCTGATGGACCAACTCATGGTGACGGGATTTTCGCTTGCGGTTCACTTTAATCGGTTGATACAAGGCCATATCTTCATCCACAGCCTCAATCAATTGGTCATAAATATCTGGTATCGCCGAAACCACACGTTTCCAACTTGGAATAAATGGTGTATCTGTTGGCTGGTTTAAAAACTCATTCCCTGCCCGCATGATACTCTCAGAAAAGACTTCAACGGATTGCATTTCCTTATGGCGATCATAGATCAAGCCATTCATACGAGAATCACTTTCGTAAACGTCAATCAAATCCAAGGCCATGCGATAATAAGTCGCCTTCAAAGTACGAATTTTAGAAGTGGAAAACTCCTCACCGTAAGTTGCCAATTTTCTAAATAAGGATTTTGAAATATCGGCACTCATTTTTGTCAGCCCCTTAAATTGATCATGTGAAGACAAATCTTGGTGCTTATGGTCATACATATCCGAGATATCCACTTGGCAGATTTTATTTTTCTGATGATTACGATAAATCTCGGAAAGCATTCCCATTTCAAGTCCCCAGTCCGAAGGGATTCGAATTTCGGATATAATTTCTTTCTTAAAAGCAAATTCCCCTGATAGCGCATATTTAAAGCTATCCATATAATCTAAATAGTCGGTTTCCCCGCAGACCTTTTTCAAGGCACGAAGCAAAGGGGTGATCAACAAGCGGCAAACACGCCCATTCATTTTATTATCTGCAACTCTCGCATAATAACCCTTACTGTATGAGAAATTAAGACTCGGATTCAGCACAGGATAAATCAATCGCGTTAACATCTCCTTATGATAGGTCAAAATATCGCAATCATGTATCGCAACCACCCTAGAGCGATTGCTCGCCAATAAGTACCCAAACATAAACCATACATTACGCCCCTTACCCTCTTGCATCGGCGATAAATTGTAATCCTTTAAAAGCGCATCAATTTTTCTCAAGCGCGGCCCTCCGTTCCATAAGACTTTTACATTCTGAGGAAGCACTTCGAGAAATTTTAAAGCATGCTTATATTCAGAATCAGTCGCTTGATCTAAGCCCACAACAATCTCATCGATATAATTCATCTCCGATAAAATTTCTACAATCCGAGGAAAAGCTGCTCCTTCAAATTCTGAAAACAAAGACGGCAAAATCAGCCCAACTGGATTTTTTCGTGATAACTTAAACACCTCTCGTTCTAAACTTTCGTCCGATCGTGTTTTTAAATTATGAAAATTGGTAATTACACCATTTTGATGAAAGTCACTCATATAAATTGTTGGGTTGATTTTAAAAATTTGAGCACTGAATCATTCCAGCCCTCTGAAGCATAATCGTCGGCAAGAATATAATCCTTACGCTTTAAAGCCATTGTTCCCTTTTTCTTATTAGGAATTACGACTGCAAAATCCGCTTGCTCCAACATCACCGCATCATTTGGACTGTCGCCAAGGGCAATCGTTTTCCAACTAAAGTCAGGGTATCGTTTAGTAAAAAGAGAGACCACCGATGCCATACCAATCGATTTATCGTATTTTGAGTGCATAATATGGGTGAATTGGCCGCCCCTCAAAGCTTTGAAACCATAGCCTTTAATGATTTGAATAAAGGCACAATAGTCCTCATCACTACCCTCCCATAAAATTGGCTCCGTAGCCTGTCGTGCTTTGGCCATTTGCACAGCAGTATCCGACAAACCAGTTAATTCAACCAAGGCTTCATCGGTGAAGTCGGAAAATCCCCGAAAAGCAAACTCATTTTTCTGTTTGAGCATATGAATCGTTCTCAAAATATCTGCACGCACTTCGGTATCGAATAGACACAGATACCCATCTGTGACTGCATCCGCTCGTAAATAATCACTC
Organism: Coraliomargaritaceae bacterium; assembly: GCA_045565635.1. GTDB lineage: Bacteria > Verrucomicrobiota > Verrucomicrobiia > Opitutales > Coraliomargaritaceae. The sequence goes on from JBJLEY010000009.1 coordinate 5,861, forward strand.
CATACAGCCTCGGTGACGTTGTCCCCCTCCGGATCACAAGGAAAAGCCAAAGTCGCACCATTTTCCCCAACTAAAATAGGCTTACGCTTCCATTGCCAATCTTTGGTCATCTCAATCATCTCGTCTAAAGTTTTACTCGAATTCCATACGACTGGTATATCTTTTGCCTGCAAAGCCTCTAAGGTTTCCGAAGCAGCTTCATAAGAATAGGACTCATCCAATAAAGACGCGTCTAAATCTGTTACCACGATCCACTGTACTTTCTTAGCCATTTATTATCATCAAATCTTTAAACGAACGATCCTCGTTAAAATCCAAAATCACATCAGCAAATCTGGGCATATCCTTGAGCATCCATCGGGTAAGCCGTTCAAAATGAGCAATAAAATGCCTCAATTCCGCTTCCGACATAAAATGATGCTTCGCTCCATCCGCAAAAGCTTCACACTGTAAACGCAACTTATACTCCTGCTCCATACGCCATTTTAAAATACAATCAAAACACGGAACCCTCAACATAATTGTATGATCAACCATAGCAAATAAATTTCGGTATTCACCCTCTAAACAAGTATTCACATAGCGTCTCCAATCACCCTCTGCATCTGACTCTGCTTCAAATGTATTGATTGCTTCCGATAACGAAGCCCCCGACTCCGCTCGAGCAGACACACACCAACCCTCAAAAAAAACAATATCCACTGGTAATCCAACCGTATACCATTCTGATTCTTCCGCCCTATCATCAATCTCCTTACGAAATCTAGGGATATGCACTGCACCCGTTTCTCCACTTGTTAAAGTCTTTATCAAATCCATTCCCAATTGAGTATCATGCGTTCCCGGCACCCCACGAGTGGCAAACAATGTATGCACGCGCTCAGCTAGCGCAAGACGATCTGCCCGACTCAAATACAAATCATCCAAAGACAGCACACAGACATTCAGCCCAGCAGTCTCACGAAAAAAATCGGATAAAAAGCGAGAAAATGTCGATTTGCCCGTCCCCTGAGCCCCATTTATCCCCACCACCAGAGGACCTCCCTTCGAAGCCTTCCATGAGAGAATTTTTTTAGCAATTGGCATATAGGCCCGAGAGACAAGCCTACGAAATGAGCCATCTAAGCGCTCATTTGCGATAAATTCATCCAGAAAAAGGTTCATACACACTATTATACGCAAGAATCGAGCCAAATCTCTTTAAAGCACAATTAGAGACGGATTAATCAGAACTCAATCTATAAGTGGTGCCTAGGGCGGGACTCGAACCCGCACGCCATTGCTGGCACGGGATTTTAAGTCCCGGGTGTCTACCAATTCCACCACCTAGGCAAGTGTTAGAAGTGTTTAAATAAAACTAAGTAGGCTTTTATTGTGATGATTTAAGAGTCTGGCAAGTCTTGATCTTAAAAAAATGTATTTGGCTTAGACTTATCGGGTTTTTTGTTTATGGTATTCTTAATGTTTGATCCTTACGCAGTTGAGAGCTTTAAAAGTAGTTTAGATGCCTATTATACTTGGCCGTCATCGTTTCCTTTTAAGTTCATCGTTCCGATTGAGCAGTCGAATCAGGTGATCGAGTTACTGGATGACCCTAACTTGACCTCTCGCCCTTCGAGTAATGGGCGTTATAAAGCCTTTAGCCTTGAGAAAACGATGGGCTCATCGGAGGAAATTATCTCGATTTATGAGAAGATGGAGCGAATCCCTGGGATCATCAGTATTTAATTCAATTTGTTAATTAAAGCAATTTTCCCAAAGACCATGCAAATAAGAATCTATCCTCTATTCAGTGGCTTCTTCAGTTGCTTAATCGCTCTTACTTTATATGTTTTAGGTAACCTTATGGCAAAAGATACAGTGAGTATAGAAACTATGGGCAAGGCCTCGACCTTAGCCGAACTCACGGCGTCAAATGAGGCGACTTTGGGTGCGGGTTGTTTTTGGTGCGTGGAAGCGGTCTTTAAATCTTTAGAGGGTGTTGAATCTGTGGTTTCGGGTTACATGGGCGGTCAGACTCCCAATCCGACTTATGAAGCTATCTGTACTGGAACAACGGGTCATGCAGAAGTCGTACAGATTACTTATGATCCTAATGTGATTTCTTATGAAACAATACTGAAACGTTTTTGGGTGGCACATGATCCAACCACTTTAAACCGTCAGGGAGCAGATGTGGGGACGCAGTATCGTTCGGCGATTTTCACCCATTCAGAGGCTCAGACTAAAATTGCCAAAGCATCCAAGGCTGAAGCAGCGAGTCTTTATCCCGATACTATTGTCACTGAAATTTCTCCGGCAGATATTTTTTACCCAGCGGAGTATTATCACCAAGACTTTTATTGCAATAATCATAGACACCCCTATTGCCAAATGGTGATTAAGCCGAAGCTAAAAAAGCTGGATGGTGAAAGTGGAACGAATGATTAATTTTCGTATTTCGTACCTAGTCTTTTCGTATTAATACGAACGGGCAAAGATCACTCGCTTACCGTCTTTTCCGGTAAAGATACAGGGGACTGTTTCCGCTACAGTATCGTTAGGAATACAACGCACGCTGATTTTCAAGCGTTTGGCCAGTTCGTCTTCCAGTTGGCTATCTAAGCAGAAACCGACTGAGGCATAGCCGGCATCTTCATCAGCAAAGTAAGCTTCAAAGTCTTCTTTATTGTCGATGCTTTGAGTATGGGTCTTTTGAAAGTCTTGAGCCTTTTTAAATAAGTTGCTTTGGATATTTTCAAGCAATGCGGTGATCTCTGAAACGAAGCTGGCTTTCTCTTGGCTGACTTTATCTTTCACCGCTTTGTCTCGGCGTGCGTAGAAAACGGCCTCTTTTTCCATATCTCGTGGCCCAACTTCTATGCGGACGGGAACGCCTTTCTTCACCCATGACCATGTTTTTTCACCGCCTCGAATATCACGGTCATCAAGCTCAACCCGAACAGGCTCTCCGAGATAGCTCTGAGCTTCGAGGGCTTGCTTAATATCTCGACAGTATTCAAGGACGGCGTCTCGTGAATCCGGCTTTGGTGTGACGGGTAAAATAACGACATGTGCGGGTGCAATGGCTGGTGGTAAGACGAGTCCATCATCATCGGAATGAGTCATAATTAATCCGCCTACAAGTCGAGTGGATACGCCCCAAGAGGTTGTCCATGCGTGTTCTTCTTTGGATTCAGCATTTAAAAATTTGATCGAGCTTGATTTGGCAAAGTTTTGACCGAGAAAGTGAGAAGTGCCTGCTTGGAGGGCCTTCTTATCCTGCATCATGGCTTCGATGGAGTAAGTGGAAACCGCACCGGGGAAGCGTTCAGCTTCGGTTTTTTCTCCTTTGATCACGGGCATGGCTAGGTAGTTTTCAGAAAAATCGGCATAAACATCGAGCATGGTGCGAGTTTCTACCATCGCTTCTTCTTCGGTGGCGTGGACAGTATGCCCTTCCTGCCAGAGAAATTCTGATGTGCGTAAAAAGAGTCGTGTGCGCATTTCCCAACGAACGACATTGGCCCATTGATTGATGAGAAGCGGGAGGTCTCTGTAGGATTGTACCCATTTAGCAAAGAGTTCACCGATAATGGTTTCGGAGGTGGGTCGTACAATTAAAGGCTCATCGAGAGGGCCGGCAGGCTGAAGCTGTCCATTTTCGTCTGCCTCGAGTCGTGAATGGGTGACAACGGCACATTCTTTAGCGAAGCCATCCACATGATCGGCTTCCTTTTGAAGGTAGCGCATAGGAATGAATAAAGGGAAATAAGCATTCTTATGGCCGGTTGCTTTGAAGCGTCTATCGAGTTCTTTTTGGATGTTTTCCCAAATTGCATAACCCCATGGCTTAATCACCATGCATCCACGAACCGGTGAAGTCTCTGCGAGATCGGCAGCTTTGATCACTTGCTGATACCATTCAGGATAATTTTCTACCCGAGTTGGAGTGATAGCGTTTTTGGTCTTTTGGGACATATATAATTGGATTTTCCTGTGCTTGAGGGACAGTGCTTAAATATCAATTTCTTCGGTGACATCTTTAGCTTGCTTAAGAAAAGTTTCAAAGATTTCAGGATTGAAATAAAATACTGTGTAAGCAATTGCCGCGAGAATTAGAAGTAAAAGCACTAACTTCCCAAGTCCTTGAAGGAATTTAAAGAAGAAGAAAATGGCGACCAGGAAGCCCGCCCAATAAAGTGGGTTGCCTGCTTTGAGTGCGTCAAAAAATATATCAATCATAGTTTCTTTCTAAAGGTAATTTTTAAAATTTCTAGATTAAACGGCATCACCAATAAATTCTTGATTCATCCATTTTTGCAATACTTTAGGCACTTTGACTCGACCGTCTTCTTGTAAATTATTTTCAAGAATAGCGGCTAGCACCCGAGGAATCGCTAAGCCCGAACCATTTAAGGTATGAGCGGTATGGATTTTGCCATCTGTATCACGGTAGCGTATGCCTGCCCTTCTCGCTTGGAAATCGGTAAAGTTACTACAACTGGATACCTCTAACCATCGCTTTTGTCCTGCGGCGAAAACTTCTAAGTCATATTGTTTGGCGTGCGGGAAGCCTATGTCGCCAGTACACATTCTAAGTACTCTGTAGGGTAATTCTAAAGCGATGATCAAAGCCTCGACATTCTCTTTAAGCTTTTCGAGCTCTTGCATACTACTTTCAGCACTCGTCCATTTGACTAATTCAACTTTGTCGAATTGGTGCAAACGATTGAGCCCTCGCACATCCGCCCCCCAACTCCCAGCTTCACGGCGAAAACAAGGGGTGTAGGCACAACGATACATTGGTAAAGTTTTTTCATCAAAAATTTCATCTCGATAAAAGTTGGTTACGGGAACTTCGGCGGTTGGGATCAAATAGAAACCTTCATTAGAATCAAAATACATCTGCCCTTCTTTGTCGGGTAATTGGCCTGTAGCGGTCGCACTCTCTGCATTGACAACTACGGGAGGAGCCACTTCTTCATAACCATTCTTTTGTGCTTCTTCTAAGAAAAAATTTATCAATGCACGAACCATCCGAGACATTTCTCCGACATAAAAAGGAAACCCTGCACCTGTGACTTTGACACCTCGTGCAAAATCCACTCGTGATTCAAACCATGGAATATCGTAGTGAGCTTTCGCATGCGGATAAACCGAAGTATCGCCCCAAATATGGCAAATCTCATTATCGTCCTCGGTATCGCCAGACGGCACACTTTCATCAGGCAGATTAGGTATTTCCAAAAAGGCTTCTTGGAACGATTGATCGGCCGTTTTCGCTTCAGCTTCAAGCTCTTTGGCTTTGGCTGAGACTGACTTCATTTCGGCGACTTTTTCTAAAAACGCAGGTGAGCCTTTCTCTAACAGGGCCATCGATTGGTTCGCCAACTTTTGCTCTGCTCTTGCTTTTTCTGCTTCGGTGATCTTTTCACGGCGAATCGTATCCAGTTCGATCACTTTATCGATATCCACCTTGAACTTTTTTCTAGCGATGGCTGCCCGCACTATATCCGGACTTTCTCTTAATAATTTTATATCGATCATACAATTAAAGCTAAAAATTTAAAACAAAAAGGGAAAATTCATAAAGTAAACCTGATATTTAATTGCACAGTATTTATGTATTAACAAGTCTCTTATATTAAAATATGACTAAGAAAACAAAAATTTTAAACCACAAAAAAGAGATCACTTATAACGATCTTGAAAGAAAAAGTAATCGTAGGGATTGTTAAATATTACTTGTTCTAGATGTTCGTTTGAGGCTTTAAGCAGACTCATTTCAGGGCATATACCATTTTCGGCTGATGCAATTTCCTTGAATTCAATTTTCCATCCTAAATCACCACTTTTAACAAAGCTTAAGGCTATGACGGGAGCTTTGCTCGCTTTATGCAAAACATATGGAATTTTAGAAGCTGAAGCCTGTCTGTCAAATAATTCAATTTTTCGCCCCTGTTGCATACGAATATCAAAAGCTATGTGAGCGAATGATCCATTTTTAAGGAGTCGGATAATTTTGAAAAACCCATCATCACGAGATAAAAGAAGCGCTCCGCAACGGCTTCTTTTTTTCAAATACCATTTGTTCAAAAAATGATTATTAAGCGGACGAAACATAATGGCCATTTCACTCCTTTTACTCGCTTTAAAAATGGGTGGTATTAATTCTGACATCATGACAGTCAATTCCCAAGGGCCAGTATGGGGAAAAAGCATAATTACCCCTTTATTTTTTTCATAAGCTTTTTCCAATAATTCACAGTTTTTTATTTTAAGATATTTTTTAACTGTCGTAATAGGTTTATTCATCATTGAAAATGAATAAAGGAAGTTTCCTGCATTTGACTGATAAATCTTTTTAGCAATGACACTGTCTTCTTGATCTAATAGTTCATTATTAAGATTCCGCTTTGTTGCCCAAGCTTTCAAAGTTCGTACATTTTCTACAACAATTTTTCTACGATGACTTGATAAGTAAAAAAATAAACTGCCAAAGAATCGACCCAACTGGTAGGCATGCTTCAGTGATAATCGCTCGACCAAAAAAAACATGAAAATATAAATTCGAGAAGAGAACCAACTAGAATATTTCCTAAATAGAAGAGATCTTTTTCTGTGTTTAGACATAATGTTAAACTACTTTAGGAACAAGCGGGCAAAGACTTCATCGGCGACAAGCCGACTTCAAATCCTGTGGTTAAACCTTCGTAAATCATTGAAACATCATCTTGTGTTGCACATACAGAACTTGCAATCTTCAAACAGCCTTTAAACCAATTTTCGTCTTTATTTTCAAATGCATGAATTGTTAACTGTAAAACTTTACTTATAGCGTGTATTCATCATTTCTTGGGGCGTAGACTTTTGTGAACCGATCTTCACAAGTTAAAGAATAACAATTTGTTTAATATAACTTGGGAATTTATACATTAAAACAATGTAGTGTTGACCCAGACTATAAGTAAAATAATCTAAGTAAAATGACAAATCTCGATAAGGGTAACCCAAACATCACACCTCCATCACAGTGGGTTGATTTGTATGGTGATTATCTTTATCGATATGCCATGTCTCGACTGAAGAATCCAGAAGTTGCCGCAGATTGTGTTCAAGATACTTTTTTAGCAGGAATTAAAGCGCTGGATCGATTTGATGGTCGACTGGATATCAAATATTGGCTTCGAGGCATCATGCGCAATAAAATCATCGACCAAATTCGGAAATCAATCAAAGCACAGACTGTAGATATTGATAAAGAAGATGAGGCACTCATGGAAAGCTTTTGGTTTAAATATAGTGGTATTGCTACAACCAATCCTGATCCTTGGGAATTTAACCCACGTAAACAGTTTGATAATAAAGAATTTTGGGTCGTTTTCAGAAAATGCATTGATCAATTAAAAGAACCGCTAAAACAAGCCTTTATTTTAAAAATGCTTGAAGATCAAACAACTGAAGAAATTTGTAAGGAAATGGATATTTCTCCGAACTATCTATGGGTCATATTACATAGGGCGAGAGAACAGCTTAAGGTTCTTCTCAATGAAAACTGGATTAATAAAGACTAAAATAAATTTTAAATATAATGTTCACTTGCAAACAGGTCTCTAGCGCACTCAATAAAAAGAACTTCCAAGATCTTCCAACTTGGAAGCGCATATTCATTAAAATGCACGTAAAGTGCTGTTTGTTTTGCGGTAAATATAACACTCAAGTCATTGACACTCATGAGATGTGTCGGGAACTCATTAAAAATGAAGAAAACTCAAATGATTCTGAGTGCTGTGATGTGTGCCTAGAAGAAGACAATAAGACGGCGATGAAAGAAAAAATCCGCCAGTCTACTGAGTCTGCTCAATTGTAATAAATTAAATAGATATTATTTAATTACTTTTAGAGCTGTCTAGCTGTATCTTGTACTCAACTGAATCGAGCAAAGCTTCCCAGGCGGCGGCAATGATATTATCGCTTGCACCCACAGTACCCCATATTGAATTTCCGTCTGTTGATTCAATATGTACTCGAATGATTGCATCTGTCCCATGCTTATTTTCAAGAATACGCACCTTAAAATCAAGCAGACGGACATCATTGATTTGCGGAAAAACTGGAGCAATTGCTTTATTCAAAGCTTCGCTTAAAGCATCAACTGGCCCGCTCGCTTCTGCGGCTGTATGGTGCACTTTATCACCTACCTTAACCTGTACTGAAGCTTCCGAAACAATACGGCCTAAATCCACCTGATCGCTGACCATCACTCGATAACCAATCAGCTCAATTGCTTTAGGCTCTCCTTTAATATACTTATTAAGGAGTAATTTCAATGATGCGTCAGCCGCTTCATATTCATATCCTTTGAACTCCATCTCTTTTAAGCTATTCAGAAATTCTTTTAATTCTGGAGAACGGGAATCAATATCCAGTCCGATCTCTTTCGCCTTCATCATGATACTACTACGCCCAGACATATCCGAAACTAAAACACGTGTTTTGTTCCCTACCAATTCTGGCTTTATGTGTTCGTAGCTATGTTTAACTTTTGCCGCAGCATCAGCATGCACCCCACCCTTATGAGCAAATGAACTCAAGCCAACAAAGGGTGCTTTTGGGTCTGATGACTGATTAGACATCTCATCAACAAATAGAGATAAACCCCTTAAATCTTCTAAGTTCGATGCACAATTCAAATTGCGATCCATCTTTAAAATCAAATTAGGAATAATCGCTGTCAAATTTGCATTACCATTACGTTCGCCTATACCATTAATCGTACCTTGTACTAATTGAGCACCTGACTGAATTCCAGCTAAAGATACCGCTACACCAAGCCCAGAATCATTGTGACAATGGACACCAATCGGAATATCTTTCAATTCCGTTTTGACGGCCGAGACAATCTCTTGGACCTCAGAAACTAAGCGACCACCATTTGTATCACAAAGACTTAGATTGATTGCACCACCTCTTTGAGCTGCTTTTAAAGTATCAATAGCATATTCGTTATTGTCTAAATAACCATCGAAGAAATGCTCGGCATCATAAATGACCTCTTTTCCATTTTCTGTTAAAAAACGGACGGAATCCTCAATCATCTGCAAATTCTCTTCCTGAGTCGTACGCAAAATTTCTGTAACATGCAAAAGCCAAGACTTGCCAAAAATAGTCACAACTGGAGTATCCGCTTCTAGAAGCAGTTTCAATTGAGCATCTTCAGCTGCAGATAAATTTGCTCTACGTGTTGAACCAAATGCTACTAATTTTGCATGTTTTAAATCTAATTGCTTTGCTTCTTCAAAAAATGCCATGTCACGTGGGTTGGAACCAGGCCAACCCCCCTCAATATAATCCACACCAAATTGATCCAGCTTTTCTGCAATTCTTAACTTTGCAGCCACTGTGAATGAAATGCCCTCACCTTGAGAACCATCTCTTAATGTTGTATCATATATTTCGACAAGATTTTTAGCCATAACTATAAGAAGTAAAATTCAGAAAATGATTAAGCAAATGAAAAAAACAATACAAAAACCAAATAATCCTCTATTGCATTAGAGTCGTATTATGGCGTCTCAAGTGTCGAGAGAAAGATTGCATCACACTCAGATGCAGGATGGCTTGAGTACAAGAATAAATCCACCAAGGTAAAATTGGGGCATAACCATGAATGGCTGCAATTAAACAATTATTTTCAGGAAATAGGCGAAATTCAAAACGCCCTTGAGGCTCAACTTTTTTCATTAAGCATCCATCAGAAATATAAAAGGCACTACGTTTTAAATTGGAAACACTATACGGCGTTGGGGTTAACTCTAATAACAACAAGCGACCTATAAGATAAAAAGAAATTCGCCCATCATCGTTAATTTTTGCTGAAATCACACGAACGAATTTTCGAGTTAACCATTCACTGTATTCTCTAGCAACCTGTTGAGAGTTCCAACCTAAAGGAAGAGGCATCCGCTGAACCGAACGTACCCGACACTGTTTCTGTAATTCTTTGGTATCTTTCTTTTGTGTCTTACTACGAGGATTTGGCTTAGGACTACCATCTCCATACACCGAAAGATCAAACGAACGATCAAAACTAGTAAGTCCATCTTTTAAAGCCTCAGATAGAGCATTAGGCTCTGATCTCAAATCATGAATCAAGCTTTTTTGAAGCGGTTCTGCTAGGGCAAGAGGCACACCGCCTAATATGGACAACCAATGTTTAGCAAAGAAAAAGAAATTAAAGGGAATTGAAATGGAGAGAAAGGATCGTCCGAGTTTTTGTGCCACACGCTTCACCAACTGCTTATAACTCATTGGCTTGTGACCACTTAAATCGAAGGTTCCACCTTTATAAATCGAACTTTCAAAGCATAAACGAAAAGCACGACAGACATCATTTATATCAATTGACTGTGTCATAGAATGCGTCCAAGCAGGAAAAATCATTATCGGCAAACGACGTACCAAGTTAATTAAGATAGAAAAGGAAGAGCCACCAGGCCCAAATATAATACCTGCACGCAAAACAGTAACTTTTACCGAACGGCTACGCAAAACAGATTCGACTTCCAAACGGCTTTTTAAATGAGACGATAATTGCTTTTCCGATTCATTGGGCATAATGCCACTTAAATAAATTACATGCTCTAAGCCGGCTTCTTCGGCTGCACGAATAAAATTATCTGCTAATAATAAATCTAGGTCTTTAAAATGCCCTTGCCTAAGGCGACTGGAAGGGGCCATCGAATGAACTAAATAAATGCCATACTTACAGCCTTTTAAAGCTTCAGTGACCTTAGGTAATGAATACAAGTCACAGTTCACCCATTCCGTAGATAGATTATCTGGGCTCTCTTGGGCAATCGTGCTACTTCTTGTAAGTGCTCGAAATCGAAAGCCTGTAGCCAATTTTTTTCTTAAATGCGTGCCAACAAAACCACTGCCTCCAGCAACTGCCACCAAGGGTAATCCTGTATCTTTATCTTGATTCATATTATAGTTTCCTCATTCTGAACAAGAATTGTAAAAAATCCATCCTATTCTAAAAATGGAAAAAATTAGGTTTACTAGCTTGCAGAAGTAACAAGAGGCTCTACTCTACGCCGTTTAATTTTTTACAAATAGTGTTGAATTTTTAAAAAAATTACTCAAAACGAAACAATTCAATTCTGCTTATCAATTTTCTAAAACACAATGACAGATCTAAATAATTACAGAAATATCGGTATCTTCGCCCACGTTGATGCAGGTAAAACGACAACAACTGAACGATTTCTAAAACTTACTGGCAAGATTCATAAGCTAGGGGAAGTTCATGACGGTGCTGCCACAACTGACTTCATGGAGCAAGAGCAAGAACGAGGTATTACTATCCAATCTGCTGCTACAACTTGTTTCTGGAACGGAAGCAATAACCAATTTGAGCCTCACCGCTTTAACATTATTGATACTCCTGGGCACGTTGACTTCACTGTTGAAGTATATCGTTCACTAAAAGTCTTGGATGGTGGCGTTGGAGTATTCTGTGGATCTGGAGGCGTTGAACCTCAATCCGAAACCAACTGGCGTTATGCGAATGAGTCTAAAGTTGCTCGTTTAATTTATGTGAATAAATTAGACCGTATCGGAGCTGACTTCTATAAAGTTGTTGAACAAGTGAAAAAAGTACTTGGTGCGACCCCACTTGTTATGGTTTTACCGATTGGACAAGAGAGTGAACTCTCAGGTGTCGTTGATCTATTAACTCAAAAAGCATGGATTTGGGATGATAGCGGAAACCCAGAGAACTACGAAATTACAGATATTCCTGCAGATATGGCCGATACAGTTGCTGAATGGCGAGAAAAACTCATTGAAACAGCAGTTGAGCAAGATGATGAGGCCATGGAGTCTTACTTAAATGGTGAAGAGCCAAGTCTTGAAGTACTTAAACAGTGTGTCCGAAAAGGAACTCGCGAACTATCCTTCTTCCCAACTTACTGTGGTTCTTCTTTCAAAAACAAAGGAGTTCAACTCATCCTTGATGCGGTTGTTGATTATTTGCCCAACCCTACTGAGGTGAATCCACAACCTGAAGTTGACCCAGAAGGTAATGAAACAGGTGAATTCGCTGTAGTGGATCCAAACAAACCTTTAAGAGCCCTTGCTTTTAAAATTATGGATGACAAATATGGAGCCCTTACTTTTACACGAATTTACTCAGGTAAAATTGCAAAAGGCATGAGTGTCTTAAATACATTCACAGGTAAGACAGAGCGAATCGGTCGTATTATCGAGATGCACGCCGATGACCGAAGCGAGGTTGATTCAGCACAAGCAGGTGACATCGTAGCACTCTTGGGTATGAAAAGTGTTCAAACAGGACACACACTTTGTGATCCAGATAAGCCAGCAACTCTTGAGCCTATGGTTTTCCCGGAACCCGTTATTTCTATTGCCGTGAAACCCAAAGACAAAGGACAAGCAGAAAAGCTTGGTACTGCAATTGGTAAAATGGTGGCTGAAGATCCTTCTTTCCAAGTTGAAACAGACGAAGATTCAGGTGAAACGATTCTTAAAGGAATGGGTGAGCTTCATTTAGATATCAAAGTCGATATTCTTAAGAGAACTTACGGCGTAGAAGCTGAAATCGGTAAACCACAAGTGGCCTACCGTGAAACCATTACGATGCCAGTGAGCGATTCTTACACCCACAAGAAACAATCAGGTGGTTCAGGTCAATTCGCTAAGATTGATTACTCAATTGAGCCACTCGAATCAGGTTCAGGCTTCGAGTTCGAATCTAAAGTGGTCGGAGGTAATGTTCCTAGAGAATTTTGGCCAGCGGTTCAAAAAGGATTTAAAAACTCTCTGGAAAAAGGTGTACTTGCTGGATACCCAACCGTGGATATCAAAGTGACTCTTGAAGATGGAGCTTTCCACGCAGTTGACTCGTCAGCCGTGGCTTTCGAAATCGCTTCTAAAGCAGCCTATCGTCAATCAATACCAAAAGGAAAACCTGATATTTTAGAACCAATCATGAAACTTGATGTTTTCTGTGGTGAAGAAAATATGGGTGATGTGATCGGTGACTTAAATCGCCGAAGAGGTATGATTAAGAGCCAAGAGCCCAACTCAACCGGTGTCCGAATTAAAGCAGATGCCCCTTTGAGTGAGATGTTCGGCTATATTGGTCAACTCAGAACGATGACATCCGGTCGTGGTCAATTCTCTATGGAATTCTCTCACTACGCAGCCACTCCAAAAAATGTGGCGGAAACCGTGATTAAAGAAGTTAAAGAACGCGAAGAAGCGAAAAAGAAGTAATCTTCAAACTTTAATTTAAATCGTAAAAAATTTTCAAAAGCCCTTAATTCAACTAAGGGCTTTTTTTTTTGCCTTAAATCCACGAAAAAAATCAAAGAAAAAGATTAAAATGTTTGCACTTTAATGGGCTCTTTGGCATTCCAAATTCTAGCCAGTGAAAATATAAAAAAACTCACGGAAACCAGAATGAATATACACGAATATCAAGCAAAAGCACTCCTCGACCAATATCAAGTCCCCGTCCCAAAAGGCATTTCTGCAAACGATGAAGCCAGTATTGATTCCGCCATTGCTGAATTAGACCCTAACAGTTTAATCGTGGTTAAAGCACAGATTCACGCAGGCGGCCGAGGGAAAGGTACTTTCACTGACGGATACAAAGGAGGCGTACAACTTTGTGACTCACCCGAAAAAGCTAAGTCCACTGCTTTATCAATGCTGGGTAATCACCTAGTGACAAAGCAAACCAGTCCTCAAGGGCGTAAGGTGCAAACCCTGTACTTTACTGAAGGGTGTGATATCGATCACGAGTATTATTTAGCCGTAGTTCTCGATAGAAAATCAGCACAGACTGTCATTATCGCCTCAACCGAGGGCGGAATGGACATTGAGGCTGTCGCCGAAAAAACACCAGAAAAAATTATCCGTGTGCCGGTCTCTTTAGATATGGGACTCAAACCACATCACTGTCGTTTAGTAGCTTTCAAACTTGGTTTCAGTGGCAAACAAGTCAAAGAACTTTCAAAGATCTTAAACGGCTTATATCGTTTCTCAATTGAAAAAAATACTGAGCTCATTGAAATCAATCCCCTCGTTACGAATAAGGAAGGCTCATTAATCGCTCTCGATGCTAAAGTAAGCTTTGATGGCAATGCCCTTTACAAGAACCCAGACATTTCCGAATTAAGAGATACCAACGAGGAAGATCCAAAAGAAGTCGAAGCTTCGGCCTTCAACCTAAACTATATCGCACTAGAAGGAAATATTGCCTGCATGGTCAATGGTGCTGGATTAGCTATGGCCACCATGGATATAATCAAATCTTACGGAGGTGAGCCAGCCAACTTCCTCGATGTCGGTGGAGGTGCCAACGAAGAACAAGTCACTGCTGCTTTCAAAATCATTCTTTCTGATCCCAATGTAAAAGGCATCTTGGTCAATATTTTTGGCGGGATTATGAAATGCGATATTATCGCTCGAGGTATTGTTTCCGCAGCAAAAAATGTTTCTCTTTCCGTACCTCTCGTCGTTCGACTCGAAGGAACAAATGTTGAGGCGGGCAAAGTAATTCTCAAGGAAAGCGGCCTTGAATTAGCTTCCGCAGACAGTCTAGCTGAAGCGGCAGAAATCATCACCAAGCAAGTCACGGCCTAATTACAAATTTAACTTTAAGAAAACTTTATGAGCATATTAGTGAATAAAAATACTCGCCTTGTTGTGCAAGGGATCACTGGAAACGCAGGCACTTTTCACACACAACAATGTGTCGAATACGGAACTAATGTTGTCGCTGGAGTCACACCCGGTAAAGGCGGACTTATATGGGAAAACTCCGTACCCATCTGCAATACGGTCAGCGAAGCAGTCATACAACACGGTGCTAACACCTCCGTTATTTATGTTCCTCCCCCCTTTGCCGCTGATTCTATTTTAGAATCGATTGATGCAGGCATTGAACTTATTGTTTGTATCACAGAAGGCATCCCAGTCCAAGATATGGCACAAGTTCGTCACAGGCTCAACCAAAGTTCCGTCAAGACTCGCCTCATTGGGCCTAATTGCCCGGGTATTATTACTCCAGGGCAATGCAAGATCGGCATCATGCCAGGCTATATTCATAAAGAAGGTCGAGTTGGAGTTGTCTCTCGTTCGGGTACACTTACATACGAAGCGGTTTGGCAGCTCACACAAAAAGGTCTCGGCCAAAGTACCTGTATTGGTATTGGAGGCGACCCAATCAATGGCACATCACAAAAAGATGCCGTCCAATTATTTAACGAAGATCCAGACACCGATGCCATAATCATGATCGGTGAAATTGGTGGCAGTGCCGAAGAAGAGGCCTGCGAATACATCAAAGCGCATGTAACAAAACCTATGGCTGGTTTCATTGCCGGTGCTTCTGCACCTAAAGGCCGCACTATGGGACACGCAGGCGCAATCATTTCTGAAAATGGTGCAGGGACTGCCGAAGCCAAATTTCAAGCGATGGAAGAAGCCGGCGTGAAAATTGCGAAAAACCCATCGGAAATTGCTGATGCGTTAATGACTTGCTATTCAGGCTAATCATTTTGAAATAAGACCACTTTATATTATGAAATCATTAAAATTTGCAGTCCTACCTGGTGATGGCATTGGCCCTGAGGTCATGGATGTAGCCTTGGACATCTTACGAGCTACCGGTGAACGCTATAACTTCTCCTTAGATTATGAAACAGCTGATATTGGAGGAATTGCTATTGATAATCACGGTACTGCTTTTCCTGACAGTACTCATAGTATATGCCAAGGGTCTGATGCGATTTTATTTGGTTCGGTAGGTGGCCCAAAATGGGAATCACTGCCTCCTAAAGAACAACCTGAACGAGCGGCCCTATTGCCCATCCGTAAAGCCTTTTCATTGTATGCCAACGTAAGACCTGGTCTTCTTTACAGCGAGCTTTCTGAAGCCTCTCCTCTTAAAACAAATCGTATCCCTAAGGGCATTGATATTGTTTGTATCCGTGAACTCACTGGAGGTATATATTTCGGGCAGCCAAAATCCACGTATGAAGAAGGCGGAGAAACAGTTGCTATCGATACTATGATTTACAAAACAAGTGAGATCGAACGTATCGCACAGGTGGCCATTGATGCAGCAAAAACACGAGGACATAAAGTCTGCTCTGTGGATAAGGCAAATGTTCTAGAAACGTCTGTCTTATGGCGCAAAGTAGTCACTGAATATTTTGCCAAACACGCACCAGAAATTGAACTCAGTCACATGTATGTCGATAATGCTGCCATGCAATTAGCTCGAGATCCTAATCAATTTGATGTTTTATTCACTGAAAATATGTTTGGAGATATTTTATCGGACGAAATGGGAGTGATTTGTGGCTCACTAGGAATGTTGGCCTCAGCCAGTCTTGGTGCTAGCAAAAATAGCTTAGACCTTCCTTTCGGACTCTATGAGCCTTCTGGAGGTACTGCCCCTGATATTGCGGGTCAAGGGATTGCTAATCCATGTGCTCAAATCTTATCTGGAGCAATGATGCTTCGCTATAGCTTTGGTGAACATGATGCCGCAAGCGCGATTGAGACTGCCGTGAAATCTGCGGTGACCTCTGGAAGCCGTACAGGTGACATTGCCTTTGGCAATGAGCCAATTTCTACTGTAGCAATGGGTGATGCTATTTTGAAAGCTATGCAATAATTTTAACGACCATGCAATCGGAAGCCATTAGACAATCTTTTCTCGATTTTTTTGAAGCAAAAAAACATGCTATTGTTGCGTCTGCTTCCTTGATGCCTACCTCTCCAAATTTACTATTCACAAATGCAGGCATGAATCAATTTGTGCCCTACTTTTTAAATGAGACTACTCCACCTTATTCAAGAATCGCCAATTCACAAAAATGCATCCGAGCTGGCGGAAAACACAATGACTTAGATGATGTTGGATTTGACACCTACCATCATACTTTTTTTGAGATGCTGGGTAATTGGTCGATCGGTGATTACTTCAAAAAAGAAGCGATCGAATGGTCTTGGGAACTCTTGACTGGTGTATGGGGCTTTCCTAAAGAAAGACTTTATGCCACAGTCTATAAACCTGAGGCGAATGACCCTTCTGAATTTGACCAAGAGGCCTATGACTACTGGGAAGCAATTTTTAAGAAGGAAGGACTTGATCCAAAAATCCATATTCAATTCGGGAATAAAAAAGATAACTTTTGGATGATGGGCGAAACGGGACCCTGCGGACCTTGCTCTGAACTGCATATCGATTTAACACCGGAAGGTGATACCCAGGGCTCTCTTGTCAACAAAGACTCCCCTTGGTGTATTGAAATTTGGAATCTTGTTTTCATTCAGTTAAACGCTACCGTAGACGGAAACTATGAGCCACTTCCTGCACGTCATGTCGACACAGGAATGGGCTTTGAGCGAATTGCTGGCATCATAGCAACGACCCAGCAATTCACAGATTTCACAAATCCTCCAAGCAATTATAATAGTGATTTATTCAAGGCAATCTTTGAGGCCATAGAAAGTATGTGTGCACATAAGTATGCCTACACGATGCCAGAGAGCCGTACCTTTAAAAATGAAACTGAAGCCAATGATTGTGCCTTCCGTGTAATTGCCGACCATATTAGAACCTTAAGCTTTTCAATAGCCGATGGTATCATTCCGAGTAACGAAGGCCGTAATTACGTTCTTCGACGCATTCTAAGACGCGCTATTTTATTTGGCCGTAAGCTCAACTTACCCGCAGGCTTTTTCACTCAATTATCCAAGACCCTCGTAGAACAAATGCGCACGGCCTATCCAGAATTAGCCGATCAACAAACTACCATTGAAAAAGTTATTGCAAGCGAAGAATCTGCATTCAACAAAACCTTAGAGCGAGGACTACAACTCTTTGATAAAATGAGCGCCAAAGGCTCCATAACTGGAGAAGAAGCATTTTCGCTTTATGACACCTATGGATTCCCTTTTGATCTCACTGCACTGATTGCCGAAGAACGCTGTATTTCCATTGATAAAGTAGGCTTTGATTCCTGTATGAGTGAGCAAAAAGAACGTGCTCGTTCTTCCCAGAAAAAAGAAGTCGTTTTGACAGCACAAGATAGTGATCTTACTAAAACTAATTTCCTGGGCTTTGATCTCAAATCAGAAGCATTTACTGCTCAGATTATTTCAGTGGAAAAACTTGAGGACAACACCTCAGCAGTCGTCCTTGACCAAACTACCTTCTGTGGAGAGATGGGTGGACAAGTGGGTGATAGCGGCACTTTAACCACAGATTCTGGAAAAACTTTCCCCGTTACAGACACCCAAGTTAAAAACGGCATTTATCTTCATATAGTTAAAACTCAAGAGACATTAGAGGGTACGGTAAGCCTAAGTATCAATCTCAATCGTAGACAGGCTATTCAGAGGCACCATAGTGCCACGCACCTTCTTAACTGGGCCCTGCGTAAGACTTTAGGAACACATATCCAACAAGCAGGCTCTTACGTTTCTGAAAATCGTTTACGCTTCGATTTTTCTCACTTTGAAGCTATTGATGCAAAGACACTCCAAGCTATAGAAAAATCCATCAACGAAACAATTATTGAAAATTCATCCGTAAATACCTACGAAGTGTCTTATAAAGATAAGCCAGAAGATGTTGTCGCTGTCTTTGGTGAAAAATATGGAGACCAAGTACGCATTGTTGATATTGGTGGATTCTCTAAAGAATTATGCGGTGGGACTCATGTTCAGGCGACAGGTGAAATCGGCCTCTTTAAAATTATCTCAGAATCTGGCATTGCCGCAGGTACTCGAAGAGTTGAAGCAGTTTGTGGTGAAACGGCTTATAGTTTAGCAGAAGAGCGCTTTTCACAAATCAATACATTGGCCAATAAATTCAATTGTGCTTCGGATGAAATAGGAGAACGTATTGATACATTATTAGATTCTAAAAAAGCATTAGAAAAAGAATTGAAACGCTTTCACCAAAAATCACTTTCTGAACGAGTTGATAAACTTGCAAAGAATGCAGAAGTTATCGGGAATAAGGTAGCTTACCTGAATAGCTTAGTCACTTTATCTGATAGTAATGACCTAAGAAACTTAGCCAACCAAATCTTAGCTAAGCTAGATTCTGGCTTAGTCGTTCTTGCATCAAATACCAATGGGAAAATCCAAATTTGTGCGGCTCTATCTCAAGGGGCAATTGATCAAGGATATAATGCGGGTAGCATTGTAAAAGAAATCTGCGAAACACTTGGTGGCCGTGGTGGAGGCAAAGCTAATTTTGCAATGGGAGGGGCACCGGAGAACCCGTCTCTAGCTGAGATCATTAAGGAATTTTTGCCTAAAACGGCTTAACCGGAAAATGTACTCTTCGGATAAATTCCTCACTGTGTAAGCGAATCACATCTGCAGGTGTCTCGGGTCGCTGTGCCACATTTCGCATGATTTCAGCACCTTCATCAGAAAGAACAGTCAATTTAATATCTGCGTACGCTAAAGCTCTTTGATAATGTTCCAATTTTGCCTGAGGTCCAATTGTTGCATCTCGTCCACCATAAATAACTGACCGCCTAGGGTTCTTTTTATGCTGGTTGAAATATAAGCGTGGGGTTGAACGATTGCCATCATCCTCCACATAAAAATCGATCTCAAATCCAACAATATTTGAGGCAAGGTAATTATCACCATTTGTGCCTTTAATCACATTCCCCTCTCCCCAATTAGGACTTCTTTTATTGGGTAATTTTTCTCGGCTTGATAAATCTAAAAGATCTCGATAAGTCGTCTCAGGGTCTACTTCCAAGCGATATAAGACAAAGGCTTTTTCCCCTCGATTTGAACCGTCAACAGGATTCACATAGTGGAGATTATAAGCAACTGCTGAAATCTCTCCTGGGATGGTTATTCCTTTAGAATCGGTTGGCTTATTTTTGATAACGCTGAAAAACCTTAAGGCAACTGACTTTGAATTAGCCGGCTCTTTTAAAATATCATTCTCTGCTCGGAACCATTCGTGGCCATCATTCCTCACAACAATACCTTCTAAATCGTTGGCAATAATATTCATAGCCACCCGAGCTTCTGCAGAAGCAGATAATTTCCCTGAAGTACGGCTCCAAGCATTTAATACTTCTCCCGTGATCTGTATCGCTAGACCGAATAAAACAATGATTACTACAGTGCTAACCATAATTTCGATTAAAGTATATCCTTTTGATTTCATTGGCCTTTTCATCGATTAATTACGCTTGAATAAGAGAAAATCGGATCATCCTGTAAAATCTCTTTAAGGTTAATATTTTCTTTAAATGCTGGACCGTGAGCGTTGACGTATATTGAAATTTGAAGCGGCAAATAATTGTTCTTAAAGTTATTACTATTGGCTGTCAGATAATAACGAGGCTTCGCTTTTTTGCCTCGGTCACGATAATATTGCTTAGGCATCTGAGGCCCATTCGTTATGATTGCTCGGTAAATTGGACCAGCTGAATTTCTGAAATTATACACCTTAGCACTTTTATCTATTCGCACATTTGAGGTTGTTTCTTTGGGCGAAAATCCTATGGATAATTCAATATTTTTAGAATCGTTAGAAGCATATGAGCGAAAAATATAGACAGTAGCATACCCTCGGCTCTTAACCGCCTCGTAAATCAAATCGAAACTTGATCCATTCACGGCCAAACTTGAATCTGCCTGGAGGAAACTATTAAGCGACTCCACTATTGATGGAATTTCATCCAATTCCTTTGCGTCATCGAGCGACGATAAAATTGGTCCAAGCATAACTAAGAGAACCATTACCGTCATCAGTAAAATACCAATCGAAAATATTGTTTCAATTAAACTAAATCCTTTTTTATGCTTTGTTTTAAACATCTTTAAAAATCATTTACTCTTTTATCGAACTACCTTTTACCTTTATTTGCGATACCGCATCGATTTGATTTGAGTCTGTAATCAAGCTCATCGAGCCCACTCTTCGGAAAATTAAAGCTGACTTAAATCCTGATAGAGCTGGATCATCAAAAGAGACGTTTAATTGACGATTTTCATCTGGCTTAAGTACGCCGGCACCAAAGATTAACCAAGCATTCACAAATTTTGACGCAGTAGTTCCGTTCGCATTAAATTCATAGAAATAATAATCTTCTCCCATCCTAGGATCACCCGACTTAGAGCGAATTCGAGGATATTCCAAGCGCATCTTCCCAACTCTCTTATCTCGCCCATTAGCAATTTGACTGAGCTTTGGCATGAAATATATTCCCTTAGGCAAATAAGTCCCCTTAGTCCCCGCAATCCATTTACTCGAATCCTGTGGATCTTGTGTAATGATTCCAAAGAATCTCAGATATTTATCATCCTCTCTATCTTCACCTTTATCCGCATAAATAATCAAACGAGCAGGTGTTTGCTTCAAAATAGCTTGTCCCCTAACCCCTTGAGTAATTGAAGAAAGGATACGTTGTGAAGATTTTAAGGACACCCCTTCATCATTTGTTGTGCTTATCACAATGAAAGAAAAAGCCAGCATTATGATTGCTAGAACCATAATTAGTTCAATTAAAGTAAATCCTTTAAATCCCTTAGATCGCTTCTTCATTTTATACAAATTCTTCAAGAACGCTTTGATTAAAAAGCTTATTCCTTCCAAAGGGAATAAGCTGGGTACAATTTCAGATCATCGGATTCCACCCAAGCAGTAATTTTACCTCTTATTGCCTGCTTCGGTCTCTTAGGAGATCCCAAACTAGGTCTAGGTTCAAGAAAGCCATCTCCATTGCCATCTATCATAATGCAAAGATTTCTATTATTAAACCCATCTGCTAATAGTGTATGCACTGATTGCTGATTATTTCCGGTGTAAAATTCTTTTTCCGAAAAGTCATGAAAAATGATCCGTCTGCGATTGCCACCAACACTTTTGGATTTTCCTGTTTTGGCATCACGACCCGACATGATTTCGATAAATTCTTTAGCTACCTCTGGGTCTGAGAATTTAATAACATAGTCTTTATCGCCCCTAGCAAAAGGATAATAACCATATTCATTTTCAAATTGAATGATCGCATTAACATATTGAAACAATTGAGCTTTGCCTGAGGCAATTGTCGCACTTTGCATGACTTTCCAGATATTAGGACTCAAGATACTCGTCAGCAAACCAATGATAGCCACCACCATCAATAATTCGACAAGCGTAAATCCTTTTTTAGTTTGTTTATTCTTAATCATATTAATCTTCTAAATAAATGTTATCGATATTGTTATCTAAATTTTTGTAAGCGTTATTTACAACGCCATCTTTAGGCAGAGGGCTATCCACTTTATCCGGACCTTTTGAATAAAGTACAAATGAATAATTATCCCATTCCTTAGACTCTTTGTAGGCATAGACGTAGGCTTGTCCCCAAGGGTCTATTAATCTTACATTACTTGGCATTACCTCAGTAGATTTTGGCAAGTCTCCCTCGTAAACAAATTTAGAAGGATTGATCAAAGCTTTAACTCCCCCATACGGAATCTTGCTTCGATCAATTAATTTAGCTGGCCTACCTTCAAAGATTTTCCATCCCAACAAGGCCTTGGATAAAGTTATCGCATTGCTTTCTCCATCTTCAGTTGTCGGATAATCGCCATACTCTGTATGAAATTGAGATAAAGCTATTGAAATAAGCGCCATTTCTGACTTTGCAATCGACTTCATGCGAGCTGACTGAATTCCTGCAGTCATACCAAAAGCAAATCCTGCTAAAAGAATTATCACACCCATCATAATCAAGATTTCAACAATGGTGAAACCAGCATGATGCCTAATATTTGGGGATAACTTCATAAAAGTTTAATCTAAATAAATTCGGTAATTTTATGCAACCAAATATCCTAGAATGTATAAGGCTTTTTAAAAATAGCACCACTTCGCCTTCTTTCCGCTATTTTATCCACCTCTAAGGGGTTCATTCGTTCCGGCAAATTTGTCACAGGATCAATTTTCCACAAGGCAGGCTTAAGGTCATGATTCACAGCGACTCGGTAATCAAAAACAAAACAATCACCCTCCCATAAGCTTTCATTTTTCGGCATGATTTCTAGATATTTCAAAATACCACCTTTTAAATGATACACATCTTTGAATCCTTTTTCTTTCAAATAAGCAGTCGATCGCTCACAGCGAATCCCCCCCGTACAGTACATGGCAATTTTCTTATCTTTGTGTTCCACTAATTGCTGATCTACGAATTCAGCAAAATCAGTAAAATCATCCGTGTTAGGGTTTATCGCTCCCTTGAATTGGCCAACTTTCACTTCGTAATCATTTCTTGTATCAATTGTGATCACATTTGGGTCACTGATTAGGCTATTCCAATCTTCAGGTTCTAAATATTCGCCAACTGAATTTCTAGGATCGGCCCCACTCTGACGAAAAGTGACAATCTCAGGTTTTTTCTTAACTTTAAACTTAGGGAATGGGCAAAAATCAGCATACGAATATTTCACCTCCATTAACTGAAAGCGTTTGTCAGAACGGATCAATGCTATGGTGCGATCAATTGCTTCTGCTGACCCAGCGCATGTTGAATTAATTCCTTCTTCGGCAAGTATGATTGTACCGCGCAAGCCGACAGATAAACCATGCTCAACCAGACGGTCGGCCCATGATTCATAATCTGAAAATTCAGTGAAATGATAAAAAGCAGCGATCTTCCACGAATTATTTGTATTTGAAACTTCCATTATTGAGGGTTGCCAAAATTTAAAATTAGTTGTCAAAATAATCCACACGACAAAATTTAGGCAAATCAATAAATTACACAATATGAATACAGCAGAAACCCTTAAACGCACAAATGATCGTGCGCTCGATGCACTAAGACCGATCAAATATACAACTGGAATTGCTCCTCACGCTCTAGGCTCTGTCTTGTTTTCTTTCGGTAATACCCAAGTTATTTGCGCTTGTACGATAGATGATAGAGTCCCCGGTTGGATGCGTGCACAAGGCGTTGAAGGTGGATGGATGACTGCTGAATATTCCATGCTTCCTTATAGTACCCTAGACCGCAAACAAAGAGATAGTTCACGAGGCAAAACTGACGGCCGAACTATCGAGATTCAAAGACTTATCGGGCGTTCTCTTCGTGCCGTGATCGACCTTAAAGTATTAGGGGCGAAAACCATGTGGATTGACTGCGATGTACTACAAGCAGATGGCGGTACCCGAACAGCTTCCATAACAGGTGCTTATATAGCAGCTCAAATTGCCATTCAGAAACTCATGGCTCAAAAAGCATTAGAAAAAAATCCTTTTAAGGATTCAGTCGCTGCGGTATCTGCAGGAATTTATAAAGGTACGCCTGTACTCGATCTTGATTATTTAGAAGATAGAGATGCTGAAGTAGATGCTAATATTGTCATGACCGGCACCGGTAAATATGTCGAAGTACAAAGCTCTGGCGAAGAAGCAACTTATTCGGAAGAACAACTAAATGAACTCATCGCTCTCGGCAAGAAAGGCATTGAATCACTAAGCGAAATACAAAAAGAAGCGATCGCATCGGCCCTCTAAACAAGTTGCCAATAAGTGCCAATAATGGTCAGTAAGCGCCATTAAGGCTCTTAAATTAAGCCAGCAACTTATCTGGATTCAGGCAAAGTAACTCTCTTTTAACAAATAAGCCATCTTTACGGATCAATTTGCCATCAAAGTAAATCGATCCCCCACCATATTCAGGTCTTTGAATATGTACCATATCCCAATGTACTTGAGAGCGGTTACCATTATCTGCTTCTTCATACGCTTGACCTGGTGTGAAGTGGAACGAACCTGATATTTTTTCATCAAATAAAATGTCTCGCATCGGTTCTTTAATCAAGGGGTTAAAACCAATAGCAAATTCTCCAATGAATCGTGCCCCACGATCTGAGTCTAAAATCTCATTTAAGGCTTTTGTATTATTCGCTTTTGCTTCAACTATCTTACCTTTTTTAAATGTCAGAGCGATATTATCGAAAGAAATACCTCGATAAACTGTCGGTGCATTGTAAGTAATTGTCCCTTCTACAGAATCTTTGATAGGACAAGAAAAGACCTCACCATCTGGAATATTTTTACTCCCGCCACAGGCAACCGCACCAATGCCTTTGATCGAAAAGCTTAAATCAACTCCCAAACCTTTGATTTCTACTTTATCCGTATTCGTCATCAAATTTTCTAAACGAAGCATACCTTTTTCCATCTTTTTATAATCAAAAGTACATACTTGAAAAAAGAAATCTTCAAAACTTTCTGAACTCATCAGTGCCTGCTGAGCCATAGAAGCAGTCGGCCAACGAAGTATCACCCACTTAGTTTTATTCACACGATGGTCTAATGTCGCTTTCATCGAGCGTGACAATGCCACCATATTCTTGGGGTCCACGTCAGACATTTCATAAATATTATCCGAACCACGAATGGCAATATAGGCATCTATTCCCTTCATCTGCTGTAACTGCCATGCCGATTGGCGATCAAACTGCCCCTTATCTAAATGCGCGATCAACTCTCTTTGGATTTTTCCATTATTAAGGTTCACATACGGAATACCTCCTAAGGCACGCACGGCACGAATTAGTGCGATTACCATCGCTTCTGGAATATCATAAACATCAATTAAGACCCTCTCACCTTTTTTAAGATCAATCGAATGCTGAGTCAGCACATTAGCTAGTTTTGAATATCTTGGATCCATTGTTTAATACTGTATATAATGTTTTATTTAATTATCAATGCAAGTCCTGTGTATTGATGATTCTAGGCCATTTAAAATTAACTTTCAGAGGATTGTAAATAGATATCATAACGATTACGCTTACCTTCCAATTCATAACTTGCTTTCCGAGAATTGATCCCTTTCTCCGTTCGTGGTCGTTTAACAACAACCCGATCGACCTTAGTAGATAAAGCCATGTTGAGTAAATCCTCTGCGTCCTCATCTTCACCAATGAGATACTGTAACATTTGCATCTCTTTCTTTACTAAGGCTCTTTTTTCTGGATGAGGAAACATCGGATCTAAATAAATAACCTCCGACGTTTTTATCACCTCCGATTCAAATAAATCTTTAGCATCTCCGCCAAAAAGTTTTAAACGCTCTAAAATAAGCTTCAAATCAGGCATATTCTTTGCCAATAAAGATGCCCTTCTCAAACCATCCTCCAAGAGCATGCGAACCCACGGATTTCTTTCTGCCATATGCACATGACAGCCTAAACTCGCTAGCACAAAAGCATCTTTCCCTAAACCAGCAGTCGCATCTAAAACCACAGGTGACAAATTAGACTTAAGACCAACCGCCTTAGCAATTAATTGATTACGACCTCCACCCTTTAATCTCCGATATTCCATTTGCGGAGAAATAAAGTCGACCTGTATTTTAAAGACCGATGGGCGTAACATTTGTAAATGCAATCCAGCTTCATCCATTAGCATTAGACAATTTTTTGATGTCTTTTCTGCCAAGCTTTTTTCAAAGTCCCTACTCGATAAGCCATTAGCTAAGTCAGTCTCTAAGAAAGCAATGCTTAAAGTTTTGGCATAAGCTTTTGCTAAATCTTTGTTTGCTTTATCCACACAGATTAATGTATCTATTGGTCTGTTCATAAACTGAGTCTTCTAATCTTATGAATTGAAAATTACCAAGACATAGCAAGCACCAAGTCCATACAGAGACTGACTTATTCTATTAATTTAAAAACACAAGACAGTGACAAAAATACAAAAACTCCGATTAGATGAATGGCTAGTGGCCAAAGATTTAGTGGACTCACGTTCTCGAGCCAAAGCCTTAATTCTTGCAGGAAAAGTCATGCGAGAAACCCAAAGACTGGATAAACCAGGACAAATGGTACCGCTGGACGCAAAAATCAGAGTTATAGAACCACCCCGTTTTGTCAGTCGTGGTGGTGAAAAATTAGAAGGCTTCATCAAACAATTTTCAATTTCCATGCAAGACTGTCTTATCTTGGATGTCGGTGCTTCCACCGGTGGGTTCACTGATTGCTCATTGCAACATGGAGCCAAGCACGTCACCTGCGTTGATGTTGGACGTGCCCAACTTCATAATAAATTAATCCAAGATCCAAGAGTCACAAATATTGAAAAATTAAACGCTCGATATTTGAAAACTGATGATTTACCTCACAATGAATATCCGAGAATTGTCATGGATCTTTCGTTCATCTCACTGAAGAAAATACTACCTAGCGTGTGGAAAGTATTGTCAGAAAAGGGAATTCTCATTGCGTTAATCAAACCACAATTTGAAGCAGAGAAACACGAAGTCGATGCCGGCAAGGGAATTATTACCGACCCCGCAATTCACCAAAGAATTCTTCAAGATCTCTTAGCCTTCAGTGAAAACACTCTGCCCAATGCAAAGATTATTGGTCATATTGATTCACCCATCAAAGGGACAGACGGAAATAAAGAATTTCTTGTTGGTTTGACAAAAACATGTATTGTCACAACTGAAGAATAAGAGACGCTATTGTATTTCAAATGACTCCCATTCAAAGTATCGCATTTGTCATTAACTTGTCAAAACCGGAAGCCCAGCCCACCGCTGAAGCGCTGGCTACTATTGCTCGAGCGAAAGGGAAAGATACCCAATTCATAACTCAACACCCCTTAGATGAAAAATGCCTTGAGGGCATAGATTTATGCTGTGTTATTGGCGGAGATGGTACTTTACTCGGAGTTTTAGATGCCTCCATTCACTCCCAAACTAAAGTGCTTGGAGTCAACCTAGGAAAACTCGGTTTTCTCGCCACTTATCACCCGGATCAATTGATTCATGATTTTTCCGCACTTTTAGAAGGTGATTATTCAGTCGAAGAACGTTCCATTCTTTTTTGTCAGTCCAATACTGGAGAGACTGCTTATGCATTAAATGACCTCGTCATCAAAGAAAGTAAAAACCGTGGACTGATTCGTTTAAAAGTAAAATCAGAAAACAGGCTAATTTCAGAATATCATTGCGACGGGCTTATATTCGCAACCCCTACTGGCTCGACTGCTTATAACCTTTCTGCGGGTGGACCAATTATTAGCCCAAATGTTGAAGCGATTGCCATGACACCTATCTGTCCCCACACCCTCGGAAATCGTTCAGTCATCTTTGATACAAAAACACCCATTGAAGTTTCCTTCGATGATTTACCCGACGCACCCTTAGTCTCCATCGATGGTAAAAAATATTTTAAGAAAGAATCTTTAAACTCTATCCGTATCCAACTCGCTGAAGAAAGATTTCTCCTCATCCACAATCAAGCCAACACACATTTTTCAATTGTCCGAGATAAATTAAATTGGGGTGATCCGACTGTACGTTAACCAATCGTGAATCTTTTAGAACAATTTTCAGATCACCAAAAATCGGGCATAGAGCAAATCACTCAATTATTAAAAAAACATGGTGCCGAAGTTTCTCTAGTGGGTGGCTGTGTTCGAGATAGCCTCTTAGGACTCTCTCCTAAAGATATCGATATCGAGGTTTATCAATTATCTTCAGAGACCCTTGAATCCATCTTATCTGAACATTTCAAAATTGATACGGTTGGAAAAAATTTTGGTGTTTATATTTTAAAAGGTTATTCTATTGATATCAGCCTACCGAGAAAAGAGTCTAAGACTGGACTTAAACACACCGATTTCAAAATTTCAGGCGATCCTTTCATGCATCCTAAGGAAGCTGCTTTAAGAAGAGATTTCACCATCAATGCCATAAGCTACGATCTGCTCAAGGAAGAACTTTACGACCCTTATGATGGAATCAATGACCTATCCAATAAATATTTAAAGCATATCTCGCCTGCATTCAGTGAAGATCCCTTACGAGTCTTAAGAGCTATGCAATTCATAGCTCGCTTTGAACTTTCCGTGGATCCTAAGACTTTAAAACTTTGCCAAACTTTAAGCCCTAATGAGATTCCTAAAGAACGCATCTGGGAAGAATGGAAAAAACTCTTACTCAAAGGCGGAAAAATCTCACTTGGATTACAGTTTTTAGATGACTGTAAATGGCTATCCTATTTACCTGAATTATCCGCATTAACAGATTGCGAGCAAGATCCCGAATGGCACCCTGAAGGAAATGTATGGGAGCATACCAAACATTGTATGGATGCATTTGCCAAAAATAGAATCAATGAAGAATGGGAAGACTTAATTGTCGGATTTGCCACACTTTGCCATGATATGGGGAAACCAAAAACCACCGTACAAGGAGATGACGGAAGAATCCGAAGTCCACAGCATGATGCAGAAGGTGTGGCGATAGCAAAAACATTTCTTGCAAGGATGACTGAACAAAAAAAAGTCTTTGATGAAGTCTTACCACTCGTTTCTGAACACATGCGCCCTCATAATTTATACACAAATCGTTCAGGTGACTCAGCCATTCGTAGATTAGCCAATAAAGTGAAGCGTATCGATCGATTAATTCGCGTATATCAGGCCGATCAATTAGGACGTCCTCCGATTAAGGTGACTGAAGATCCAGTCAGTACATGGCTAGCTGAACGATCCCATCAATTAGAATTACAAGCAAGTGCACCGAAACCGATAATTCTGGGTAGACATTTGATAGCTCTAAATTTAGAACCTAGTCCACTATTTAAAACTCTACTTAAAGAATGCTTTGAAGCTCAACTTGATGGGACTTTTAAGGATAAAATTGGTGGCTTAAATTATTTAAAATCCCTTTTAAAAAAACATAAACTCTAATATTCATAACCAAGACCCTATTATGAAAAAATTATTTTTATTGGACGGCATGGCACTCGCCTATCGAGCCCACTTTGCCTTAATACGCAGTCCAATCTTCAACTCAAAGGGTATGAATACCTCAGCAGCTTACGGTTTTACCGCAACATTGATTGATTTAATTCAAAAGCAAAAGCCCACTCATTTAGCTATAGCTTTTGATACCTCAGCACCTACTGCACGCCATGAACTTCACCCAGAATACAAAGCTAATCGAGAAGCGATGCCTGAGGATTTGAGTATTGCACTTCCCTATATTGAAACTATCGCTCAAGGCTTTAATATTCCGATTATTAAAATGGATGGTTACGAGGCCGATGATATTATTGGAACGCTTGCTCAAAAAGCAGAAGACGATGGATTTGACTCTATTTTTATGGTCACCCCAGATAAGGACTTCGGTCAACTGGTTACAGATAAAATCAAAATGTATCGACCCTCCCGAAAAGGCGATGGAGCTGAAGTTTGGGGAATCCCTGAGATACTTGAAAAATGGAACATTCAAACTACAAAACAAGTCATTGATATGCTCGGTTTATGCGGAGATGTCTCAGATAATATCCCTGGTGTTCCTGGAATTGGACCAAAGACAGCCGCTAAATTACTCGCAAGCTATGGCGATGTTGAAAACTTACTGGCGCACACAAGTGAACTCAAAGGAAAGCAAAAAGAACAATTAGAGACCTATGCTGAGCAAGCAAAACTCTCAAAAGAATTAGCCATAATTAACAAAGAAGTACCCGTTGTTTATAATTGGGATGACTACAACTTAAATGATCCCTCAAAAGAGCAATTAGAAGGCCTCTTTTCTGAATTAGAGTTCCGTACACTCGGCCGCAGATTATTCGGCGAAAGCTTTCAGATGAAAAAAGATTCTGAAGAGAATTTTTCCCTACAATCTGAGTCTGACTCCAAGCCAAAAGCAGAGGCCCTACAAGCTGAATTTCTTCCAGAGAGCACAAGCGATTTTAAAACTCTCAAGGACATACCTGCTCACTATATTTTGATCAAGACCCAGGCAGATAAAGAAGCCTTACTCAAAGCAATCGCAGAAAGTAACACATTCGCTTTTGATACAGAAACTGACTCATTAGATACGCACAATGCTCACCTAAAAGGAATCGCTTTTGTTACTCAAACTAACAAAGGTTGGTTTTTGCCCTACAATGCTGAAGACAAGGCTTTCTTCAAAGACATATTTAGTAACACTACTCATACAAAAATTGGACATAATCTGAAATTTGATATTTCCATATTAGAGAATCACGATTGTCCCGTAAAAGGCACCTGCTACGATACTCTGATAGCTCATTCTTTAATTGAACCTGAGCAAAGACACAACTTAGATATTCTAGCCGAAAATCTGCTCCAATATAAAACCATTCCTTTTTCAGAACTCGTACCCAATGCCAAAAAAGGCGAGCTCATTGATTATGAAAAAATCGACATCGACAAACTAACAAATTACGCAATTGAGGATGCCGATATCACTTTTCAATTATGGCAAATACTTAAGCCTCAATTAGAATCCTTAGGGCAATCCGAGGTGTTTTATAAAATTGAAATGCCTTTACTTCCCGTACTCATTGCCATGGAAAAAGAAGGCATTAATATTTGTGAGACCACGCTAAAAAATATTGGTGATACTTTATCTGTTGAAATCGAGAAACTCCGAAATGAAATTTACGATACTGCAGGACAAGAGTTTAATTTAAATTCACCTAAGCAATTAGGAGTGATTCTTTTTGAAGTGCTTAAACTTTCCGATAAACCAAAGAAAACTAAAACTGGTCAATACGCGACCAATGAGCAGACACTTTCAAGCTTAGCCTCTAAGCATAGAATCGCCGCTGCTATTTTAGAATACCGACAGTTGAACAAATTGGTCAGTACTTACATCGATGCCCTACCTCATTCTATTAATCCAAAAACTCAACACATCCATACTAATTTTGGACAAGTACAAACTTCAACCGGCCGACTTAGCTCGAATAATCCGAATCTACAAAATATTCCGATTCGTTCCACTAACGGGAAACAAATCCGTAAAGCATTCATTCCAAGGAAACCCGACTGGAAAATCTTAAGTGCGGACTATTCCCAGATTGAGCTTCGGATACTTGCCGCACTTTCTGAAGATCCTAGTATGATTCAAGCTTTCAAGGATAAGAAAGATATTCATGCCTCGACCGCTGCTAAAATATTTGAGATATCCTTAGAAGATGTCACCCGTGAACAGCGAAGCACAGCAAAGATGGTCAACTTTGGAATACCTTATGGCATTTCTGCTTTTGGCTTAGCTCAACGACTAGGAACTGTTTCACGAACCGAAGCACAAGCCATTATCGACAACTATTTCCAACAATTTCCTACGATTCAAAACTATATCAAGCAGCAGGTGGAAAAAGCACGCAAAGACGGCTTCGTCACTACCTTACTTGGTCGCAGACGCTATCTCAGAGACATTAACTCATCCAATGGTAGCATCAGAGCAGCCTCTGAGAGAAATGCCATTAATATGCCCATCCAAGGCACGGCTGCCGATCTGATCAAAATTGCAATGATTCGAATTCTTGAAAAAATGGACGAAGCCAAACTCCAATCAAAAATGTTACTACAAGTACACGATGAACTTATCTTTGATTTACATCCCGAGGAAGAAGTTGCACTTAAAAAAATACTCGAAACGGAAATGGTACACGCCATCGACTTAAAGTGTCCCGTAGAAATAGATATTGGCATTGGCAATAATTGGTTAGAGGCTCATTAATCAACTATGACACTCGAAGAAAAAAGAAACTATGCTTGGGTTGGAGATGCTGTACTTGCCTTATTTGCCAGACGATGGATTCTTCAACAAGCCAAGAACACAAGTACGAGTAAAGAAAGAGCAGATCTCTTTCAGGCAATGACTTCCAATGAATTTTTATCCCATTTTGGAGAACCTACACAAATTGAATGTGAAATAGGTATGCTCTTTGAGAATGAAGGCTTAACTAAAGCAAATCATTACATTGAAACGCAGTTGTTACCTAATTTTATCAAAAAGCAAAGGCAGAAGAAGCAACCTGGACGTTACAGTAGAAAAAAGCTTAGTAAGTAGACAACTGGGTCCATTCTTGTAACCTATAAAAACACAATCGAATATACTGCATCCACTTAGGGTTTTTCAGTGCTTTATATTCAACGCTTTCCTCAAAGCCCAAAGAGTTCCCCCATATACTTTCAAAATAAAGGTCGAACTCATTGTTAACTGTGATCACATCATTAAACATCACATTGGCCTCTAGATTAAAATTATTAATAGACCTATGGGTTACGTTAGAGGAGCCAAGAAAAAGAATATCCCGTTTATCATCAAAAACACGAATGGCCTTTGAATGAAATTGCCCACCTGTTTCTGCTGATGCCCAATGAATTTGTATTGAGTCTACTTCATCCAATTGCATCAGTTCGTCGGCAACACTTCGATTCGGTACCCCCATTTTCTTAAAGCCAAAAGCATTTTTATTTTGATCTAAAATCAAACGAATCTTCGCTCCTTTTTTTCCCGCAGATTTTAAAGCTTTAACTATTTTACGATCAGATAAATAAAACATAGCTATATCAATTTCGGTACCTTTATCAGAATTTTCGAACAAATCTAATAAGACCTGTTTTGTCGATCCTTCACTAATAAAGCGTACGCCTGTTTTTCGACTGGTATATTGATTGAAATGATCTTGAGGTAAGAGAGCCTTATCCATTCGCCTAATAGCATCGTCTAATTCAAAACGCTTTCCTAATAAATTCTCTGGTTTAAGCGCAGACCACTTTGCAATTTCTATTTCCGAACGAGCCACATAATCTGCAACTGGACCGGCCACACTCACCGCCAAATTTGAATTAAAGCTACTTGCATTAGATGGATTGAAACTGCCAATAATCATTTTTGATGGACTATCCTTATAGCCAGAAATAAGTAGTTTTCGATGATTTGCCTTAAGGTGTAAAGCGGTGAAAAATTGCGAAAAAGATAAACGCTCTGCCTTTGATTCCACCAAATTAGGGAAAATTCTAAATCGATTACTATTAGCATTAGGATTCAGATCATAAAATTTAGACCAAAAACGTACTTGCTTAGAATAAATTTTATTCGGATCTGGAAGATTATATAAGTCGGTATAAACAACAGGAATCCCTAAATCATTAAAGGATTGAAAGAATTCTGGGTGATCACTTCCATACAGTCGATTAATCGGATCTGTGATTAACAAAATAGGTATTTCAGGATTTCTTTTACGTTTTTCAATAATTGCATCTGCCAATAAATCTGAGAGCGACCTTAATTCTTGGTTATTATCCTTATTTTTAGCAAATCGTCCCTGCCACTTATTCCACAAGAAAAAATCAACGACGAGAAAGGTTTCGGCGGATTGAATCTCATCGATAATTGAATCCAAAATCTCATGATCTAAAATATTTTGACCGGATGCGACATCTCGGTAAGTACGGTCAATAAGTAGATCTACGTCACTGTAACTA
Organism: Coraliomargaritaceae bacterium; assembly: GCA_045565635.1. Classification (GTDB taxonomy): domain Bacteria; phylum Verrucomicrobiota; class Verrucomicrobiia; order Opitutales; family Coraliomargaritaceae. The sequence continues at coordinate 40,206 of JBJLEY010000009.1, forward strand.
AAATAAGGACTCAGCAGATCACACCCTTTCGGCATAGATAGCTTAGGAATAACAAGATAAGGAAGAAGGAGAATTCCTGTGATAGCCCCAATTAATAACTTAACGAAGAAACGCATAAGAAATAGGCTAAATCTTTAAAATTAATTTTAAAGATTAAATTGACCAGAATTAAGAAAATTTCTTAAACAGAATCACAGCATTGTGACCACCGAATCCAGAATTATTACAAATTGCTACATCAATATCAGCTTCACACATTTGATTTGGAACATAATTCAAATCGCAGTCAGGATCGGCTTGAAGTAAATTAATAGTGGGAGGTACTTTACCTTCGTGAATCACTTTTGCACAAATTGCTGATTCGATGCCTCCAGCGGCTCCTAGCAAGTGCCCAGTCATAGACTTTGTCGAACTGATTAAAATATCCTTAGCATGCTCACCAAATGCCCCTTTGATCGCTGCTGTTTCAAACTTATCATTATAAGGAGTCGATGTTCCATGTGCATTTATGTATCCAATCGAATCTTTGCTAAGACCTGCTTTTTCTACTACTGCCTTTAACGACTTTCCTAGTGCCTTACCTTCTGGATCAGGCGAAGTGATATGAAATGCATCGCAACTTGAATCATAAGCACCAATTTCACAATAAATCCTAGCACCTCTTGCTTGTGCATGTTCTAAAGTTTCCAATGTAAGAACTCCTGCTCCTTCACCCATCACAAAACCATCACGCTCCATTTCGAAAGGACGACTCGCTAATTCAGGTGTGTCATTAAATTTTGTACTCATTGCTTTCATAGAGCAGAATCCCGCGTAACCTAATTGACAGACAGCTGCTTCACTACCACCAGCAATCATAATATCTGCATCACCATTACGAATCGCATTATAGGCTTCACCAATTGAATGAGTCGCAGATGAACACGCACTAACAATACCAAAATTTGGGCCTTTGGCACCAAGCTCAATAGCAACTACACCACTTGCGATATTTCCGATTAAGGAAGGAATCATAAAAGGCGACACTTTGCGTGGACCTTTTTCTATAAGGCGAGCTGTTTGATCGTGAATTGTTTGCAATCCACCGATACCAGAACCTACATAAATTCCGAAACGCTCAGCATCAATAGCCTCAAGGTCAATGCCTGCATCCTTAATAGCAAGGCGAGAGCTCGCTACGGCAAAATGCGTAAAACGATCATTTCTACGAGCCTCTTTAAAATCCATAAAATCAGAGACTTCAAAATCTAAGACCTCTGCTCCCACTTTTGATGTTAGTTCACTAACATCAAATGATTCGATTTTACGGATACCGCTTACCCCAGATAAAACACCGCCCCAAAGTTTGTCTATACCAATACCATGAGAATTAATTGTTCCTAATCCCGTAACAACAACTCTTGGTGCAGTGGTTTCTTTAGACATTGAAACTAGTGAGTGAAAGCGATAAAATAACCTTATTCAGATTTTTCAGAAATGTATTTCACGACATCTCCTACTGTAGTAAGCTTTTCAGCATCTGCTTCAGGAATTTCTCCATCGATTTCATCGCTAAAGGCTTCTTCAAAAGCCATAATTAATTCAACATTGTCGAGTGAATCACAACCAAGGTCATCAATAAATGATGCCTCCAAAGTTACTTGTTCTGCATTCACGTTTAGTTGATCAACAATAATTGATCGAACTCTTTCTTCTATAGTTTGCTCAGCCATAAGTTATAATTAATAGTTTATTTTTTTCATCACATCACCATACCACCGTCAACTGTAAAAACTTGTCCAGTGATATAATCGGATTTTTCTGATGCTAAAAAGGTTGTTATATTTGCAATATCGGAGGCCTTGCCCATGCGTTTCATTGGAATCACTCCTAAAATGCCCGTTTTTTGCTCTTCGCTTAAAATATTGGTCATATCCGTCTCAATAAAGCCCGGTGCTACGACGTTAACCGTGACGTTTCTTGCGGCAAACTCCTTAGCTAAACTCTTAGAAAGCCCGATAATACCTGCCTTAGCTGCGGAATAATTAGCCTGACCCGCATTACCAATGAGTCCAATTACAGAAGCAATGTTAATAACCCGACCCCAACGCTTACGAGTCATTGGTCGTGCGAGATATTTCGTGAATGTAAACACACTTTTTAAATTAGTATTCAAAACCGCATCCCAGTCCTCTTCACCCATTCTAAAAACAAGATTATCTTTTGTAATTCCAGCGTTATTCACTAAAATATTAACTAAGCCATGTTTTTCTAAAAGAGCATCGCAGGCTTTTTCTACTGCCGATGCGTCAGAAACATCCAAAGCATACGCTTCTGCAGAACCACCACTAGCAACAATTTCCTCGGCAACTCCGCCACATGAAGATTCTGAACGACTCACACAAATTATATGATATCCTTCATTGGCCAAAGATAAAGCAATTGCTTTTCCAATTCCTCTCCCTGCTCCAGTTACTAAGGCAACTTTCTTATCTTCCTGATCCGACATGATTTAAATATATTTAATAAAGATTTGAATAGACAAATAATTAGCTTCTAGTGCAAGCTAGAAAAACAAAAATTACTCCTACAAAACTTAAATCAATAATTAGCCAGCGAATACATGAATCCCACAGAACCAGAGAGAGTCCAAAAAATAATAGCCAATGCGGGGATTTGCTCACGAAGAGAGGCTGAGAAGCTCATTGAATCAGGTAAGGTAAGGGTAAACGGGAAAACAATAGAGCTTGGAACTAAGGCCCTCACTAGCGATGCTATTTTTGTAAATAATAAGCCAATCCTTAAAGCAAAAGACGCTCCGATAACCTTAATTCTAAATAAACCTAAAGGCTTAATTTGTAGTAATCACGATCCATTTGCGACTCAAACCGTATTTGATCTTCTCCCAACAGATTTACAAAAAAAGCGTCTCTTTTGCGCAGGACGTCTTGATAAAGATAGCGAAGGTATGCTAGTGATAACGAATGATGGTGCTTTAGCCAATCAGCTCACACACCCTTCAGCCAATATAATTAAACGCTATCGAGTCACTTTGAATAAAGATTTAAAACCTAATGATATCCCTAAACTTTTAGAAGGTATCGAATTTGAAGGTGATTTTTTGAAAGCGGATAAAATCATTCCCGCCCCTACCGATAAGGAAGGTGATAAAAGGAAGTTAGAAGTCCACCTGTCCCACGGAAAAAAAAGAGAAATACGACGCTTATTTGAAGCCCACCGCTATTATGTAAAAAAACTTGTTCGGATTCAAATTGGTAAAATACAACTTAAAAATATAGCTAAAGGTGGCATAAAAATATTAAGCAAAAAAGACATTGAACGCTTGCTAGGGTAAGCAATTTTGCAAAAAATATTAAAACATTATGAATATAATCGACGGTAACAAAATAGCTAAAGATATAATTGAAGACCTTAAGGTAGAAGTCGGACAACTAACGAAAGGCAAACCTACTGTAGCTTTCATTCGAGTTGGCGAAGATCCCGCTTCGGTATCTTATGTCCGTAAAAAACAAAAAACAGCAGAAACGATTGGAATTCACGCTGAATTGACTGTGCTTCCTGAATCAATCACACAAGAAGAACTCTTTAAGGTTATTGAAAAATATAATACAAATGATGCCGTTAACGGTATCTTAATTCAAGCACCCTTACCCAAGCATATTGATGAAACCGCAACTTTTAACCAAGTTGACCCTCAGAAAGATGTGGATGGATTTCATACATTAAATATTGGCAAACTTTGCCAGGAAGATGCTAGTGGATTTGTTGCTTGTACCCCTGCTGGCATAGTAGAATTGATTGAGCGAAGCCATATACAAACTGAAGGAAAACATGTCGTCGTACTGGGTCGCAGTCAAATAGTAGGTAAACCAGCGGCATTATTGATGATACGTAAAGGAATTCCAGGAAACGCAACTGTAACCGTATGCCATTCTCGTACAGAAAATCTTTCTGAAATCACCCGGCAAGCGGACATTCTGATTGCTGCCATAGGGAAAGCACACTTTGTAACTAAAGAAATGGTTAAACCAGGAGCTTCCATTATTGATGTGGGGATCAATAGAATCCCTGACGCTACAAAAAAATCAGGCACCCGCTTAGTCGGAGACGTTGATTTTGAGGCGGTTTCACCCCTGTGTGAACATATTACCCCAGTTCCAGGAGGCGTTGGACCTATGACGGTAGCTATGCTAATGAGCAATACACTCAAAGCATTTAAAGCAATGAATCCTTAATTTTAAGATTCACTTTAATTATGTCAGAATTCAACCAAGAAAGTTCCGATCCAATAGACAACAAGAGAGCTTATCTCATCAGTTTAAATTCAAACAATCTTCCGGAAGCCCCAGTTGCCTATAGGAGCCTAGCTTTTCTCTTGGATTATATCTTGCTCGTATTATTGACGACCTTAATTATTTTACAGGTAATCCTTCCACTGAATCCCACTTTTTCTTTAGAAGCACTCAATGAGTGGCTCCAAGATTATTTTGCCTGGGCTGAATCGAACAAGCAATCAGCAGCCCCGATTCTTAATGATTCGGCCCAATCAATTCTACTTCTGATTACGGAATCATTTTCCATTATTTTCATTCTTTATTTCGCTCTTTGTGATACTGTTTTCAAGGGAAGCTCTATCGGCAAAAAAATCTTCAACCTAAAAACGATTACCCTCACTCCTAGGGATTCCATTCCGCTTTTTCATGCTATCGTCAGAGCTATTTCCAAAACCATTATTTTATTCTATTTTTTCCCTATTCTATTATTGGTCGCAATACTAACCAAACGCTTTCATAAAAGCAAACAATGGGGACACGACCTGATTAGCCAAACTAAAGTCATTGACGAATATAAATTAAATCAAATGCTACTTAAAACAGTAGAGGGATCATTATGAAAAAGAAAATTGCATTTATCGGTGCAGGCAGAATGGCAACTGCGATTGTGAAAGGCTTAATTCAAAATAAAGTCTATTCACCCGAGGAAATCGTTTGCGTCTGTGGCAATGACCACACCGGATCAACCTTAGCCCAAGCGAGTGGCATCACTGAGGCAAATTCCCTACTCGAATATATTCCTGAAATTGACACTCTCATCCTCGCCTGCAAGCCACAACAATTAGAGCAGATAGATTATAGTACTCTGAAAAACACTTCCCATATCACATTAATCTCTATTTTAGCAGGCACACCGATAGCGCGTTTAAGTCAATGCTTCCCAGAAGTGAAACATATTATACGAAGTATGCCTAACACTCTAGGACAGATCGGGTGCGGCTCAACCGCTTATGCTTCATTAGATACTTTAGAAGCAAAGGAATTAAATTCAATCGAAACAATTTTAGGAGCGCTAGGTTCAGTACACTCTGTAGATGAGTCACAAATTGATGCAGTCACTGCACTTTCTGGCAGTGGACCGGCTTATGTCTTTGAGTTCATATCAGCACTTATTAACGCTGGCATACATAATGGACTTGAAGAAAATCTGGCAAAAAGCCTCGCTCTAGAAACTGTTCTTGGCTCAGCACAACTATTGAAAGAAAGCTCCTATTCTGCCGATGATTTAAGGGATGCTGTGACCTCTCCCGGCGGAACGACAGAAGCAGCATTGAATACATTAAGTGAAGGTGATTTTAGAGCTTTGATTCAAAATGCTATATCAATGGCAAAAAAGCGATCTGTAGAATTAGCCCAAGGCTAAAGCTACTTGTTAAAAAACTTCTTACAAGCCATCACCGCTTTCGCCCGATGACTTAATTGCATTTTGATCGATTCTCCGAGTTCTGCAAATGAGTCTTTATGCCCATCAGGTAGAAAAATAGGATCATAACCAAACCCAGACTTTCCTTTAGCTTTCAAACCAATCTTCCCTTCGCAAGAGCCCTCAAAATAATAAGTACCACCTTCTTTATCAATTAGACAAAGGACACAACGAAACCGTGCCTTTCTCTTAGATTTTGAAATTCCAAGTAAAGCGGTGAGCAATTTATCAACATTATCCATATCACTTGCTTGAGCTCCTGCATAACGAGCGGAATAAATCCCTGGTGAGCCGTCTAAATAGTCCACTTCCAAACCAGAATCATCGGCAATTACCCAATGCTTTTTCTTAAGTTGTTTAGAAAGTGCATAAGCTTTTAAGTAAGCATTTGAATGAAAGGACTTCCCATTCTCAATCACTTCAGGCATCCCACCATATTTATTTGCTGAAAGAACTTTGAATTCGCCATTAATAAATAAATCTTTGAATTCCTCTACTTTATGATCATTCCCCGTGGCTAACACTATTTTCTTCATGCCTAAAAGTAAAAAATTAAGGCATTTTGAAAGCGGGAATCCTCCTTAACATTTTCCGTAATGCCATTATCAAAATCCATTAAATACCTCATTTCAAAGCCAAGCAAATCAGTGAGGCGATAATTAAAACCTAAAATAAATTCGTAATTGTAGGTATCGAGATCATTTGGATTTTGGGAAAAGCTTAATGTTTGCTTCAATTTGATTCGTTCGACTGGCTTCCAATTTAATTCTTGGAATACGCTTACAATGGATGAAGTTTCGCCAGAAAGCCCAACAATTGATCGATCTTGAAAACCGATTCCAGAACCGATCAAAAGCTCTAAAGTGTCATAGAATTTTTTACGATAGCCCAAGCCCAATACATTTTGTAATTCGCTATTAATCCCCTTCAATTTATCAGTACGATAGCTAGATACATTTTGGAAAAACCATGTTTCCGAGAAAAACCATCGATACGTAAAGTTTAAATTATATCGATCCTCTGATATATATTGGCTTCCATTATTTTGTTCGGTTTCTCGATAATTATATTCTCCAGATAATTGAAAAAGATGAGGACTGTCTTTTTCTTGTATCTTCAGATTTCCCCGCAAATAAGTATGCGTATACTCTCGATCACCAAAGGATAAATTCATTCCGATTCGCAAATTGCCACCCCATGATTTTGGGGTACTGAGTGATTGTACCTTACTATATAATTTAGAAATTCCCTCGGACTCGGACTTGGACTTGGACTTGGACTTAGATTCGCTCTCTACTTCTTTAATTTTAGTGAGCAAACTACCTGATTGCTTTTCCGAAGTTTGCTTTGATTCAACCCTAGCCTTAGAAGGGTTAGAGCTTGCCTCGATTGCTTCATTTTTAACGACAGTATATGATTTAACCTTTTCTTTGGGTATGCTGATTTCACCTAACATATCAGAACGTATCAAAAAATGATCATCCGAAGTATGCGATTTGGATTCTCCAATCAAAATTTCACCTG
>JBJLEY010000010.1:0-47135 GCA_045565635.1 Coraliomargaritaceae bacterium
TTAACAGACAATGGTAAAGAGGTCATCTATGACGCGGAGCACTTTTTTGATGGTTACCTAGATGATAACGAATATGCGATTAATACATTGAAAGCAGCCCAAAAGGGAGGTGCGATTAATTTAAGCCTTTGTGATACAAATGGGGGTCGCTTAGTATCTGAGGTTCAAGAGATTGTTTCGGTAGTTAAAACAAAATTAAATGATATTTCAATTGGTGTGCATTGCCATAATGATTCAGGATTGGGTGTCGCCGTATCCTTAGCAGGGATAGAGTCTGGGGCTGAATTAGTACAAGGTACAATCAATGGAATCGGTGAGCGAAATGGGAATGCCAATTTAACGGCGATTATTCCAAATTTGATTTTAAAGATGAACCGTGACTTGAATTGTGCTTCAAATCTTGAAAATTTGAGGGCTTTATCCTTATTTGTTAATGAGATGTCGAATCAGGCATCTGACCCTAAAGCACCGTTTGTGGGTTTGAGTTCATTCGCGCATAAGGGTGGTGTGCATGCTGATGCTGCGGCAAAGGTCAAACACAGCTATGAACATATTAAACCAGAATTGGTGGGAAATAAAACTCGTGTTTTAGTTTCAGATATGTCCGGCCGTAGTAGTATCATGATGAAGGCAAAAGAAATTGGATTAGAGCTGGATTCACGTTCCCCAGAATTAAAAGAATTTTTGAATGGCTTGAAGGAGATGGAATTCAAGGGGTATGAATATGAAGCAGCCGATGCATCATTAAAATTGCTTTTGAATAAATACATCAAAGGAGAGCCTAAGGCGATTGAACTGATTGGCTATCGAGTGATGGTTAGTGATCAAGTGGATTTAGGTCGTATTGTATCTGAAGCTTCGGTGCAGGTTAAAGTAGGGGATAAAATTCACCATACAGCTGCTGAAGCGAGTGGACCAGTCGATGCGCTTAGTGAAGCACTCAATAAAGCGATAGCACCAGTTTTTCCTCAAATTAATGATGTGCGTCTTCTCGATTTCAAAGTACGTATCCTTGAAAATAAGCATGGGACAGATGCAATTATTCGCGTACATATTGAATCTACAGATGGGGAATCGATATGGGGTACAGTCGGGGCAAGTGATAATATCATCGCGGCTGCTTGGGAAGCTCTACTCGATTCAGTTGAATATAAAATTCAGTTGGATCGCTCTAAGGAGCAATAAAAGTAATAGCAGTATCAGTATTGGCTCAATTGTGGTAAATTATTTACCCTGCAATAGCTATAATTAGAATTGTGTCGATTCAGCTGACTGACGAATTTTTTCTTTAATCGCTTCCTTGTTGAATTCTTCTAAATGAACGTCAGAACTATCAGAATTATTCATTTCTTCTTCGATCTTAATAAGTTCTCGGCACATATCATGGGTCTCGATCATTTGAGTATTATATTTCCCACAGAAAATACAGCATTTTACATGTAGTTTTAGTAAACAGCGTTTCCAAAGTGGATGATCTTGGAAATTCTTCTTATTCAATAAGTTAGATACTTGTTTGCACGTGAACATGGTAGTTTTTTTATTATTTTGAGTCTTTATTAATCCAATTGTCGGAGAGTAGCCCCTTTAATTGTTCTCTAGCACGATGTAATATAACCCATAGATAGTTCGGAGAAATATCCATTTCCTTACAAATTTCTTCTGTTGTTTGGTCTTCAAGCATTTTTAAAATGAAAGCTTGTTTGAGCGGTTCCTTTAATTGGTCAATGCATTGTCGGAAAACGACCCAAAATTCTTTATTATCAAATTGTTTGCGTGGATTAAATTCCCAAGGATCTGGATTGGTTGTGGCAATCCCGCTATACTTAAACCAGAAGCTTTCCATCAGTGCTTCATCTTCCTTATCAATATCTACAGTTTGTATTTTGATTGATTTTCGGATTTGGTCTACGATCTTATTTCTCATGATCCCACGAAGCCAATATTTGATATCAAGTCGGCCATCAAATCGGTTGAGTGCTTTAATTCCTGCTAAAAAAGTATCTTGAACACAATCAGCTGCGGTTTCTGGGTTTTTCAGTCGAGACATCGCGTATCGATAAAGATAATCACCATAAAGATCAACCCATTGAGATGGGGGAGTGATGTTTGGGTTTTCCTTCTCGACATTTGTCATTATTTTTAAGATTAAATTTACTTATAATGTTAGGGTCAATACTGCATATTCTAATGTATAGATTTTTTATATTTAAATGATTAAAACTGTTTTTTCTTACCTCGTGAATTTAAGTACAAATAAACACACACGTCATGAACATATGCCATTTGTAATATGGGTATTTAAGGATGGTAAGCGTGGGCATGAAAACCAAACGGATGGTTTAGTTAATGCTTTAAATAAGCGTGTCCAAAATAAAGTATATACAGTATCCATTGAAAATAGTTTTTTAGTTGCATTACTGAAGCTTAAGTTTGCGCTTCCCTGGTTGGATAGGGGAGAATCTAAACCTGATTTGATAATCGGAGCGGGGCATAAAACACATTTTTGGATGTTATTAGCGCGTTTGTTTCATGGAGGAAAGGTGATTGTCTTAATGAAACCTTCCTTGCCTACATGTTTATTTAATTTAGTGTGTGTTCCATCGCACGACAGGGTTGCGAATAAAGCAAATATTATTCGAACTAAAGGAGCACTTAACACGTGTAATTTTTCTGAAGATAGTCTGCTTAACCGAGGGCTTATATTACTTGGAGGCTTTTCAAAACATTGTGATTGGTCCAATCAATTAGTCCTAGAGCAAATTAAGGCATTAGTTAATAATAATCCAGATATTCGATGGGAGTTAACCACATCAAGGCGTACGCCACCTGAAATGATTGATTTGCTTACTCAGTTAACACTGGAAAACCTACAAGTCACCTCTTTAGAAAATACTGATAAAGATTGGGTGCCAAGTCGTTTAAAGATTGCTAGCCGTGTTTGGGTTACAGAAGATAGTGTTTCTATGATATATGAAGGGATGACTGCTGGCGCTGAAGTAGGCTTAATCAGACTAAAAAATAAAACAAATCGAACAAGTCGCATTACAGAAAGTATCCATCAACTGATTAAAGATTCCTTAGTTTTAACCGAACCTAAGCTGGATATTAAACATTTAAAATCAACAAGTCATTTTAACGAAGCGGAATTTTGCGCCGATGAAATATTTGAACGCTTTTGTAAAATGCCCTAATATTTTATGACTCAAGTCAAACATACAAACAAACAGAGTAGATTAAGAAAATTCTGGAAGTGGCTGCATTCTCCATTTATTATATTTTTATTTATCATCGTTGGACAATTATCGCTCAAACATGCCTATAAATTAGGGCGATTCATTGGAGTTTTATTATTTTGGATAACTAATAGACGAAGGAAAATTGTTGAAAAAAACATACAAATTTTGAAAGACTGGGGAAAAAATCAAAATCTCAAAAATCCGCTGTTAGATAAAGACAATAGTGCTATTGCCAAAGAGATCTTTAAATGCAATTCAGGAAATTTCTTATATTCATGGTCTATGACTATGAAATCAACGGACACATTAAGGAAACATCTTAAAATAAAAAATATAGAATTATTAAATAAAGCTTTTGAGAAAAACAAAGGCGTAATTATCCTTTTCTCCCATACGGGTCCTTGGGAATTATTAGCCTCGTTATCGAGATTAAACCCATCTTTTTCAGAAGTATTTAATTTTGCTAGTGTATATCGGACAATAAATAATCCTTATATAAATCGATGGTATTTGAAAAAAAGAAGCCAATTCGGTATCAAAATGTTCTCTCGAGATGATGGATTTCTTAAAATAATGCGTCATCTCAAAAATAAATCGATTTTACTTTTAGCCAGTGATATACGAATGAGATCAGGTCTTAAATTTGATTATTTTGGAACAAAGGCCTCAACTACAAAACTTCCTTACATATTTCATAAGGGGAGCAAAGCGCCCGTACTCTCTGTTAGTTTAGTTAAGAATGGAAATTTGAAATGGGATTTTCAATTTAATGAAATTCTTCCACTTGAACAAAATGAGTATACTGAAGAAAATATTGTAAAGGCATCAAATGAAGATTTGGAAGAACTTATTTTTAATGATCCTTATAATTATTTTTTATTCCAAGATCGCCAAAATTAGTATTTGGTTGCCCTTAAGCGGGCTATCTTTTGAATATTCTAGATTATTTAATGCACGCACTACATAAATTCATCCCTTACTACAAATACCTTTTACCTGTACGAGGAAAATTTGCTTTAGGCATTTTTTTTGGAGTCATCGTCTCAGTGACGAGTGGCTTGGGTTTGCCAGCAATATCGGATATGGTAATTCCTATATTATTTGGCAATGAAGAAAAGGCACCCCAATGGCTTCGTCATATCGTAGAACATTATTTTGCCAATGATGTCACGGGTGGGTTCTTAATTCTTTGTTCATTAGCAGTACCCCTTATGATTTTTATTCGAGCACTATCGGGATGGGCCAATGGATACTACGTGAATTATGCTGGATTGTATATGGTGCAAAATTTGCAAAAAGATATCTTTTCAAAAATTCAGTGTTTGCCTTACGCCTTTTTTAAGGAAAATCAAACTGGTGAGATTATTGCCAGTGTGGTGAATTATCCCAATGAAATTCGTAGAGTAGTTGTCGACATGAGTAATGATATTATCCGACAGCCGCTCACCTTACTTTCTGCGATTGGTTTTGTTGTCTACAAATCATTCGAAAGTCAGAGTTTCTTTGTCTCCATTATAGCAATGCTTTCTATCCCTATTTTGATTTTCCCCATTCGTCAAATTGCTAAATACCTTGCCAAACGCTCTAAGCAATTAGTCAGCGAGGGTGAGTCAATGAATTCCTTAGTCATAGAGACAATACAATCACCCGTTGAAATACGTGCCTTCAATTTGGAAGATCGGCAAAAGAATTTCTTCAATAAAAGTATCGATAAGATTTTTCTTTTCATGTCAAAAAGCATTCGAAGCAGTTTGATGATTTCACCAAGTATTGAATTTGTTTCTAGTCTGGGTTTTGGCTTAGCGCTTTATTTAGGCGTACAAAATGGAATGAATGAAGGTGAATTCTTTTCACTTTTTTTAGCCTTATATTTTGCCTATGACCCAATCAAGCGTCTAGGGCAAATGCACGGCATGATTCGCCAATTAGAGGCACCACTCATTAGAGTTGATCGTATCTTAAACCTAAAAGAAAGCGTTCAAAATACAAGCAATCCCAAATCAATAAAGACTCCTATTGAAGGAATAATAGAATTCAAGAATGTATCCTTTGCTTACGAAGATGGGATTGAAGTAATCAGTGGAGTTAACCTTACCATACAAAAAGGAAGCCCTTTTGCAATTATTGGTAGAAGTGGTTCAGGTAAATCGTCTTTTGTTAATTTACTGCTCCGACTTTATGATCCAACCTTTGGTTCAATCAAATTAGACGGGGTTGATATTAAGGATTATGGTCTAAACGAACTGCGTGATCAAATTGCTTATGTTCCACAAATGCCATTGCTTTTTAAAGATACCATTATGGAAAACATTCGCATAGGAAACACACAGGCTTCCGACGCACAAGTGATTCAAGCAGCAAAAGATGCCAACGCTCTTGAATTTATTGAAACATTTCCCAATGGCTTTAATACAGAAATAGGTGAAAAGGGCAGTACTTTGTCGGGTGGGCAACGACAACGTATCGCTATTGCCCGTGCCTTCATTAAAGATGCACCAATTCTAATTTTTGATGAAGCAACATCGGCTTTAGACCGCAAAAATAAAATGAAGATCCTTAATCAAGTTAGAGAGATGAAAGATAAGGTGTTCCTTTTCATTTCCCATGACCTTAGTGATTCAGAAGCTTTTCAAAATAAGTTGAAATTATAAAAAAGGTTCATGCACAGAAAGTGCACAGAAAGAATTTTAATTATCCAGTAATCCTTCGTAGACCTTCAAAATCTTCTCATTAGTTCTTTCAAGAGTGAACTTGCCGTTCTTAAATGGCTTGGGCTTCTCTTCTAATTTATAAAATTCAAGAATCTTTAAACGCATAGAAGATTTTTTATTAGCTTCAACGCTACCATAGGGATACAATTCTTTTAGTTGTTCTTTAACCCCTCCATGTGAGTAAGCGATAACAGGCACCCCAAGACTCAGTGCTTCTAAAGTAACTCTGCCAAAAGCTTCGGGTGTTGTTGAGCAGGAAACGACTAGATCAGAAATACTCATAATCTCTCTAAGGTCTTTTCTATGTTGTAACACCGTAATGTCATTTGATAATCCTAATTTCTCGACACTATTTAAGAGCCGAGTAAAATAATTTTCTTTGTTCGAATGAACATCTCCAATTATTAGGCCATGAACGGGAATGTTATCTCGTTTCAGATAATAAAGGATTTCTAAAAAATCGTCGTGACCTTTCCATGAAGTAATGCGACCCGGTAAAGCTATTACAAATTTATTTTCAAGTGAGTGTCCTTCATTTTCCCATTGCTTAAGCCATTCAGTATCTGCTCGAAAACCATAGGGGAACTCCTTAGAATCAATTCCTCGGTGAATCACATTTAAGACGCGTTTTTTTGTCAGTGGATAATTATTTAATACATAATTTTTCACCGATTGGGAGACACATATAAGTGCTTCACCTTTAGACATAATTTCTGAATATGCATTTACCGAATAATAGCCATGAAATGTCGTCACCAATTTTGGCCGTTTTGGAGACGGAATCATCTTCCATGCAGTGAAGGCTATCCATGCCGGCATCCGAGAGCGTATATGGATGATATCAATTTGTTCTTGCAGTAAAAGAGATCTGATTTTCCAAATATATCGAAAAGAGAAAAGGCTCTTTTTATGAATAGGCATTGTTATATGCCTAGTGCCTTCTTCTTCTAAAGTGTGCCGCATACGACCACCATTTGATAAAACTAGTGATTCGTGTCCTGATTGTACTAAATATCGTGCAAATTCCAAGGTACCACGTTCAACTCCTCCTGCATTCAGTTCAGGTAAAATTTGTAATACTTTTAATTTTCTATTCATTTTCTTTGATGATAATACTATTTTTTTATGAATCGTGATCTGAAAAGAGATGCTTGCAAATTTTCTATTTTCTATTTTCTATTTTCGGCAGGACGAGAGTTTTGTGCATACTAAATACTGTACAGTTTATTCAAATTTGTTAACTGGAGAAAATTATTCAATATTTTAAGAATGTTATTTTTATAAAATGAGAGAAAGGTTATTCGCTTTTATTCCATTTTATTGAAATTTCTTTAAATATCTTAATTTAAATTAAATGATAGATATAAAATTATTAAGAGACAACCCGGATAAAGTCCGTTTGTCCATCGCTAGGAAAAAATTTAAGGTTGATATCGATAAGGTTATTAAACTGGACACACATCGTCGTGAAAAAATCACTGAAGCGGAAAAAGCCAGAGCTGAACAAAAGTTAGCGAATCAAGCCATGGCTCAGTTGCAAAAAGGCTCACCAGAATTTATCGAAAAGGTAGGTGAGATGAAATTAGTCTCAGCGAAAGCCAAGGAGCTCGAAGCCGAGGCCAAAACCGCTGACCAAGTCTTTCATGAAGCCTTTCTTGAAATACCGAATTTACCTGATGACAGCGTACCCTCAGGGAATACCGAAGACGACAACGAAGTTTGTCACACTTGGGGTGACATCACAGACTATCCAAATGCACAAGCCCACTACGATATTCCATGGTTTGAATCACGAGTAGATTTTGCCCGAGGTGTTAAAGTGACTGGTGCAGGGTTTCCCTTTTATATGGGTGAAATGTCTCGGATGGTACGTGCATTGATTAATTTTTTCTTAGAAGAAGCTCAAAAGAATGGTTATGAAGAGGTCGCACCTCCCATAGTCGTAAACGCTGAGAGTGCTACTGCCACAGGACAATTGCCCGACAAAGAAGGCCAAATGTACTTTGACCCAAATGAAGGTTTCTATTTGATACCTACAGCCGAAGTTCCTGTGACTAACTTTTATCGTGATGAAATATTTGAGGAGAAAAGCTTACCCGTATACCGTTGCGCCTACACCCCATGTTTCCGTAGAGAAGCTGGCAGTTGGGGTGCAGATGTACGAGGGCTCAATCGTTTACACCAATTTGATAAAGTTGAATTAGTCAAATGGACCAGTGCCGAAAGCAGTATGCAAGAACTGGATAAACTTAAAGAAAATGTTGAAGCTTTAATCATCGCATTAGAACTGCCTTACAGAGTGCTTAAAATGTGTACAGGCGATATTGGCTTTCCTCACGCGAAGCAATACGACTTAGAAGTCTTCGCCGCTGGGCAGAAACGTTGGTTAGAGGTTTCTAGCTGTAGTAACTTTACTGATTTCCAAGCAAGAAGGGCAGGCATTCGTTACCGCGATGCCGACGGAAAAATCCACACCGCTCACACCTTAAACGGTTCAGGCTTGGCTATTCCTCGAGTATTAGCAGCGATTCTCGAAAATAACTTGCAAGAAGATGGCCGAGTCAAAGTCCCTAAAGTATTGCAAAAATGGATGAACCAAGAATTTATTGGCGATGCCGTTTAATCTAGAAAATTTTTAAATAACCCCCAGAAAGTAATCATGATTGATACATTTTTCGAAGCACTCAAAGCAGGCAACCCACTTTATTGGGGCGGTTTTCTTCTCGCTATTTACTTCTTATTCAAATTCCTCAAAGGGCTTGGTAAATTTGTACTCGTGCTACTTATACTCGCAGCCATCGCTTATTCTATCTTTTATTTCTATCCTGAATTTTTCGAAACGCTCTTTAAGCAAGCCCAAGAAGTCACCGAAGAAATTGATATTTAAGCTCAGGCAAAGGTAACATCCAATCTGAATATGTCTCAAAAGCAAAGAACCGCTATCACACCAACAAGGGAAGAAAATTATCCTGAATGGTATCAGCAAGTCATAAAAGCGGCCGACCTCGCGGAAACTTCGCCCGTTCGTGGATGCATGGTAATCAAGCCGTGGGGCTACGCAATTTGGGAAAATATTCAAAAAGAGCTCGATAAACGCTTCAAAGCCACCGGTCACAAAAATGCCTATTTTCCTCTATTCATCCCAATGCGTTACCTCCAAAAGGAAGCCGATCATGTGGATGGCTTTGCTAAAGAATGTGCCGTCGTCACTCATTCACGACTTGAAGCCGATGCTAACGGCCAGCTTCAGCCCGCTGGCCCACTGGATGAGCCCTTGATCGTACGACCCACCTCCGAGACCATCATCGGTGAACTCTTTGCCAAATGGGTACAATCCTACCGAGATCTCCCTTTACTCATCAATCAATGGGCTAATGTCGTCCGTTGGGAAATGCGCACACGACTTTTTTTACGCACCTCAGAATTTCTCTGGCAAGAAGGGCATACCGTTCACGCGACTGAAGACGAAGCCATGGAAGAAACCCGCACTATGCTCGACGTCTATGCCGACTTTTCTGAGACCTACCTAGCCATGCCCGTTATCAAAGGAGAAAAGACCGAAGCCGAACGCTTTCCCGGAGCCGTCTCTACTTATTCCATCGAGGCTATGATGCAGGATAAAAAAGCCCTCCAAGCAGGTACCTCTCACTTTCTAGGACAAAACTTCGCTAAATCCAGCTCCATCAAATTTTTAAATGCTGAATCTAAAGAAGAACACGCTTGGACAACCTCTTGGGGCGTATCCACTCGTCTCATCGGTGGATTGATCATGACCCATTCAGATGATGATGGTTTAGTCTTACCACCAGCCATTGCTCCCGCACACATCGTTATCTTGCCCGTCACGCCGAAGCCTGAATCACGAGATGCCGTCCTTGATTACTGCCGAGATCTCAAGCAAGCCCTCGAAGCCCAAAGCTATCTCGGAGAGCCAATTCGAGTTGAGCTCGACGACCGTGATATTAGAGGCGGAGAAAAGACCTGGTCATGGGTGAAAAAAGGCGTACCCGTTCGAATCGAAGTCGGTCCACGAGATATGGAAAAGGACTCTGTTTTTTACGCACGCCGAGATAAAGGAGTGAAAGACAAAGTCAGCCAAGAAAAAGCCAGCTTCGTCTCAGAGATCGGCACACTACTCGAAAATATCCAAAATAATCTCTTTCAACAAGCCAAAGCCTTTCAGAAGAACCATACCCAAACCATCGACAACAAAGAAGACTTTGAAGCCTACTTTGTGGATGAAGATGCCGGCTATGCCTCTGTAGGATTCTGCCTAGATAGCCAACTCGAAGACGAATTAGCCAAACGCCTGAAAATAACTGTGCGTTGTATCCCTAACGATACCGAATCGGAAACCGTTCCGTGTATCTTTACTGGAAAAGACGGCAAGCGAGTGATCTTCGCTCGTTCCTACTAAAGGAAAGGCTCATCGCTAATCCTAATCGCTACTGGAACCTATGTCGGCACCTATATCATCCAGCTTTTTAAGCTTCGGCTTAATTACCATTTGGCAATAAGGGTGTCGTCGATTGTTACGATAGAAATCTTGATGGTAATTTTCCGCCGGATAAAAAATACTTGCGGGAGAGATCTCAGTCACAATCGCATCTTCATAAAGTCTCTTCGCTTCTGCCTTTGAGGCCTTTGCTATTTTTGCTTGAACTTTTGAATGGGTGAAGATCGCTGAACGATACTGTGTCCCCGTATCCGCACCCTGACGATTTAAAGTAGTCGGATCATGCGCCACCCAAAAACGGTTCAGTAAGGTCTCGTAGTCAATCACCAAAGGATCATAGCTAATGTGGACAACTTCCGCATGCCCCGTCATTCCTGTGCAGATTGTTTCATAGGTCGGATTCGGAGTTGCACCACCCATATAGCCAGAAACGACTGTCTCAACGCCATCCAAGGATTCAAATACCGCCTCCACGCACCAAAAACAACCCGCACCAAAAGTCGCCTGTTCCGTCTCATACAGCTCGCCTAAAGTCGTGGTTTTATTTAATGTTTCAGTATCTGTGCTGTCTTCTGCCATAAGATAATAGGTAAGTAATAAGGCAAAAATGATAAAGCAAGCAAAGAAGCGATTGTTTAGGGGCTTGGTACTCATACGCATGCATCATGGGTCGGGGACTTGGGGGATAATTGGCTTAAATATTAAACAAAAACTTTCTAAATACTGATGATGCCTGGGATTCGCTCCATCCTCTCGTAAATCGAGATAATTTCTTCCGAAGAGCTAACCATCTTTTCCAAGCTAAAGGCCTGATAGCGACCATTTGTCGAAGGGCGAGAGGTTAAATTAGAATCATCCAGCATTTCAATTACCTGATTCGCTTGCTCAATCGGCACAATGAACTTGAAGGGGAAAAGCGCCGGCCAAGTGTAGTAGCCATCTAAACTACTTTTAAAGCTTTCTACTGAATTAGAATCGAACATCTTTATAGGATAATAAGAAATTCTCAGAAGTCGAAGCGAAATACATTTTTTTAAGATCAAGACTTGCCACAGCTTAAAATCATCACAATAAAAGCACACTTAGTTTTATTAACACACTTCTAACACATGCCTAGGTGGTGGAATTGGTAGACACCCAGGACTTAAAATCCTGTGCCAGCAATGGCGTGCGGGTTCGAGCCCCGCCCTAGGTACCACTTTTTGATTCAAGACTCACCTAGTCATACTTTGAATCCTTGAAACCCCTCATCTACGAGGGCTTTTTTTTGCCCAAGCCTCAGGCTACACTCTCTAGTCTCTACCTGTAGAATTTATAAATTCCTTGAAAGGAAGAACTATCTCTCAAACTTCGGCCTCTTTTGGGAATATTTTAGAGGTTCTTAAACTCTCATGTTTTTAGCAAGTATACCTAATTATGTTTTACTCATCCTTAAGATATCCAGGCGGGAAGAATCAATTGTCGGAATTTATAGGGCAGGTGTGTTTGGAGAACTGAATTTGGCGATGATTAAAATTAAACATACGATTAAAAAAGAAAGAAAAGCCTCAGATTAATGGAAGCTTTTCGCATAAAAAAGAGCGGCAGATGCGAGAGCTTGCTCTACTTATTCTAGGTGACTGCAAGAGCTTTCTCGAGACTTGGCTCGATTCTTGCATTAGGTTTATTATATGGACCTTTTTCTAGATGAATTTATCGCCAATGAGCGTTTAGATGCTTCCTTTCGTGGCCTTGTTTCTAGGGCTTATATGCCGATAGCGGAAAAAATTCTTTCATGGAAGGCGGAAAAGGAGGGTCCTTTAGTAGTGGCGATTAATGGGGCTCAAGGTACGGGCAAGTCGACTTTATCTCGGTTTTTATCCAATTTTTTTCGGGTGAGCTCTGGTTTAAATGCCTGTGTGCTTTCTCTCGACGATCTGTATAAGACGCGTGCGGATCGTACGATGCTTGGTGAGCGAGTGCATCCTTTACTGTCAACTCGTGGGGTTCCGGGGACACATGATACGGATTTGGGGATAAAACTTATTGAGACTTTTATAAGTGGTGAGGGGGATGCAGTATGTACGCCTCGTTTTCGTAAAGAGATTGATGATAGGGTAGAGGATTCTGAGTCTTATTCGGTGTCCTTACCTGTGGATATTGTTTTATTTGAGGGTTGGTGTGTCTCTGCAAGGGCGGAGTCGGAGACTTTGTTGATGGAAGCAATTAATGAATTTGAAGCAGATTTGGATAAGGACGGTAAATGGAGACGTTATGTGAACGATTGTCTAGAAGGTGAATACCGTAACTTATTTGCCTTGGTGGATCATACGATTATGTTGAGGGTTCCTGGTTTTGATTGTATTTTAAAATGGCGTATGGAGCAGGAAGATAAGTTGCGTTTATACTGTAATCCATTAAGGGATGGAGCGAAGCATCATTTTATGTCGGAAGCGGAGTTACGGTATTTTATTGCTCATTTTGAGCGACTGACTCGTTGGATGCTTAAGGATATACCGAGTTTTGCCGAGATTATTTTGGATTTTAATGAGGATCGTTCCTTTAGGGATTTGATGATAAAAGATGGCTAAGAAAGTACAGTTGATAGTTGTAACTGATTTAGACGCATCTTTATTGGATGAGTCTTATTCTTATGAGGGTGCTACGGAAGCCTTAGAGTTGTTACTGGTAAGGGATATCCCCTTGGTTTGGAATTCGAGTAAAACTTTAGACGAGATGATCGAGATGTCTAAGCATTGGCAATGGAAACGTAAGCCTATTTTGGTCGGAGAAAATGGTGCGACTTTGGCCTTTCCTTGCGATATGGACAAGACAGAGACAGAGGGTAGAGGAGATTGGATTGATTATATTCACTCGAATGAAACCAAGGGTGGGTATTTTTGTTTATACGATTTTGAGATGCGGGCGGTTATTTTGAGAATAATCAAACGGATTCAAAAACAAAATAATTTCGTATTCAGAGGATTTTCGGATCTTTCGGATGATGAATTGTCTGAAATAACGGGCTTGGAAGAGGATGCGGTGCGATGTGCGAAAGCTCGCCATGCGACTGAACCAATTCTTTGGGAAGGTAGTGATGCCGATTATGATGCCTTTGTTCAAATAATAAAAGGTTACGGATTTAAGGCACTTAGGGGCGGGCAATTCACACACATTATGCATGCAAATTATGACAAATCGATTGGCATGGCATCGGTGGTGTCAATTTTTGCAAAGCGTTATCCTAACTACAGATGGAAAACAATTGCCCTTGGGGACAGCCCAAATGATGTGGTGATGTTGGAGCAGGCAGATTTTGCAGTAGTTATTCCGAATAAGGCGAAGGGAATGATTACTATAAAACGTAAAAATTATATTCTTGCGAATGATTATGCCTCAAAGGGCTGGAATAATTCAGTGCTTAAATTTTTAAAATTAAACAAACTATTTATATGAGCGACTTTCACCAAAATGGAGTAATTACCAATTTTCATAATTTAAAAACACGTTCGGATGAGAGTCTTGAGCGAGAAGTTTTTAAGCTCTCACGTAAAAATCCTGTTGGCTTAATATTGCCTTCTTTGTTTTCGGAATTTCAAGGAGCTGCTTTTCCTCGCATTGTGGAAATTTTATCAGAAATGAATTATTTAGATGAAATTATAGTTGGTTTAGATCAAGCGACAGATTCTGAATACAAGCATGCTTTGAAATTTCTTGAGGTACTTCCCCAGAATGTAAAAGTCTTATGGAATGGAGGGCCTCGTTTAAGGAAAATTGATGCGATTTTAAAAGATTATAATTTATCGCCTATGCAAGAGGGTAAGGGGCGTAATGTTTGGTTTATGTTTGGTTACCTTTTGGCGAGTAATCGCTCTAAGGTAGTAGCGATACACGATTGCGATATTTTAACTTATCATAAGGAAATGTTGACTCGTTTAATTTACCCAATGCTGAATCCGAGCCTTAATTTTTCATACAGTAAAGGCTATTATGCAAGAGTGGCGGACAACAAAATGAATGGGCGTGTTTGTCGTTTGTTGATCACTCCTTTATTGCGTGCCTTGAAGAAAGTTTGTGGGGAAACGGACTATCTGGATTATATGGATAGTTTTAAATATGCTTTGTCGGGTGAATTTGCCTTTAAGAAAGAGATCGTCTCAGAAATCCGAATACCTTCAGACTGGGGTCTTGAAATGGGAATGCTTTCCGAGATTTACCGGAATCATCAAAAGAATAAAATTTGCCAAGTAGATATATCGGATATGTATGATCACAAGCACCAAGACTTGTCTTCGCATGATCAATTTAAAGGACTGACTAAAATGAGTGCGGATATTTCAAAATCTTTATTCAGAAAATTAGCCACTTATGGGGAAGAGTTTTCTACGGCAAAGATTCGTACATTGAAGGCGACTTATTATCGAATGGCTCTGGATTTAATCGATGTTTACGAAAGTGATTCTTGTATGAATGGCTTGGTTTATGATCGCCATAAAGAAATGCAATCAGTCGAGGTCTTTTCGGAGAGTATCATGCGTGCGGGGAATGAATTTTTGACTCAGCCGACCGATACACCGTTTATTCCAAGTTGGAAGCGCGTGGTTTCTGCGATACCCGATATTTATGACCAGTTGCTTGAGGCAGTGGATGAAGACATGTCTCTCTATCAGCCAATTAAAGTGAGTCGTAAGCGAAAATCTCGTCACCATGAATTGGTGCACCAGCATGTGAAGCATATGTATCCAAAGGATGATACAGATTCAATTACAGATACGATTGTAGCATTGTGTGAATTGGATGGGGTGCCGAATGTGAGTTCAAATGATGTAGCTCGTGCCCACAATAAGTGGAGTGAGAACGATGTGATTTTGATTAGTTATGGCGATACGGTTAAAAAGAAGGGGGAAGCTCCTCTTAAAACGCTGAATAAATTTTTACGAAAACATTTAAGTGAAACGATTAGTGCGGTGCATGTTTTGCCATTCACTCCATATAGTTCAGATGATGGGTTTTCTGTGGTGGATTACTTTAAGGTGAATCCAAACTTAGGGGAGTGGTCGGATATTGAATCAATGAGTGAAGATTTTGATGTGATGTCTGATTTAGTCATCAATCACTGTTCCGCTAAATCGAAATGGTTTGAAAATTTCTTAGAGAATAAGGAGGAGGGTAAAGATTTCTTTATCACGGTGGATGATTCTTTTGATGTCAGTCAGGTGATTCGACCGAGATCGAGTCCCTTGCTTAAAGAAGTGGAAACAGCTGATGGTAAAAAACAGGTCTGGTGTACCTTCAGTCATGATCAAGTGGATTTGAATTTTAAAAATCCAGAAGTTCTTTACGCCTTTATTCGCTTACTGAAATTTTTAATTTCAAAAAAGGTGAAGCTTTTTCGTTTGGATGCGATTGCCTTTTTGTGGAAGGAGTCAGGGTCACCTTGTGTGCACCTTAACCAAACCCATGAGGCGGTTAAATTGATCCGCTTGATCTTGGAACAGTTGGATCCAGAATCAGTTTTAATTACTGAAACGAATGTTCCAAATCGAGAGAATTTAAGCTATTTCGGCAATGATAATGAGGCACATCTTATCTATAATTTCTCTCTCCCACCTTTGTTGATTTATTCTTTATTAAAGGGAGAATCTACTCATCTAAAAACTTGGATGATGTCGATGCCACCTGCTCGCAAAGGACGGAGTTATTTGAATTTCATTGCTTCGCATGATGGTGTTGGGGTGCGTCCTTTAGAAGGCTTAGTCTCAGCAAATGATCAGAAGGATTTACTGAAGACTTTGGAAGGCTTTGGAGGGACGATCTCAAATCGCAAAGTAAATGATGGTGATGAAGTCCCTTATGAGGTGAATATCAGTCTTTATGATGCTATGAAGGGAACCATTGCCGATGGAGAAGATGAATGGCAACAAGAGCGCTTTATCTGCGCGCATACAATTCTCTTAGCCTTAGAAGGTATCCCTGCTTTTTACATTCATAGTTTATTAGCCACGAAAAATGCCCATGGCTTGCAGAAAGAGACGGGTCAGGCTCGTTCGATTAATCGTTATTGTTGGGATCAGAAGGTTTTGAATAATAAATTAAGTGATGGGAAAGAGCATCATAAGCTTATTTTTGATGAGCTTAAGCGACGGATAGATATTCGTAAAAAACAACCTGCTTTTCATCCTAATGCGACTCAATTGACTTTGCATTTAGGCAATCAATTATTTGCTTTTTGGCGTGAGAGCTTAGATCGCCATCAGAGTATATTTGCTTTGCACAATGTGTCGGATAAGCCAGCGATGGTTTCCTTGAACGAACTGAATTTAATCAGTACAGACAATTGGTGTGATTTATTAACTGGGCAAAAATTCACCAATGTAAATGAGGATATCGAATTACCGCCTTATGGCTGCGTGTGGATTTCAAATGCTTAGTTTTTGGGTTAAGCATTTGGGCTAAGGATTTGGGTTAAGGCTAATAAATTAGTTTTTCCATGTTTTCACGTAACATCCAATCACTATCCATTTTCTGAATTAATGTAATGTTGATTAAGGATTCGACTGGATCGATCCAGAACTCAGTACCTGCGGCACCGTTCCATGAATATTGCTTGTTAAGTGTTTCGCCGGTATCTTTATCGACTTTGCGTATTATTTTAAAGCCTAAGCCAAATTCACTGTCCTCTAATCCAAATGAATGTTCAGTCCAAGGGTCGCTTGGGTCATCTAAAATTTCGGCTAGATGATCTCGTGACATTAGCTCAATAGTTGCCTTGTTGATATATCGCTTACCTTCGTAGATTCCGCCATTGAGTAGCATTTGGGCAAATTTAAGATAATCACTTGCAGTAGATACGAGACCGCCTCCGCCTGACTGATAAGATTTCTTTTTATAATAATGACTATTCTCAAAATTATCTTGGACTTCTAGCTGATCCTCCACATTTCGATAGTTTGTGCTGAAATGCTCTTTCTTAAATTGGGGAACGGAAAAACCAGTATCGTTCATACCAAGAGGATCGAAGAGATTGGTTTTTAGATATCCTTCAAGGGACATACCTGAAATTCGTTCTATCAATATACCAATTAAATCGGTGGCGATGCTATAGTGCCATTTTTCGCCTGGGTGGTATATAAGTGGGGCTTTTGAAACTTTATTAATAAAGTCATCGGATCCTTTTAAGTTATTGCGTAATAAATCAATTTCTTTGTAGGCGAGATCAACAGGGTGATCGGTCCATCCGTAAGAAAAACCGGCGGTGTGGGTGAGCAGGTGCTTTAAGGTAATGGGCTCTCTTGGTTCAACCATATTCCCATCGAGATAGACTTTTAGTTTTTTGAATTCAGGAATGAATTCAGTGATCGGGGTCTCTAATTGAATTTTGTCCTGTTCTACCAGTTGCATTATGGCGACTGAAACAACCGGTTTGGTCATAGAATAGATACGAAAAATTGTATCCCTAGCCATCGGGGCTTGAGTAGCTAAATCTTTATAACCGTAGGCTTTGAAGTGCACGATTTCACCCTCAATGTAGGTTAGATTAACTATGCCTGCATATTTTTTGCTATCGACCCATGATTGAAGGGTGGCGTCTAAGGTATCTATTTTAGGCTGCGAAAATTCGGCTGACATTTTGGAAGTCATAAAAATAAGGAGTAGAAAAATAATGGGAAAGGGTTTCATCCGATTTATCATTTTTAGTCTTACTGTGTATCAAGGTAAATAAAAAAGCGGGCTATGTTTTCACATAGCCCGCTAACAATTTAAAATTAATATTTTCTAATATTTAAAAGCGGCCAACAAGTTTAAGAGTGGCGTGGAATGGAGCGCCAACGGATACTTGGTGATCGTCATAATTATGAGGATAGTACAATTTGTCTGCTAAATTTTCTAAATTTAATTGTACTCTCATATTATCATCAATCTTATAGTAGGCAGCTGCATCTATGCGAGTATAAGCAGGTAATTTTGCATCATTTCCTTTGCCGATAGTATCGCCTTTGTAAACAATGCCTAGACCAAGACTAAGCTTCGAATCAACTTTATAGAGATTCCAAATAGAGAATGTCTTCTCTGGAACTTCAAGAATGCTATCAGCATTATTTACGAAGCTTGCTCCAGCACTCATAAACCAATCTTGCGAAATGTTTCCAATAGCCTGAAATTCATAACCATCAACTGTAGTTTCGCTTATCGTGTAGCTACCCGTGCTCGAAACTTTTGGAGAAATATCTTTCAATTCATATTTTGCAGCAGTTACTGAAATGCCATTATCTAAATCAAATTTTACACCAAATTCAGTACTTTCAAATACGTCAGGATCAGTTTTATCTCTGTCTAAACCTTTGTAGTCGGGATTCAAGTCAGCATATTGTCCACCGCTTTTAGGTAGAAATGTTTCACTATAACTTGCATAGTATGTAACATTATTTTGTGGTTTGTAAACAAACCCAAGGCGTGGGGAAAATTCTTCATCTTTTCTATTTTGATCTCCGCCTGACTTATTATCGTCTGTATCATCTTTGACATCTAGTTCAAACTTATCGAGCCTGCCACCTAAAACGAGGTCTAGTTTATCCGTAAGCGCAATCTCATCGCTAAAATATATAGATGTTACATCAAGTTGAGCGCGAGTTCTGTCGTTAAGAGAATCATTTGAATCTATTTCTGCAAGAGCATTAAATTGTGAAGGATTCACATATGTATTGCTACTAGATTTGTCTCTCATGTTTTTATTTGCTGTGTCAATAGTCTCAAACCCTAAAACATATTTGTGAGACAAACCGTTGAATTCTTTCTCTCCAATAAGATCTATAGATAGGGTCTTACTTCCTCTTTCTGTTTCATCATGGTATCCTTTCATATTATATCCATCTTCTACCTGGTTATAAGCAGAATTTGGGTAATAATTTTGATACATTTTTGAAAAGTCACTTTCAGTGTAGTTTAAGCGAAGCTTGCTGCTTGAGTCTAATTTATGGTCTACACTTAATTTTATAATATCAGCATCAACAGTAGATTTGTTATAATCTGCATCTCCAAAGGTTATATTAGCAAGACTTGCGTCAGGTGAGTCATTAGAATCAGTAGGTATGCCTCTATCAATAAATCTTTCTTGGTCAAGATTTTCATATGATACGTTCACTGTAGTATTTTCATTTAACTTATAAGTGAGCGTTGGATTAATACCGCTGTTATCACCGTAGTAATGATCTCTGTTATTTTCGAGGTCTTCAGTGTAGTAGTTAAGGCGTAAAGCTGCATTTGGAGCGATAGTCATATTTGAGTCAATTTGAAGAGATTTTTCTCCTAAATCATCAAATGATAGCGTATATCCTCTGAAATCTTCTCCTATTAGTGCTTTTTTGCTGACTCTGTTGATAAGACCACCCGTTCCGCCACGACCGAAGAAAAGAGCGTCAGCACCTTTAAGTACTTCAACTTGCTCAACATTATATAGTGGTCTGTAGTATTGTACGTCGTCTCTTACGCCATCAACAAAGAAGTCAGCCGTTGATTTTTGTCCTCTGAAGAGGATATCATCTCTATGACCTTCTCCTTGACCTGCTATTATTCCAGGAACATAGTCTGCAATCCCTGCCATACTGGTTAAGTCTTGTAGACCAATTAGATCGGATGTTAAAATAGTGACACTCTTTGGAATATCTTCAATTGGAGTCGGTGTTTTGAGCGAAGTAATTTGATCAGCTTGTAGGTATTTGCCTACAACTTCGTAGTCTTCTAATTCGACAACATCATTTTCTTGTGCTTTTAAATTAGTATATACCGCAGATGAAGCTGCAGCCAATACTAAGTAAGTTAATTTATATTTATTCATTTCTAGTGTTTGTTTTATACTTAATTAATGAGAAAGAGTCTCAAGATCATTTAAAAAACTCTTTTGTCAAATATTTTTTTGAGAAAGAGTCTCATTATCACAAAAATGCTATTTTAATTGAGAACTATCCGCTTTACCCCAGAAAATTTTATGAAAGTATGTGCGTATGTTAGCCTTAATTCGGCAGTATGGATTTATATTAGGATTAATTGCTGTGATTGCTTTAGCGGTTTGGCATGCACAATCCTCGGCAACGGTATCGACTCTTGGCGAATCGACTAAATGGAGTTTGATAGCACTAATCTTTGCGTTTCAAGGACTCGGACTGAGAAAAGCGGCCTTATCGAAATCCTATAAGCCAATTCGCCTGCCTTTGTTTGTTCTATTTTGGAATTTCTTGGGTTTTCCTTTAGTCGTTATGGTCACAATTTTTTGGTGGGTTAGTCCAATCCTGCAAACAGGCTTTTTCTTTTTGTCGATTGTTCCAACAACCATTGCCTTATCGGTAGCTTATACTGATTTATCAGGAGGGCGAGTGGAAGGGGCTTTATTTTCGACCTGCGTATCCAATTTAATAGGGGCCTTAATGGTTCCCCTAGCTTTCATTGCTTTATTTGGGATCGAAGCAACATGGCAAGGTCAGCTTATGCAGATGGTTGAAAAAATTGTCCTCATGCTTATATTGCCCATTTTAATAGGGTATGCTCTAAGGCATTATTTGCCAATAATTGCCAGTTGCCTGCTGCTGATAAAAAAACAGTCAGTAGAGATTCTGCTTCTAATCCTTATTTACTCTGCCTTTGTTGACTGTTTCTGTCAGGGGTTGGCTTCGGAATTATTTTTAAATGATTTTATCATATGCTTAGGCTTGAGCTTACTTTTATTTTTGGGAATTAGTGCCTTGGTCTGGAAAAGTAGTCATTTTACCGGATTGAGTCGTGAATCTCAAATAGCAGCTTTTTTCACGGCTAGTCATAAATCAATTTGTTCAGGCGTTCCTTTGATTTTACTCTCGATTGGTAGTCTTGGTGATGCAAGTATGCAGGCGATGGTTTTACTGCCTTTAATCGCTTACTACTTTTTTCAGGCAAGTTTGGGTGCTTATATGACACATCGCTTTAAGCAAACAAGCTAAAGGCAAAGGAGGAGTTTGAATCACTGAGTTGCTCTAAGGCTTCTTGTGCTTTTTTCATGAAATCACTTAGACCCATGGGTATGATCGGTTCGAGTACTAAATTTTGGCTATCGATTTCAAGCGTTAAGTTAAGCGAATCAAATTTTAGCGTGCAGCGAGAGGCATCATTGGGATATTCTAAAATAGGCCTCAAGGCATCGACGGCTTCAATTGCGTCGATGGTCTCTTCAACAGGAATGGGATTTTCCGATTCAATTGATAATATACTGCAGTAGGATGATAGGCTGTCCAAGAGAAGGATTTGGCTTTCTGGAGAATCTGTTTTTAGCGCTGTGACTTCAACAGTCATGATATATTGTTTGAGCGCCTCGGGGTTTAAATCGATCGATACCGAATAAGAGACCTGAGGTGTTTCTACTGCGACTCGACCAAATTGAGATTCCATGGAGTAATCAATACGCTTTAAATTAAACAGCTTTCTTTGAATGTCTAAAATTTCGCTGGCTAGATTTTCTACATCGGCCATTCCCGCCTTTTGAACAAAGGTATTCGTTGTGTCGTTAAATTCTCCTGGTACATGATGAGCACTTGAGAAATCTTTGAGTTTCCGAATATTACCTACATGCTTGCCATAAACTGTTCTTTTATTATTCATTGTAACTTATTTTAATTAATAAATAAATGCTATCCTTGAAATCAATTAAAACATAAAAGAGATTTAATAATGAAACGTTATTTCCTATATGATGGTAACTGCGGGGTCTGTTCTTGGTCCGTTCGTTTTTTTCTACGATTTTCTAAATCAGACGATTTTTATTTCAGTTCGCTTGATTCAGAATTCACCGATAATCTACTAGATCATTTAGTCGTTGTCTATGATCAAGATGAAGAAGGGGCAATTTATGTCCGTGATGAAGAGGTGTATCATAGAAGCACCGCTATTTTGCAAGCCATGTCAGACTGTCTTTGGCCGTTTTCAATGGCAAAAATCTTTTTGAGGCTTCCTGAAAGATTTAGAGATTGGCTCTATCGGGGATTTGCTAAAAATCGCCTAAAGTTTTCAAAAATACTCAACCTCAAATGTGGACTGCCCAATAAAGCAGACTCAAAAAAGCACCTTTAATTTTTAAAAAAGTAAGTTTTTTACATTTTTTGCTTTACCAATGGGACTTAGGTGGGCACTTTCTCAAATTCTTTCAACATGCAAAAAACAAGAAAATCAATCGCCAAACGTTTTAAAGTGACAGGCACAGGTAAGCTTCTACGACGCACACCTGGACACCGTCATTTGCTTCGTAATAAAAGTGTCAAGCAGCGTCGCCGTGCAGGTGCTAGCAAGCTTGTTGCTGATGGACAGCGTGCGAATCTAATTCGCGGGCTACCTTTTGCGTAAACAAATAATCGTTTAACAACTATAACTCGATTCGTTAGGTAACATGCAAATGGGCGACCTAACAGTCACAAAACCAAGAGAAATAATAACATGCCTAGAGTAACAAATGGACCAGCGACTCTTAAACGTCGCAAAAAAATACTGAAGAAAGCAAAAGGCTACTTCGGAAATAAATCACGCCTTTTCCGCTATGCGAAAGATGCAGTCGAACGTGCCGGTAAATACGCTTATCGTGACCGCCGCAAAAAGAAATCTGAATTTCGTCAGTTATGGATCATCCGTATTAATGCTATCTGCCGTGACAATGGCATCAATTATAGCCGTTTTATGCATGGTTTGAAATTAGCTGGAATTGAAATGGACCGTAAACAACTCTCTGAGTTAGCGATTCATGACGAAGCTGCATTCCTAAAACTTGTCGCTAAGGCGAAAGAATCGAATGCCGCTGCCGCCTAATTTTTTAATTAATTTACCCCCAAATTATAAAGGCCACTTCTTTAATCGGAAGTGGTTTTTTTCTTGAGATAATTAGAGGCTTTTTTATTTATAGAAAATGAACCCTTATATCCTACTGCTAAGCCTTTTCATTATTCAATTGGAGGGCTCAATAGCTCCAATGTCTTGGACGGTGAATGAAGAGGAGAGGACCGCTTTAGTTTATATGCCTAAAAAGGCTTTATCTAAAAAATCACCTTTGGTTTTTGTTTGGCACGGACATCGAGGAAGTTCGGAGAAGTTTCTTAAGAAATGCTCTGTTCATAAATTCTGGCCAGAAGCTATTGTGGTCTATCCCCAAGGATTAAATACGCGCACCCCATATGATAGAAATGGGCAACATACCGGTTGGCAGCATTCTATTGGGGATTATGCAGATCGGGATGTCGCTTTCTTCGATGCTATGTATAAGCACTTCAGTGAACTAAATATAATTGACTCCAAGCGAGTGCATTGTGCGGGATCTTCAAATGGTGGTTCATTTACTTATGTGCTACTTCAAATGCGTCCTAATATATTTGCTTCAGTCGCACCAGCTATAACAAATCATGTTGGAATTGAAAATGATCAGCCAATTGACTTTCCCCCTGTACCTATTTTGCATTTTACTGGAAAAAAAGAGTGGTCTTTTTCAAAGCAGAAGGAATTGATTGAAAAGATAATAGAAAGCCGTGATGCCAAACTAGTAGATAATTGGGAGGGGCGTTCGGGAGTGCGTTATTATAAAAGTACGAAAGGGGACTTGATATGGTGGGTTCATCGGAGGAACCACACTTGGCGTTATGTCGATACTCGTCCTATGGTTAAATTCTTTAAAATTTATTCTAAGTAATAAAAAAGCCACCCCTTAAAAAGGAGTGGCTTTTGTTTTAAAGAATTCGAAATAAGGGAATTAGACTTTTAGCTTTCCGCCGTAGATTGCATTTTCACCAAGTTCTTCTTCAATTCGAAGGAGTTGGTTGTATTTAGCAATACGGTCTGAGCGACTTAATGAACCTGTTTTGATTTGTCCACAATTGGTGGCCACGGCGATGTCGGCGATAGTTGCGTCCTCTGTTTCACCTGAGCGGTGAGAAAGCACTGAAGTGTAACCTGCTTCCTTAGCCATTTCTACGGCTTCTAAAGTCTCAGTTAAGGTACCGATTTGGTTTACTTTAACTAGGATAGAATTAGCCGTTTGTGTATCGATTCCTTTTTTAAGGAATTTAGTATTGGTTACGAATAAATCATCCCCGACTAATTGTGTCTTATCACCGATCGCATCAGTTAACATTTTCCAACCTGCCCAGTCGTTTTCATCACAACCGTCTTCGATAGAAATAATTGGATATTTCTTTTGAAGGTCTTGGTAGAATTCAACCATTTGCTTGGCATTACGTTTAGAGCCATCGGATTTCTTAAACTCATATTTTTTAGTCTTGGAGTTGTAGAATTCTGAGGATGCGACATCAAGTGCGATGAAGATTTCTTTACCTAATTTGTAACCTGCTTTCTTAACGGCTAAGGCAATCACTTCAAGGGCTGCTTCATTAGAAGCAAGTACAGGAGCAAATCCACCTTCGTCACCAACTGCAGTTGAGAGCCCTTTAGCTTTAAGCACACCTTTAAGTGCGTGGAAGATTTCACATCCCATTCTCAAAGCCTCACGGAATGTTTCCGCTCCTTTAGGCATGATCATGAATTCTTGAATATCAATTGGAGCGTCTGAGTGAGCTCCACCATTCATGATGTTCATCATTGGTACAGGAAGCACTTTAGCATTTGCACCTCCGATATATTTGTAAAGTGGTAAGCCTAAAGCTTCAGCTGCAGCTTTTGCCGTTGCAAGTGATACTCCGAGGATAGCGTTTGCTCCTAATTTTTTCTTAGTGGCAGTTCCGTCAAGATCCAACATCATGGAATCAACAGAAACTTGATCACATGCATCCATTCCCATTAGTTCTGGAGCGATTATGGTATCAACGTTTTGTACGGCTTTAAGTACACCTTTTCCAAGGTAGCGTGTTTTGTGGTTGAAGCCCTTAGGGAATTTAGAAGCGGGTAGTGACCCATCTCTTAATTCTACGGCTTCATTAACACCGGTACTGGCTCCTGATGGAACAGCGGCGCGTCCAATGACTCCAGACTCAAGTTCTACGTCTACTTCAACAGTAGGGTTTCCGCGTGAATCTATGATTTCGCGGGCTCGGATATCGATAATTGATGTACTCATGTGATTATTTTCTGAATATGATTTTTTTTCTGTCAATCATTCAGATACTGATTGGCAGTCAATTGTATACTTTTGTAAAGTTTTGGGCTTATAGGAACTGATTAATACGAAATTTCCAGCTACCTGCGTTATCAAATGCATTTATCGCTTCGGCCAAAGATTTGGCTTTAGCGTCATCACCCTTAGATTTTGCATCGACTAATAAAACGTATCCGGCTTCTGCACGAACCGATTCTAAAACATCGAAATTGCTAAAAAGACTTTCGAGAGCCAGAAGTCCATCTTCTTGGTCTATTTGATAGCGGGCGAATGCAATACCGATACTCGCTTTATCTTTGATAGGACTGTCGACTAATGCACTTTCAGCTTGTGCGTAGAATTTGAGAGCGGCGTTGTAGTCGCTTGCTTCGTATGCCTTATTGGCTAACTCAAGTGCGGCAAATCCTCCCAGTGTCGTATCTGAGTGATTTAGAGCAAAGCTTTCTAGGCTATCATTAAGACTGGCTTCTTGGTACGCATTTTGAAGTTTTAGTTCAGCATTTTGCTCACCTATCTTATAGCCTTGGATGCCGACGATTACTATGACACTTATTATGATGGCTCCAATGATCGAAGATTTATTGTTTTCCCAATAAGATAGGATGCGCTCATTAGAGGAAAGCTCACTATTTTTGGAATCAATCACTTCGTCTAGACTGTCCTGTTGATTGTCTGGAAATAATGGGTTTTTAGGTTTTTTTGGTTCGCGGTGCATAATGAATTATAAATTAGTTTTAATCAAATACTACAGTTTTATTGTTATAGACAAGTATTCTATTGTTTAAATGTAAGCGGACGGCGTGAGCAAATACAGACTTTTCTAGGTCTTTCCCTTTTCGGATTAGATCAAAAATGGTGTTTCTATGATTAATTTGAGTCACATCCTGATAAATAATTGGGCCTTCATCAAGATCTGCATTTGCATAGTGTGCGGTCGCACCAATGATTTTAACCCCTCGTTCATAGGCTTGGTGGTATGGTTTACCGCCTGCGAAAGCGGGCAAGAATGAGTGATGAATGTTAATCACGGGTACTCCTGCTTGATTTAAAAAATCCGAAGAAAGAATCTGCATATAGCGCGCAAGTATCACGAGTTCGACTGAGTGCTCTTTAAGTATCTTTATCTGTTCGGCTTCGACTCTTGCTTTCTCTGAATTTTCAAAGGGAGTATGATAGAAAGGGATGCCGTAGGCTTCAGCCGCCTTTTCTAGAGCTTTATGATTCGAAATAATGCAGGCTAACTCGCCAGACATTTCATTGGCCTTAAAACGTAAAATAATATCGTGGAAGCAGTGGTCAATTTTGGATACGAAGAGAGCGACTTTAGGCTTCTTTGTATTCAATACCACTTTAGCATTCATCTTTAATGAAGTTTCTGCAAAGACTTTAAAGGCTTCAGCTTCTTCTTGAGGATTTCCAGAGGGTACCCATTCAACTCTTTGGAAGAAGATATTTGCTTCAGGGTCTTTATGCTGATCTGCATGATCAATATTGCTACCTCTATCAAAGATCCAAGAGGAGGCTTTGGCTACAAGTCCAGGCTGGTCAGGGCCATAAAGTAGGGCGATGATCGTTTCTTTTTTCATTTAGATAGTGCTAGATTTTTGCACTGTAATCTTGGATAGAACATACTTCAAACCCTTTTTCCTTCAATGATCCAATTCCATCCACTGCAGCAGATGCAGCGGAGATAGTCGTCATAATACATACCTTGTGTTTGACTGCTTCTGTACGAATTTGATTTTCATTCTGCCTTGGGATAGTTCCTTGCGGCGTATTAATAATCATACTCACCTGGCTGTTTTTAATTAAATCGATCACGTTTGGTCGGCCTTCACTTAAGCGGCAAACACTTTTTACTTTAATACCATGAGATTTGAAAAGTTTTCCAGTACCGGCAGTAGCGATAATGCCAAAGCCGAGATCACTTAGTTTTTTTGCAATGTCAATGGCGGTTGTTTTATCTGAATCCTTCACACTGATGAATACGTCACCACTTTCTGGAAGCGAAGGAGAAGCGGCCATTTGTGACTTAGCGAAAGCGACTCCGAGGTCGGCATCAATTCCCATAACTTCTCCAGTACTACGCATTTCAGGGCTAAGCATAATTGGCGATCCTGGGAAACGATTGAAAGGGAATACGGATTCTTTCACAGCGTAGTAAGGTGGAATGATTTCTTGAGTGAAATCGAGATCCTTAAGCTTTTCTCCTGCCATGACACGGGCAGCAAGTTTAGCTAAAGAACAACCAATTGCTTTTGAAACAAATGGAACAGTACGGGAAGCTCTCGGGTTCACTTCGATAATGAATAATTCATCATCTTTGATCGCATATTGAATATTCATCAGCCCAACAACCTTCAGGGCTTTAGCTAAAGAATGAGTAGCGGTACGAACGGTTTCGATTATTTCTGGTGATAAGGTATGAGGAGGCATTACCATGGCCGCATCACCTGAATGTACGCCAGCAAACTCAACGTGCTGTAGCATACCTCCAATAACCGTCGTTTCTTGATCTGAAATACAATCGACGTCAAGCTCATAGGCATCTTCTAAAAATTTATCGATTAAAACAGGTTTACCTGGAGCAGCCTCAAATACTTCAGTGATGACCGCACGCATTTCATCTTGGTCATACACGATGAACATGCCTCGACCTCCTAAAACAAATGAAGGTCTCAGTAAGACTGGGAATCCAATTTCTTCCGCTGCTTGGTAGGCTTCATCTCTAGAATGAGCGATACGGTTTTCAGGCTGTTTTAAATTTAAGTTTTCTAAGATAGTTCTGAATTGATCTCGGTCTTCAGCCGCATCAATCATCTCAGGTGAAGTTCCAATGATGTTGACTCCTTTTTCGGCTAATTGTGTCGCCAAGTTCAGGGGTGTTTGTCCGCCAAATTGCACAATCACACCTGAGCATTCTTCTTGATTATAAATTTCTAAAACGTCTTCAAGAGTCAATGGTTCGAAATAAAGTTTATCGGAAGTATCATAGTCAGTGGAAACAGTCTCTGGATTTGAATTCACCATCACTGTTTCGTAACCGACTTCTCTTAATGCGAAAGATGCGTGAACACAGCAGTAATCAAATTCAATACCTTGTCCAATTCGATTTGGCCCCCCTCCGAGAATTATGATCTTCTTTTTATCGCTCTGCTTGACTTCATTTTCTAGTCCGTAAGAGGAATAATAATAAGGGGTGTAGGCTTCAAACTCACCCGCACAGGTATCTACTAATCGGAATTGAGTGAGGATATCGTAACTTTTTCTTAAGTCAGTTACGGCTTCAAGTGTTCCTCCTAAAATGTCTGCTAAAAGTGAATCGGAAAATCCGGATTCTTTCGCTTTAAGTAAAAGCTCTTTTGAAATACCAGAAAGTGTTTGGTTTTTTAGCTCAAGTTCCAACTCGACCAATTCTTTAATTTGTTGAATGAACCAAGGGTCAATCTTTGAAAGATCAAAGATATCTTCTGAACTCAAGCCATTTAAAAATCCATGACGCAACCAAAAGATTCGTTCCGGTGTGGGTCTAGAAATGCCTTCTCTCACACTCTGCATATCTTCGATTTTTTTGTGGAATTTTGGTGGGCCGATCAAACCTTTAGCCGAAATTTCAAGAGAGCGTAAGGCCTTTTGTAAGGATTCTTTAAAAGTACGCCCAATAGCCATCGCTTCACCGACTGATTTCATCGCTGAGGTGAGTGTATTATCGGCACCAGGGAATTTTTCAAAAGTGAAGCGTGGGATTTTAGTCACCACATAATCAATTGAAGGTTCAAAACTAGCTGGAGTTTCACGAGTGATATCATTTTGTAACTCATCTAAGCTATAACCAACCGCTAACTTTGCTGCAATCTTAGCAATAGGGAAACCAGTGGCTTTGGAAGCCAGGGCGGAGCTTCGAGATACTCGTGGATTCATTTCAATCACAACCATGCGGCCGTTCTCAGGGTTGACCGAAAATTGAATATTAGATCCACCTGTTTCAACTCCGACTTCTCGAATACAAGCAAAAGAAGCATCACGCATTAACTGATATTCTTTATCGGTTAAAGTCATCGCTGGTGCGACTGTAATTGAATCACCTGTATGCACACCCATTGGGTCGAAATTTTCGATTGAGCAAATCACCACGCATTGGTCTTTATGATCACGCATGATTTCCATTTCATATTCTTTCCAGCCGAGTAAACATTCTTCGATCAATACTTCGTGAGTTGGAGAAATGTCTAATCCGTTTTCCACCATACCGATAAATTCTTCACGATTGTATGCAATACCGCCTCCCGATCCACCTAAGGTATAACTCGGACGAATGATAATTGGAAATTCTCCGATTAGATTATCCGCAGCATCAAGTGCGTCTTGTAAATTGTTAATGGTTGCCGAGCGAGCCACATCCATTCCAATTTTAAGCATCGCCTGTTTGAAGATTTCACGTGCTTCCCCTTTTTCAATCGCCTCT
This sequence comes from Coraliomargaritaceae bacterium, assembly GCA_045565635.1. Taxonomy (GTDB): domain Bacteria; phylum Verrucomicrobiota; class Verrucomicrobiia; order Opitutales; family Coraliomargaritaceae. The sequence goes on from JBJLEY010000010.1 coordinate 29,957, forward strand.
GGCTTTGCACCAATCATTTCTACATTGTATTTTTTCAATATACCTTGGCTGTTTAATTCCATCGACAAGTTCAATGCGGTTTGCCCTCCTAAGGTTGGAAGTAGGGCATCGGGCTTTTCTTTGAGAATAATTTTCTCGAGAGATTCAACGGTCAAAGGTTCTATGTAAGTAACATCTGCGTATTCAGGGTCAGTCATAATAGTGGCAGGATTACTGTTCACTAAGACCACTTTATATCCCTCTTCACGAAGTGCTTTACAAGCTTGGGTACCTGAATAATCAAACTCACAGGCCTGCCCAATTACTATGGGACCAGAGCCTATGATTAAAATGGTTTCTAAATCAGTTCTTTTTGGCATAAATTAGAGCAATCGTGAAATTTTTAAACTATCCTGCAAGCAATTATCGTATTTTTTTTAAAATATTTTCTTAGAGCTTATTTTATTCGCTTTTGGTTTGAGGGTTTTTGATTTTTTTGTCACGTTTTCGTTTATGTTCCAATACTTACAAATCTTTTATCGTCCTGGTTTATTTATCGAGGAAGTACTGTCTCAAACCAAAACCCATACCTTTGCTCTAAGAGTCGCTTTTTTATTCAGTGCTCTACAGAGTATTCCGATTGTTATGAGTACAGGCTTAATTGACCCTGAGTCAGGCGCTGAAGGCATGACGGGTGGTGGATTAATTCCTTTGAAAGTCATCATTGGCGGTATTCTTGGTTTAGGCGTTTTTTATATTTTTGCTTTAGCTCTGAAGACTTTTGGACGTTGGTTCGGTGCTAAAGTAGAGTCTAAGGAAGTGCGTACTGGTTTAGGCATTGGTTTGATTCCTTGGACAGTGCTTTTCTTAGTCTTTTTTGTTTCAATGGCACTCGTTGACCCTCGCTTGATCATCAGCAAGTTTTTTCCTTTTTTCTTTGTCGGTTTTATCTATGGCTTTACCATTTTACTTATCGCATTGAGTAAAACTTTGAAAATCGGATTTTTAAAAACCTTTCTTTTGTTTATTTTAGCTTACGCTACCACTTTTTTCCCGTTATTAACTTTAGTAAGACTTTATTTCGGAGCTTAATCGCTTTCTTAAACAATTCGACTGACAAACACTCTTTTATCCAATGCTTCAATACTTGAAGATTGAAAATCTCGCCTTATTAAAATCGCTTACTTTGGAATTCGATCAAGGATTCTCAGTCGTTACTGGTGAGACAGGGGCGGGAAAGAGCGTCCTACTTGGAGCGTTCAACCTGCTTTCTGGTGCACGCTCCAATAAAGAAATGATTCGCCAAGGTTCTGATCGGCTTAGTGTAGAAGCGAGTTTGTTTTTCCTAGAGAGTGATGGAATCGATGCAGTATTAGAAGAATTGGATTTGCCTGTTTGTGATGAAGGGTGCTTGATTCTATTCCGTAGTTTAGACGCATCAAAGATGTCGAAAATTCGAATCAATGGAAGTTTAGCCACCTTGAGCCAGCTAAAAACTTTAGGTGAGTATTGGATCGACTTTCATGGCCCAGGCGAACCTCAGAAATTGTTTAAAGAACAGTGCCAATTAGAACTTTTGGATGCCTTTTCCCAAAATGATACCTTGCTCGAGAACTATGGTTCCATTTTTAAGGAATGGCGAAGTGAATGTAAGGCGATCGAAAATTTAAAATCGTCTGAACAATTGGATGACGATGCGCTTCGTTTTCTCAGCAATGAAATCAACAAGATGGAACACTTGGATTTAAGTGAAACTGCGATTTCAGAACTGGAATCGAATTTTACCAAGATCAGTCAGTCGCAAGAACTACAATCCATGCTTCAAACCTGTGAAGATATTGTTTCTGGTGAAAGTGGACTGATGGATCGTTTGAATGCTCTTAACCACCAAATGAGCAACCTGAGTTCAATTGATTCAAGTATGGAAGAGCTATCGGAACGGGCGAAGAGCTTGCAAATCGAAGCCGATGATCTGAGTCAAGAAATACACTCATTGAGCGGTGGTTTTGATTTTGATCCAGAAATGATTGAAAGCACGATCAGCCAAATGAACACTTGGCAGGAATTAAAACGTAAGTACGGCGGAAGTTTGGAAAGTTTACTTGAGGAAAAAGCGTCTCTTGAAAATAAAATAGCCATGCAAAGCGATATTGAGGGCTCAATTCAAAAGCTTGAACTCAAATGCACAAAGCTTGAAGAACAGTTAGCCAAAGATTCAGAACGTCTTTATAAAAACCGATGCAAGGGGGCAAAAGCCTTGGCTAAACAGGCTACAGAACTTTTGCTTCAACTCGGCTTCAAAAAGGCTCAATTAGATATCGTCCTTACGGAATCAGACCATTTCACCGATTCGGGTAAACATACTTGTAGCTTCCTTTTTTCTCCGAATGTCGGGCAGGATTTACTGCCTCTCAATAAAATCGCTTCCAGTGGTGAAACCGCTCGTGTCATGCTTGCCCTGAAAACCATTTTAGCCGATGTCGATAAAACGCCCGTTTTGGTTTTTGATGAAGTTGATGCCAATGTCGGGGGAGAAGTAGGGCGTACGGTCGGGAATGAAATGGCACGCATCGCCGATTCTCATCAAGTCTTCTGTGTCACTCATTTACCTCAAGTCGCTTCCCTAGGCGCTCAACATTTTATCGTGGAAAAGCTGCAGGATGATTCTGAAACTCAGGTGTCAATCACACCCATTCATGATGAGCAAGAGCAACGCTTAGGCGAAATCGCTCGCATGCTCGGCGACCGAAATTCTCAATCCGCTCTAGATCACGCTAAAGAACTTCTAAGTTAGAAGTGACACGCTTTTATCGATACTTTGCTGTCTAGTTTTAATCAGTCGATTCTAATGCGTCAACTTCGCGAGAGATCATCTCATTATAAAATCCGCCTAGACCTGTATTTTTGCTGAAACTTTTTATGTTGGATACCAAACGTTCGACTTCGTCTTCGGCGGCTTCGTATTCTTGAACATCTTTGGAGGCTAGGTATGTGATGACTGCCATTTCTGAGTAATTGCTCATGTTCGATACTTCACCTTCTTTTAGTCGGAAAACAGCTTGAAACTCGTAGGGCTTTGCATCTTCTGGTTGGTTATTATAACTGAAATCTGGATAGTGCTCGACAGTTAAGCCTAAAGCCTCAGCACCACTTAGAAAATCTTCACCGGATTCAACGATTGCTTCTAATTGAGATTTTACATCTTCGCCGTAGGTACTGAAAGCTGCTCGTATTTCTTCAGCGATGTAGTCCATTTTGACTTCATCGACTACGCTTTCAAAAGGAGGGATTTCTGATGGAATGGTCGATTTATAGAGCAAGACAACATAGCCATTATCTGTTTTGTAAGGATCGGAGTAATAGCGATCGGGATTCAAATCAAAACCCGCTTGAAGGAGATTAGAGGGCAAGGCTTTACCATAGATATCGGATGCTGCATAAGGCTCAACATCCATTTCTGAAACTTCATAAGCGGCTAACATGTCCGCAAAGGCGTCAGAGCCGAGTTTAATTTCTTGGTCATACAAAGTGTAAACAAATTCACTGGCTAAAGATTCGGCTACTTTATTTTGTTCCTTGGCTTCCCAATTTGCTCGTGCGATGTCAGCGACCAATTCAAAAGTAATCACTTCATCTTGCGCATCAGTTGCTTCTTCTTTATCGGCACCTTCAGCATCCAAATCTATGATTGTCTCTTTTCCTGCACGGTATTCTGCATCAATGGACTCTTTATTCTCCAGATAGTATGCATTGAGTGTTTCCGTATCTGCTTCAGAGATTTGTGCAACAAGCGGGAAGCGAATAGAGCTTGTTTCAATTTTCTCGTCTGTTTCGTAAGCGACCTGCTGTGTTTCGAAATAGTCCTTAACCGCTGCTTCACTAGTGTCGATTTCAGGATCAAATGTATTCGGATCTATCTTGATATTGTATAAATTATAAGCTGTATTTTGTTGGTCTAAAATAAACTGACTTTGCGGGGTCGTGTAGAAACCAGGTCCCTCAATCACTGAATTCAGGGCATCGATTTTGTAATCCACAATTAAGGTTTGTACAAATTGATTTTCGCTAATTTCTGGATTCACATTCACTAAGCTAATGAAGTCGTTGTAGCTCTCAGGATCAAAGGCGCCCGACTCATCTTGAAAATACGCTAAGCCTTCAATGTAGGCTTTAAGCTCTTCCTGTGTTGGGTTTGGAAGGCCGATGTTCTCAATCAAATAGAGTTGAGCAATACGATTGGCTAATTCACTTTGAAATTGGTTTTGATTACGCAACTCTGATTTTGTTCTCAACAGGTAGCTTAAGCCGACTGTCCCTGCGAGTTCATCCATCACTCTTTGATTATTAACATCAATGCCTAAAATAAACCGCTCTTCATAGTTGCTTTCATCGGTGGTTAAGCCCGGGGTATTTCCGATGGTAAAAACAAAGGCAATAATGATCACTGCTAAAAGTGAAATGAATATCCAACGCCCGTGGCGTATTAGGTGATTTTGAATCCAAGAGATCATAATAATGTATAAATAAAGAGTCGTTTTGTTTAAGTTTTAGACCGCTGTCTGTCAACCCATTGCTATGGCTGCCAAGGAAAAATTATTTCTAAAGGCAATCCAGAGTACTTAAGTAATCCGAGAAAGATAAAACTTGTCGCATTAAAAAGGGCGTGGAAAAAGATTGTTTTATAAATCGAGCCAGTTGATTCATAAATCCTTGCTAAAATAAATCCAATAAAGACTAAAGGGAGAAAGGAATTTAGGTTGTCATGGAGTAAGGCAAAGAGTGCCGCACTGACTAATTGAGCCACTAGAATTGTCTGCCGTGCTTTGAGAAACCGATACAAGCACCCACGGAAAATAATTTCTTCAATCATAGGAACAAAGGCAATACCCAGTACCGCAATCAAAAGATAATCAAACATCGGGATATCTTTGGCCATCAATTCGACTAAAGGCTGCACGGGAAACTCTTCGATTAGCGAATAATATTGAAGCAAGCCAAGGAAAAGGCTCCAAAGAAAAGAAATGACCCAAATCAGCGGAAGAAACTGAACGAATAGAATGAAACTGTGTTTGAAATCTTCTAAGAGATTCGCAGGGACTAAATTTAAAGTGATCCTATTTTCTTTGAGATAAAATTTTTGGAAGAGAAAGTAATTGAGCAAAATTGGGCCATGCAATGTAAGAATAGAAAGTAGGGCAAGTTGCGGACTTAATTCAATCTCTTCACCTTCAGGCAAGATGGGCATAAATGCGGACAACAGGTTTTGTGCTAACAAAATTAAGAGAAACGCAGAAAAGATGAAGAGCGAAAAATCAACCCACTGAATATTCCACTGAGGGAGCATTGAAGGGTTTTTTCCTAGGTGCAAAGGATTGCGGCGTTCTTTTTGAGCCCAAATAAGAATACTGCCTATAATGATTCCCAAGAATAGAAAAGAGATCGCACTGGCGAATAAATTTGGCTGGTACTCCGTCATCAACAATTATCTCAAGCGGAAGATCTCTTTGCCATCGACAAAAGTCGCTTTGACCTGACCTCGCAAAGTCCGACCATTCCATGGACAATTTCTCGATTTGCTTTTGAACGCTTCCGCATCGACTGTCCACTTCTGATCGGGATCAAAAATACACACATCTCCTGAAGCACCTACCGATAGTGTCCCCGCCGGCAGATCACAGATTTCCGCTCCCTTGTGGGTCATCAAGGCAACTACTTCTTTAAGGGATAATTCCTTGCTGTGGTAGAGGGTTTCCAAAGTACTGGCTAAGGCATTTTCTAAGCCGATAATCCCAAACGGTGCTTTATCAAATTCACAGTCTTTTTCCGTAGGCGAGTGGGGAGCATGATCGGTGGCGATGCAATCGAGCGTGCCATCCTTTAATCCTTCGATCAAAGCCAAGCGATCTTTTTCCGTACGCAAAGGCGGGTTCATTTTGAACAATGTATTATAATCACCGATACAAGTATCGGTAAACTCAATGTGGTGTGGGCTTGCTTCACCGGTCACATTAATGCCTCTCGCTTTCGCATTGCGAAGGAGTTCGACCGAATGATAAGAACTCACATGTTGCATATGGATACGAGCACCCGTCAGTTCCGATAAAATAATATTACGAGCGACAATGATATCCTCCGCTGCCCTCGGCCAGCCCTTCAGTCCCAACTTCAGGGAAACTTCACCCTCATGCATCACCGCATTTTCGGTTAAACTGCCATCTTGGCAATGATCCATAATTGGCAAGTGGTGCAAAGTCGCATATTCCACCGCACGCCGCATAATCTCGTTATTTTGAATACAGAGACCATCATCGGTCACCGCAACAATACCCGCTTGCTTCAGTTGTCCAGTCGGCGCAAGGGCTTCACCCTTCATACCAATCGTCAAACAACCCGTGGTGTAAACATGGATCACCGCTTCCTTTTCTATGCTATTGTTGATCCGTTCAAGCGTGCCCGCATTATCACAGACAGGGGAGGTGTTTGGCATACAAACCACGGAGGTGTATCCGCCCGCTGCCGCTGCCCTCGAACCACTGGCAATATCCTCCTTATGGGTCTGACCCGGCTCTCGAAAATGAACATGGATATCCACTAAGCCCGGTGCCACCACCAAACCCTTCGCATCAAAATGACTCGCTTCCGCCTTTTCCGCATCGCTCAGTTTATCCACAATCAAACCATCCTTGATAAAGACATCACCTATGCCTTCTCGGTCATTCGCTGGATCGATTACCAATCCATTTTTTATCCAAGTATATTGCGTCATAATTTAGGCTTAAATTTAAAAGGTTATTTCGGTAGGCTGATTTTTGTTTGTGTGTGGGCGGCGTGACAAAGATGGAGAATCGCCATGCGTACAAACACTCCATTTTTCACCTGTTCTAAAATCACTGAGTTACTTGAGTCCGCCAGTTTGGAATCAATTTCCACACCTCGATTGATTGGTCCCGGATGCATGATAATTGCGTTCGGCTTGATCCAATGGGCACGACGCTCATTCAAACCAAAACTCGTGGTGTATTCACCAATCGAAGGAAAGTGGGTAGAGGTTTGTCGCTCATGCTGAATCCGCAGAAGCATAATCGCATCCGCATCTTCCAAAGCATCCTTTAAATTATGCGATACCGTCACACCCATCGCTTCAAATTCTTTCGGCACCAAAGTATTCGGCCCCGCTAAAGTCACCTTAGCACCCAACTTCAAAAGACAATGTATATTTGAGCGAGCCACTCGGCTGAATAAAATATCCCCCAAAATCGTCACCTTCTTATTTTTCACATCTCCTAAACGCTCCGTCAAAGTAAAGGTATCGAGAAGAGCTTGGGTCGGGTGGGCGTGTGAACCATCCCCCGCATTGATGATCGGAGTGTCCACGGTCTTTGATAAATAATCGGCAGAACCTGAGGACGAATGACGCATGATGATCACATCTGCACCCAGTGCGACTATATTGCGCGCCGTATCCTTTAGGGATTCTCCTTTGCTCAAACTACTCGCACCACCACTGACACTGATACAGTCCGCCGACAAACGTTTACAGGCGATTTCAAAAGCCAGACGAGTTCGGGTACTCGGTTCTAAGAAAAGATTGATCACGGTTCGGCCCTCAAGAGCATCAAACTTCAGTTGCCCCGACTCTGTTCCTTGCTTATAGTAACGAGCCAATGAAAAAATAGTATTTATATCAGCCAGTGAGAGCGGTTCAATGCTGATTAAATTTTGTTTTTCCCAAGTTAGTACACGACTCATTATTTGTGAATTCATTCAAGTAATGCTATATTTTATTAAAATTCAAGCGGTTAATTTTGAATCAAGCAGAAAAAATTCAGGATTGTTTTCTTTTTTAATTCGGTCTAACTATAGGATTCCTGTTCTTTGAAAGTATGATTGCATTCCACGCAACCAAGCGGTTTGTGATTCCATACGTTTCAAATTATCATTTAAAATTTTAATTTGGGGGTGTACCGGATTCGACCTCTTGCCGTAGCCTGAGGCTGCATGTCGGAGATAATGGAGGCTCCGTATCAATCCATTACAAAAATTAATTGGCGAAGAACAATTCGCTCTTGCTGCTTAGTTCAGCAACGTCTCTACCTAGACACCTACTATAGACTAGAGGCGCCGACTAGTAGGCATAGCTTATGTGTTTGTCTTCACTCATAAGTCGTATTTTTGAAGACATGGAAATTAAAGAGTGTGCTTTTTCACGCTTTAAAGACGACAATAAATAAAAAGATAAACATGTAGATGCCCCTTGTGAACACAAGAGACACGCGGGTTCGACTCCCGCCACCTCCACCATTTTCAAAAGCCTGTTTTATTCAGCTATTAGTTTGAAGAAAGCTTTATCCTCAAGTGTATAATTTTTAATTAAGTCACCGTTATTGATGATGGTCTCCTCTGCATTGGAAAAATCTAAATCATTGGATTTTTGCAATGTGATTTGACTGTCTTCGTCTCCGATTATGGTAAGGCTTACCTGATTCGTAACCACCATATCCATATGTGCGAGCGGAACGATTTTATACAAACTACTTTGATTATTGCTATTGCCTACAAAGTAAATTTCTCCGTCTGAATCGACACTAAATGCCCGAACATCGGATAATAATGCTCTATCGGTCACACCAATTTGAAATCTTTTTAGTACCGGCACAGTATTTAAATTCTCAACGTAGAAGAGTTCTCCTGGAGGCTGAAAAGGCCCATAGTCTCCGCATATATAGGCTCCGTTAAGTTCTGGAATTAAGGACCCTCGGTATATATGCCCGCCAATGATATTTGCATAGCCTTGGTCGTGGTCGTATTCAACTATCGGATCTTCTAAGCCCTCTATACTGGGTGCATTGATCAAAGATCCTATATTTCCTGACACAGGATCAAATAAGAAACTGCCTTCTTTTGCTCTCCAACCATAGTTTTTACCGGGTAATACTTTATTGACTTCTTGAACTGTATTTTGTCCAGAGTCTGACGAATAAATTTCATTAGTTAGAGGGTCTTGGGTGAATGTCCAAGGATTTCTAAAGCCGTATGCGTAGATCTCATCAAGGTATGTGCTGTGACCATAGAAGGGGTTGTCTAGTGGAATACCGTATTTTCCATTGCTACTATTTGTTCCGTAGGGATCTATTCGTATTAAAGCTCCAAGGATATTTGTGGGATCAGCTCCGTTACCAATCGATGAGTGGCCATTTCCTGTATCGTTTGCATCTCCGCCATCCCCAATCGCAATCATTAATAATCCGTTGTTATCAAAGAAAAGATGCCCGCCGTTGTGATTAGACCCGATATAAGGGAATGAATTCGCGGTAGGTTGCTCAAACCTTAATATCTCGGAATCATTGAAAGAGTCGCCGTAATCAAAAATACCATTTCCATTATCATCAGAGAAGGTTCTTTTGATGATCACGCTATGGTGGTCGATATTATCATAGTCGGTGCCTTGCATACTCAAGTACTGTGCTGGAATTGTGAAGTCAGCAGTACTGTTTTTAGGATAACTTGCATAAAAGAATAAGGTACCATCATTGGTAAAATTAGGACTGAGCGCTAAGCCTAAAAGACCGCGTTCATCGTAGCCAATTGTATCTAACACCAGAGGGGTGAGGAGAGTGGAAATATCCATAAACGGGTTCGGCGATACAATACCGTTCTCGTTAAGTACTTTGACTTTACCCGTTTGTTCTATGAGGAAAATTCTTCCTGAGCCGTCATTAGGATCAGCAATACCAATTAAATGAGATAATCCTGAGGAAACTGTTTTAAGTCCTATGGCTATCTCACCTTGTGGTACATCTGGAAGTGGATTAGCGATGACACGCTCATCAAAAAAGTAGCCTTTATTCGAATCATCTGACGCATTAACCCAAAACGCAGGATTTGTTGCATCGAGCGCTATGAGTTGTAAGTGTGATGTTCCGGATAGCGGACTGGTGAATTCTTTAGTTTCGCCTGAATTAAAGACTGTATCTGCACTGATTTCTAAAGAATCTCCAAGAATATTAGTTACTGATACGGACTGCTCAAGAATGCCACTATCCTCGCCAAAGTAGGTCACTTCTAGGTAGTCAATTTCACGATCAACTTCAGTGATCACTAAGCGAGTACTGTCAATATAAGAGGGAGGGCTTGCTAGGTTAAAAGCATCAACCATTGTTGAATGAAACGTTCTTGTACAATAATAATGCAACTGTTTGTTATAGTCTGATGGTATAGTAATACTGAAACTTTCAGAGGGAATTATTCCATCGTATCTACCGATAGTGTAATCAGATGTTACGGGTAAACTCAGTGTCCCTAGATGGTAAGAATTGGTTGAAGTATTCGCCGTATCGCTCAAATAAAACGGATGCCCGGTACCAGAAATTTTGTGAAATGTGTAGGTGCTACCTTTGTAAAATACGTAATTTGAAATGGTAATTGGGTTGCTCCCGCCTGAATCGGTATAGAAGTTGTAGTATTCACCAGAAAAGTAACCAACTCCAACATATATGTCAGATGGAGCAGGGGTTAGTCCGTAAAGTAATGATGATAAAGGGTTTAAAAAAAACAGTAGTGCTGTTAGGGTAATTTTGTAGAATGATTTAATCTTTATTTTCATAAGATAATATTTAGTATAGTATACGTAACGAATTTTTCTAAACATCATTACTAGAGCTTTGCAAAATTAGTTATTTCTTTACGCTCAGGTGAGATGTTCGGTTTCCTTTTTGAAAAGAAGTGGCATGCGTGTGGTCCTTCATCGCCATCATTTAGTTTACGATAAATACACTAAAGCTCTGTTCTGCAGTGTAATTAAAAATTGTTCCATTAGGTGTTCGAAATGTGGCGGTAACATCATAGATACCTTCAGATAATCCGTTAAAAGATCCTTCTACCATATTATTTTCCAAATTTATATTTGATAGTTCCAATGCTCCGATGCGGACACGTATTAAATTTCTCGGAAGAGGCGGCCCTGCAACATTATTTAGATTTATTTGCACAATTCCAGAACCAGAAAAATTTTCTGAAGGAATAACATTTGAGGGGTTAATTTCAAAATTTCTTGTGTCTTCATTGTTATCATTATTATTTTGATTGTTTCCGCTATTACTTCTCGGGGATGGGTTGCCGCGATACCTTCTGATCGTGTAGGGATACTCGATTTGCATAGTTTCGAACTCATCAGCAATATAGGAATAATTATTGTCCCTAAGCAAATTCTGCATATTTTTAATAAATAGAATAAAAGTAGAAAATGTATCTGTTCCCGGAATATTTAGTCCATTTATTACAAAGCCCGATTTTAAACTATCAATGTAAGTGGAATCATCTTCCCAAGCACTAGGCATTACTGAATGTTTTTTAAGCGTACTCCTAATATCATATCCAAAATGTGGATTTAAATACCTAAAAACAGTTCCATCGGGATTAGATTTTACAGACATAACGTAATGGTAAATTCCTTCTGGGAATTCAGGTGTAGGGGAATCTATACCGTTACATATATCTAAGTCTCCAGAATTTTCTATGAAGGCTGGATTGCCAGAGCTATCGGGTAATCCTGTATAGCTTGAACTCAAAAGCTCGCTATTTCTCATTTCATCTGTCCATCCAACTGGACCGTAAATTGGCCAACCATCCAAAGCAAATCCAATCAGGGGAGAGTGATTTCCATTTTCTATTAGTTGATCAATACTGTCACATTTCTCTTTTTCCGTTTTGAAATTATCGCCATCAATATATCTAAGGCAAGTTGGGTATTTATGATAATGATAAATTCCATTGAGTTGAGGATGTCCACAGCAGGAAGAGAAAATTCTTCCATAAGCGGCTGTTTCATTTTGATCTTCGAATGGATTATAAATTGGAATACCGTTTATTGCGACTCCGACTGTACCCAATGAAGTATCAGCTGTATTTTCATTGTATACGGGTTCTAGAGGGATTATAAATATTTCTTCGGCTAATATAATTTGGTTAGGATTATTGTTACCGGAAGCGCCTAGATTATTTTCTGTAAGCTTTATTTCTTTAAAGTAATTCTCCCCAGAAAATCCATTAGTAACATCAATACCTAATATTGTAGGCAGGTAATTAGGTATGCCGTTTGCGGTAATCACCATTTCATTATTTATTCGATTTTCTTCTATCGTTATGGTGCTCTGAACTTCATTATTATTTAAATTTAATATTTTCGGTCCACCGTTAATTAGCTGTTTTTTGTAGTTTTGAATAAAAAGTCTAGCGCGTCTTTCAAATTTACTTTCTAGCGTAAAAAAATTTCGTGACTGATCTGCTGAAAGGGTAATTTCATTTTGGTTTTGAATAGGCTCCTCATAAACAAGATCCCACTCTTTTAAATCTTGTGAATCTCTTAAAAAGTAAGAGACGCCATCCTCGCCACTCAGGATTATCTTTATTTGTGATAGATTTGCTTCTTTTAATATCCCTACATCGATACTGTATAAATGGTTTATACTCAAAGTAAGTAATAATATAAGATTACGCTTCATAGGATTAAGTAATTGACCATAAGTCCCTTATTAAATCAAGAAATATGCTAGGTGATCCCTACTATATCCGTCTTTTTTAATTGTAAATACGTGGTCTAAAGACCGCGTATGAGGATATTATTAGATTATGGTTAGAAGGTGGATCACCTAATAGATTTTGAATAATCTCAATTTTAGGCACAATTTTGTTGTTAGAACAATAAAACTATGTTCATTTAATTCTAAGATTATTTTTTAAACTAGTTTCATGTGTATCTTTTATATGTCAAATTGCTTTATCCCTAATCTTCAAATAAACATTTAAAAATATATTATGAACACAAAATTATACGTAGGAAACCTTTCCTTTAAAGCATCCGAGGATGAACTAAATTCACTTTTTTCTGAACACGGAAATGTAACAGATGTCTTTATTGTTAAAGATAAATTTACTGAAAGATCTAAAGGCTTTGCTTTTATTACAATGGACACAGTTGAAGCCGCAACTAGTGCTATCGAGCAACTCAATGATTTTGAGTTTTTAGGAAGAAATATTGTTGTTAATGAAGCTAAACCTAAAGAGGAACGTCCTCGTAGAAACGACAGAAACGACAGAAACTTCTCTAACGATAGATCTCGTAATAGATACTAATCTTTTTCTCCTTTTAAGAGGTAAGATGGTTTAAGGTCTAATAGGACTACTATTAGTTTCTTGAAAATGTGGTCGCGTTATTTTTACTTCGTGACCCATAGCAAACGTGGTGTCTCTTATCTAAAAGAGACTCACTTTTTTTGATTCGCAATTTGCATTAATTTGTCTGAATCAATGTCGATACTTTAAATGGCTTCTACTCGAACATTGATGTTTAGAAGACAGCTTGGGTCTCCGAAATAGCTTCCAAATACCGGGGCGACATCATAATAATCTCGGCCGACTGCCAGGACGACATAGGTTTCGTCCACAACTTTTCGATTAGTGGGATCGAGTCCGACCCAGCCGATGTCTGCTAAATAAATCTCTACCCAAGCGTGCGAGGCTTGTGCCCCTCTTAGTGTATTGTCTCTAAGGGAATCATATAAGTATCCGCTGACGTAACGGGCAGGGATTTTTATGGAGCGACAGAAGGCGACCATAGCATGGGTGAAATCTTGGCAGACGCCTTCTCTTTTTTGAATAATTTCGTTTGCGTGAGTGGATACAGTGGTTGAGCCGGAAGTGTAGGTGTAATTTTCATAGATGAATTCCATGATGGCATATGCGGTTTGAAAGACATCATCGGATTGGTCTTTGATCTGGATGGCTTCTTTCCAAATGTCTGGATTGACGTCAACAAAGGTACTAGTTTGTAAATAACTGTGAGTTTCTTCGAGCCCCCAAACACTTTTCAGTTCATCGTGTTTAAAGCCATAGGGGAGTTGTTGGCAGTTGATTCTTTGATGAGTTTGAACAATGGAGCGACTTTCGATTGAGAGTTCTTGATGAGGCTGAGTGATTGAGAAGCGGTGGACTCGGTTAAAGTTTAAATCGTCGTAGTGTTTGATTTGAATGGCAGGGTAGGTGTAAACAAAGGAAGATTCGACATATTGATGACGATTAGATTTTGGGGTCAGTCTCAATTCGTTTTCGTTGAGCTTAACTGAATTGGCATATTGGTATTTGGTTTGGTGATAAATTTTGAGCCTCATAGTTCGTTCTTAGTGCGATTGGGGTGACGCTTATTGTTGAGATTGAGTTTGTTGTGATGAATCAGAATTCCATGGTTTTTGGAATTTGGGCATTGCATAATTGTTTTCATCAAAGATCTGATTACTGATGGTATCAAGGTCTTCCAAGAGGGGTTCTAGGTAGACTTTGAGCTGAGTTTTATCAGAGTTTTGCGTATTATAGAAATCCAGCTTCGCGACTATGTTACGGGTATTTTCTTCGACAGGATTGCTAAAAGAGTTGATCGGACAGCCTGAGATTTGATGGAGGAAATAATTGAGTTGTCGACAACAGTAACGAACTGAGCGAGGGAAGGAGGGGGCAAAGAGAAGAAATTGGTAAATGGATTCAGGTTTGAAGCTCCCTTTGGTGGCACTGAGGTAAGCGGAATAGGCGGTGGCTGAACGAAGGGTTGAATTTATGGAGCGTGAGTGGTTCTCTCCTTTGTCTGCAAATAGGGTTAAGATACGTAGGGTTTTTTCTGAGCGTTCAATGTGTTTTCCGGTTTGGAGGAAGTTCCAGCCTTCATCGTGCAAAATAGTAGAATTAATCAGGCCGGATAAAAGCATACATAAATCAATGACTTTACGATAAAAGTCGACGGGGTTTTGTTGCCAGTGTTCATCGTTACGGCTGGATCTAATTAATAAATGAAATCGGTTGAGTTCGCGCCAAATTTCTTCAGAGATTTGATCGCGTACGAGGCGGGCATTTTCTCTGGCTTGAGAGATACAGTTGGCAATTGAATCACCGTTATCTGGAGAAAAGTTGATAAAAGAGAGAATTGCATTCGCATCCTTTTCATCAAGGATCGATTCTATTGTATCGCTAGGGTATCCAAGGTTATTCAATACAGGCTCCCAGATACTGTTATTCGATTTTGAACCCTTTACGCTAGATTCAATTTCTATTGAGTCTTTGAAAGTCGTGTCTGCGATGCGGGCGAGATTCTCGACCCGTTCAATGTAGCGGCTCAGCCAAAAGAGATTATGTGATACACGTGTTAACATATTATTCGTCCATAATCACCCAAGTGTCTTTGCTACCTCCTCCTTGTGATGAATTAACAACTAAAGAGTCTTTTTTAAGAGCCACTCGTGTCAGTCCTCCAGGTATTATTTCGATATGTTCGCCATAAATGATAAAAGGACGTAGATCAACATGTCGCCCTTCTATGGTTTGCTCGTCACAGAAAGTAGGGTGT
This sequence comes from Coraliomargaritaceae bacterium, assembly GCA_045565635.1. Taxonomy (GTDB): domain Bacteria; phylum Verrucomicrobiota; class Verrucomicrobiia; order Opitutales; family Coraliomargaritaceae. The sequence continues at coordinate 45,324 of JBJLEY010000010.1, forward strand.
CGAGAAAGAGAGACAACGGGTTGGGCAATGTAATCGCGAGGGTTAGCTTTGATCGCTTGTTTAAATTCATCCCGCTGTTTTTTAGTTGAAGAGGGACCCATGAGCATCCCATAACCGCCCGATTCATTAGCAGCTTTGACTACGAGTTTATCTAAGTTTTCCAATATAAATTGTTTATCACTGTCTTTCCAAGCAAGGTAGGTAGGTACGGAATCAATGATCGGCTCTTGAGAAAGGTAGTAGCGAATCATATCAGGCACATAAGCATAGATTACTTTGTCGTCACAAACACCTGTACCGATGGCATTAGCTAGGGCCACATTACCTTTTATGTAGGCATTCATGATATTAGGTATACCCAGAACGGAATCTTTTCTGAAAACAGCCGGATCGATAAATTGATCATCAATTCTTCGGTAAATAACATCTACTTGGACTAAGCCACGAGTCGTTCTCATATAGATTTTATCATTTTCTACAGTGAGGTCTCGTCCTTCTACAATTTCTATGCCCATTTTTCGAGCGAGAAAAGTGTGTTCAAAATAGGCGCTATTGTAAACACCGGGAGTCAGTAAAACACAAACGGGATCTTTATCCTTTCTTAAGGAAAGGTATTGAAGTGATTTGAGTAATAATTCGGGATAGTGGTTAACTGCTTGAACTTTTGACTGGGCATAGACATTAGGAAATGCGCGTTTCATTGCTTCGCGGTTTTCGAGAAGATAGGAGACTCCTGATGGACAACGAGCATTGTCTTCTAGAGCTAGGTAGTTGCCTTCTGCATCTCGGATTAAGTCGGTCCCACAGATATGTGTATAAATATTTTGTGGAACATTTACTCCTATCATCTCTTTTCTGAAGTCAGCTGATTCTTTGACCACATGTTCTGGTATTACTTTATCCTTTAGAATATTTTGATCGTGATAAATATCATAGAGGAATAAATTGAGAGCGATGACTCTTTGGGATAATCCATTATGGATGATTTCCCATTCTTTAGATGAGATAATTCTGGGGATGAGGTCGAAAGGGAAAATCTTTTCTGTGCCAGCGGCATCTCCGTAAACAGTAAAGGTAATACCTTCTTCTAAGAAACCTTGTTCGACTTCTTTTTGCTTATTGTTCAGTCGGGTGGTGTCGTAAGCAGATAACTTATCATAGATATGCTGATAGTGCTTGAGAGGTTCAGACTGAAGCCCAAACATTTCATCAAAAAAATGCTCTCTTTGGTAGGATTTAAACATACTGACGGGTATCTTGTATTGGCGTTCCTTGTCTTTCTATTTAGTTAAATAGATATCTAATAGCAATAACCGTGCCTAAGCACTCTTAGCTGAACTTGGCTCAGTTAATATCTTTAAAGCTCTACACTTGCAAACGGCAAAGCTATTCGGGCATTTGGGATGAATGGTGTTCGGTTATGAGCCAATCTTCACCCACCCGTTTGTAAACGTAGGTAAAGCGAGCTTGAACCGAAGACACATCAGCAAAGGTGAAAGTATAGACACCTGAATTGATAGCGACGTCGCTAAAAATACGAACATTGGATTCATCGATTTTTCCTGAAGGTACCTTAGCTAAAAAGTGCACAAAGTAATCTTCAATTTCTTCATGGTTGTGTCGAACCTTGTTAGAAACTGTCGGTAACAAGATAGCATCCGTTGCGTATAGAGCGGCGACTTCTTTTGGGTTACCAGTCTTTAGGGCATTATTCCACTGATCAAAGAGTGCCAAGATTTCGTTGTTATTCATAGTTTTTAAAAGGTCGATTAAATGAAGTTTTAAAGATCATTTAATATCGAATATTATTCT
>JBJLEY010000011.1:0-45524 GCA_045565635.1 Coraliomargaritaceae bacterium
ATTGAACAATCAATAGAGAGTTTTGCTTGCGAATCAGTCGAGGTTTTTGATGTGTATGAGGGCGAAGGTCTTGAAGAAGGTAAGAAAAGCTTTGCGGTAAGCATGAAATTCAGAGCGCAAGATCGGACGCTAAAAGATAAAGAGGTGAATGCTTTATTTGAGGCTGTTCAATCTGCAGTACTTGAACAAACAGACTACCAAATCAGAAAATAATTAATATGCCAAAATCAGATAAAAAAATAAATATTGATTATGTCGCACAATTAGCACGATTGGAATTATCCGAAGAGGATAAGTCTAAGCTTTCCGGGCAGTTAAATGATATATTAGTTTATTTTGAGAAATTAAATAGCGTGAACGTGGAAGGAATTGAGCCAATGGCCCATGCCCATAAGGTGGATAATGTTTGGCGCGAAGGAGATGAACCAGGTGCTGTTTTTTCAAAAGATATTTTAAAGAAAATGGCACCAGAAAGCCGGGAAGATCAAGTCGTTGTCCCTAAAGTAGTAGAATAAAATATAGGAAAATGAGCGATTTATTTTATTCGGATATTGCTTCCTTAAATCAAGGGTTAGAGTCTAAAGCATTCAGTGCAGTTGAATTGATGCAATCGGTGATAGATCGAACCGATGCAGTTGAACCAAAGATAAACGCATTTGTTGATCGAAACGTTGAAAACGCACTTAAGCAGGCAAGGGCATCAGATGAACGCCGAGCTAGAGGTGAAAGCTTAGGTCCATTTGATGGAATTCCAGTTGGGATAAAAGATATTTTAGCTGTGAAGGATCAATCGCTTCGCTGTGCCTCAAAGATGTTAGAGGGCTATCATTCGCCTTATGATGCGACATGTATTACAAAGTTGAAAGAGGCTGGTTCAATTATTTGGGGTCGGCTTAATATGGACGAGTTTGCTATGGGTTCATCAACCGAAAATTCAGCTTATGGTTTAACGGCTAACCCTTGGAATCTAGATTGTATTCCTGGAGGATCTTCAGGTGGAAGTGCCGCTGCAGTATCTGCAGGTGAAGCAATCGTTAGTTTAGGTACAGATACGGGTGGCTCGATTCGTCAACCCGCAGCTTTTTGTGGTGTAGTCGGCATGAAGCCTACTTATGGACTTGTTTCTCGTTATGGTTTAGTTGCCTTTGCCTCTTCTTTAGATCAAGTTGGTCCTTTGTCACGCAATGTGAAAGATTCAGCTTTATTATTAGAAACAATTACTGGTCATGATCCTCTCGACTCAACATCTTTGAATCAACCAAGGGTCAATTATTCCTCGGCTTTGGATCAACCAACAAAAAAAATGACCTTAGGTGTTCCTAAAGAATTCTTTCAACAAGGCATTGATCAAGAAGTTAAAGAGGCGGTTGAAAAAGCAATTGCTTGGTATGGTTCGAAGGGCTACGCCATTGAGGAGATTTCATTACCGCATTCAGAATTATGTGTGCCTGTTTATTACATTATTGCTACAGCTGAAGCTTCTTCAAATCTTGCGCGATTTGATGGCGTTCGTTATTCGCATAGAAGTAAAGACGCTGAAAATATGTTAGAGCTTTTTTCTAAAAGTAGAGGTGAAGGTTTTGGAGAAGAGGTAAAACGTCGCATTATCTTGGGGACATACGTTTTGAGTTCTGGTTATTATGATGCGTATTATTTAAGAGCGCAAAAGGTGCGTTCGCTCATTCGTCAAGATTTTGAACAAGCTTTTACTAAAGTGGATGCAATTATTACTCCGACTTCCCCAACACCCGCTTTTCAACGTGGCGAAAAAAACAGTGATCCTTTGGCAATGTATTTAAATGATATTTATACAATTTCTGTTAACTTGGCTGGTTTGCCAGCACTTTCATTGCCTGTAGGAATGACTCAAAATGATTTACCAATAGGTATGCAGGTGATTGGAAAAGCTTTTGGAGAATCCGATATTTTATCCATCGCACATGATTTTGAAAAAAATCATGAATTTAAAAACATGAGGCCGAAAATTTGACAGATTAAATAATGAAGTATGAAGTCGTTATAGGATTAGAAATCCATGTTCAAGTTAAGACGAAAACAAAAATGTTTACGGCTGCTCCTTATCGGTACGGAGCAGATCCCAATACCTTGACAGATGCTGTAGTACTAGGTTTGCCAGGAACTTTACCTGTTTTGAACTATGAGGCTATCGAGCGTTGTGCTCAGCTTGGCTTGATGCTTGGATGTGAGATTGCAGAGGTATGCAAATGGGATAGAAAAAATTATTTTTACCCAGATTCACCTAAGAATTATCAGCTAACACAAAATGAACAACCATTGTGCATTGGAGGCTCTGTTGAAATCGAATTGCCGGGTTCGGCGCGAAATATTGAGGGTACGCATCGCTGGGTTCAACTCAATCGTATCCACTTAGAAGAGGATCCTGGAAAGTTATCACATACTGCTTTTGATAGTTTAATTGATTTTAATCGTGCTGGCGTTCCTTTAGCTGAAATTGTAACTGAGCCCGATCTTTATTCTTCTGAAGAGGCGGTTGCTTTTTTAAATGCACTTAGGAATCTGATTACCTTTGCTGGCATTTCAGACTGCGATATGGAAAAAGGGCAAATGCGTTGTGATGCCAATGTTTCATTACGCATTAAAGGTTCAGATGTTTTAGGTACACGAACGGAGATGAAAAATCTGAATTCAATTTCAAATGTTAGAGCATCAATTGAGTATGAGATAAAGCGACAGGCAAAAATATTAGAAGCTGGTGAATCTGTAATACAAGAAACACGCCGCTGGGATGCTACAAAGAATGTTAGTTTTTCGTTGAGAAGCAAAGAAGAAGCACATGATTATCGCTATTTCCCTGATCCCGATTTAATGCCAGTTTCCATGGATAGAAAACGAATCGAGTCCTTGAGAGAAGCTTTGCCAGAACGTCCTTTTGATCGACAACGTCGCTATCAGGAGAAGTATTTTTTGCCTTATACGATTACTTCTGTGCTCTGTGCAGATCGTGAATTGAGCGATTTTTTCGAATCGGCATTGAGTGTTTATGATTCGCCCAAAGCGATTGCAAATTATATCGTTAATGATCTTTTGAGAGAATTATCCGCAAATTCCGAAGTGGGTGACTCAGCTTTATTAATCAGTGATACAAAAATGAAGGCAGAATTTATTGCCGAATTAGTTGAGGTAGTGGAATCAGGAATTATTTCAAAACAAATTGCTAAAGACGTTTTTTCAGAAATGTTCCATTCTGGTGTCTCTCCCAAAACAATAATAGAGAAAAAGGATTTGAGTCAAAATAATGATGACTCAGCAATTGAGTCTTTATGCTTGGAGGCAATTGCGAATAATCCAAAAGCAGTCGCTCAGTATAAAGAGGGAAATGCTAAAGCAATTAATGCACTTAAAGGCCCAATTATGAAAGTAACTAAAGGCAAAGCGAATCCAGCTACCTTAGATGCTTTGTTGCAGAAACTAATTCAAGGATCAGAGTAAATTATTTATGCGTTTCGTTCCAGAGAAGAAAAGTTTATTAGGAGAAAACCTTGAAAGTTTTGAATCCGAGATACTGGCTTCTGATTTTCCTAAGTATAGAGCGAAACAAGTTTTTGATTGGATTTTTAAGAAGCGAATAAGTGATTGGGATTCTATGAGGAATCTGCCTAAAGTATTTGTAGAGTGGTTACGTACTAATTATGTGATCGATCCTACAAAAATTTTACTCGATAAGCAGTCAAACGATGTAACTCAAAAGTTTTTGATTCAATTAGAAGATAAACAATTGATTGAGACAGTTTTGATTCGAGCTCCACAAGAGGGTGTAGGAGTAAAGAAATCGAGAAAAACCGTATGCGTTTCTATTCAGGTAGGCTGTGCTTATGGCTGTAAATTTTGCGCTTCTGGGCTTGCTGGCTTTAAGCGAAATCTTTTTGCATCAGAGGTTGTTGCTCAATTGCTGCATATGTCTCGTATCGATAGTCCGAAGGAAACTCATGACCCTAATGAATCGGTTTCTTTTGATAACATCGTATTTATGGGCATGGGTGAGCCTTTAGCTAATTATAATGAATTAGTCAGTGTCCTGAAGATTATGAATGCTTCATGGGGCTTAAATATTGGTGCTAGAAGAATCACAGTTTCTACTTCAGGTCTTGCACCTGAAATTGAAAAGTTAGCGACTGAAGCATTGTCTATTCGACTAGCAATTTCATTACATGGTGCGACCAATGAAGTGCGCAATCAAATTATGCCCATTAATAAACGTTATCCGTTAGAGGTTTTAATTCCTGCGATTGAAAAATTTCGTGAAATTCATGGTCGCATGGTAACATTAGAGTTTATCTTAATTGATGGGATTAATGACAGCCTTGAGCAAGCTCGGGCTTTAGTCAAAATTGCCAAACGTTTACATGCACATGTAAACTGTATTCCCTATAATAAAGTAGAAGGATTGGAATGGAAGCGCCCAAGTATCTCTCGCCAAAATAAATTTGTTCAAATTTTAAAGGAAGCGAATGTATCGGTTACGATTCGCCGAGAAAAAGGACATTCTATAAATGCGGCATGTGGACAATTGAGATTAAAGAAGGAATTAGAAATGGCTGAGCAGGAGCCTTCACCTAGTAGCCCATTCATTAAGCCAATTATTGAAGATTAATGCTCAGTCTTTGATTTCGCCTTTGCCATGTACTATGTATTTATAAGTACATAACTCATTTAAGCCCATTGGGCCACGAGCGTGCAGACGATCCGTTGAGATTCCAATCTCTGCTCCAAGTCCAAATTCAAAGCCATCACTAAATCGAGTACTTGCGTTGTGTAAAACGGTTGAGGAATCGACCTCATTCAAAAAATCTTGGGCATTTTGAGCATCTTCTGTGACAATAGTATCGGTATGCGCTGAGCCTCTTGTATTAATGATTTCAATGGCAGCCTTCATATTAGGAACAACTGCTATAGAAATAATTAAGTCGTTATATTCCTCGCCAAAGTCTTGGTCTTGAGCATCGATCATCGGAATGCCTGTTCCGGTTAAAGCTGCTTTAGCGGCTGAATCGACTCTTAGCTCAACACCTTGTTCATGGAGGGCTTGTGCTAATCTTGGTAGTGAAGATAGTGCATCTTGGTGTATGAGTAAATTCTCAGCTGCATTACACACACTCGGTCTTTGACATTTTGAATTAAGGGTAATGCTTTCTGCTTTTTCGTAATCATGAACGCCATCAATATAGACAGAACAAACACCAGTATAATGTTTAATTACTGGGATACGACTATTTTCGACTGTGAAGCGAATAAGCCCTTCACCTCCTCGAGGAATGATGCAGTGAACATACTGATCTTGTTTTAGTAATTCTTTCAATGCGTCACGATCAGTTGTTGGAATTAGTTGAACTGCATTTGGGTTGATATTGTTTTTTGTTAAGCAAGACTGAATGATTTTTATTAAGTAAGTATTACTACTGAAGGCTTCTTTACCGCCTCTTAAAATAGAAGCATTACCTGATTTTAAGCATAAAATAGCGCAATCCACTGTTACATTTGGTCGGGATTCATAGATGATTCCAATTACACCAATAGGAACTCGAATTTTTCGTAGATCAAAACCTCTTGGTGGATTCATTTGTTCGATTGTTTCACCTACAGGGTTTGATAATTCAGCAACTTGCCGAACGCCAACCGCCATTTGATTAATCCTATCTTTAGTGAATTGCAAACGTTCGATCATTGGAGGACTTAAGTCCATGGATTTTGCATTATCAATATCGACAGCATTTGCTTCTAAAATACCTTCTATGTTAGCCTTTAGAGCATCGGCTAAATCGTATAAAAATTGATTCTTTTTTTCGCTGGTCAGGGTGGTAAGCTCAAGCGAAGCTTTGCGGGCAGATTGTGATATTGATTCGATTAAATGCTGTAAATTTTGATCATTCATATTTGAGAATTAGGTTGTTTGGATTGATTTAAGAATATCATCCCATTGTCTATGACTTAATGCGCCTCCATGGTTTTGAATAACAGAAGCTCCCATCAATGCTCCTAATTGAGCAGAATCTTCAATTGATTGATTGTTAGCCCATCCATGTAAAAATCCAGCTGCCCAGAAATCACCTGCACCCGTTGTATCTATAACTTCTTTAACAGGAATTGCTTCCGTATGTATGATTGTCTGATCTTTTGCGATAAGGCTACCTTGGGCACCTAGCTTAACTACTGCAGTTTCACACAGTTCATTCAGGATTTTGACTGATTCTTCTGATTGAGCAGGGGGAAGTTGAGTGAAAGCCGCCGCTTCGTCTTCATTTGCAAAAACCATATCAACATGATTTTTAAGAATTTCCGTAAGCTCACTTTTTGATTGATTGACTATTTCAAAGGAAGCTAAGTCAAAGCTAACAGTTAAATTATTGCTTTTTGCTAAATCTAAGGACTTGTGGAGCACATCTTTATTTAGGATTAAGAATCCCTCAATGTGTAGGTGGTCATAATCTTGAAAGTCTGAGGGGTTGAGTTCATCTTCAGCAAGTGTCATGGCTGCTCCAAGCGATGTTCGCATGGTTCTTTGACCATCGGGGGTGACTAAAGAGAGGCATTTTCCGTTTGGTATGTTGCCTATCTTGAATGATTGTGTGTTTCCACCATGTAGGGCTAACGATTCTTTATAAAAGTCGCCTGATGCACAGTTACCAATTTTCCCGATAAAGCTGGTCTGTATGCCTAAACGCGCTAAGGCAAAGATTGTATTTCCAGCGGAGCCACCCGTAATTTGAACTAGTTCTTGGTTGATTTCGGACTTAATTGACTCGAGTTCAGATTCAGCAAGAAGCTCCATTCCTCCTTTAGAACCTGAGATGTTTTCTATGAAGGCATCGTCTACGAAAGCAATTTCGTCAATAATTGGGCTTCCTAAACCAATTATTCTTTTCATTTTATTTGAGATAGAAGGGTGGCGCCTCAAACCAATTATTGGTCAAGGATCATATCTTCGATTTCTGCTAAAATGACTTGCGATTCTGGCATATTGCCAACCAAGCCTATGCGTACACTAATCTGAGATTGCTCTGGAGATAATTCAGTGATTCTTACAATGATTTTTTCATCTCCAACTTTTCTTGCAAATACAGAGGTTTCTAGCTCGCCATGGATTTCTCCTGTGCGGAAATATCCTAGTAGGTCAAGTGCTTGAATGCTCGCTCTAAATGCAGAATCGGTACCAGTCTCAAAAACAGAAACTAGTGAGTTGAGTTGATATCTTGCAGTTGAAGAGGAATCGTTTTTTGGATTGACGGTTACTGATTGGCAAGCAACTAAAAAGAAAGTTGCCAATGCAAGTGTGCTGATGAATCGGATTGCTGAAGTTGTCATGTTATTAAAAGGTTCTTACTGATATATAAATGATAATATTAGCTTTAGACTAATTTCAATTTAAAAGTGAAACTTTAAGTCTTTTATCTTAACTATTAGCTATTTTGATAAAAAAATGCGCTTTAGATCTTACTCTAAAGCGCATTCAAGACTTACAGTCTTTATACTCACATCATCCTATGACTAAATCGTCATACAAGTGAGAGTGTTAACTTCTAAATTTGTTCCATTTTTTTACTTTTTTTACTATTTTTGCGAATTACCAGTTCTCCATCTATAAATAAGGCTTTTATTTCATCTGATTTTTTTGCCATTTGTACATTGCTCAAGACCTTGTTGGAATCATTTTTAAGAATAACGTAGCCTCGCTTAAGGCTAGATTGTATGCTACTATTTTGTAAACGGTGATCGTTATATTCAAGGTGTTGGCGCTTAGTTTGTAGGTAATTTTTAGCGTTAAGTGCTAATTGTTGTTTTCGTATTTTTGATTCAAATTGATGAGACTCTAAAAGTTGCTGTGGGTGCAATTTGTTGAATTGAGCATTTAAATCATAGCATTTAGCAGTTTTGACTTTAATTGACTCAGCCAAATTTTGGGATAAGTTTTTTTCTAGAACATCCAATTGTATCATCATTTTATCAATATAATTTTGTGGAGTATGTTGAACTAATTGATGGTTATAAGATTGAAGGTTGATCTTTTTCGTTCGCAGTAATTGTTCTATTGTATCAATAAGTTTCCTTTGGTTTTTTATCTGTAATTCTTTGTTTGATAGATAATTAGAAGAAATATATTCGGCTGCTCCTGAAGGAGTTTCAGCTCGATGGTCGGCAACTAAATCAGTTAAAACGGTATCTATTTGATGTCCAATAGCTGAAATACTGGGGGTTGGGCATTCAAAAAGGGCACGCGCTACCGATTCTTCATTAAAGTTCCATATGTCTTCAATACTGCCACCGCCTCTGGTGAGAACCACTAAATCATAGTTATCTGGATTTTCTGATACATATTTTATCGCTTGAATGATTTCATCTCTTGCTTGCTGCCCTTGGACTTTTACAGGAATTAGGTCAATTTTTCCGGCAAAGTTTCGCCTTTTTAATATTTGAATGAAATCTTGAATAGCCGCACCTGTTGGAGAGGTAATTAAAGCAATATTATGGGGAATTTCTGGAATTGCTTTTTTATATTCTTGATCAAAGAGACCTTCGGCATTCAGTTTCTTTTTCAACTGTTCAAAAAGAAAATGCAAATTACCTTTACCAGCTAATTGTGCTATTTGAACAGAAATCTGATAACGCCCGTAAGGCTCATATACGGAGATATTCCCAAACAGAATGACTTCTACTCCATCTTCTAGATCAAAGTCACAAGCACTAGCATAACGATTAAAAAAGACACAAGGTAACTGGCTACTTTCATCTTTAAGTGAGAAATAATAATGTCCAGATTGTTGAAAACGTAGATTGGATATCTCGCCCTTAACCCAAACTTGTTTAAAACTGGGTTCTAGAACATTTTTTATTTGATGGGTTAATTCACTGACACTTTGAACTGAGTCTGATTCTACGTTGAAAAAGAAATCTTCCATTTTTTCTGTATAAAGGATTATAGCTTGCTTGCAAGGTTAGCATTTTTCATAAAGGAGATAAATTATGGAATCGCAAAATAAAAATCTAAAAAGCATTTTTTTGAATTTTCTGCTCTTATTGGCTTTTATATTTTCAGTTATGGCGCTGTATATTAGTTTGAGCTTCAGCGAAAAGATGAGTACTCAAAAAGTAGAAACTACAGAAGATGAACTTACTTTAGAGGTCCAGGAATTGTACGAGGCAATCGCTGTACTTGAGAAAAAAGTGACGGATCAGGCGAATAGTTTAAAAACTATACAGAAAAATTTGACCCAAATGGAAAAAACATCGGTTAAGAATCAGTTAAAAGTTGTAAATAAAGAACCTGTAAAGCCGAAGGAAGGGTCACTGAGTTCAGCTCGTTATCATGTTATTCAGTCAGGAGATACTTTTTCTAAAGTTTCTAAGATTTATGGGATATCTCTTAATGCTCTTATGAATGCTAACAAAGATTTAAATCCTAAAGCACTTAGAGTTGGTCAAGAGATAGTGATTCCTTAAGTCGAATATTAATAATTATTTATGACAGACGAAATAAAGATAGATCGTTGGCAGATGCAAAAAGAAACCGTTAATTTTTCTTCAAGGGTCTGGGAATTAAGAACTCGAAAGTATTATCATCCCAAAAGAAAGACATCAGAAGATTTTTATTATATCAGTTCACCCGATTGGGTAGTTGGTGTAGGGCGCACGGTGAATAAAGAAATTATCTTGGTGCGACAATTTCGTTGGGGGATTGATGACTTTTCTTTAGAATTACCAGGTGGCATTATTGATCCGAATGAAGACCCCTTGGAAGCAGGTGTAAGAGAGTTTAAGGAAGAGACGGGTTATGTTGGTGGCGATTGTATTTCTTTGGGAACATGTTTGCCAAACCCTTCAATGCTTAACAATCACTGTCATTTTATCTTTATTGATAATATGGAATTAAGTTCCTCTGGTACAAACTGGGATCAACACGAGGAAATAGAAGTGATCACTTTACCTGAAGTTGAAGTGGCTAACTGGGTTAAAGAAGGGAAATTATCCCATTCCTTAACCTTAGCCGCATTGTATCGCTTTAATTTATACCAGAAGTAAAATCATTTAACCTTATCTGCCTAAACTAGTGTATTACCAAATTATTCTCATTGTCACCCCGTAATGTATCGGTTCTGAAGAAATGTGGTATTCCCTATTATATTTTTTTGGATTTTTATCATAATCACTAGGTTTTCTTCTATCATCGGGCATATCAAACACTCCATGGTCTTCTGTAGGTGTTGGATATATTGCATCATCAGGATGATAGTTATCAAAATAGAAAACACGCTTTTTGTAGTCTTCATTGAATAAATTTTTAACCCAAAAAGAAAGATCAAAAAATTGGTTTGAATAACCGATTGACCCATTAACGATTGCGAAAGCATCTCTTTTGAAATTATGGGAATTTGATTCAAAGTAATCATCTGAACCATTTAAAGATAGATTAGCGTAAAATCCATTTAAATGAGTATAGTTCAGAAGAAAGTTATATTGGTAATTTGGTGCATTAGATAAATCTCGATCTTGTGAATTTAATTTAGCTTTAAGCAGGCTAAAATTACTTTGAAAAGACCAGTTTTGGGAAATAATCCAATCTGATTCATATTCTAAACCATAATGTTTGGCGTCTCCAGAATTCTCTGTGAAGTAATTAAAAAATGCACCGGAACCATTAGAATCACGTAGTTGAGCATTTTGTCGTGTGAAATAGAATGCATTAATTTTTCCTCTAAATGTTTTTAATGGATTATTGAAAGTGAGCCCGATTTCAGTGTTATTTATGGTTTCTGTTTCGTATGTATCCATGCTTTTTTCACTTTCTCTAAATGAAGTGCTATTAGCTCCAGCAGCTTTATATCCAATGCTATATGAAAGGAATAGCTCAAATTCTTTATTTAGATTTGTCTCAAATATTACACTGCCTCCGAATAAATTATCGCTAATTGATACATGTCCTCCATTATCCAATACTGGTTGCCCAACATATGTTAAATCTGCCGGTATAAACTCCCCATTTTCTTCATAGTAGTTGTAATAGAATTGCTTTTTTGTATCAGATTTAAAATCAACTTTATGGTATTCATAATTTAACCCTAAAATCAACTTTTGTTGATTATTGATAGTTTTCTCAGCCTTACTAAACAGAGAAATAGTTTGTGTTTTGTAAATAGATTCAACTTCTGAAAACCCATCACCTGTATCAAGATTTTGAATATCTATAAGACTATTTAAACCATTATCAAAATCAATTAATGATTGTACTGAATCCTCGTAATCTTGTGCTGTATAGTAGCCGTCGCCGTCGGGGAGATAGGGATAAGCGTTAAAGAAATCATCATAGCTAATTTGGCTCTTTTCTTCAAGTTTAGTCATTTTTGCTCCGAAAGCCCACTTATCTAAAATGGAATTAATTTGGAATAGTTCATTTGAGTTCATCACTGCTTCAAATGAAGATGAATTTCGATCCCTAATCGTTGATAAATATCCATCGTAACCGCTTACGTAAGATGAATAATCACCCCAATCGCTATCGTAGCTGTAATTACTATCTGTGCTGAGTAAACTACCTATTAAAGTAAGATCAAATACATCGAATGTATTTATTGCTTTAATCGAAAATCCTTTACTCCTCTGATTATCTATTCCTTGTTTGTCTGATTGGGTTTCCAAGGGAGTATTGTATAGTGACCATTCATCATATCCATTGTTTGAATTGGCATGAACAAATGATGTAATTGTTTCTAATTTTGGGTATGGATTATGACGTATCTTTAGCAGTGTAAATCGATTATCGTCAAAATTTTTGGAATCTTTAATGAAACCGTCCGACTTATCAATGGATAGACTCATTCGATAATTAGTTTTTCCATTATCGCCAATTGCTCCACCGGTAGCAAACCCAAAAGCTCTGTGCTTTTCTGTTCCAAATGAAAGTTTGTACTGATTCGGATTATTAGCATCAGCTTTACCCGTAGATATCTTGATAATTCCAGCCGAAGCATTTGCACCATATGAGCTAGATTGATGACCTCGAATAACTTCAACCTGCTCTACGTCAAAAAGTGAAGCAATGCCTCCGATACCCGTAAAATCAAAATCATCAATCAAAAAGCGAACACTCATATCAGGAGTCTCTCCTTCAAATTGTGAATTTTCGCCTAAACCTCGAATCTGAAAATATCTAGGTCTATTAGTGCCTCCTGTATAAGTTAAATTTGGTATAGCGCCAATAAGATCTTTAAAGTGCATTGCATGTCTATTCTTTAAATCAGTGTCGCTAAAAAGAGTCACACTTTCAGGAACATTTTTAACCGGAGTATCCCATAATAAACCAGTAACAATTAAGTCCGGGAGCTCGTATGCATTTGATTGTAGTTCAGGTGTGTCAACGGTTTGCCCCTTCAAGTTCACAACAAGTAGGAGAGCGATAAATAATAATTTTAGTATATGCATGATGATAAGATATGAATTTGAAATCCTATCAATACAAGCAGGGTAAAAGTGAACGCATCAAGTTACCGAACACCTTTCCCTCCGCCAGTATCAACTGGATCAGGTTCGAAGGGATCATTTCTGTACGGTAATGTGTAAGGAAACATCTCAGACCCATCTAGGTCACCCCTAAGGACATTTAAATAAACAACAATTAAGGGAATTTTAGTCAAACGAAAAGAGTCGATATTTTATCGAGCAATATCGTTTTGGCTTAAGACATTGATTTGGTGTCGTCTTAAGGTCTCACTTGCAAGGTCGTTATCCTCAAGGCTTATCGCAAGTGCAGAGCGATTATTTGGCCGAATAACAAAGGGGTAGATGTAGTGTATATTGATTTCAGCCTGAACTAAAGCAAAGGTGACTTTAGCAATATCTGCCTCTGAATTAAGCTCTACAGCAACCATTTCGGTGCTGACATAAGAAAATTTATTTGAGTCTAAAATATGTTGCGCTTCTTCCGGGTAGTCCACGATGACTCGAATTAAGGAACTATCTGTGGTATCTAAAATAGAGATGGCAATGATATGCACATCGTGCGATTTTAACAAACCTACGATTTCATTGAGCCGTCCGACCTTATTATCTGCATGGATTGACAACTGGATAACAGGTCGAAAAGCGTTGGGATCATTTAAAACTCTAGAACTCATAATATTTTTATTCTATATTTTGAACCTGTTCGCGAATTCTTTCCAGTTCATTTTTCCCTTCAATGATATTTTTAGTTACTTCGATTTGTTGAGTCTTGCTCGCTATAGTATTCATCTCTCTGAACATTTCTATACAAAGGAAATCCATTTTTCTTCCAATTGACTCCGGGGAAGCGATAAATTGTTTGAATTGGCTGATATGCGATTTAAGGCGTGTCAGTTCTTCTGTGATGTCAGAACGATCGGCGAACAAAGCAATTTCCTTTAAGACTCGATCATCTTCTAAATCGATTTCTAAATTCATAGAACTGAGACGATCCACTAATTTCTTAGAAAAATCCTTACTAGCTGAAGCAGCAAGTGCTTCGATGCGGTCTATTAGTTGATTGAGTGAATCTAAGCGTTGGGCGAAGTCATTTTTTAAGGCCTGACCTTCAGTATTACGCATGCCTTGCCAATGGTTTAGAGCTTCACCTAAAGCATCTTTGATGATGGATTCAGATTCTTTCCAAGAGGGTAAGGATTCTTGATCTTTCAGTAATTGATTAAGCTTAATCAGTAATGAAGGATTTAAATCCAGAGGAATACTGCGCTTGTCGCAAAAATCACCTAATTCTTTAATGCTTTGATCTAGAAGTGTATCATTTAAATTAAATCCATTATTGTTTTGTTTCCTTTTGTTTATCTTTAGGTGAATCATAATTCTACCACGAACAAATTGCTCTTTAGTCCATTCAGATATTTTCGACTCGATATCAGACCACTCTTGAGGGACAAAAATCTGACAATCTAAGTTTTTTCGATTAACCGATTGTACGGTTAATTCAAAAAACAAAGGGCAGGAGGGAAGTTCAAATGAGCTACTTCCGTAGCCAGTCATGCTTTTCATATTCTTAGATTATTAAATGATTAAAAAATTTGGCTATATAAAAATTGTAAAAAAAAGCCCTCATTTAGGAGGGCTTTGAAATTCATGGAATGAATGACTAGATTTACAGTGCTGCTTGAGCGGCGGCTAATCGTGCAACAGGAACTCTAGGTGGTGAACAACTCACATAGTTCAATCCAACCTTGTGGAAGAATTGAATAGATTGCGGGTCACCGCCATGCTCACCGCAAATACCTAATTTGATTTTGCTATTGGCTGAGCGTCCTTTATTAGCTCCGATTTCAACCAGCTGTCCAACACCCGCTGCATCAATAGAAGCAAATGGATTTTGTGGCATAATATCTAGGTCTTTATATTTACCTAAGAATGAACCAGCATCATCACGGCTCATTCCTAACCCTGTTTGGGTAAGATCATTTGTACCAAAGCTGAAGAATTCTGCTGTATTTGCGATTTCATCTGCAGTCAATGCACCTCTAGGCACTTCGATCATAGTTCCTACTAAGTACTTAAATTTCACTTTCTTCGCTGCCATAACTTCGCCAGCTACACGGTGAATAACTGCTACCTGATTTTTTAATTCATCGGCAAATCCTACAAGCGGTACCATTACTTCAGGTACAACCTTAATAGGATTTTTTAATTTGTAGCAGGCTGCTGCTGCTTCAAATATCGCTCTTGCCTGCATTTCTGTAATTTCAGGGTAAGAGATTCCAAGGCGGCAACCACGGTGTCCAAGCATTGGATTTGACTCATGTAAGGCCTCAACTCGCTCGTTGATTTCACTGAGTTTTACACCTAATGATTTTGCTAGTTGAGTTTTTGAAGCAGCATCATGTGGCAAGAATTCATGAAGAGGTGGATCAAGCAATCGGACAGTCACAGGACGACCTCCCATTGCTTTAAAGAGTCCATTGAAATCTTGTCTTTGGAAAGGCAGTAATTTCTTTAATGCAGCACGACGCTCTTTCTCATTTTTAGAAAGAATCATCTGGCGCATGAAAGTAATGCGATCACCTTCGAAGAACATATGCTCTGTACGGCAAAGGCCAATGCCTTCTGCACCGAATGCAACCGCTGCCTTAGCTTGACTAGGTGAGTCGGCATTCGTTCTTACTCCAAGTTTTCTATACTTGTCTGCCCATGTCATTACTTGTGCGAAGAGCTTGTATGTATAGCTATCAGCAGCTTTCATTTTGCCATTTAGGACCTGGTCGACTTCAGATGGAGCAGTTGCCACATGACCCGCATAGATAGCTCCAGTTGTTCCATCAATTGAAATGTCAGAGCCTTCTTTCATAGTCTTTTTACCAATCTTTAAAGTTTTGGCTTTGTAATCAATAACAACATCAGAAGCACCACATACGCATACTTTATTCATTTGACGAGCAACAAGTGCGGCATGTGAACTAACTCCACCTCTAGAGGTAAGAATTCCGTCAGCGGCAATCATACCACGTAAATCTTCAGGAGTTGTTTCAACTCGGCAAAGGATAGCATGGCCACCTTTAGCAACTACGCTTTCTGCTTTTTCTGCGGTGAAGCAAATCTTACCAGAAGCTGCACCAGGACCCGCTGGTAGTCCATGGGCAAGTGCTTTTGTTTTTTTGATAACCGCTTGGTCGAACACTGCGACAAGCAAGCTTGAGATAGAGTCTGCAGGTATCTTTTTAAGAGCTGTCTTTTGGTCGATTAGTTTTTCCTTGTTTAATTCAACAGCAATTCGAACTGCAGCAAGACCAGTACGCTTACCATTTCTGGTTTGCAGCATGTAGAGTTTATTATTTTCAACTGTAAACTCAAAGTCCTGCATATCTTTGAAATGCTTTTCTAGTTTAATGCGAACTGCCTCTAATTCTTTATATGCACCTGGCATTTCATCGTTTAGTTCAGCAATTGGGTTAGGAGTACGAATGCCCGCTACAACGTCTTCACCTTGTGCATTGATTAGATATTCTCCGTAGAAAACTTTTTCTCCATTAGCTGGGTCACGAGTGAAAGCAACGCCTGTTGCACAATCCTCACCCATATTTCCAAATACCATAGCTTGAACGTTAACTGCAGTACCCCATGATGCAGGGATGCCATATTTTTGACGATACAGTGTCGCACGTTCATTTTGCCATGATTTAAAGACCGCACCTACAGAGCCCCAAAGTTGTGCATAAGGATCTTGAGGGAAAGCAGAATTTGTACGTTTCTTAATGATAGCTTTGTAACGCTTAATTAGTTCTTTAAGATGGCTTGCAGTCAGTTGATTATCGAATTCAACTTTCACTTCCTTTCTTAATTTCTCGAGTGCTCCTTCGAAAGGGCAATGCTCATTTTCATGAGCAGCTTGAACACCCATTACTACATCTCCATACATTTGAATGAAACGTCGGTAGCAGTCATATGCAAAAGCCTCATTTCCAGAATCTTTAGCTAAAGCTACAACAGTCTTATCGTTCAAACCTAGATTTAAAATAGTATCCATCATACCAGGCATAGATTCGCGAGCTCCTGAGCGAACAGATAAAAGTAGAGGTTTTTTCGAATCACCTAACTTCTTGCCTAATTGTTTTTCGATAAGGCTTACAGAGTCTTGCACCTCTTTAACTAAGCTTTTGGGGTAGCTTTGTTTATTGTCATAAAAATAGGTACAAACTTCAGTGGTCAATGTGAACCCTGGAGGAACGGGGAGGCCAATTCTTGCCATTTCCGCAAGGTTGGCACCTTTTCCGCCGAGAAGCTCTTTGAGCTTTACATTACCATCGGTCTTTTTACCGAAATTATAACTATATTTTATCGCTGAAGCTTTACGCTTTGCGGACTTTTTTTTAGCTGCTTTTTTTACTGGCATTATGATTTTGATTTGAGAATTAAATTCTGCTTTGTTTTTTACTGATGAGGTTTTAGATAAATTGGAGTAACCTAAACGATTTTGAAAATATAAAAGAAGGCAACTGTCAAACGATAAGGGAAAACTTTTTTATTCTTAGCATTTGTTTTTTGACTTATTTCATCTATACAGAAGATTAATTATTTAATTAATTCACGGATTTTGAAAGACAATCAAGAGGACATAGAAGAAGGTATGACTTTTTTGGAGCATCTAGAAGAGTTCCGATGGACGCTTGGGCGTAGTTGCTTGGCTTTTATTATCGGAGTGATTTTGGTGCTTTTTTTTATGAAGGATGTATCTGTCTTTTTACAGATGCCTTTACTGAAAGCCTATGGGTCGGCGGAGTTACTCGAGCGAAACTTAATCACTTATCGTCCGATGGGTGTTATATCGGTATATATACAAGTTGCGGTTTTAGGAGGGCTTAGTTTGGCAATGCCTTTTATCCTATACTTTTTAGGTCGGTTTATTGCGCCTGGATTAACAGACTCTGAGCGAAAGATTTTAGGGCCAAGTTGCTTCGGTGCTTTTGTTATGTTTGTTCTGGGTATCTTATTTACATTTTGCATTATTTTGCCTCTAACATTAAGCTTCACCGTCCGCTTAAATGAAATGCTTGGCTTTGATTTACTTTGGGCAGCTTCGGATTATTATAATTTAGTAGTATGGTTCAGCTTAGGCACGGGTTTATTTTTTCAATTTCCGCTAATTATCATTGTTTTAATCTATTTAAATATCGTTCCACTTCGTGTGCTTAAATCGTCTCGTGCCACTGTTTTTGTGGGCTTGATGATTTTCTCCGCTTTGGTGACTCCTGGAGGTGATTTTGTTTCATTACCCGTCATTACAGGTATGATGTATGCACTGTATGAAACAGCGATTTTAGTTGGAGCAAAGATTGATAAAGGAAGAGCGAATAAAGAAATGGAATCGATGAATGACTTTTAAATATTAATGAAAATATTAGTCACAGGTGGTGGGGGATTTCTTGGTCGTTATATAGTAGAGGATTTATTGGCGAAAGGGCACTCAGTGAGTTCCTTTGGACGTAGTCCTCAGCCTGAATTAGAGTCAATGGGCGTAGAGGTTCTACAGGGAGATTTAGCAAATCCTGAGGCCGTAGCTTCAGCCTGTGTGGGTATGGACGCAGTTTTTCATGTTGCCGCTAAAGCTGGAATATGGGGAAGCCGAGAATCCTATTATTCCGTCAATGTTAAGGGAACTCGAAATGTATTGAAGGCCTGTAAGGATAATGAAGTTAAGTATTTAGTATATACGAGTACACCTAGTGTGGTATTTAATGGAAAATCATTCAAAGGTGCTAATGAATCTTTACCTTATGGAAAAAATTGGCTGTGTCATTATGCGGAGACAAAAGCCATAGCAGAAAAAGAAGTGATAGAGGCTCATTCGGAAAGTTTAAAGGTGTGCGCTCTGCGTCCACATTTAATCTTTGGTCCAAGAGATGCTCATTTACTGCCTCGTGTGATTGAGTCGGTTTTAGCTAAGCGTTTGAAAATAATTGGTAGCGGACAGAATCTAGTGGATGTTACCTATGTGTGTGATGCAGCTTCGGCTCACATAAATGCTTTAGAGGCATTGATGGAGGGGAAAGCTTGCGGTAAAGTTTACTTTATTTCTCAGGGAGAGCCCGTCCTATTATGGTCTTGGTTGAATCGCATTCTTTCTGGTCTTGGTATCCCTCCTTTTGCTAAGCGTGTGCCATTAGCTATTGCTTTTTTCCTAGCTACAGTACTCGAAGGGTTATGGAAGCTGCTTGCGATAAAAGGAGACCCACCAATGACACGATTTGCTGCAGTTGAATTAGCCAAAGATCATTATTTTGATATTTCTCGGGCCAAGAAAGATCTTAAGTACTTGCCCAAATATACAATGGATCAAGCCATTGAAAAGACAGTAGAGGATCTTAGGCAATATCTCTAATGGGCCTTAGCTTTTATGATGCTCCGTCAATTAATTGTGTTAATTCTTGATCCGAAATAATTGGTACGCCAAGTTTCTCTGCTTTATCCCGTTTTGAACCGGCAGATTCTCCAGCCACTAAATAATCAGTTTTCGTACTTACCGAACTACTGACTTTACCCCCATATTGCTCTATAAGTGCCCCCGCTTGATCTCGGGTCATCGACTCAAATTTTCCCGTAATGACAAATGTTTTATCAGCGAGTGTCTGTGCTTCTTTAGATTCTACCTTAATTATCTCCATATTTAGCCCTTGTTCTTTGAGTCGAGTGAGCATGAATTGATTGTCTGGGTCAACCAGCCAGCTACGTATACTTTCCGCCATAGTTGCTCCAATACCATCAATTTGAATTAACTCAGAATAAGAAGCAGATTGTAAGCGGTCGAGTGATTTAAATTCAGATTCTAGGTCTTTAGCTGCCTGTTTGCCAACATTAGGGATTCCAAGTCCGTGAATCAATCGCCATAAGTCCTGTGATTTGCTGGATTGAATGGAGCCATATAGATTATTTGCCGATTTCTCTTTAAATTTTTCGAGTTTAAGGAAGTCATCCACGGAAAGTAAGTATAGGTCTGATGGATCTTTAATTGCGAAAATTTGGATCAGTTGCTCGATTACAGCAGTCCCAAGGTTTTCAATATCCATGGCGGGTCGGCTAGCAAAATGCATGAGTGCTCTCTGCCGTCTAATCGGGTCATCTTTTGCCGTGATTCGCCATGACGCTCCATCAGAATCTCTTTTGGCTTCTATATTCAGCGATTTTAAATGATTAGAAAAACAAAATACTTTAGCGTCTACTTTCCGTTTATCTAAGTTTACTGATAGAATTTGAGGAATGATTTCACCCGCTTTTTGTACAACTACAGTGTCTCCAATGCGAATGTCTTTTCGCATAATTTCGTCTTCGTTATGAAGGGTCGCTCTAGAAACCGTTGTTCCTGCAAGTTGTACGGGTTCTAAAATCGCAACAGGTGTGATCGCCCCGGTTCTTCCAATTTGCAATTGAATATCATTTAAGCGAGTCTCAGCTTTCTCTGCCTCAAATTTATAGGCTATTGCATAGCGGGGAGCTTTGGCGGTCGATCCAAGGCGTCTTTGTTGGCTGAAATCATTGACTTTGATCACCGCACCATCGGTTGGGTAGGTGAAGTGATTACGCATTTGGTCGAGTGCTTCAATAGCTGCCCAAGCTTCTTCTGCATTGTCGGCAATCCAAAATTTTTCTAAGACGGGAAACCCCCAATCTTTTAATTTTTCTTGGATCGATTGCTGTGTAGAAAATAAACTAGAGGGTTCGAATGCGCCTATGCCGTAAGTAACAATGTTTAAAGAGCGTTTTTGCGCCTCTTCGAAATCTAATAGCTTGATTGTGCCTGCGGCCAAATTCCTTGGATTTTTATAGGAATCTTGTTCCTTTTCTTTTCGAATAGCATTGATACGTTCAAATTCATCGTGTCGCATATAGATTTCTCCACGTATTTCCATAAAGCCTGAATTCTTTGGAATCGTATGAGTCAAGTCTTGAATGAGCTGAACATTTTGGGTGATATCATCGCCTTCGGTGCCATTACCTCGGGTGAGTGCACGTGTCATCACTCCATTCTCGTAGGTGATGCTGACAGCTACGCCATCGATTTTCGGCTCAATGGTAAATTGAAAATCTTCTTTAGAGAATTGAGTTTCTAAGCGTTGTGCAAAAGTAAAGAAGTCGCCTTTATTATAGGTATTATCTAAGCTTAGCATTGGTAAGCGATGCTTAAAGCTTTGAAAACCGTCAATACGATCATCGCCGACTAAAGAGGGTGTTGTTTGTGTATCTTTAAATTCAGGGTGCTTTTCAAGTAGAGCCTCGAGCTCCTCTTTGAGCCGATCATACGCCTGGTCATCAATTTTCGGATTTGCTTGTTTGTAGTACAAGTCATCATGATGTGCGATGACTTGTTGTAAGTGTAAAAAAGCTTCTTTATTTGAGGACATTGAATAGAAATTTAAAGGCTTTTACCTGCATTTAAAGTCTATTTATCTATTTTTCTGATTAAATATGAAAATTCAGTCCAAAGCTGTATTGATCATGGCTAGAAGAAGACATCCAACCAAGGCTTGGGGTTAATTTATGATTAAATAGGTTAATGGAACGGCTGATCTCAATATGAAATACTTTTTCGGTTTCCCATTCTGGATTAGGGGAATGAGTCATTGGCATTTGCATTTCCATCGACATCTGCATACCTCCATGTGAATGTGCAACTGCATGTTTCATGTACATAAGCCCTGGCATAATTGAGAGCATCGTATCTTCATTGAGCTGGTACATAATTCCTAGCATCACTCCTATATGCTTGTCATTAGTAAAGACAGTATGGGCTCCAGCAGCTAAAAATAGTTTATTTTCTAATGCTTTGCTTTGTATGTGTTTCATTAGGTGAACACCGAGAAGTGCCCCAGAATCATCTGACATGTGATTATTTTTTGAATGAATTTCTGCATAGCCTATTTGATAAGCAAACATAAGTTGAGAAGATTCATGTCCGTAGTGTTTATGCCCAAGATGAATGTGATCTTCATTGGCTTGCAGCGAAACAAGCAAACTAATTGTGAAAAGTATTAGATAAAAAGTATAATTACGCATTATAGGTAACGTTAAAAAGTTAAAATTTAGATTGAATATCCACTTACAGAGCGGAAATCCATAATCTTTCGTCCTGTAAAAAATTATATTTCATGGCAGTAGAATTTTTATCCCTGGACAGTTTTTTTGATGAACTATCTCGTTTTACCAAAGAGATTTTTAATAGCATATAAAAACTCAGCAATCTGCTGAACTTTGATTGAAAATTCTTTAAGTACTTTTACTTACGTCTTTTGAAAGCTACGAAAGCTAAGCTGAATACACCAAAAACTAACGCATAAGTAGAAGGTTCAGGAACCACCGCAAAGTCACTATTGTGGTCTAAAATTGCCCATACTGTACCACCATCAGGGCTACTGCCGTCTCCGCCATGATCACCAACACGAATTTCACCAGCTAATTTTGTCAAACCTGTGATAGAGGTAGTGGTACCAGCGATATAATCATCTAGTGAGCCAATAATAGGATTTCCGATTCTGTTATAAAAGTCATGGCGATTTGGATTATCTGGCATATTGTCGAAATTTCCTTGAACAGCATGAACCCATCTGTCGCCGTCAGTAATATCATTAGGATTGCCGTCGATAGCAGTATTAAGCCAACCCAAGAATAAACAACCATTAATAAGTTCTTCTAATTCAGTTAAACTGTAGGTAGCTTCAAAATCAACTTGTGTATAAGTTCCTTCAAGAGCGAATGCATTAGTTTTAATTCTACCATCACTAGCAGCATCTGCTATGCCCATGCCATGTAATCTCATGACGCCACCGACAAGAGGAGAATGGCCAATTAACTTATCATTAGTGTAATGATCTGGATTACTTGGATCTGTTTGGTATCCATATGACTCAGCTTCTGATTTATCTCTAAGTTGAATGTTCACAGTCATACCATTTGATACTGTACCACCCTTGATTTGGAAACCTTCTATACCATTACCAGTAGTTGATCCCATTCCTGTTAGGGAGTCGCCACTATCCAAATTATATGACTGAGCAGCACTAAAAATATTGTATCCTTTGAAACCTACATTGGGGATATCGGTAAAAGACTTTCTTAATTTTCCCTTGTGGTTTGGGGTAATGGTTGATTTTGCCGCATTAAGAAATCCATGTATTTCACTGTCATATTGAATATTAGAATCTCTTCTGAAATCCATAAAGAAATTGCTAGTATTTTCAAAATAATCTGGGTTATTGTGAATATTTGTTACTGACCAATCAAAATCTGCTGCAGTCTTGATGCCCGAATTGATTTGAGCATTGGAATTTACTTGATTGGGAAGTATAGTGGCAGCTGACAAATTGATACAGATTAAGGGCAAAAATGCTAGCGTGATAGGTAATTTGGGGCAATTTTCCATATTTGATTATTTAAAATGTCACAAATTATGGCCTTAGTCAATAAGTATTATCAAAATAATGATTATTATTTAATAACATTAAATAGACTTAATTCTACAAATGAATCCAATAAAGCTTTGCCAAAATAACACATGGGAATTAAGCGTGCCAAAATGTCTCCTGAGGTAGTTGTTTTACTCTTTTTAATCAATAATGGTACTCGGGGAGGGACTTGAACCCTCACGCCTTGCGGCACCAGAACCTAAATCTGGCGTGTCTGCCAATTTCACCACCCGAGCATTAATAGATAAATAGGAATCGAGTTAGAGGGAAGTTGTCAATGTGAATTCTTGAAAATGGTGAATCTTTAAATTGGTAGCTCTTTTTGTAGGCTATCTGTAGCATTTGCACTAGTATTCTCTCGATTTATTTTTTGGTAGAGCAAGAGCGAATCTCCGGTTTTAATTTGAGCTTCAAGTGGTTCTTTGCTGTCAATTGGATGAGCCTGTTTTCCTCGAAGTATGACAAGAGGTATCGCATCGACAAATTTAAGTAAAGATGCTTCATCGATCGTTGTAGTATCAATGGCATAATTTCGTTTGATTAATTCACTGCTAACGACTGCTGGAGGTTCAAGTTTGCGGAATATGGGTTGGCCGATGATATTCGTATTTGAGGATCCGCTTTCTAGGGGCACCCAGCCATAGACTATGTCTCTGTTCAGTTGTTCTGACCAACGCTGCATTAAAAGTTGGTTCAGTTCGCTATTGTCAGTGAGTGCTAAAACAAAGCCAGCCCCAAAGAGTTCTTGTTTTTCTTCGTGGAGTTCTTCAGCTTCCATGCCATCGCAGAGTAGTGCATTGAGACCTTGTTTTTTTGCAAGTTTGATATTGGTCGGATTGGTGTCGAGCAGTATGACTGAGCGATCTTCATAATGATTCATCGCTTGGGCAAGTTCTCTACCAAATCGATGTGCTCCAATGATTATCCAATCGTTCGGATCGGGTCTCTGTAATTTTAAAAGTCGCGCGACAATCCCTGAGGACATACCTTGAAGCAATACAGTAGTGCATATTACTGAATAAACAAAGGCTTCCATCAGCAATGGATCACCAATGGGATTTTCCTTACTTTGGAGAGAAATGGCAAAGAGTGAAGCCATGGAGGCTGCTACTACGCCACGAGGGGCAATCCAACTTAACAAGAGTTTTTCTCGAAGGTTGATTTGAGTTTTGTGGGATGAGAGAAATACGCTCAACGGACGAATGATTAAGATAACGGCAATCAGTACCCAGAGTCCGCCTTGAGAGAAAAAGTGTTTGAATTGGTGGAATTCTAGTCTGGCCACTAAAACTAAAAACAAGAGTCCAATCAGCAAATCGACTATTTCTGCTTTGAATGCTTTGATTTCTTTCAAGCGGTGGGGCTTTTTGATACCAACAATAATTCCTGCGATTGTGACGGATAGAAGTCCGGCTTCGGGTTTAACTAATTCAGTTAAGCCAAAAATAAACATAGCACTGGCGAGTGCGAAGGCATTAATCAAAGTATCGGGTATCCATTTTCGCTCCATACACAAATAGATGAAATACCCACCAATACTTCCAATGAGTAATCCGCTCAAAATACGAATCATGAAATTAGGAAGGGCTACTGTTCCGCCTCCTTCAACAACCCATTCGAAACACAGAATAGCAATAAAAACACCAATGGAATCAATTAGAACACCTTCCCAATGAAGAATATTGGCAATGCGTGATTGAATGCGTATTCTTCTGAGGAGTGGTACAATTACAGTTGGCCCAGTAACAATTACAAGGCTACCCATAAGCAGGGCGAAGGAGATATTTGTTTTGAATACAAAAACGATACAGATAGCGACGCCTATCCAAGTGATCAATACACCAACGGTAAGTAAGCGTTGAATTACCACTGAGGTCTGAGTGAATTCTCTGAGGTCTAGGGTCAGTCCTCCCTCAAATAAAATAATAGCAACGGCTAAAGAAATAAAGATAGGTAAAAAATCACCAAGTGCTTTAGGGTCAAAAAGATTAAGCCCTTCAGGGCCGAAAAGAAAACCACCGAGCAATAATAAGACTAAAGTAGGTAAATGGGTTTTTCTCGATAAGCTAGTGAGAAAACAACCAGCACCTACAGCAAAACAGAGTGACCATAATGCTGAGTTATTTCCAGTGACTGCTATGAACAAAGAATCAATCATCAAGCATTTGGCACATGCCTAGAGCGGGGTTATCTTCGCTGGTATGCCCTACGATAACCGCTGGGACACCAGCAACACTTTTGTGAGGAGGAACATCTTTAACAACTACGCTACCTGCTCCGATTTTTGCACATTCACCGATAGTGACATTGCCTAAAATCTTTGCGCCCGCTCCGAGTAAGACACCTGATTTTATTTTGGGATGACGGTCGCCTCTCTCTTTTCCTGTTCCCCCTAAAGTCACTTCGTGCAAAATGGAAACATTATCTTCGATGACTGCGGTTTCTCCAGCGACAAAACTAGTTGCATGATCGAGCAAAATTCCACACCCAATTTTTGCAGCGGGATGTATGTCCACGCCGAATCTTTCAGAAATCAAGCTTTGTAGATAGCAGGCAAAATCTTTTCGCCCTTGGTTCCATAAATAATGACTGAGTCTGTAACAAATCAAAGCTTGAAATCCTTTAAAATAAAGAAGGGGAAAGAGAATATGAGGGCAAGCCGGGTCTCGTTCATTTACGGCAAGCATATCGCAAACGATCGACTGTACGATATTAGGGTCAGCGGTGAAAGCATCCGAAAATTCTTTTCTCAGAACATCAACGGATGCGGTTTCATTGACGAGTTTTCTTGTGATACGATAACTTAAGCATTCAGCAAATGAATCACGTTCTAAAATGGTCTCGTTTAAGAGTGTCGATAATCCTGGTTCTTTTGTTTTTAAAGTATTGGCGAGTGCCAATAGTTCATCCCAGTGAGATTTTAAATCGATGTTTCGCATGATAACTTAGCTTTAGTATTATATCTCATTGATAATAGAGTCTGCTTCAAGGTAAAGCATACTTTTTTTAAATTTACTTAGATTTCTTATTGATTCGATTTAGAAGAGTTACATATATAACCGATATTATTTATGGCAACAGGACTACTATTTTCAGGGCAAGGTGCACAGTTTGTGGGCATGGGTCGCACTTTATGTCAAAATTCAGAATTAGTGGATGATTTATATACATCTGCAAATTCTATTCTAGGTTGGGATTTGAAACAAATTTGTTTTGAAGGTCCTGACGAAGCATTGACAGAGACACGTGTCTGTCAGCCAGCTCTTTATGTGCACGGCTATGCTTTATATAAGCTCTTAGAATCAGAAGGATACCTTAACGATATTGGAGTGGTTTTTGGATTAAGTCTAGGGGAATTAACCGCACTAGCTGTAGCAGGAGTTTATGATTTTGAGACAGGGCTTCGTTTGGTAGCCGAACGTGGACGTTTGATGCAGGAAGCCTGTGATGCCACAGAAGGAGGTATGGCGAGTGTTATTGGCGGTGATTCATTAGCCGTTCAAGATTTGTGCGATCGTTTTGATATTCAAATTGCCAATTTAAATTGCCCTGGACAGATCGTAATCTCTGGAGAGAAGGCAAAAGTAATGGATGCAGTTGAAGTAGCAAAAGACAAAAGTATGGGCTTTAAGTTGGTACGTCCTTTAAATGTAGCAGGTGCTTACCACAGTCGTTTAATGGATTCTGCTAAGACTGCTTTTGCGTCCTTTATTGAGCCTTTTGAATTTAAAAACCCTAACTATCCAGTTTATACTAACGTCACAGGTAATTTGATTTCAGAACCTGAGGCGATTAAAGATGCTTTAGTTCAACAAATTATTTCATCAGTTCGATTTGAAGAATGTATTGTCAATTCAAGCCAAGCTTTGCAGATCAATAAGTTTGTTGAATGTGGACCAGCAAAAGTCTTAGCAGGCTTAGTAAGAAGAACGGATAAATCTATCGAAACCGAATCAGTATCTGAATATGAGGATATCCAAGCCTTATTGGCTGGCTGATTCTTAGTTGCAATCTCCTATATTTGGTAATCACTGACACCTGAATCTAAGTGCAAGCCACACTCTCGTTTGATTCCGTTAAAGCGAGTGTCTTCTGCACTCATATTGCCAGTCAATGGGCTTGAGCTGTGCCAATCACCAATTGAAACATAGCCTTTTTCCCAAAGTGGGTGATAGGGCAGATTGTTTTCTGTTAAGTATTTGTAAATGGTTGCATCATCCCAATCAATGATTGGATAGATTTTAGTCACTTTGTTTTGTTGATGAATGACGGATAGGTTTTGTCGGCTTTGTGATTGTTGGCGTCTGAGTCCAGAGAGCCAAGCATTGGCCCTTAGTTCCGTAATGGCTCGATTCATCGGCTCGATTTTATTCATTTTATTATATTGATCGAGACCTGCTTCTCCTTGTTCCCATAATTTTCCGTAACGGCTTTCTTGTTCTTCTGGGGAAAGTGTTGCGCGATAGCTTAATAAATTTAAGTTTAAGCGTTTTGTTAATTGTTCCGCTAATGCATAAGTCTCAGGAAATAAATAACCCGTATCAATAAAGATAACTTTAATATTTGGGATCTGCTGGGTGGCTAAATGTAGTAATACCGCACTTTGAACGCCAAAACTTGTGCTCATGACTAGCGAGTCACCATAGGTATTTTTCGCCCATTGGATTCTCGCAAAAGCTGTGCTTCCTTCTAAATCCGGATATGGGGTATCGGCTGTTTGACCTGTCCACGTTTTCTGCATAAACTTCTTTTTATGAGTTTATTACTCAAAAAGTCAACTTTACTTCACGTGATTATTGAGAAAGGGGTAATTCGATGACTTGCCATGGAAGTCCATTGGTATTGAGCGCTTCCATAAAAGGGTCAGGGTTCATTTGCTCCATATTCCAAACTCCAGCTTGTTTCCATGCTTGGCTTAAAATCATTTCAGCACCGATACGAGCAGGAACACCTGTAGTGAAGCTGATGGCTTGACTACCAACTTCTTGATAGGAGGACTCATGGTCGCAGACATTATAGATGAAGATGCGCTTTTTTTGACCATCTTTGATCCCCGTGATATCACAACCAATGCATGTTTTTCCCTTGGTCCTCGGTCCTAAGCTTGCTGGATCAGGTAAAACGGCTTTGAGGAACTCGATAGGTTGTATGGATTGTCCTTTAATTTCTATGGGCTTAATTGATGTCATGCCTATATTTTCGAGGACTTTTAAGTGTGTCAGATATTTTTCGGAAAAGGTCATCCAAAAGCGGATTTGCTTTAAATTGGGTATATTTTTGGAGAGAGATTCCATTTCCTCGTGGTACAATAAATAAGCATCTTGTTTTCCAACAACAGGGAAGTCGTATTTTTGATGTACGCTCATGGCTTCAACTTCTATCCATTGACCTTCCTTCCAATAGCGTCCGTTCTGGGTGATTTCGCGTATGTTAATTTCAGGATTGAAGTTCGTGGCGAAGTGGTAGCCATGGTCACCTGCATTGGCATCTAAAATATCAATCGTTTCAATTGAATCAAAAAGGTGTTTTTGAGCGTAGGCACAAAAGACATTAGTGACACCAGGATCAAAACCAGAACCTAGAAGGGCGGTGAGGCCGGCTTCTTTAAAACGATCTTGGTAAGCCCATTGCCACTTGTATTCAAATTTTGCTTCGTTAGGCGGTTCATAATTAGCAGTATCCAAGTAATCAACTTTTGCCTCTAAGCAGGCATCCATTAAAGGTAGATCATGATAAGGTAAGGCTACGTTAATCACTAAATCAGGTTTTTCTGCTTTGAGGAATTTACTAGTGCTAGCAACATCATCTGCATCTAGCGCATAGGTTTTTATGGTACGACCAGTTTTTTTGTGTACGCTTTGAGCAATGGATTCACATTTACTTAAGGTTCTTGAAGCCAGTACAATTTCAGAGAATATATTGGAAGATTGAGCACATTTATGGGCGACTACATTGCCCACACCTCCAGCGCCAATTATGATTACTTTTGACATGCTTTATTTTAAGTATTTTAACTTAGCTTAAATCAAGATTTAAAATCGTAAAATACTTTTCTAACACCCTCATAAAGCAATGAACTTTGATCAAGAAATCACTTTAAATCGAGATACTTTAGCAACCGTTATACCTGCGGGTGAAGAGCATACTATTCCAGCAGGTACAGTTGTTACAATATCTCAAGCATTAGGCGGTGCAGTCACGGTCCGTACCGCAGAGGGATTGTACCGGATTCCAAGTAAAGATTGGGATGCATTAGGGGCAGAGCTAAAAGAGTATTTAAATGAGACAGCTACCCAGTCAACTCAGCCAGAGTCCGATCAACCTTTCTCGGAAACTGCAGTATGGGATGCTTTAAAGCAGTGCTTTGATCCAGAAATTCCTTTAAATATTGTCGATTTGGGGTTGATCTATGATTTGCAAATATCTGAGCCAAATGAATCTGGAACTTATCAAGTGAATGTACAAATGACTTTAACTGCTCAAGGTTGTGGCATGGGACCCGTTATTGCGGAAGATGCAAAAAATCAAATTGAAGCAATTGCACAAGTAAAGTCTGCTGAAGTTTCGATTATCTGGGAACCGCCATGGAGCCCTCATATGATATCGGAGCTTGGTCGAAAGCAACTTGGCTTAGAATAAAGGTTCCTTCAAGTTATCGTTTGAATCGTTTTCTCATTTGCTCCCCTGAAGAGCTTAATCTCTCTAATGAGTCTTTTTTTATGCCTTTGATTTGAGTTCCCATATACACTCCTCCTGAGAGTATCGCATAAAAATTTCCGACACGAACTTTACTCATAAATTTAACGGGAATGGATGGGCTATGGTCGCTTAGGAAAAGGACAAATTTTGCATCGGAGCTTTTCTTAAATACGCCGCGAATTCCTTTAGTTTCTATATCAATGGCTTGAGTCTGAAATTCTCCAAGGTTGGTATTGATGGCTTCTTTATTTAAATAAGACGATAGAATGGAGACGACTTGTCCGCCGTCGCTAACATTTTGTTTGAATATAGGGTTAGCCCCAAAATCATTCTGACATAGTGCCAAGATAAGGCTTAATGGATCTTGTATCTCGGGAGTAAGTTTTATCGGTTCTTGTGGAATGCTATTCTTTTCTTCAACGATTTGATTTAATTGATAATCAAAAGTTACTTTTGAATTTGTTTGTTTCCCGCTTTCATTCGAATTTTTTGTATAAAGTAAGGGTTTAATACCTTCGTCTGTTTTTAGGAGCATACTTACGATATAATTATCTACTGGATAGATGGCACTGATTTGGTCATTGCTTTTAATACTTATGTTAATTTCATATCTTTCAGTAGTGTTATTTATTGGCTCAAGTTTATGGAAACTCAAACGAGCAAAACCTATTTTTAAAAAGCTCCAATAAATATCATAATCAAAGTAACTGTTGTTTTGAAAGAGAGACGTAACTTCCTTATCAGCAAAGCTAGGCTGAAAAGGCATCAATCCTGCTATGGTTAAACATATTAAAAAGAAGGACTGTTTAATCTTTCGTTGATTCATTAGAAAAACACTATAAAAATGACTATAAGATGAAAAAAAGACAATCTGTTTACGAGAAAGCGTTAGAAATAAATTTAGACCCTAGTATCTATGGGGTTTTTGCTGAGATTGGTGCGGGGCAGGAGACGGCAAATTGGTTTTTCCGAGTTTCCGCTTCTGCTGGTACCGTGGCAAAAACAATCTCTGCTTATGATATGATTATGAGCGATGCACTTTATGGAAAGACTGAGCGTTATGTGTCCCAAGATCGTCTTAAGTCTATGTTAGAATACGAGTATGACCTTTTAGTGGAGCGTCTAGCCAAAACAATGGGAGGGAAAACGACTTTTTTTGCGTTTTGTAATACAGTGCGAGCACGAGGGTATAAAGATGATGGAGAGTGCTATGGATGGTTAGGGATTCGCTATCAACTGAAGCCCAATGATAAACCTTGTGAGATTCGTATCCATGTTCGCTTGCTCGATAAAGATAACCGAGAGCAAATGGAAGCGCTTGGAATCATTGGGGTTAACTTAATCTATGCGGCGTTTAAATACAGGGACGACTTAGAATTATTTGTAGAATCATTGGTGGATGGTTTGAATGCAAGTCGAATTGAAATTGATTTACTTCGTTTTGAGGAAGAAGGCTTCAAGTTTATTGATAATCGATTATGTGCCTTACAGCTTGTTCAAAGTGGGTTAACTGAAGCGACTGTTTTTGATACCAATGGTCAAGTGGTGCAACCGATGGGGGTCTTTTATAAGAAACCAGTACTTTTATTGAGGGGGAGCTTCAATCCTATTTTAAAATTACATTTAGATATGTTGGCCCAATCAAAGCGCGTTTTTCAGACCGAATTACCTGAAGAATCATCTGAAGATATTATCGAAATTTGTGAAATTAGTACGAATAATTTATTGCGTGATGGCCATATGGATCATGCAGACTTTTTGGATAGAGCCGATGCAATTCAGGCCTTAGGCAAAACGGTATTAATTTCTAGAAGTGCTGAATTTTATCGGCTAACTACTTACTTGAGTCATTGCACGAAACAAGCAATTGCCATTGTTCTTAGTATTGGTTTGTTGAATGAATTATTTAAAGAAAAATGGTCTCAAGATTTAGAAGGTGGAATGCTTGAGTCATTCGGTCGATTATTTAAAAATAAAGTAAACCTTTATGTTTATCCTTGGCATAATTTGAAGAGCGGAGAATTAGTCACTGCTGATAACTTTAACGCTCCAGAAAGCTGGGAATTATTTTACCGTCATTTAAAAGACAATCATCGTATTTGCTCAGTGGGTACAGGAGACCCTTCGTTATTAGCCAAAACAAGTCGTGCGGTTATGAAGCAAATAATTAATAAGGATTCGGATTGGAAAAATTGGGTACCGAAAGAGGCATTAGAAATTGTGGAAAGACAGTTCTCACACTCTAAATAAAGCACTAGGATCGAGTGTTTGCTTAATAGACGTCTCGAAGGTAGCGTTTTTCTGTCTTCAAGTTTTTAACGTATTCAGAAGCGGACTCTTCCGAAATTCCTGCCTGCTCTTGTACAATACGGTGAAGTGCTTTATCGACATCATGAGCCATGCGACTAGCATCGCCACACACATAAAAGTAAGCCCCTGATTCGAGCCACGCATATAATTCTTTCGCATTAGCAATCATCTTATCCTGTACGTAGACTTTTTCTTTTTGGTCACGAGAAAAGGCTAAATCAATTTTATTAAGTAAGCCTTCTTTTTGGTAGGCTTGCCATTCTGCTTGGTAAAGAAAATCAGTGATGAAATGCTGGTCTCCAAAAAAGAGCCAATTTTTACCTTTAGAACCGAGGGCTTTACGCTCTTGCATGAAAGCTCTAAATGGCGCGATACCTGTACCTGGGCCAACCATTATAATTGGTGCATCAGTGTTTTCAGGGAGTTTGAAATTCTTATTTGGAGTGACGAATACATCAGTATTTATATCAAGGTCTAATCGATTAGCCAAGTAGGTAGAGCAGACGCCTTCACGTTTTCTTCCATGCGTTTCGTAGCGCACGACTGCAACTGTAAGGTGCACAGAATCTGGATCGGCTTTTTGGCTTGAAGCAATAGAATATAAGCGAGGTGGTAATTTCCTTAGCAGATCAACAAGTGACTGTGGGTTTAAATCTTTTGTCGGAAAATCGGTTAACACGTCAATTAAGTCTCTTCCATTAATATAGGTTTGAATGTTAGATTTGTCCTGATCTTCCAATAAGCTGGAGAGAGTCTTATGGTTGGCAATTGCATTATATCGAGTCAAAAATGGTATTGATATTGTAGTAATGTCTAAAACCGATTTCAGCGCTTCACCAAGGCTGAAACTCTCATCTTTTACAGATATATTTGTGCTTGGATCAAATTGAGTGGTTTCTAGTAAAGTACTGACCAACTGATCAGAATTTTTGGGTTGAACGGCCAATGAGTCACCTGCTTCATATGTGAGGCCCGTATCACTCAAATCTAATTCTAAGTGCATTGTTTCTTTCGCAGAGCCTGTGCCATTAAGGTTGATGCGTTCAGATAGAACGGATTGGCATGGGTTTTTTCGTGAATATTTGACTGCTGTTTTAGTCGGTGCGTTTACGGTATTGCTACTAGTGTCTACAGTTAAGATACTTGAGAATGCTTTGAGTGCACCATCGGACCAATCAGTGAAATCATCATCGAAATCTACATCACAATCTTTTCTTTCAAATAGGCGATTAGCACCTAAATTTTCTAAGCGAGCATCAAAATCTTTTCCTATTTTACAGAAGTGCTCATAGCTAGTGTCGCCCAGTGCAAGAACTGAATATCGCATTTGTTCCATTCTAGGAGCAGAATCAGACATGAATGCTTCGTAAAATTCAATCGCACTTTCTGGAGGATCGCCTTCACCCCATGTGCTGACAATGACAAGTAGGTTATCTACTTTTTTTAAGGTTTCTAATGAAATATCAGCCATATTGCTAATTTTAGCTTTTAAGCCTAATTGATTAGCTTTTTCCGCAGTTTGCTCAGCTAAGGCTTCTGCATTTCCTGATTCAGTTCCGTATAAGACTAGAAGTCCTGAAGCTTTTACCGCAGTTTTTTTGGCGAGTGTATTTAAATGCTCACGCAACCAATTTATTTCATCGTCGTGCATCTCAGAAAAAAGAGACGACAGTTTTTCTGATATAGCAGGATTTAAAGGTGAGTTCTTTGGAAAATTGTTGGACATTTGAGACATTTATCGTGTGAATAGTTAAAAATTTGTTAAATCTTATTGTCTTAATACTTGCTAATTTAAATACTTTGATTTGATTTTATTACTTCTTAACTGACAAACAAATAAATAGAGTCAAGTCGTAGCATCAATTAAGTGTTTTAAGGAATAGTCTCACAGAGTAAAACTTTTTATGATATCAGACAGTCAATCACCGGAAAAATTGCATAAAAATGAGTCGATAAAATCGGCAAGTGAGTTCTTACGTGGAACCATACTTGAAGGTTTGTCCGATCCAATAACGGGTAATATGTCAGCTGACGACCAGCAATTAACAAAGTTTCACGGTATATATCAGCAGGATAACCGTGACCACAGGGCCGAACGGAGACGAAAAAAGCTGGATAAAGCCTATACATTTATGGCACGTATTTGTTTGCCAGGAGGGATTTGTACGTCCGAGCAATGGATCGCAATTGATGAGCTAGCAAATTATTGTGAATTTAATACATTGAAGATAACAACACGCCAAGCGCTCCAACTGCATGGTATCTTAAAAAGTAATCTAAAGAATACGATTCGAACAGTGAATGATGCCTTGCTCACGACACTAGCTGCTTGTGGAGATGTGAATCGAAATGTCATGTGTAATCCAAATCCTCCAGAAACTAAGGTTTACAATGAGGTGCAATCAATTGCTGAGGCCGTGGATACACATTTAAAGCCTAGAACTTCTGCCTATGCTGAAATTTGGCTGGATGGAGAGAAAGTAGTATCTCATGGTGGGTCAGAAATAGAGCCACTTTATGGGGAAACATATCTTCCTCGGAAATTCAAAATAGCCTTTGCCATTCCTCCACATAATGATGTTGATGTTTTTGCCCATTGCTTAGGCTTTATTGCGATTATTGAAGACGATAAGCTACTCGGATTTAACGTAACTATTGGCGGTGGCATGGGGATGACGCATGGTAACGAAGAAACTTTTCCACGTTTAGCAGATATGATTGCATTTTGTGCCCCAGATCAGGTCATCGATGTTTCAGAAAAAATTGTATCAATACAAAGAGACTTCGGTGATCGAACAAATCGAGCACATGCTCGTTTTAAATACACGGTGGAAGATCGAGGGAAGGATGCTATTTTAAAAGAACTAGAAGCTCGTTTGGGATATAGCTTAGAAGAGGCAAAAGCTTACAAGTTCGAAAGTAATGGCGATCGTTATGGTTGGGTTCAAGATTTTGAGGGCTTTTGGAATTTGGGACTTTATATCGAAGGCGGTCGTGTTTTAGATGAAGGTAATCTGAAGATTAAAACAGGACTTAAGGAAATCGCAAAAATACATACGGGTGATTTCCGCTTAACCGCTAATCAAAATATCATCATTGGTAAAATAGCCGATAAAGATAAGGCGGCTATCGAAGCTTTAGTTGAAGCATACCAACTCGATGGCTATGAAAAATTTTCGGGCATTCGAAAGAATCAAATCGCTTGTGTAGCACTTCCGACATGTGGTTTAGCTCTCGCAGAGTCTGAGCGATATTTGCCTAATTTAGTTTCAGAAATTGAAGGTTTACTTGAAGAAATCGGCTTATTTAAGGAACCAATAGTGATAAGATCTACAGGATGCCCTAATGGCTGTGGACGTCCTTATTTAGGTGAAATTGGTTTAGTCGGTAAAGTGCCTGGTAAATACAACTTGTATTTAGGCGCTGGTTTTGATGGCGAACGCTTGAATAAATTATACAAAAAATCTGTAACTCACGAACAGATTATAGACTGTTTGAAACCTATCTTTATTGATTTTGCAAAAAATCGTGAAGGGAATGAACGCTTTGGAGATTTTACCATTCGAGCAGGTTACGTAAATGCGACTAATGTTGGTAATGCTTTTCACAGTGACCTGAAAGAAATTGAGTACCAAGATAAAGCTTAGCAGTAAGCTTTTTTTGCACTCACGGAAACAAATTTCTTTTCTTCCACTAAGTAGGCGGTGAGCTTGCCTCCGTAGACACAACCTGTATCTAAGCACAGTGTATTTCTTTTTTTGTAAACTTTTTTTCTTGGGGTGTGCCCGTAAATTACGAATTCATCATTTTTCCAAAAGTTAACCCACAAGCTACATTTTGCTTGATAAGAACGTTTTTCAGGTAATCCATCTTTTGTAATTACTTGAACCGTTGTGACTGTTTCTAAATTTTGTGAATGCCAAGGATCATTCGGAACGAATCCTCCATGAACAAATATGATTTTGAGTCTATCCTTATAAATAAACTTTGGTAGTTGTTTGAGGTATTTCCAATCAGATTGGCTTAATTGGTTATAGGTATTTTTATTGTATCCATAGAGATTTTTTTGGCCTTTCTCTTTTTTTGCAAAGAGCATCCTATTCTCGTGATTTCCCATTACAGTCTGTATGTCATAAGCTCTCGCAATCTTAATGGCTTCATGGCTATCTGGACCTTTATTGATTAAATCTCCAAGTTGAATAATCCGATCTGATTTTTGAGGATTAAGCTTTTTGAGTAATTTATCAAATTCTCTAGCACAACCGTGAACATCTCCAATGGCAATCGTCCTTCCCATGTTATCTAAATGCTATGGATAAGGATCTACTGCAATAAATTTTTACTAGGAATGAGTAAAAGCTTGAAAATTATGCGACATGAATGACATTTTAAAGAATGTTTCATTGGGAAATAAAAGATTTCGGTAAGCAGTCTTCAATTACAGGTAAGGCTTTTGAAGCTGGGGAAAATATTCTCTGTATCGTTTTAAAGGATATAAAGAATAATGAAATGATTCGTTGTGATCTGCTAGAGTCGGAATCCTTGGATTCAGAACTTAGCCAAGAAACGATTATTCTTGGTAAGTGGTCGAGAGTTTACTCAGAAGAGACTAAGGCTTTAACTCAAGAGGAAAGAAAACATTCAGCGGAAAGTTTCTTTTTCTCTCTTTATGACTCTAATGAGCTAAGCAATGACCAAGAAGAACTTGGATTGCTTCAATATTTATTTGCCGTAAGCTTGGAGCGTAAGCGTGTTCTTAGATCTAAGCCGATAAAGGCTGAAGCTGATTCGCAAATCTTTATTCACGTAAAAACAAAGCGAGAATTTATCGTCCCTGTGGTAATACCCAATATAGAAAGTGTTTCTAAGGTAGAGTCGATCATCGGTGAACTCTTGCTCTAATTTGAGAAAAATCTTTAGCCAGTATGGAGATATTTAAAAACGTTCTACTGCTTTTGCTCTTTAGTCTTAAGTCAAATGCTTTGATATGGCCTACCTCTAATCCTGCATTTGCAAATGGTGAACCTATAGAAGCTTTTGTTCAAGCAACTGCTTCAGGAAATCCATCATCTGGTTTGTATGGCTTAGTCCGTAATAAAGGCAAAAAATTCCATGAAGGACTGGATTTATACGGGACAAAGTTGGATAATAAACAGGTAGTCATGGATTCTATTTTTGCCGTGCTACCTGGGAAAGTAGTGTATGTGAATGAAAATTCCCATCAAAGCAAATATGGACTGTATGTCGTTTTATTGCATAAGGAAGCAGGATTAAAATTTTATTCATTATACGCACATTTAGATTCTATTGATGATGGTGTGCGTTTAAATCATTTAGTTGAAGAGGGGGCAAGATTAGGGCGTATGGGGAATACTGCTGGTGGCTATATCATTCCAGAAAAAAGGGCACATTTGCATTTTGAAATAGGGCTTCAGCTTTCGGATAATTTTCAATCATGGTTTAAATCACAATCATATGGAACGAAAAATTGGCATGAAAACTGGAATGGTATGAATTTAATTGGCGTGGATCCGTTAGATTTTTATCAATCAATTCGCAAGAACCATGCGGTGAACTTTCTATCATTTCTTAAATCTTTGCCTCATGTTCTTGTCGTTCAAGTTCGCAGTAGTGATATGCCTTTTTTTATCAAAAATAATCCGTGCTTCTTAAAATCAAAGGATCTTTCGAAATCGGATATTGCAGGGTGGGAAATCACCTTTTCAAGGTATGGTGTGCCGGTACATTGGGAAGCATTAGCTGATTCAGAGTTAAGTTTTAAAGATGGCGTAGATATTAGCGTTACTCGCTATAAGCCTAATTATGATTTTCGGGTAGAGCCCGTTCTCTTTTATAAAAAAGGCTCTGAAGTTTTACCTTCCAATGTTCTGCTTTCAAATATTGAAAAAATCTTCTTTTGATTATTTGAATTTGTTAAGATCTCCGTCTGAGACGATTGTATCTACACCTAAGCTGTTAAGCTTTTGAATCATTTTTGGATTTAATTTTCTTAAATAAGCTTGGAGTTTGATGGTAGTATTTTTATTAGATGAGATTTGGTTGATCTGATTGCATGTTTCAGAAAAAGAGGCACCGTACGAACTAAGGAAAGCATCAGCCTTTGCATCGATTGAGGCATTGTAGGCGAATTTAAGGTGCTTAGGTTCAAGAATTGATCCTTCTAAAGCGACAGTTAGCTGTAATTGCTTTTTTTGAGTGGTAGTCGCTAATGCAAAGATTTCATTTGCAGTGATGTTTTTTTCTCCTGAACGAAGGGCAGAGTAATTAATGAATACAGTAACGGCATCAGCGCCAAGTTTTGCTACTTGGCTGATTTCTGCTATTTTAGATTCAAGGGTAGAGCGACCATGCGGGTAAGCAATTACGGCATCAAGCTTAAGATTTGAATGTTCGAGAAGATTAGCGCATAAGGGGGACACTTGTGGGGAATATTAATACAGATGATAAATCATGAGCAATCGCGGTTTCGCATAAGGAGCAAATGTCATCATTGCTTGCAAATAGGTTCAAATTTGCGGATACGATACGATTAAAATTAAGAGCTACTTTCGCCATAAGCTAATTTTTATATTAAGCGTATTAGGCCAAAGAATCAATATCTTAAA
The DNA here is from genome assembly GCA_045565635.1 of Coraliomargaritaceae bacterium. Taxonomy (GTDB): domain Bacteria; phylum Verrucomicrobiota; class Verrucomicrobiia; order Opitutales; family Coraliomargaritaceae. The sequence goes on from JBJLEY010000011.1 coordinate 38,570, forward strand.
GCTTTAGTTAATTTTTTTCTCGATGTCGCTCCAGCTTAGCTCAAAAAATATAATTTTCCCTAAAGGATTAGTCAGAGGTTCTTCACACTGAAAGAGTAGTTCAGGTAATTTTTCAAGTGATGAAGCATGCTCTTTTTCTGAATTAAACAAAAAGTCTTTAATTGCACTGTGAGCTATTTGCTCCCAGAAAGCAGACTGTTTAGGATTTTTGTAATTACTTCCTCTGGTTCTTAATTGATCAATCAGATCCATTGTGAATTTCTTTACCTGCTCTATCTTTAACCAATTGGGTATGCTAAGTATCCGATAAAAGTTCTTCCCGAAAGATTCTATAGTAAAGCCGTAGTCATTGAGTTGTTTTAAATGAGATTCAAGTACAGATGCCGCTAAAGGTTCTAGTTCAATTTGAATGGGTATGATCAAATCTTGTTTAATCTGTTTCTCTGCACTGAGTTGCTTTAAAATTTGTTCATAACGGATTCGTTGTTTAGCCCGTAAAATATTAAGATGCACGACCCCGCTTGGAGTTTGGTACAGAGCATATTTTTCTTTTAGTGTATGCAAATAGGTCCAATTGACATTTAATTTCGTAATGGATTCAGAAGTCGGTTTTATTTGAGGCGTTTCTTCTTCAAATGGTTTAAGCTTTGAAGTTGTGAGTTCCTCGGGGCTTTCTATTGCTTGTTTTTTTTGAACTTCAGTATTATTCAAGGAATCTGTTTTATCATCAGATTCATCTTGCCTTAGATTTTTAGTAATAATGGGAAGTGGCTTGGCTTCTGGGAATTCCGATTTTGAGCTTTGTTGCCTTTGAATTAAATGCGGATTCGATGCTTCTAGTTTTCCATGTACGGCATGCAGTATGAATTGGCGTACTTGGGCTTCATCACGGAAGCGTATTTCTTTTTTTGTTGGGTGAATATTTACATCAATATCTTTTGGATCGATGGTCAGAAATATAAAGACAATAGGATAACGACCTTTAGGTATTTTGCCCATATAGGCATCCAGTACGGCGTATGAAAGTGTTCGGTTGTCTACAGGACGATTATTAACAAAGAAAATCATTTCTCTGCGGGTGGATCTATCAATGCCTACTTTGGCAATTAAGCCTTTTACTTCGAGGGTACTATCTTTGTCTTTGTAGGATATCGGCAACAAATCTTTAGCAATATTTCGATTCCATATTTCACTTATTCTATCATTTAAGGTATTGCAGGCAGGCGATTTTAAAATGACTTTACCTGTATCTATCAGTTCAAAGGCAATTGGGGGATGGGCTAAAGCGAATAGACGTACTGTAAAATAAATATGAGCGGATTCTGTATTTTCGCTTTTAAGGAATTTTCTTCTAGCAGGTACTCCAGTGAATAAATTTTTTACATCAATCACTGTACCATGGGGCTTGCCACAGGCTTTTGTATTCAATAATTTTCCGGCAGTTATGTTGATTTCAATACCTTCAATGGAGTCCTTAGTACGAGTCTTTAGGGTGAATTGTGAAACAGAAGCGATCGAGGGTAGGGCTTCGCCTCTAAAGCCAAAACTTGTGATTTGGTTAAGGTCATTAGCTTCTTTCAATTTACTGGTTGCGTGACGTTCTAATGAGAGTAGCGCTTCATCTTCATTCATGCCTATTCCATTGTCTGAAATCTTTATTAATGATTTTCCACCATTATTAATTTCAATAGAAATTTTAGTTGCTTCGGCATCTATGCTGTTTTCAACAAGCTCCTTGATTACCGCTACTGGTCTTTCAATCACTTCACCAGCCGCAATTTGATTCGCAACACGATCACTGAGGATTTTAATTCGAGGCATAGTTTTATTGATTATTTTAGCTTGTATATTGATTGTGGTATATCAATGCAATAGACATATTTTCTATTTCTGATTTTATAGTACTTTTTTATGAAAAATTCTCTCTCGAATGAAGCAAGCCTGTATCTGCGCCAACATGCAAATAATCCTGTTCATTGGTTTAGTTGGTGTAATGAAGCATTTGAATTAGCTAAAGAGAAAGATAAGCCTATTTTAATTTCAATTGGGTACTCTTCCTGTCATTGGTGCCATGTCATGGCACATGAGTGTTTTGAAGATCCTTATATTGCTGAAATTATGAACCAGCATTTTATATGTATCAAAGTAGACCGAGAGGAAAGGCCCGATGTGGATCAGGTATACATGGAGGCGGTGCAAATGATTATTCAAAGGGGAGGATGGCCTTTGAATGTTTTTTGTTTGCCAGATGGGCGACCATTTTTTGGGGGTACTTATTTTCCGCCTGAAGATATAGGTAATGGACTTGTCCCTTGGCCACAGCTATTGGTTCGTATTTCCGATTTTTATCGAAAATCACGTGATGAGTTAACCGAAAATGCTGAGGCAATACGAAATAATTTATTAGCTAAAAGTGCTTCCAGTATTGAAAGTAAGGACTTTGATTTTGCTAATTTAAATCTTGCTGTTCAGGGAATTTGTGGAAATCACGATGACCAGTACGGTGGGTTTGGGCAGGCACCTAAGTTTCCTCAGGCAATGGTTTTAAACTTCTTAATATCAATGCGTGATCATAGAGAAACTAGCGGAAAGGTCAGAGAGCGAATTGATTTTGTTATTGGTCTTACTTTAAAGGCAATGGCTCATGGCGGTCTTTATGATCAAATCGGAGGGGGCTTCTCTCGTTACAGTGTAGATGCCCATTGGTTAGTTCCGCATTTTGAAAAAATGCTTTATGATAATGCTTTGCTTTTAGAGAGCTATGTGAAGGGATATATATTGGAAAAAGATTCTCTGTATCAATCGATTGTTGAAGAAACAGTAGCTTGGTTGGATCGAGATCTTTTGTTGGATTGTGGCTTGTATGCTTCTGCTTTGGATGCAGATGTAGATGGCGAAGAAGGAAAATCATATGTTTGGAACCTTGAGATGATCGAACAAATATTGGGGCCTTCATTAGGCAAAGAGTTTTCTTTAGCATATGGGGTATCTCAAAAAGGGAATTTTGAAGATGATTTATCAGTATTAGCACTGCAAGATGGGGATTACCAAGTACGTGATAATTTAGAGAAAGCGAGGAACACATTGCTAAAATTTCGAGAAGAAAATCGAAATTTGCCAACACGAGACGATAAAGTATTAGCAGCATGGAATTGTCTGTTAGCCATAGCTTTAGCAGAAGCGGGTTTTTATTTAGGTCGAAAAGAATGGGTAATCAAAGCACGGCAGATTGTTGATTTTATCGATACGAATTTAATAATATCTGAAGACGAAGCCTTTTCCTTAAGTTCAGTTTATTATGAGGATTCAGATAAGCGTGTTTCTGGATTTTTGCATGATTACGCCTATTATGCACAAGCCTTATTAGCTGTTGCGGGTAAGGTTGATTGGATTGAGCCAGAATCATCCTCAGGCTATATTGAAAAAGCAAAGGTTTGTTTTGCCCATATTCAATCGAATTTTGGAGATACATTGTCTTCGGGCTTTTATTATACTGCTGAGGATTCGGAAGCTCCTATAGTTCGAAGGAAAGAATGGTTTGATAATGCGACTCCATCAGGGAATGCCATGGTCTTACATGTGCTTTCAGGATTGTATGCTCTGTCTGGAGAATCTGAATATGAAACTATTTTATTTAGGGAGCAGTCTTATTATTCGCAAGGGGCGAAAGAACATGCGAGTGCCATTGCATGTTCGTTAGAAGCGATTGCTCAACATGATTCAATTGCTGTTATTAAAACAAATAATCAATCTACTATTGAATTATTGAGGGATGCTTTACTTGAACACCGTTGGCGAAGACTTTTTGTCCTCTATGACCCTGAAATCGATTTTCAACTGTGTATTGGCAAAACTTGTTTCCCGAAAGGCGGGTCTTTGGAGGAAAGTCTGGTGAATTATTCTCAAAATATTTGATTGTGAATATTTTTGAATACCTATAAACGATAATTAGTTCTAGTATTAAATAATGAGTGAAAATAAACAACAAGCTACTTGGGGAGGGCGTTTTGAAGATAAGCCCTCTGATTTAATGTTACAAATAGGCGAGTCGGTATCTTTTGACTGTCGACTGGCTATGTATGATATTGAATGCAGCCGTGCCCATGCTTCGATGCTAGAAAAGGTAGGGATTTTGAATGAGGCCGAACTTGCATCAATTTTGTCAGGTTTAGATACAATTGAAAAAGATATTGAATCCCAGGATTTTAAATGGCGTAGCGATTTGGAGGATGTTCATATGAATATCGAACAGGCGTTAACAGATTTATCGCCAGAGGCTCTCAAGTTGCACACTGCCAGAAGTCGCAATGATCAAGTAGCCACAGATATGCGTTTATGGTTTAAGGATGCTTGTGTGTCGATTGTTGCGGATATTGAATTATTAGTGCAAAGTTGTTTGGAATTTTCTGAGGCTAATGCGCAGGTGATAATCCCTGGATACACTCATTTGCAGAGAGCTCAGCCAGTGCCTATCTCGCATCACTTGCTAGCCTATGTCGAAATGTTCATTCGAGATATGAATCGTTTTTCAAATGTATGGGATTCTGCAAATGTATGTCCTTTGGGTTCTGGGGCTATCGCTGGAACAACTTTACCGATAGATCGTTTATTTGTAGCTGAGAAACTGGGCTTTGTTGATGATGAGGGTCAACCGATTATCACTCAAAATAGCATGGATGCTGTGAGTGACCGTGATTTGTTTATTGATTTTGCCAATGCTTGTGCAACAGCAGGCATGCACCTATCTCGCCTATCTGAAGATTTTATTTTATGGAGCAGTTCTGAATTTGGGTTTGTTCGCTTGCCGGATGCTTTCACTACGGGTTCAAGTCTTATGCCGCAAAAGAAAAACCCGGATGGCTTCGAGTTAATTCGCGGAAAGTCAGCTCGCTTAATTGGTAATACCCAAACCTTATTTACTATGATGAAGGGACTGCCTTTGACTTATAATCGAGATATGCAGGAAGATAAATTACCTGTATTTGATTCTTATGATCAAATAAGTCTTATGCTCAAAGTGGCAGCTGCCACACTAACTGGTGTTAAAGTGAATGAGTCCCGTTGCAAGGACTCTGTTTCAGATCCTTTGTTATTAGCAACAGATGTAGTGGATTATTTGGTGTTGAAGGGAGTCGCCTTCAGAGATGCGCATCATATTGTGGGGACCTTGGTTAAATTATCGGAAACCTTAGAGCTTCCTTTAAATGCATTGCCTTACGATAAAGTGCAGGCAATCGATGAACGTATTGATAAAGATTGGGTATCCGTTTTTTCACTGGAGAGAGCTTTAAAATCTAGACAACAAATCGGCATGCCTAGTTTTGATCAAATTGCTTCGCAGATATCTGCTTTAAAAGAACGTTTTAAAGAGTGCTAAATTAGCCGGGGCTATTCTACAAAGAGCAGGTGTTTTTGATTTCGCAGTTTGGCCGTGCTACAAGGCCTGATATTGGTTCAATTGGGTAAACCTTTTCTGCATTGCCATTTTTGATTAGGTATTGATCGCAGATGATATTCAGCTCAGTTTTAGTTTTGCAACGTCTTGCTTGATGGAGAAATTGCCCTTCATTATCGACACTTATACCAATAAAATTCAGAAATTTCTTTAAATAATTGATTCGAAATCGTTCTTCTTGATTCGATTTATTGGATAGTTGGTAGAGATCCTCGATGTAGCCACGTACATCCTCAAAGGTAGGAGCAAATATAGGTTTCCCGGTGAGGTGTTCTTGGATTTGGCGAAATATCCATGGATTACGAATGCAAGATCGGCCAATCATCACCCCTCGGCATTGTGTTTCTTCAATTACTTTTTCGGAACTTACATATGAAGTTATGTTGCCGTTGGCAAGAACGGGGCAGTTTGCAATTTTGGCGGCTTCTTTGATATATTCGTATTGAACCTCGCTTTTATAGCCTCCTTTAACTGTTCGGGCATGAAGACTGAGTAATTCAACTTGATAGGTGTTTATAAGATCGAGGATTTCGTGAAAATGCTGATCGCTTTCAAATCCTATTCGCATCTTTACGGTGAAGAAAGTTTGAACAGCCTCTTTGAGGCACTTGAATATTTGTTCTATTTTTGCAGGGTCTCTTAGCAGTCCGCCGCCTACATTCTTCTTGTAAACTTTTGGGGCAGGGCATCCCATATTTAAATCAATGCCGGTTACTGGTAATGCTCTTTCAAAGATTGTTCCGACAGTTCTTTCTAGGTCAGGTAGGCTTTCTCCAATAAGTTGTGCAAATATGGGTTTATCTGTTTTGTGATAAAGTATAGAGTCAACAATATGTTTTTCTAGAGTCGAGTTGCCATGCACTCTAAAATATTCAGTAAATAAAAGATCGGGCGCGCCATATTTTCCGAGTAGCTGGATGAATCCTAGAGTCGTGACATCTTGCATAGGTGCAAGTGCAGTCCACGGGCGATCAATCGCTATGTGTTTTTCTAAATTAATGTTAAAAAAGAATTAAGGTTTAGTGTTGATGATTTTTTGATAGATTTCGCTCATGTCATCTACTTTATCAATAACGTTGTCGCTGGCATAGATTGGCTTATCCGAGTGTATAGCTAATATGATAGAGTCGCTGGGGCGTGAGTCTAGCTCTACGATTTTATGCCCAATTTCATTTTCCATAGAAATAATTAAACGGGCAAAATAAGTCCCATCGTGCACATCATTAATAATAACTCGCTCTACTTCAGCTCCTAGTCCGTCCAGCATATGAGTGATTAAATTATGACTCAGTGGTCGCTCATGTTGAACTTTATCAATCGCCATTTGCATGGATTCACCTATTCCTTTATCAACGTATAAAACAAATATTTTCTGCTTTCCACATAGGAATACGGCAGACCCATTGGATGTAGGTATGATTGATTTAATGGATATGGGATGAATATTTTGTTTCACTGTAGTAAATGCAATGGCTTTATTTCCATTATTTTCAATATCTA
>JBJLEY010000012.1:0-40506 GCA_045565635.1 Coraliomargaritaceae bacterium
ATGTCCGGGTCGAGTAGATTCGCCACCAATATCAATTATGGATGCTCCTTCAGAAACCATCTTATGAAAATGTTCCGTAGCTAGATTTAGATCAACAAATTGTCCACCATCAGAAAAAGAGTCAGGTGTAAGATTCAAAATACCGACCATGTGCGTTTCTTTTCCTAAAGGTAAACACTTACGCTTCGTTCGAAATACCCTACCCAATCCACTTTTCATAACTAAGATAAATTAATCGATTCGGATTTAGCAATTGTTTTCAAGGTAGACGCTACTTCATTTATTATTGCAGCTGAACTCTTGGAAAAAGAAAGAACTGACTCATCCGGGAAACCAGCAATTTCAAGTATTGGTAAAATTCCGACTATAGAATTAGTAACAAAACATCCATCCATGACTTTCAAGTTTTCCATCGATATCGGTCTTATTTCTACTGGCAAACATTCGATTAAAACATCCCTAATAACACCAGGAAACAAGCCACTCTGAGTAGGAGTGGTAATGATCTGCTCACCTTTTAAAAAGAAACAATTCCCCACGCACGTTTCACATATCTCACCCTTAGTATTCGCTCTTAGATAATCTGCATAACCTGAAGCTTTGGCTTCTTTTAATAGCGATATATTTTCAAAATAATTGTGAGTTTTATGCCCTTGATACACTGCATTTTTATTTATCGAATAAGTCCTATCTAAACACAGTTTATTCGATATATCAGTGTCCAGACGCTCTCTTGAATAAACATATAAAATTGGTCCTGCTGCCAAAACTACAAAAGATAATTTAAGTACTAAATCTTTCTGCCCAAGGTTAAGATAATATTCTTTTATCGCTTCAAGGCTGGCAGATTCATCAGCAAGCGATAGCTCACAAGAAAATAATTGCAATACTGATGAACTCAACCGACTCCAATGCCGAGACCAAAATTGCAATTGCCCTTCGGTGATTTGAATCGATTCAAAGACCCCTATACCATGACTGAATGCAGATTCTCTAGGGTCTAGAGATAATTGCTCTCCAGGATATATTTTTTCTATTCGTATCATAAGCCTTCTAAGGTTGATTCTATGGCGGAGCCTTTTGCAAGGGTTTCCATATACTCTGATTCCGAATCGGAATCCCAAACAATTCCACTGCCCACATTATAATAAAGACGGCCCTTAGTATAGTGTAATGAGCGAATAGATATATTGAACTCAGCATCTTGATTAAAGCCAATATAACCAAAGGACCCACAATAAAGTCCACGACGATGTCTTTCCAATTTTTCTATAATCTCCATTGCTTTTATTTTAGGTGCCCCTGTTATCGAACCTCCCGGGAACATTGAATGAATTGCATCAAAAACATCATACTCAGGAGATAGCTTTGCTTTCACTTCTGCAGTAGCATGCATGACACTTTTATAATACTCTAAATTATAATCAGTATTTGCATTCACACTACCAAACTCAGCAACTTTGCCTAAATCATTACGCTCAAGGTCAATAATCATAAGTAGCTCGGCCCGATCTTTTTCGGATAGCTCTAAATCTTTAGCAAATATACGATCTTCTTCCTCTGTTTTACCTCTGGGTCGTGTTCCCTTAATCGGACGTGTTACCAAGTTATTTTTACTTTTTTTCAAAAACTGCTCAGGGGAAGTTGAAATCAATTGAACTTCTTCCCCATTAAAAAATCCACTATAAGGTGCTGGATTTCCTTTTCTCAAGGCTTGGTATAAATCGACTAAAGCCCCATCGAATAAACCATCCCTACGACGAGATAAATTCACTTGATACACTTCACCTAAAGCAATGTGAGATTTTATTTGCTCTACTGATGCTTGAAATTCTTCTTGGGATGTATCCCATCGCCAATCACTAAACGAAAAATAGCTATTATTTTTCTGCTTAGCCTTAACCTTAACCTTAGCCATACCCGAATCAATTGCTAGATTTAAGCGATCAAAAGTATCTTCGGCCGATTCTCGTACCTCGGAAGCAATTAGAAAAATATCTCCTGAGACTGTATTCCTAGCCACAATACCATCGTATAAACCAAAGCAATAATTCGGTATAGCTAAGTCGTTAGCCGAAGCAATTGGTATATTTTCTAAACAACGCCCGTAATCATAACTGATAAACCCAACTGCCCCACCAAGAAAAGGTATTTCACAATAGGTATCATTTACGTACGGACTCATCAACTCACGAAGTTCAAATAAATCATCGCCACCCTTTATCCAATCAAAAGGATCAGAACCATAGAAACTCCACCCCCCAAGATTATCCACTATTTGAGTGCTATCTAAAGCAAAGCCAAATTTTTCACTACAAAATATATCAACTAAATCTCGGCTCGATAAAGCATTTGGATAAGGTTTAATTTGCATCGGATAAAATTACTGACGGGCTACCTTTGAAAAAAGCCAGATACCTAAAAGCTGGAAAAGAATATTGGGAATCCAAATAAGTAAATCTGACCGTATTCCCTCCACCACATCAAACCAAGACATGAATACAGTCAATAAATGGTATAGCAAAGCGATTAACAGAGCGATTAAAACATTAATCAAAGACTCTTTACGACCCACTCGTATGGCCAAAGGAATTGCAACTATTGACAAAGCAAATACCGAATAAGCCTGTGATAGATTTTCATGAATGTATAATTGTAAATGTCTTCGTTGTTCTGAAATCGTGCCATCCGACTTGGCTTCCTCTTTCCTCAAATAATCCCTCTTCTCCATTAGTTGAGTAAAAGTCATATCTTTATAACGAATAGGTCCGGTGGAAAAGCTTTCAAATAATGTATCTAAAGGAAGGAGAATAGGCAGTGATTCAAAATACAAAATTTTTGGACTACTGGCACTGATACTACTTGTGTCCAGTGTAGTTCTTCGCTCAATACTACCATTCTCTAAATTAAGCATTAACGCTCCCTTATTTTCTTCATAATTCAGTTCCCCTTTTTGGGCCCTAACGAAAAGCTCGACTTCATTCGCTTCATTCAATTCCCATATCCAAAAATCTTTTAATTCCTTCCCTTTACGATCATTCACATAAATAACATAGCCAGGGAAGTCTTTTACAAATTTCTTTTCTTGAATAAACCCCAAAGGATTATCTACAAGTGATTGAGCAATTAGAGATCGATAAGCTAATGATGATTTCGGCCCGTAGTGCAGGCTAAAGGCTGCACTGATTAACATCCCTAAAAATGCGATAAAGAAAGCAGAAGAAGAAATTTGATATAAACTAAATCCTGATGCTTTCATCGCTGTGATTTCTTCATCGGCACACAATCGACCTAATCCAATTAATATTCCTGATAATACCGCAAACGGTATCGCAAAAATAGCCAAATGAGGGATGAGCAATGCTAATAATTGAAAAAATAACTTAAAGCCTAGCTTGCCACTGGTAAGCAATTCTGACAAATCTCGGATAGTTTCCCCCATTAATAAAACAAAAAGGAAAAAACAAAAAGAAATGCCTATTGAGATTAATAATTCCTTAAATATATAACGATGTAGTAAATTAATCATATGAATTTCTTTTTCAAAGTAATCATTGATAATGTGTTAATATCTACTAGTAAAGGTACATAATTTAATCAACAACCATAAAGAACAAAATATGTCTCAAACAGAACAAGAAATCATCCAAATATTTAAGGATAGCGGCGCATTATTAGAAGGACACTTTGTTCTTAGGTCAGGACTTCATAGCGGTCATTTCTTTCAGTGTGCCCAAGTCTGCCAATATTTAGACAAAGTGACACGCTTAGCAGAAATTCTTGTGGAACAATTGAAAGATTATGAGGTGACAACTGTTGTAGGAAATGCAATGGGCGGCTTAGTCATAGGTCAAGAGGTAGCCAGACAACTCAATAAACGATACGTTTTTTTAGAAAAAGTGAATGATAAACTCAAATTAAGACGAAACTTTAAATTCTCACCTGACGAAAAAGTCCTAATTATTGAAGATGTAATCACCAAGGGAGGGCGAGTATATGAAGCAATTGATGAAATAAGGGCGCATGGTGGAAATCCAATTGCCGTTGGTGTTATTGTGGATAGGAGTTCTGGAAAAACGCATTTTGAAATTCCCCACCACAGTCTTGCTCAACTGAATTTCCCTACATACGAAGCAGATAAATTACCCAAAGAACTTAAAAATATCCCGACCTCTAAACCAGGAAGCTGATTACCTTATAGAATCTAAAAATAAATCATAAATGATTAAATTGTTCAAAATATTCGCTCGTAGTCCAAGCTCATTACCTACTTTTTTTCGATTTGCTGGTGTTGGTTTCACTATCTCTATGATCGATATATTCTTACTCTATGTGCTTAAAGAATTCGATTTTTTAAATATTTTTATCTGTCGTTCAATTTCCTTATCCACATCTATATTATTTGGCTATTTTTTGAACCGATACTTTACTTTTCATCATATAGAGATTGGAAGAGCACTTTGGCACTCAATCATTCGACATTTTAGTGTACATGCAGTAGGTGGCATTATAAACATGCTTATTTTTCTCATCAGTATACCCATTCTCAAGAATATCTTTTTTGAAACTCAATTTATTGAACTGATATTTTTTGTTGCTATTGTTTTTGGCGGAATTGCTGGACTAACTTTTAACTTTTTCTTTTCAAAGAAAATGGTTTTCGATAAGTAATGTTTAATGTATTCACTTTTCTTCAGAAGCTTATCCCTCTACTCTTTTGCTTATTTTGACGCACTGAGGTTTGATAAAAAAAGACATACCCCATTCAATCTTCAGCGGCTTCTCTTCCTGACTGTACTGTTCCCTCCCTTTCTAGCGCTACAAATTATTCATCAAATCAGTTTTGTTTTAGATGATGTTTTCTTCCGAGATTATAAAAGTCATCCCTGTGATAAGCTTCTCTTTATAATAGGCATACCTAGAAGTGGTACGACATTTATCCACAGGACAATCGCATCGTCATCAGAAACATCTACTTTTTCAACTTGGGAAGCTATTTTTGCACCTGCAATTTGTGAAAAAAAATGTCTAAAATTCTTCAATACAATAGACAATATTTTCGGAAAGCCTTTCAGAAGTATTTTAAACTGTATCATTCGTCTCTTTGGTGATGATTTTCATAATATACATTCTGTAGGCTTAGATGCACCCGAGGAAGATTACCTCACGCTCTTGCCAATAGGCGCCTGCTTAATTGTACTTTTTGCTTTTCCCAATAGCCCCAAACTAAAAGGCATGATTGATTTCAAAAATATGGCTGATAAGGAAAAACGTGAAATACTAGTATTCTACAAGAAAAATATCCAAAGGCATCTTTATGGCAAAAACCATAATAGACTATTTATTTCAAAAAATGCGGCATTTTGCACATGGCTTCCCGAGCTTAAGTTACTATTTCCTGATGCTCAGTTTATTCTAACAATTCGAGATCCAGAGACTGCAATTCCCACACAACTAAATGCACTGAAATCAGCAAGAGCGGTATTTGGAAGCGACCCCAATGGCATAATAACTAGAGCAATCATCCAACAATCTTTTGAAAAGAATTATACCTCAGTATTTAATTTTCTCAAAAGTACTTCAAAAATGAATTGTGCTCTTATCCAACAAGAAGAATTAAGAAAAGATTCTATCGGCATTTTAACTAAAGCCATTAATCAACTTGCAATAACACTACCAATTGAGTCAATCCAAGTAAAATCGCCAAAGAACAACAAAACGGTTTACGAAAAAAATACATCCGTACCACAAGATCCCATTGACCCAAGTATCACAAAAGTCTACAAGAGAATCATTGAATTTGACCTTTCAATCAATCAATAAACCTTTATTTCAAGCTCTGATTCATGAATATAAATCATAAAAAAAATTCAACAAGGGTTGCATTTTTCTCCGACTCATTACCAGAGAGAAATGGCACTGGTGCTTATTATTATGATTTACTCAGTTCTTTAAAATCTGAAATTCCCAATATCGAAATATTTCAGCCGGTCCATGATGTTCGATTCAATTTATTGTCGATCCCAATGCCCGGTGATCCTTCGCAAAAAATAATAACACCGAACTTATTTAGAATTTACAAAGGCTTAAAGAAGCTAAAACCAAAAATTATTATCTCGGTAACTCCAGGACCCTTTGGGCTTGTCGGCTATTTATATGCCAAAAAGCATAACTTAAAATTCATCACTGCATTTCATACAAACTTTGAGCAACTCGCAAAAATTTATTGGAATCCATTCACTCGATTTTTTGCTAACTTATACCTGAGGTCTATCAATAAATTACTCTGCCAAAATAGCGACCTAACCCTCATTCACAATTCAGGGCTAATTCAAGAAATGGAATCATTGGGCAGTAAACACCATAAAATTATGGGCACACCCTTGCCTGAATTTTATTTAGAGCATCCACGAAAGAATCCACCTGTCTCCATAAAACAAATTTGTTATGCTGGCCGCCTTGCTGCAGAAAAAAATATCGATCTTATTATTCAAGCTGCCGCACATTTCTCTCATATAAAATTTGTTATCATCGGAGAAGGACCTTTGAGGAACAAACTCAAAAAAGAAGCTAGTACCCTAAAGAATGTTCAATTCATACCATGGCTTAAGCGTGAAGAATTGGTGAATATGGTCGATTTATCCAGTGCACTACTATTGCCATCAAAAATAGAAACCTTTGGCTCTGTTGCTTATGAAGCAATGGCAAGAGGTCGCCCGGTAATTGTTGCTAAAAATTCGGGGATCAACGAATGGGAATCACTTAGTAGCAATATCCTTCAGCTAGAAAACGAAGGTGATTTAATTAATAGCATACAAGCTCTGATCAATATGAGCGATGAAGACCGCACCAAACTTTCAGATAATTCCTATACTGCAGCTCGTATATTCCATACAAAAACTATTCAACAATGGATTGATCTTCTCACAGGGAACAACGAATAACCTAAGCTTTAAGACTAAGAATGAAAGCGATTATCTCTATCCATGACTGTATGCCAGAAACCATGGATAAAATTCAGGATATTCTTGAATGGTTAAAAGAATGCAATGTCCCACCCGTTACTTTATTAGTCGTTCCAGGAAAAAATTGGACGAGGCAACACTTAAGCCAACTTCAAGAATATACAAAAGAAGGCCATATTTTAGCCGCTCATGGCTGGCATCATCATACCAAACCATCGAAAATCTTACATCGAATACACGCGCTCATTATTTCAAAAAATGTAGCCGAGCATCTCGACTTACATGAGCAAAGTATACTAAATCTACTCAACCGATCTCACCAGTGGTTTGTTCAACAAAAACTGCCCTCACCTTCATTATACGTGCCACCTGCATGGGCTCTCGGTGCGATCAAAAAACAAAGCCTTTTAAAAACTCCGTTTAAACAGATAGAAGTCACTCGTGGTATCATCGATTTAACTTCAAGTAAAAAGCCATACTTGAAAACCTTACCCTTAACTGGTTATGAAGCAGATAGCCCTTTTCGGGCTAGCTTCCTCGTCCGATGGAACCAATTTCAACAAAAGCAAGCCCAAGCAAAAGCAATACCTCTAAGAATATCCATACACCCTCACGATCTTAATTTACCGATCGCTAAGCAGCTGGAAAGGCAATTATCTGCCGTAGAATCTTTTTTAAGCTACAGTGATTTGATTTTTGAATCTTAGGTATAAGCCCATCATAAATTCAAAAATTCACTAACTGAAATAGTATTATTTGTTTAAAATACCTTAGTCATTGATTCGAACCCACCGACTCGCTTGGGCTATGGAAAACTGAAATTTCCTAGCATGCTCCCGGATTAAAAATGGCATATCCCAAGACTTCAAAAGTTTAAACTTACCCTGTCCTTCCAAAGCCTCCCTAAGCCCAGAAAAAGAATCTTCAGCATTCGAACCTAGCCATCGATCTTTAGGTGTAAACGACTCTAACCAAGTGAACGGAGTTGTCATAAATAATTGTCCATTGGGTCTAACCAAATTGGATAATTGATCCAACAAAGCTTTAGGGTTGGATAAGCGACAGATGAGATTACATGCTAAGACGCAATCAAAGTCCCCTAAGTCCTCTCGTAAATTCTCTGCATTTCCCACCTCGAAGGACACTCGATCTCTTCGTACGTCGGGTGCCAAAACCACTTCTTCTGAAATCGCTTGATGACCGGAGATCAAACGATTTACCCGATGGCTACCCGTATCTTTTAAGTCCTTAGCCGCTTGAATAAATGCCTCAGAATAATCTATACCTACAACCGAATCAAATTTTTGGCTCATTTCAAAAGCTGAACGCCCTACCGAACATCCAAGGTCTAAAGCCCTTGATTGAGTTTGCAATAAATCAAAATCAACTCCCTCCCATACACACCGCTTAGGAAAATCAAGTGCTTGAGAAACCGGAAAACCATAGGGGAAAAGATTTTCTTTAGCACCAAAATGAAACAGCAAATACTGATTCAGCAAATCATCCGATTCATACAAGGTATGCATTATAAATGATTTTAATTAAACCGAGATGGGTGTATCTGACTCTAAGGCAGAAACCATGAATGCCGCTGGTTTATACTTTTGGATTAACACTTCTGTTTTACCATCTTTGTACATGCGGACTTCAGGCAGACGAATTTCTGGTGTTTTATGCGGAGCATACAAGACATCATCATGTGACGCATTTTTATGTTCCTTGAATAAATCAGGAGTAATCGTTCCACCAAGATGGTCATCACGACCTGTAGCGATATGAACAGTACCCAAAATCTTCTCATCCTGAATATCACGACCTGAAAAAGGTAACACCTGTGTGCCAAAACCTAACTCACCAATTGCTCCAATCATCGGATCATCTTTTAGACAATCATTATGCGACTGTATTTCTGAATAATCCCCATAAACAAACTGAGATTTAAAAATATTCCCATCCTTCACATGAAGTAAGCCAATTGTTTCCTCAGCATACTTAAAAGGAAAGATCCCATTCACACTTTCAGGAACAAAATACACCTCTCCTGCCGGCAAATTTGCTACATCTGGCTTGCCCTCTGGGCATAAGCCATGGCTTTTTTGTGCCTCTTGCCCATTGGTATTTAAACGCAAAGTGTAGGTTGAGCCCTCGACCTCAAAATCAATTTCGAAATACTCTGCCTGAGTCAGAGCTAAACGAAGTTTTTCTGCTTCATCACTTACCTCCTGATAATCTACTGATAAACCTGTATCTAAAATAATTTGATTCAAGCCATGTAATGTCGCTCCACGGAAACCAAACTCTTTACACTTGGCTGTTAAAGGTGCAGTTGCAGAAAAAGTAGAAACCACTAAAATAACATCATATTGGGTGTATATATCTGCATCTAGGCTCAATTCCTTTCCATTAGGATCAAAACAGATATCTTCCATATCCAAATTACTACCACCGGTTTCCTTGTAAGCGAAAATTTCGCCCCCCTTCCAATTCATAATTTCTAGGGCGCCATTCTGAAAACCTTTATAAAAAACTTCATAACCATAATTTTGAATTGATAGCGTTGGATCATTCAAAAAAGCATAGTCCTTGATATCTTCAGGATTTGGCAAATCAATTAATACACAGACTCGCTCACCATTACCTGTGCCAAAAGACTTAGTTAATAAACGAGTTAAAGAAAAAGGATCAAAGGTACGAAGTGATGCGTCGAGATTCATAAAAGCTAGGTAATTAATAAGTTTTTTTCTGTCAACGAGAAGTTTGACTATTTCTAAAGAGAGCCCCATAAATAAATCACTCAATGAAACGAACTCTAGATTTAATATTAGTCGTATTGTTTACATTAATCTTTGCGATCCCCATGCTACTTTTATGTATCGTGCAAAAAATCCTACTCGGATCTCCGATATTTTTTCATCAAGAAAGAATCGGACATCAGGGACGGCCTTTTTATATTCATAAATTTCGTACAATGAAACTCGGAGAAGGATCGGATGCACAGCGGATCACTCATTGGGGGAAATTTCTTCGATCAACCAGCTTGGATGAGCTGCCTGAATTATGGAATGTTTTAATCGGAGAAATGAGCTTTGTCGGACCAAGACCCTTACCCGTAGCCTACGAGGAGCGATATTCCGAAGAACAAAATAGACGCCATCTGGTTCCGCCTGGCATCACAGGGTGGGCACAAATTAATGGACGCAACAATATCACTTGGGATAAACAATTTGAACTCGACTGTTGGTATGTAGACAAGCGATCAATAATGCTCGACCTCAAGATACTTTTTCTAACAATTTCAACAGTACTCCAAAGAAAAAATATTAACGAAACAGACCAAGCCACTCGAAGTGAATTTCTCGGTAACGAATAAATAATTATGAGCATTGATAGACCTACCCTTTTGAAACTTTTGCAAACCGTACTAAAGGAACTCGGGGAAGACCTTGATAAGGAGGCATTACTTAATACCGATGAAACCACACCCCTTTTCGGTTCACGCAGTGCTTTAGACAGCATGAACCTAGTAAATATGATAACCGATGTCGAAGAACGCTTATCAGACGATTATGATATTAACATAACACTCGCAAATGCCAGTGCTATGAGCCGCACCCGATCCCCGTTTCTCAGAGTTGGCTCCTGCGTTGACTACATCATTGAATTAATCAATAAAGAAAACAATGAGTGATTTAGCTTTCATAACAGGAACTCGCAAAGGTATCGGTAGAGCCATTACCGAACACCTCCTCTCTAAAGGTTGGATAGTCGCTGGGTGTAGCCGAAGAAATACAGATCTAAAACATGAAAATTATCATCATTTTAATCTAGATGTGTCGGATGAGTCCGCCGTCATTGAAACATTAAAAAAAGTCAAAAAGACAATTCAACCAATCAAGGTACTGATCAATAACGCAGGCGTTGCCTCAATGAACCACCTTTTGTTGACCCCTTTGAAATCTTATGAAGATATATTCAAAACCAACGTCCAAGGTACTTTTCTTATGCTGAGAGAAACAGCCAAACAAATGAGTCGTTCAGGCGGAGGTCGTATCATTAACTTTACCAGTGTTGCCAATCCCTTAAATCTCGAAGGCGAAGCCATCTATGCAGCGAGTAAAGCCGCAGTTGAATCGCTAACTAAAACAGCAGCCAAAGAACTCTCAGGAATGGATATTACAGTCAATGCCATCGGGCCAACGCCAATCGAGACTGATCTCATTAAACTCGTACCCAAAGAAAAAATTGAGGCCCTCGTTAAACAGCAATCAATCCAACGACTTGGCACCTACGAAGACATACTGAATACTGTTGATTTTTTCATTAAGCCCGAAAGCAATTTCATCACAGGGCAAATCCTCTATTTAGGGGGCGTTAACTAAACTCCAACCGTGACCCATTGGCTCAACGAACGTATTCAATCTTTTGACGAGAGACCTTTTTTATCTCTCAATGAACATGATTATACTTATGCCCATCTGTCAGAGGCTATTCAAAACTCCAAAGACATCTTTTCTAAAGCAGGAATTCAAGCAGGTCATGTTGTCATTATCAAGGGAGACTACACCCTAAATGCCATAGCTGCTCTTCTCGCTCTATTCGAATTAAAAACCATGGTCGCACCTGTTGCTACTGATGCAGAAAACGAACGGCAACAACGCATCGAAGCATCAAATGCCCAATGGGAAATTAATACGGACTTCACGAAAGATTACTCTATCCAAGCCCTGCATCCAAAAGAAGAAACCCATATTTTTGTCGCTTCCCTTAAAGACAACCAAGAAGCAGGTTTAATTCTCTTTAGTAGTGGTAGCACAGGCGCACCAAAAGCAATGATTCACTCCGCAGATCGTCTTCTTTCAAGTTTCCAAAGTAAACGTCCTAAAAATTTAAATATTTTAATCTTTCTTCTTTTTGATCATATCGGCGGACTCAACACTCTCTTTAACGGACTGTCTACAGGAGCCTTGATAGTTGCTCCACAAAATCGCGATCCCGAAACCATTGCTCAGGCGATTCAAAACCAAAAAGTCAAACTACTCCCCGCATCCCCTACTTTCCTAAACCTATTTCTCATTAGTGGAGTTCCATCAAAATATGATCTATCCAGTCTACGCTTCATCACCTATGGAACTGAGCCGATGCCTCAATCTTTACTCAAGCGAATTAAAGAAGCCTTTCCTAAAGCTAAGCTCATCCAAACCTTCGGCACAAGTGAAACCGGCATCAGTCAGACGTCCAGTCGATCCTCTACAAGTACATTGATCAAATTTGATGACCCAAATACTGAATACAAGATAGTAGATGATGAATTGTGGCTACGCTCCAAGAGCCAAATTCTCGGCTATTTAAACCACGAAATGAGCCGCTTCACGGAAGATGGTTGGTTTAAAACCGGCGATCTCCTCGAACCTGCTAGCCAAGAAGAGGGCGAAAATTATTTCCGCATTGTAGGACGTAAACAAGAAATGATTAATGTAGGAGGTGAAAAAGTCACCCCATCAGAAGTCGAAAGCACCCTACTTGAAATACCTGAAATTGCCGACTGCTTGGTCTACGCTGAAAGTAATGCGATCACTGGACAAATTGTTGCTGCTGAAATTGTCCTCAAAGACAATAGCGCCCCAAAGACAATGAAACGAACCATTAAGAATTACTGCCGTTCTAAGCTCTCTCCTTATAAAGTTCCGGTAAAAATTATCTTTAAAGACGCAACCAAATTTTCTAATCGCTACAAAAAAATGCGACTACAAGGTAAGTAATTTAAAAGGTATAAATTGAGTCGGGATCACCATCGATTGATTCACTTTCTGAATCGTTCATTTTAAAACGATAAAACTTATTATTAGAACCTTCTTCTACCGGTATCTCCATACTCATTGTTGAGCCCTCATTCCAACTATTTAGATCGTTACTTTCTTCAATAATCACGCTTAGGTTAATTTTATTATCTATTACATCAATTATTTTTGAGCCAAGTCTCAAATCTCCAATTTCTTCCAGGGAATATTTGCTTGCTAACTCAGTCTGTAGTAAATCATAAGATTCCATGGTTGGACGTGCATCTCGCTCTGCAATAGCTGCATCTCGCTCTCCAATTACAGCATCTATTGATGCTACTAATGCGTCTAAAAAAACTTTGTCTATTTCTATTGTTGGGCCTGGCGGCGACACAGAAACGGGAATTCCTTTATAATAAGACTCATTGGTAAAATCTTTAACGAAAAGCCTAAGTTCTGAATTAGTATTAAGAAACTGATCCTTTATCAATCCGGCGTTAGGCGAAAAAAGATGTGTATTGTCAGGATAATATGAACTTAGAATAGCATCAACATTTAGTTCAGTTCTAATAACTGGTTCCCCTGTTTCTGGATCAACTTGCGAATAACCTAATTGGTCAACAAAAAGATAATAATTATATAAATCTTTCGGGTAATACCCTATACCGTCACCGCTACTATCGGTGTATTCTTGATCGGGGTCTATAATTGATCCATCCAAGTATTTTGATGGATATAATGATTCTATTTCACTAAAAAATGAAGAATAAACTGCTGTAGATCTTAAATTATCTTCAAATGGACTTCCTAAAATAAAGTATTCATCTGTTTCCTCAAGAACAATGAAATAGTCATCGTCCGTATTTGGAAGTATTCGAGGTTCTCCACCAATATCTCCGGGAACTAAAGGATCGATTTCTGCTCTATCTATAATACCTGGTAAGAGATTGCCATCATTATCACGACCAATTAAAGAATAGGTATCCTCTCCTGGATCTGGTTGGCCATTGTTATTGGATCCTATTTGTTGGGGATTATAAAAGGGAGATGCATAATATTCCTCATTAGTTCCAGGGTACCAAGATGGAACAGACAAATCAAGTAAGGGCTGAGGTGCACCATTAGAATCTAGAACTAATTCGCCAAAACGGTCTCTAATGAATGAAAGAGGGTTTCCCGCTTCTGGGTCAGACTGTGTATCATTTAAATATACATTAGTATAATCATATTTATTATTTCCATTCCAATCTGTGAAATTTGCGCTAATCCGGCCATCGTCATTCACATCAATATAGCCATATAAACTAGCAAGACCTTGACTAGCTGCCGGATAAATAGAGTCAAAATCCTCTCCATTGAATTCATTAACACTAGAATATTTGGCTATTTCATTTAATAATTCATCACTGACTAAATCTGCCAACTTAGGGTCTGCGACGATTCCATTAGGTAGACCTGTAGGAGAAGAGCCCACCTTAAATGTTCCACCAATTAAGGAGCGTTCTGCTTCTCCCGTTTCAAGGTGAAGCCTTAGTCTTGTATTGGGTTGAGGTCTGTGCTCAATTTCTAAAGTAGAACCATTAAAAGATTGATATTTATAATTTGCATCAAATTCCCTGTGTTTGTCCACGAACATGAACCGAGCAGCAGTCTTATTTCCAAAAACTTTATTATAGTCATATGTAAATTTATGCCATGCCTTGTCGCCTATCTCAATTACTGCACTACCCTTATCTTTACTAAAATTAGCAGTCTTTGATAGTACATTAACTTTCCCTCCAGGGTCAGCTTGACCATAAATCAAACTATTAGCGCCTCGGATGATATCAGAACGACCAACATTATACCAATCTAGCGGAGAATACCTAGGCATAAATTCGTAGAGCTGGTTTTTGGTTAATAGTCCCCTGAAGCGGATTTCTTGATTATTATATACACTACCTTCAGCTTCAATACTTGGAACAAAGTTTCCGAGGTCAGCAAGTGACTTCATTTTGAAATCCTCAATCATTTCTGCGTTAACCGTAGAAATTGTCATGGGAATATTTTTGGTTAATTCATTTGTTCTAGTACCCGCTAAAGAATTAGCAGAATAATAACCTTTATCATCGTCGTCTGTTACAACAAAATCTGGCAAGATATAAAAATCGTCTTCACTGATTTCGCTTCCATCTGCAATAGGTAAAACTAGTAACTTAAATATAAATAATGGATATATGAGGCGAAAAAAGTACATAGGAATAGGAGTAGGTATATAAATAAAGTTAAGTATGACATTTTACACTAAAGTCACACACCATCAAGTAGTGAAAATGACTTATGTATTATCGTTTATGAAACTTTAATAACATATATACAGACAAAATTAGCCCCCACTAGCTAAAAGCTATGGGGGCTTAAAGATAACAAATATGATTTTATTTTTTAGCCAAGAATTCCTCTAGAGTAATTTGGCCATTTTTATTTTTATCATTATATTTAAAATATTTTTGGCTTTGCTCTGGAGTGTTCTTCGGATTCCATTTCATCCTTGTTTCAATATATTCATTTAAGGATATATTACCATCTTTATTCGTATCTAGAGCTTTAAATCGCTTAGTTTTTCCGTCATCTGCAGAAAGCAAAGATGGAATCATGAAAGAGATAGTTAGTATTGTAATTAGTAAATGTTTCATAATTTTTAATGTATAACAAAGATGAATTTTTAGTTAAAAAAATCAATAATATTTTTATCTAAAATCATGAATAATGAAACACTAATGCACAATGCATTTCTAGCTTGGGTACAGTGACTAGAAAACCTGAACAAGCTTCTTTAATTTTCAAAGTCAAACCATTAGGGATCAAAGAAACAGAATTAATATTTTCGGGAAAATTAAAGAAAACACTAACACCTTCTAATGGAACAAAATCTTCTATGACAGTGGCTACTCCTCTAGTGATGGGTGTAGAATAGAGCAAATGTAATACGAATCGATTCTTATTTTTTTGATGCAGTAAATTGATGCGCGCAGAACTTGGAAGGTCAACTTTTATGTAAGGATCTATGTATACCATATTCAGACAATTATGGAAGATATCTCTATGAATTCTAGCGCCATGCGTATGATACATAGAGTCAAGATCGTGTGCTATAAACAAGCAATTACCCTTTCGAGTTATACCAGGAAATTTTGATTTCTCATCTTTATAAGGTGTTTTTTGATGGGAACAATAATGCTCTTTTTTCCTATTAAAATAGGGCTCATATATTTCTGAAAGAATATCTGTTCCAGGAAAGGGAAGTACTTTTTTTCCTGAATTATAATTTAAAAAAGGGGTCTTAACAAAAATAGGATATAAAGATTCTTTAGCCAATGTATAGTCACAATCATAATTTGAATTACCAAGATATTTTATTCCAAAATATTTACGAATAACATCACAAGCGAAGTTCGAAATGCTTTCTCCCAAAATAATTAAAGATCCGCCTTTATCTACAAAACCTACTAATTTCTGAGCTTCGATTTCACTTAATATTATTTTACTTGGAAGAATTATAGTAGAGTATTTTTTTAGCCCCTTTGATACGTTAACAATATCAAAATCAACTTGCTTTTCTAAAAGAATTTTTGATAACCCTTCATCGCAAAATTGATCAAAAGATCGAAAAACGCCTAATCTCGAAATTGGCATTCCGCCAATTCCATAATCCTCAATTTTCTCAACATAATCATAAGCATATCCGATATTTTGATATGTACTAATGTCCATTTTCCCATTAGGGTGTAATTGATCACCGAAATTGCAATTGGCCCCAGAAGCAATCATTGTGGATGCCTCATATTTTAAGGCATTTGGATGCTTAAAACCACCAAATTCTCCCCATGCAGTATGAAACTTTCCGCTCATTGCGGTAATTGGGTAACCAGTATTTAAGAAATATTTAGCCTGCATCGGTAGCTTATCATAACCGCCCCATGTAGTTGGCAAGTCTTCAAGATCTTGAATTGTATTATTTTCATACATACTATGACGGAAATTTACTCCCTCATCTATCGCTGTAGTTCCATTGAAAAATGTTTTTGCTTCAGGCAAATACTCATGAATTATAGCACATAATTCAGAACAGTGCTTTTTTATTTGGCAAGCATTGTGAGACTCTACTTCAATAGGATTATTTAAATTAACACCCTTTGATTTCATAGTGTTTAAGCAACTTTTGCAGTAACACCTACGATAAACTTGATAAATATCAAACCAAAATCCATCTACGGAATATAGTTCACACAACTCCTTTACTTGAGCAGCAATTAGATCATGGTATCCAGTATTAACACACATAAATTTCCAATAGTAATCAGGCAAAGTGCAATTTCCGGATTCATTACCTTGTATTGAATTATGAATTATAAAAGAGCCATCCTTATCTCGGGCACACCAGTCGGGATGATCCTCAGCATCATTAGCAGACCAACCCACGGTAAAATAAATGAAAGCCTTAATCCCTATTTCATTACAAGCCTTAATTTGGAGGCCTAATAAATCAAAATTTAAGTGAGGGTGAACTTTACCCAAATTAGTTGGATAATAACTCCAACTATGATGACATTTTGCAAATAAGTTAATTGAATTAACTTTAGCTTCATTCAGACACTCCTTAAAAGACTCTGCATCAAAATACTGGCCAATATTTTCGATGTGTTCGGAACAATGAAAATCTAGATGTATTTGCCTACTTAAAGCCATTACACTTAATCTTTAAGCTAAAAAAAATGGAAGAGGTCAAACCTCTTCCATTTAAATAAATTTTTATACTTGTTAAATTATTTTCTTTTTCGGATAGCAATAAATAAGAATGCAGCAAACCCCACTAACAATGCATATGTAGAAGGCTCTGGTACTGCTGATGCAGACCCAACTAAGGACATATGATCAACAGTGATCCAATTTCCTTTAGTTCCACCAGCTTCGTTAACTCCCCAACCTGCAGATGTACTACCGTCTACAGCAGTACCAACAGACGCTGCTAATTGAATACCTGAAAGACTAGTTAATCCTGACCCGCTAGCAAGATCAGCCCAAACAATAGCAGGGTCAGCAGAATCAGTGCTACCGTTATTATTTGTATTTACGCCAAGACCTATACGAGATGACCATGTACCAGAATCTAAATTACCTGTAATTTCAAGAGTCATATCTTTTGAATCATTAACATCACTTGAAGTAGTATAATAAGAATTATTCAAGCCTATGTTATTACCACTTCCTGCATTTGTAGATCCTGTCCAATCTCCTGAAACACTACCAGAACCTTGGCTATATGCTTGAGCAAAACCATTATTGGTGTAACCAGATTTCAGTCCAATTCTAGCACCATTGGTCGAACCATCACCTAGTGTAAAGGCTAAACCTTGTCCAGGGTTAAGACCAACATTAGCAGTGTTTTGAAGCTGCCAAGTGTCAAAAACTAATGTAAATGTGTAATCACCTGTATTCAAGGCATCGCCAACAAAGTTGAATGACCTATACACATCCTGTGTATTAATTTGACCACTAAAAGTTCCCTTGAAGTAATCAGTGTATCCGATATTAAGATGTCCAGAATTTTGTCCTCGTTTTTGTATCGAGGCACCGCCAAAGTTCCAGTTTCCTGATAAATCGTTGCCGTCATTGCCTGCGTAGGCATTCATGTTAGTGCCATTAGCGACACCGTCGAAATCCATTACCATATTGACCGCATGCAAATTGAATGCGAAAAGTAATGAAATGGGTAATAAGTATAATTTCATAGGGTATAGGGTATTAAAATTAAGGTATTAAAGTTTGAATTGTGTAAACTTTAACATTTATGAAACATACCAACAATCGTTACTTATGAATACAATTGTGGTTAGAATGAAACTTATATACTTGCTATAATTTCATATTTATCTATATTAATAATTTATTCAATGATTATGAAACTTTAACTTGCTATATTCCTCTTTATCTAAATCAAATAGCTGGAAATGCTTAAACCAAAACACATATTACTACTTCTAGAATGGTATGATTATCGAATTCACAAGGGAGTGGCCCAAATGGCACGCAAATATGGGTGGCAACTACATTGTCCTAAAAACTTAAGTGAAAGATCTTTTAATTCTGAAGTATTAAAAGACTGGAAGGGAGATGGCTGCATTGCTATGATTCAATGCAAAGAAACACTACAATGTCTAAAAAGTAAAAATATTCCATTAATTGATCTCGGCCTGAGAGATTATGGGATATCCATTCCTCGGTTGATTACCGATAACAAAAAAATTGGTAAATTGGCAGCGGAGCATCTTCGTGAATTTGGGCACAAAGAAATATTTGTATCACACCATGGGAACAATATGATGTACAAAGAGCGACTAAACTCACTTCAAGGATATTCTAAAAATAATGACTGCAAGGTAATAGTTTTGAAATCTGGCACTAATATACAGTATAATACAATAGATGAAATTAATCGTATTCTCAAAGACCGCGGCAAGAACTTAAAGGAAAGCTCGATAGCATTTTTTGCTTATAATGACTCTTTAGCAGCAGACCTAATTTCTCTTTGCCTAATGAATGATATTCGTGTTCCCGAAAATATTGCAATTCTAGGCGTAGATAATGATGACTTAATTATAAGTAGCCTTGTTCTTGGACTTAGCAGTGTTGATAGCGATCAAGAAGGTTTGGGTAGATCAGCAGCAAAATTAATGCAGTCACTTTTAATTTCTAATAACCATACTTTAAATGAAGAGATTTATAGGCACCCACCTAAAGGCGTAGAGACTAGAAGAAGCACAAACTGTTATGCGGTTAGAAATCCTTTAGTTTCGAATGCACTTCATTGGATACAAAATAATTTTTATAAAGGTATCCAGGCGACAGATGTAGCATCGGCGATGAACGTTACGCAGCAAGGTTTACAGAAAGCTTTTGCTAGTAGCTATATTAGAAGCCCTGGAAATGAAATTCGACACCAAAGGTTGGAAGCTGTTGCATTCCTATTAAAAACTACCAGTGCAAATCTTGATACAATTGCTAAGAATTGCGGATTTTATTCTGTTAATTCGCTAATTAATAGCTTTAGGAAAAAATACGAACAGACACCAGGGAAATTCAGAGAATTTCATAAAAAGTTAAATACAGATCATTAATGGTCGATTTCGACTTTATAAAATTTCTTAGTACTTCCAGAAGTATCTTCTATCCAAGTATTCAATGTTGTACCATTGCCTTGAATTGCTTCTTCTAAAACTGTCCACTGATTTAAGTCTGTTGTTCCTAAAACACGGTACAATTTATCTGCACTCCCCAACCATCTCATTTGAGTAGATGAAATTGTAGAACTGAAATCATAATTCCCAAAAAAAGAATATTGGTTATTAGGATTAGTTCCGCTTCTATATTCTAATAAATTACTTACACCATCATTATCAGCATCGTCATTAGGGAGAGTATTGGTTGTACTAAAATTTGTTTGCTCCCAAGAATCAAGCATGCCGTCTGCATCTGTATCATCAGGATTGGCAGAAGGTAATACTTTTGATAATGATATATTATCTACATAGAAATTCTCACCGACATCTACACCTGCAATGTAAATAAAGTCCATATTGCTATTGTAGACAAATTCAGCTGAGACATCTAACCACCCTGATGAGATAATATTTCCTTGTGAATCGGTAGATGTAGTCGCTGCTTGGACATCTGTAAGCTCTTTAATTGTAACATAAGCAGAAGGAAGACCTGGACTATTATCTTTTATAGTCAGCGCGATCTTATCGCTATCTTGCTCCAATAATACTTTAGAAGAAAATTGATAAGTTTCTCCATCTTCTAGATTAAGATCATAGCGAAGACCATGCCAAACTTCTGTCCCAGTTCTCAATACTGCAAGGGAGTTAGATCCTTCAAAGAAAATATTGGGCGTTACACTTAGATTAACTGCCCCGAAAGAAATTAAACCACTGTCGGCACTTCCGGACTCAAAGCCACTGTCACTAATTAAACTTTCTCCCAAGGCTGTTCCAATTGATACAGTAACAGTTTTAGATAATGAACCACCAGGATTTTGTCTTCCAACTGCAGTTAAAGATAGATCACCTTGAACAGCCTCGTAAATTCTTGCCGTATAAGGAGCTACTGAATCAATCTTTAATAAAGCGCCTTCTATATAGAATTCAACACTACTTAAATCAAGATTAGTCCCACCTGCTTCTAGAAGGATTGGTTCATTTAAATAAAAGCCCTCTCCTTTGATAGGTTTAACAAAATAAAATGTAGGTCCTGGAGGTGGAGGTTCTTCCAAGCCTACCGCATAACGATAATAAGTTCTCATTGTTTCAAGAACAATAAGATGCTCTGGTAATGAGGCTAAATTTTCCCACTCATTAGGATCCGTATTGTGGTCATACAACTCCTCTTGCCCATTACGATAATAGATATAACGATACTGCGCAGTGCGAATACTGAAATGTTGCTCTGAGTAAGGTGCGATTGCGTTCTGAGTCACAGAGGCAGATGAACCAATTCCAGATACGGAATATTGCGCACCAGTCCATCCGTTGCCATTCTCAGGATCTTCCAATAAAGGCTTTATGGAATTTCCATCTAAATCATGTGGAGCAACGATATTGGCGTAATCAATACATGTTGGATAAATGTCTACTAAAGAAATTGGCTGCGTGCACACTTTATTACTAGCAACGCCAGGCCCTGAAACTACAAATGGAATACGGCAACTTTCTTCCCATGGGCTCTGCTTAAATATGTACTGCTTTTCTCCTAGATGATAACCGTGATCACTTGTGAAAATAATAACTGTATTGTCTCCATCTCCTCTTGCTTCTATCGCATCTAAAATTTTGCCAACTTGTGCATCGACGAAAGCGACACAGGCTAAATATGCTTGTGTGAATTCTTTTAAGGCTATCTCCGGATCCCCGACATCATCGCCCATGTTTTTGTAAGTAGTGTATTTATACCAACCAGATGTTTGAGCCAGATCCTGATCTGAAACGTTGACGGGCCCATTGATGTCATTGTAATCATTATCATTAATAGGGGCTAATTGAACATCAGCAACTGCAGGTACATAAGGGGCTTCGAAGAATTCTTCTGGCGCATAATAGGGTGAGTGCGGTCTAACAAATCCCACAGTTAATAGAAATGGGCTAGACTCATTATAGGTATTAATAAATCTAACTGCCTGTGCTGCACAAATTTCGTCTGGCACTTGTTCTCCAAGATTCCAAGTGGTAAAAGAAGCATTGTTTTGTCCACCACTTTGGTAAGTCCACTGACCACCATAAGAGCTTAAATCTCGGTATGCACCAAAGCCACTATAAGGAGGTCCTGATCGATCTTTATATGCTTGTGGCCACCATTGAGGATCAACCCCCTGAAAAACTGGGCTGGCATTATTTGGGTACGGTCCAAAATTACCGGGTTTATTATTGTAGCTACCATAATTACCTTGATTTTCGTAACCTACTGTTCCATCCAAATTCCTCATTATATTGTTATGAATTGTTCCAGAGACAGCGTTTACAGGATTACCGCCATAAGGAGACTCATGGCCATTATGATGAATCTTTCCAGTAGCATAACTGTAATAACCTTGGTCAATGAAATGTTCAAAAAGCGTTTTTTTAGATTTTAAAACTTCATTATTATACCAGCGGTTATTTTGCTGACTAGCACCATACATACCTGAAGTAGTTGGATGAATACCACTCCAAAGACTGGCACGAGAGGGGCCACAAATCGGGGCATTAGATGCAGCATTAATAAAGGTAACACCTGATGCAGCAATTCGATTAATATTTGGAGTATAGGCCTGAGGATGTCCCCCGATTCCTTCGATACTGTCATTGAGATCATCGCAAACAATGATCACAATATTTGGAGTTTGCGCCTTCAGTGATACACTTAAGATCAAAAAAGCTAGACAGTAGATGATGTATTTTAATGAGGTAATCATAGGATAATTTAATGCTAATTTACCGCCTTTTCAAGCGCTTTATTCAATCTCTTGCGCATGCTCTTAATCACAGAAAAATATGACTTTGAACTGCTTAAATTCTTCCATTCATTAGGGTCAGCATAATGGTCGTACAATTCCTCTTCCCCATTACGGCAACGAATATAGCGGTATTGCTCTGTACGAATACTGAAATGCTGATTTTCGGCCAAGGCAGGTTGGTGCAACTCAGATTTCACTTGTGAACCACAAGCAGCTAAAGAAAAATCCATCCCTTCCCATTGACCTCTTTTAGGATTTTCTAAAAGTGGCTTTAAAGAATGTCCATCAAGCGAATGAGTTGATTCAAGTTCTGCATAATCTAAACAGGTTGGAAAAATATCGACTAAGGAAACAGGTGTCTTTGATTCTTTTCCAGCTGCGATATTCGGCCCTGAAACAACTAAAGGAATACGAACACTTTCTTCCCATGGTGTGAGCTTGAAAATATAATCTTTCTCGCCCATGTGATAACCATGATCACTTGTGAATATAATAATTGTATTGTCCGCATCCTCTCTTGCTTCTATCGCGTCTAAAACTTTGCCAACTTGAACATCAACAAAAGCCACGCAAGCAAGGTAGGCACGAGTCCAACGTTTAAATTTTTCCATTCCACCATTGTTCATGATTTTGGAATATTTGTACCAGCCCCAAGGCTCGGCCAAATCTTTATCTTCAGCTAATATTCTCGCACAATCATCTAGGTCATTTTTTAAATACGGTGCCAATTCAATTGTCTCAAGTGGGAACATATCGAAAAATTCTTGAGGGGCATACCAAGGAGAATGCGGACGAGAAAACCCTACAGTTAAAATATAAGGCTTTTCTCTTTCTTCACTAAGAAATGCAACTGCTTCTTCGGCATGAATCTCATCGGGCATTAAATCACGATTGTGCCCATCTCGATATTCCCATACTTCGCCATTATAAAACATCGACCATCCGTAGCCCTCACCATAGCTTGATAAATCTTGGATTGGACCAAATCCATCACCCCAGCCTCCAGCTCGTTCATTTTCTGGCCACCAAGGAGGCAATACCCCACGCCTAAAATTAGCTTCCTTACCATCGTTAGGCAAAGGACCAAAATTTGGATATGAACCCCACCCTGAACTGCCATCTGTATTTTTGAAAATATCTAATTGCTGGTGACCATTATGGTGAATTTTACCCGTCGCAAAATTGTGATATCCTTGGCTGGTAAAAACTTCAAATAATGTCTTTTTTGTTTTTAAGATCTCATTTTGGTACCATCGTTCCTTGTGTTGATTTCCGCCGTATAAACCAGTTGAAATTGGGTGTAGTCCACTCCATAAACTCGCACGTGAAGGACCGCAAATCGGAACATTAGAAGCGGCATTTGTAAATTGAACACCCGATTCGATAAGACGGTTAATATTTGGGGTTAATGCTTGAGGGTGACCTCCCATTCCTTCAACTGAATCATTTAAATCGTCACATATAATTATGACAATATTCGGAGTTTTTTCTGCATTTGCAAACAAGGCAAAGCCTAGTGCTAAAAGCACAAAAATAATTAAATTTTTGATCAATTGTATCATAGTAGAAGGCGTTTATTCTATTAAATTTCTTATGGCGAAGTAAGCTGGCTTAGGGCTATAGTCTCTATCAAAAAGTGCAGGGTAAACTGTTCTTCCTTTAACGGGCCAATCCCTCAACCATGAATGGTGATCAACCACACCCCAAAAACTCACCCGCTCAATCACATCACTATACTCTAAGAAAACTTTAAATAGGGATGCATATTTTTTCGCTTGTTTATTAAGAATTTTTTCAGGGATGCCATTGGTGTAAGGATCAAGCTCTTTCAATCGCTTTATGTTCAAGCGAATGTCTGCACCCATTTCTGTATCTTTGGGATGCGGCAAGATTCGAACATCTAATTCAGAAACACTAATTTTAACATCTATTTCAGATAAAATATCTAATGCCTTTCTTAGCTTACTTTTAGTCGGCCATTCTAAATGCCAATGCCCTTGCATGCCCACACCATGAATTGGTATGCCTTTATCTTTTAAGTCCTTAACCATGTCTGCGACAAATTGTGTTTTCACTAAATCCGTCATGCTATAATCATTATATAAAAGCAAGGCATCGGGATCTGCTTCGTGGGCGAAGCGATAGGCTAATTCGATATAATCTTCTCCTATAATTTCACACCAAGGTGATTTTCTTAAAAAAGCCACTTGCTTACCATCCACATATTTAAGATCCACTGCCTCATTCACCACATCCCAATATTTGATTTTTCCTTTATAACGAGTTACCACTTTGTAAATATGGTCTTTCATCCGTTGAATTAAAACCTCACGAGATACCGTTTCGTCCTTCTTATCTTTAAAGATCCAATGCGGAACCTGATGATGCCAAACTAATGCGTGACCGACAACTTCCATACCTGCATTGTTAGCAATCTCCAATAAGGCGTCACTCGGCTTAAAATAAAAAATCCCCTCCTCTGGCTGAACATATTGCATCTTCATGCTGTTTTCGGCAGTTAAACAATTAAACTCCCCAATTAATAATGCCAACTCTTCACGATCTTGCCTAAACAAAGAATCACCCTCTAGCCCTCCGGCCAATATATTACCAATTAAAAACTTGTCTGCATATAAGTCTTTTAAAGGGATGTGTTCTTTCGCTTCACACAATGAAGCATGGGCAAAAAGTATGGAAACAAATGCAAGGTGGAATAAACGAGTCATAAGAATAAAGTTATTTTAAAGTTTTTGTTCTCCTAATTTTGAATGTTTTTCCAAGTAATGCTTATATGGCATGCTATCATAACGAATAACCTCATCTCTTACAATAGGGTTATTTAAATCAGGGAAAGGGTTTCTTTCGAGTGCTTGAAATAATCTTTCCCTCGCTTCAAGCACCTCTAATGAAGAAAAATCCGTTATGAGGGTATAATCTTTTTTGAACATAGAGCCATTACAGCGATAGAGGCGACCTTCTGCACTTCCATAAATTGGATCTGCTGCCTCCAATAGCCAATCCTCTGTTCGAGCCATGCTTGCTGTGGCGATATAACTAATAATTGAATCCCTATATCTATCCGATTCTCCAAGTAAAAAATGCTTCATACTTAAGCCATCTAGCTCATAGTCACTAGACAGAGAGACATTGGCAAAATCTATTATTGTAGGAAATACATCAGCAAACTCCATCAAAGCATTCGTCGCACCTCTTTGCTCAATCAAGCCAGGACAATTGACAATAAAAGGCACCCTTGGCCCTTCTTCAGTAGCGTGCATTTTGCTCGCTCCCGAAGTACCATTATCAGAAGCAAAAATAATAATCGTATTTTCCCTAATTCCTAAGTCATTTAATGCACTGACCAAACGACCTACCATCGCATCTACATAAAGATTTAAATCTTTTAAATTACCTCCTGTATTTGTTCCTGGAACACCTTCTTCTGGAACTGTTGGCAAGCCTCCGCCGGCAATATCATGAACCAAATTCATTGGAAAATAAGCAAGAAAGGATTCATCCTTATTGCGTGACATAAAATTAATAAGATAATCTGTGTACAAATCAGGGGCAAAATCAGTTTCATCGGTATCCACCATCACCCCATTATGTGTGATTGCTGGGTGCCAAAAACGAGAAGGCACAGGCTTCGATCCAGGAAAGTTCCACTTGCCTTCAAATAATCCATCAAAGGGAACATCCTTAGGTAATTTTTCATTACTATTAATGTGTAAATAGTATTCTCCAAATCCCACATATTTTGAATCGGGTGCGTAATGACCTAAAGCCATTTGCTTACCGGTAATTGCTGTTTTATATCCAGCTTCTTTTAAAACACGAGCAAAGGTCAAATGCCCCATTGCAAAATCCCAACGACCATAATCGGAAACTTGAACACGCAAATCATTATGCCATACACCGGTACGACTAGGATACCTGCCCGTAGTCAACAAAGCCCTTGATGGTGAACACATAGGCGTTGCCCAAGCCATATTAAAAAAGACCCCTTCTTGAGCTAAAGCATCCACATTCGGTGTTTCGTACTCACTATTCCCATAGCAACTAAATGAATTTGGGCTTATATCATCAACCATGATGATCAAAAAATTCGGCCTATTTTGTGAAGAATCTTCTGCATTTAATTCTCCCTCAAACAAGGTGAAGGCAACAAGGAGTAAAACCATCCATTCAATAATTTTGTATCTGTTATGAATTTTCATCTTTATTAATAGTAACGGTTAAATTTTTATCCGACTCCTTTGTCGCATCAAAATATCCAAGATAAAGCTGCCCATCAATATTGACCGAGACTTCGTAGGAACCATAAAATCCTCTAAACTCAACCATCGCTTGATCCGATAATTCGCCCTCTTCTGAGGTGTTCCATTGTTGATTAATTAATTCATCTAAAACATGGTAGACTGGCTTTGGCTCACCATCGACATTCAGTAAGCCAGAAGGCATTCCTCTCCAAGGGTCAAGATCCGTAATTGTCCACCATGTAATCGACTCAACTTGTGGATGACTGAAAGCCAAGGTGTAAAAATCTCGCGTCATCTCTGCCTGATAGCGCTCTAATTCCGGAGATCCTTCGAGAAGAGGAATCGGCAACTTATTATCCATCGCATACTGCCAAGCTTTCTCTTGTACATCTAAACCACGCCAATCCTCAAAAATTCCACAACTTAACACGCTCACTTCAGATAAAAAAATTGGTTTCTTGTACTGATTATATGATTCTAAAGCGGCCCATAAACTTGCTTCAGAAAAGCTCTGGGTTTCCGAATGCATATGCGTTTGAATTCCAATCGCTTCAAAATCTATTCCCTTATCCAAGCAGTATTGAATTTGTTTATGGTAGAACGGATCATTGTGTTGATAATGATTTAAAATATAATAGCCATCTGGGCGATATTTTCGCGCAATTTTCAAAATGGCCTCAGTCACATAACCCGGACCCGAGACAAATTCATTATTCACAATCTCATGCCCCTTGTATGCTTGCCAGCGACGCATTCCCAAATCTTCATCTTTCCAAATGATCCCCGGCACTTCGTTGTAGGCATCCCAATGATCAATTTCAGGATACCCCTTGATCAGGTTTTTTACGTGTTTTCTAATATCTTTGTCAATTTTACGAACGCTACGCTCAGAATCCTTTATCCAATCAGGTAAAACTTGGTGCCACATTAAAGGATGCCCCTTAACCACCATGCCTTGGTCTTTCGCCCACTGATAAATCTCATTCGATAAAGGTGCGGAATCATAATCCCATTCTCCTCTAACTTTTTCATGGCTAGACCAATAAAAATTCACCGTGGCATAATTAAATAAATTGGCGAAATATTCCTTAAACTGAGGATACCATTTTTTTTCAGGTACACTCCAATCAGCCGCCAAAGATCCACCAAACAAAAAATCATGCTTTATTTGTTTCAAAGTATACTCGACTCCCGAAGGAATCACATCACCAGATTCCATTTGTAAGACGATAGAAAAGTCACCCTTTCGGCAGGCATCAATCCTTTCTTCAGCACCTTCCAAATTCCAAGCAGTGTGTTCTTTGATCACCAATGGAAACTCGCTGATGTCGAAGTCTTCCGCATTTAAAAATAGGAAAGGCAACAGACTTAAAAATAAGACCAGGTATTGCGAGTTTATGCCAATTAAGCGCATCAGTTATTTATGAAAGGGGTCTGGATCTGCTACTTAACTTCAAGTGTCATTTCTGCCAATACAGGAGGATTAATTCCATCTGAAACAGACAGTGAGAATTGATTAATGCCACGATCAGACTTTGTGGGTATTCCCGTCACGCGACCCAATTTTGCATTAGACATTTTCAACCAAGCGGGACCTGACACCTTCGCATAGGTCAAAGAATCGCTTTCCGGATCTTTCACCCTCCAATTCACGTAAGCCTGGTATTCATTACCTACAGTAGCTACTGGCTGGCGTGTTTCTTTTTGATTAAACGTCGATTTATTCCATTCAGGTGCTAAATTAACTGTCTGATCTATTGCTTCTAAATCCGTACCCTCATCGTATTCAATTTTTTCACGATGCTTTACTAAAGCCTTGGCTAAGGCTTCCGCTACTTTAGCATATTTAGGATCTGCCACAACATTGACATCTTCATTTGGGTCTTTCTTGTGATCATAAAGCATTTTGTCACCATTGCTCCATTCGCTGTACTGAAACCTGTCTGTACGTACTGTTTCTCCGCTATGATAACGACCATAGATTGCTTTCTTGTGAATGGCATCTGGGTCTTCCATGGTAGCAACCAAACTTTTACCTTGTAGGTGAATCGGTAATTCAAGTCCCGCAAGCTCACATAAGGTTGGATAAATATCCACCATCTCAACAAGTGAATTCACTCTTTGCCCAGAATTATAACCAGGCGCACTGATGATTAAAGGTGCATGCATTGAAGTTTCATAAAGTGTGTGCTTACACCACAAGGTGTGATCACCTAATTGGAAACCATGATCACCCCATAAAATGATAATCGTATCATCCAACATTTCTAAACTTTCTAACTCATCCAATAATTTGCCGATCATATCGTCCGTGTACGAAACACAGGCTAAATATCCATGAATCAACTTAAGTGCCATCTCATCACTTACCGGCCCTTCAGAAGGAATATCATCGTACATATTTCTTAATTCACCCCAATCGCTGTTAGATGAAGAAGGTGCATCCTTAGGGAAGAAAGTGTAATTACTAGGTAAGGCTAAATCCTCCTCATTATACAGATCCCAGTATTTCTTTGGAGCAACAAACGGTAAATGCGGTTTAGAGAAACCAGCCGTGAAAAAACGAGGTTCATTCGCATCCTTGGCATCTCTCATTTGTTGAATGATTTTATCGGTCATAATACCAGTTGGATAAGCGTTGTACTCAACAGGTGCAGACTCATAAGCCGGGGACTTACCCGTCCCTTGATTCTCTGGCAATTGATACGCCTTGAAATAACCAACTCGATCAATCAGATCCCAGGCTTTTACGTTATCATTTGCATAATGGTAAATCTTACCCATAGAAAATGTTTTATACCCATTTTGCTTAAACCAATCTGGAATATCTGGGATGTTCGGAGCACCGGTACAACTTTTTCCCCATTGATTATTGGTTGGCTTATCAAAACGAGTTCCGTACCAAGTAAATCTTTTTTCGGTAGGATACATACCCGACATCAAACTGGCACGTGAAGCACCACAGACGGGTACCTGTACATAAGCATTTTCAAATAAGGTACCCATTGCTGCCAAACGATCGATATTGGGACTGATGCTCCGTTCCGCTCCATAGCAATTTAATTCTGGTCGCAAATCATCGACCGCAATAAAAAGAATATGAGGTGATTTTGGACTATCTGCAGTCAATACGTTCGCGATAAAGGCACCAAATATTAAAGAAAGAAAAATGAAGTGTTTCATAGGGTTAGAGATAATGTAGAAAATTATATTAAAACTTTTAATAGAATAATTGAAAAGTAATAAAAGAATGTAGCATTTTAAAGGGGATTAATAAAGATACACTAATGATAGTATAATATAAAAAAATGAAACTATAAGTCTTTTCACTTTTAAAATAAAAACTAATAAATAATAAATAGAGCTACAAAAATTATGCAGATATCTACACAACATTACGGCACTTTAAAAAACGGACGAGACGTACAAATTTTCACTTTAGTTAATGATCAGAATATCAAGGCACAAATCACTAACTATGGAGGCATTATTGTTAGCTTAGAAGCCCCCGATAAAGAAGGACATTTTAGCGACATTGTCTTGGGTAAAGCATCCTTAGCGGATTACGAAGCAGGCCACCCCTGTTTTGGTGCATTAACTGGACGAGTCGCTGGACGCATAGGAAAAGCACCATTTGAAATTAATGGGCAATCGTATCAGCTTGAAGCCAACAATGGGCCGAACTGCCTACACGGCGGGCTAGATGGCTGGCATTTGCAAGTCTGGGAGGCAAAAATCATCAAAGAAGAGGGTATCGAAAAACTCCACCTCAGCTATACAGATCCTGATGGACACAATAACTTCCCTGGGACTGTCTCTGCAGAAGTCACTTATGCATTACTTGAGAACAACGCATTGGAAATGACCTACCGAGCCCATACTGATCAAGCCACCCCCTTCAACCCCACCAACCACTGCTACTTCAATTTAGCCGGCGAATCCACTGGTGCCAGTACCCTTGCCGATCACATTGTACAAATTGAAGCTCATGCCACCGCAAAAACCTCTGAAGACATGACTCTAATCGGGGAAAAATCTGACCTTGTAGAAGGATTAAATGACCTAAGAAAGCCCATCCGTATTGGCGATCTAAGCGAATTAAGCCCCAGAAATGTAGACAGTCATTATTTCCTCAATGGAGGACGCACACAAAGTCCCCGCCATGTGGCCACAGTTAGCCATCCCCAATCTCAACGCGTGTTCAAACTTTGGACGACTGAACCCGGCGTACAATTTTATACCGCGATCAACCTATCCACGGAAGGTCCCGATATAGGAAAAAATCATCAGGCCTACGAAACTAACGGTGCCTTTTGCCTAGAAACTCAAGATTATCCCGATAGTATTCATTACCCATCTATGGGCTCAGCTATTCTGAAACCCGAATCTGATTTTTATTCTCGCACCCTCTTTCAAATAGAGACCCTAAACGATTAATTTCGGCTAAATCGCTTCTTAAATGACAAAGAATACTTCAAAAAAGATCGCCATCATTGGAGGTGGTGCTGCCGGATTCTTTGCCGCACTCACCCTTTCTGAGCTAGATGCAAACGCTGAGGTTCATCTCTTTGAAAAACGCAATCAATGGCTTTCTAAAGTGAAGATCTCCGGTGGCGGCCGTTGCAATGTAACACACCATTGCTTTGACCCCAAAGCCCTTTCCGAAAAATACCCTAGAGGGTCTAAAGAACTACGAGCCGCCTTCCATAGATGGCAACCCCAAGATACTATTGATTGGTTCGCCCAAAG
Organism: Coraliomargaritaceae bacterium; assembly: GCA_045565635.1. Taxonomy (GTDB): domain Bacteria; phylum Verrucomicrobiota; class Verrucomicrobiia; order Opitutales; family Coraliomargaritaceae. The sequence continues at coordinate 31,778 of JBJLEY010000012.1, forward strand.
AAAAATCCAATTAAAAGCTGAGTCTGATGGACGAATGTTTCCCGCTACTGATGACTCACAAACCATCATCGACTGCTTTTTAAATCAGGCTAAAAAATCTCAAATTAAATTGAGAAAAGGTCATGGGATTGATTCCATTAGTCTAAATCCCGATGGCAGCTTTCTCCTTGAAATAAACGGCGAGGAAAAAACCTCCTATCATGCCGTATGCTTAGCCTTAGGCTCGCTGAAATCCAGTCCACTCGAACGCTCTATCGCCAAGCTCGGTCACTCTCTTGAATCGCTTGCACCTTCTTTATTTGCCTTCAACATTAACGACACCCGAACCTTTGGTCTATCCGGACTCTCTGTTCCCAATGCTAAAGTATGGCTCAAATCACCTAAGCAATCCCAAACTGGCCCCCTACTCATTACCCATCGAGGTATGAGCGGCCCAGCAATCTTAAAACTCTCGGCTTGGGAAGCACGCACACTCCAAGCTCAAAATTACCATTTTGATTTCTCAATTAATTGGCTCGCACACATTTCCAAAAGTTTCATCGAAGACACATTCGAAAAGCACCGTATCGAAAATGGCAAACGAACTTTAAAAAATACTCTCCTTTTTGACCTGCCGCGAAGACTGTGGGAATCCCTTCTTGAATACGCAAAAATTTCACCTGAAACCACTTGGTCTCAGCTTTCTAAAAAAAGCTCTGAAGCATTGGTCAAAGAACTGACAGAAGGTCTCTACCAAGCCCAAGGCAAAACCACCAATAAAGATGAATTTGTCACCTGTGGAGGCGTTAAACGCCGAGAGATAAACTTTAAAAAAATGGAAAGTAAATTTGTACCCAATTTATATTTTGCTGGAGAATGCATTGACCTAGACGGGATCACTGGAGGCTTTAATTTCCAAGCCGCTTGGACAACTGGACGAATTGCCGGTATGGCTATGGCCGAATCAATCGTTTAATTAGTTCTCGATCATCAAGAGAAAATACATCGCTTGATTGATTTTTTTAAAAGGTCTTTTAATTAGATATATGGCTGATTCACAATCCAATTTAAGAAGCCAAAAAAGCCACCAACACTTTTTTGTAAAGACAGTAGAGTACGGAATCCTAGCCTCATTTTCTAACCTTGATGGTAGAAAAAATTATCTAATTCCAAAAACTACCAAGAATAAGGAAGAGGCACCTGTGGCCATAGAATCTTTTTCCGTTAGCCCAGAACATACCACACCCTAATGGAACGAGTAAGCACGCTCTATCAATAATAGAGCCTGAATTAACTTAAGGCTTAACTTAAGGCTTAACTTAAGACTTTGAGTAAAAGTCATCAATTTTCTGAGACACATCACGGTAACCGATATCGATTCCATAGAGTGCCTTGTACTCAGCCATTGCTTTTTCTGAATCACCTTGAGATTCATAACAACGACCCAAGTCATAGATAACTTCTTTCTTCAATTCAGTCACTCCTGAGATTTCAGATTTTGCCAAAACCAATTGCTCGGCAGCAAGATCGTTGAATCCTTTTTCCATGTAAGATTGTCCAAGCAATACTAAAGCTTTAACACGTATCTTAGGTGCTCTTAAGGCTAATTGAAGCTCCTTAATCGCTCCATCTATATTGCCCTTCTGTTTGTAGAGTTCACCTAAATCATAACGATAGCTAAACTCATTAGGATAACGCTGTACTAAGCTCTCTGCTTGGCTTAAACGGAAATCGTATTCTTCTTTCTGAAGTTTTTCCAGTTCTGCCTGTAAAGATGCATCTTCTGGATTCTTTTCGAGGTTTTCCTCAATTACAGCAATTTCTTTGGACATTTTCTCACGTGTCAATGTCACCATTAAAGTCTCAAGGTTAACATCTGCCTTACCTGAATCAAGCAAACGAGCCTTTGATAACCAATCTAGAGCATTATCAAACTCTTCAAGTTTACGATAGTAATTCACAAGATCTTTCAGCGCGTTAATATTCTCAGGCTGGGCTTCCACTTTTTTCAAGGCCTCTTCAATTAATGAACGAAGACCCTCTTCGCCAGTTTGAGCACGGCTTGATTGTTCAAGTCTTTCAGCTTCGTCACTATCCTTAAGTTTATCTCTGAAGCTTTTCTCTTCTTCCCATTTACCCTTATCAACTGTCTGCTGAACCGATGCCTTCTTGATTAAGTCTTGAGCTTCATTATCTGCAGGATGATTCTTAAGAATAATATCTCCGACAGAAATCGCCTGTTCGGCTTTCTTGGCCGCAATACATTCGCGAATCAATTGCTTTCCATTAACTGCATTGGTTTGGTCTAAATTAAATAAGCATTCATACCCTAAAAGAGCGGTCTCAACTAGACCCAATTCCTTAGCGGCAAGAGCTAGTGATTTGTGTGCCGTACTATTTGAATAATTGGCATCAATCTGGTCTTCTGCAGTCTGCAATGATTTTTCTGGATTTTTTTGAATCGCCGCCTCATTGACACGACCATAAGAAAGCTTAGCTAGCATAAGGGCTAAACCACTACTTTTCTTTGTTATAGCCATTTTACCCTGTGTCTTTCTGAGCATACGCCTTGCCTCCACACAACTCGGGTTAGCCTTTACGATATTTGATAAAATACTCGCTGCGTAAAAGGGTTCTATATTAATCAAATTACTGGCTTTAGAAACATACTTCTGTACGCGAGAATCTAGGTCTTTGATTTGTGTTTCGTTCATAAAATGCAGATTAGGTGAAATAAGATAAACGTGATACTTTAGAGGGTGCTAAGACTATTGCAAGCTTCAGTTACAATAATTTGCATAACTTCTTTCCCCATTTCTGCGGTTTCTGCTTCCACAAGTATCCGCAATTTAGATTCTGTCCCAGAATATCTCATTAAAATACGCCCCTTGTCGGAAAGCAAAGCATGCCCTTCTTTTAATGCAGATTGTAATTTAGGAAGCGTCTCCAATGGAATTTTCTCCTCTACCAGTAAATTTTTGGTCTCCTGTGGAAACAAATCAATGCCTTGACTCAATTCAGATAAAGGCTTCTTGGAAGATTGAAGCATGTTTAATAACTGGAGTGCCGCTAACAAGCCATCACCAGTTGGACACACACCACTGAATAAAATATGCCCTGAAGATTCACCGCCCAAATTAGCTCCAATCGCACGCATCTTTTCCGCTACATTTCGATCACCCACATCCACGCGCTCAACTAAGCCGCCTGCTTCTTTTACCGCAAAATCTAAGCCCAGATTACTTTGTATTGTGACCACCAAAGTATCACTGCCTAAGGCATTATATTTTAGAGCATCTATCGCATACATACCGAGTAAAACATCTCCAGGAATAATTACCCCTTTTTCGTCACAGACAACTAAACGGTCACCGTCACCATCATGGGCTAAACCAATATCGGCCCCTGCTTGCAAAACCGCCTGAGAAAGCGGATCTGCGCATTCACTTCCCACACCTTCGTTAATATTAGTACCATTTGGATCAACCCCTAATAAAACTAAGTCTGCTCCAAGTGCTTTTAAAATTTCGGGTGATGTTTTGTAAGTAGCTCCGTTGGCACAATCTAAGACAATCTTCATCCCCGATAAGGCCGATTCTTTCAATAATCCAGCAAAAGTCTGAGCGTAAAAAGCATGGTCTGTATATTTAGGATCACCTAATGCTTCAGCTTGATAATCCTCATCTATTGAATCTACTAGGGCTTCGATAGCTTCTTCAGTTGCAAGGTTAAACTTTTGCCCCTTTTCATCAAATAATTTGATGCCGTTATCAGGAGAAGGGTTGTGTGAGGCTGTTAGAGCAATACCCAATGAAGCCTTATGCTTCAAGACCCCTAATGCTACGGCAGGCGTAGGCACCACCCCTAAAAAAATAACCGATAGACCATTTGCCTCAAATCCTTTGCGCATAGCTTTTTCAAGCACCGTCCCGCTAGCTCTAGTATCTCGACCAATAATAATCGAGGCAACGCCCCCAAGAGCCTCATCACTATTCAATTGTAAAAACTTTGCTATGGCCAAAGACAATCGGTAAGCAAAAGCTTCCGTTATTGGATGATCCCCATAACGCCCACGAATTCCATCTGTTCCAAAATATTTACCCATATGCCTAATAATTAATCACTCTTTGGATTATAGCTTAGAATAAAAAGCTTTCACCTTATTCAACCACTCAAGCAACTTACCTTCTTCAACAATCGCTCTGGCTAAATCCACCCCTTCGCTTAAGGAACTTACTTTACCCACAGATAAAAAACCAGCCGCAACATTTAAATAAATACTATCACGTAAACCCTGCTTAATCCCTGCATCATTGTTATTTTCGGCAAAATCGATTAACAAACTTACATTCTCTTCAACTGAGCCACCTTTTAAACCCTCAGCATCACACTCAGCCAATCCAGCAGTCCCCAATTCTAAAGTCCCTGAATAATCAGACAATGTACCAAAGCCCTTATGATAGTTAACTCCAGCACAGCTTAGCTCATCTAATGCACTATTAGGCACCGGCACCCCGTGTACAATTAATCCACCATTTAAACCCAAAGCCCCCATCGCTTCCGCAATTGGGTCTATCCACGATTTTGAATACACCCCCATCAATTGATGCTTCGGTTGGGCTGGATTTATCATCGGCCCCAATAAATTAAAAATCGTTTTTTGTCCCTCCGTGGCCAAAGCTTTTCGAGCTGGCATAATCGCTTTAAATACAGGATGGAAAGCGGGCGCGAAGAAAAAGGTGAAGTTCAAGGCCTCCAAAGCTCGGCGGTGGACGGATAAATCCACAATCAATTGAATCCCCAAGGCCTCCATCAAATCAGCACTTCCACATTTAGAGGTAATCGACCGATTGCCATGCTTCAAGACGGGCACACCTCCAGCTGCTAAAATAAAACCCACCGTTGTTGAGATATTAAAAGTACCAAAGCCATCGCCCCCTGTGCCACACACGTCGATACCACGCTCAGCAAAATCAGAAACCTCTGGGTCAATCGCTAGCTGACGAAACACCGATGCAAATGCCGATACTTCTTCTGCCGTTTCTCCTTTTAAGGCCAAGGCTTTTAGAAAATTTATCTTTTCATCATCTGAAATTGAATCATAACCTAACAACTCAGCTGTTCTTTCTGCTTCTTCACTAGGCAAATCCAAACCATTCTTCAGTTTTTCTGTACTTTCTAATAAATTTTCCACACTACTATAGGAAAGATGCCCCAAAAAACGACAAGCTCAAAATCGATGACTTTTTTTAAATCATACATAAGTAAACCATCGCCCAAGTATCGGTTATATAGACCCCAGATGATTAAAGATTTTTTCCTAACACTCCTGTTGCTGCTCTCATTATTTTCGAATACAACATCACTCTGTGCCGAAACATCTAAAATCGCTCCTTTGGAAAATTCCGTAGAGAGTGCCCTAAGCGATAGTTCTGATTACCTAAACTATATTGACTGTCTGATACTCGGTGTCGTTGAAGGGATTACCGAATATTTGCCCATTTCATCCACCGGTCATTTACTCATTACCAATGAACTTTTGGGGCTCAATTCAGCTATCCTAGTCAGCGATGAATATACCTTAAAAGAAGCCGCATTCGCTTATATTATCATTATACAAGCTGGCGCCATCCTCGCCGTAATTTTTTTATATTGGAAAACCATCCTTCAAATCCTCATGGGATTTATGGGAAAAAACCCGAAAGGACGCAAACTCGGTCTCCTTTTGATTATCGCCTTTCTCCCTGCTGCCTTCATTGGACTCGCTCTCAATGACTGGATAGAGCAGCAACTCGGAGACAACCTCATCGCCATTGCGCTTGCTTTATTTCTTGGAGGAATCGTTATGCTCATAACTGAAAAAAGACGAAAAAAAGAGCCTGGCAGCCCAACCCAAGACCAAGCCCTCTCTAAATTGGACGAGCTCGATCAACTCAATTTCAAACAAGCACTTTCTATAGGATTTGCTCAATGCCTTGCCCTATGGCCCGGCATGAGTCGCTCTATGGTAACTATCATTGGAGGCTATTGGGTCGGACTCGCTCCAAAAAAAGCCGCTGAATTCAGCTTTTTACTCGGATTGATCACCTTGTCTGCCGCTTCAGCCTATAAAGTGCTGACGGATGGTGCCATGCTTACCCAGACTATGGATATCCAACCCATGCTTATTGGCTGCTTTGTCGCTTTCATATCAGCGATCTATGCAATCCGGTTTCTCGTCACTTGTTTGACTCGCTACGGCTTAACTCCATTTGCTTGGTATCGTATTGGCCTTGCCTTCATCATTATCCTCTTTTTTTACCAAAACTTTAATTCCTGAAAGCAAGCTTGACGAACCTCCAACAAAGAGTTTTGTTAACTGTTCAAATTTTAACAACACCTAATTATGGGACAGCCAAAACGCAAACAGTCTAAACAAAGAAGCCGCAAACGTCGTGGCTCAGTTCAATTTAAACTACCACACCTTGCTAAAGATTCGCAAGATGGCACAATGTATCGTGCACATTGCGTAAATCAAGCTAATGGCACATATAGAGGTCGCCAAGTATTAGACGTTGAAGTCTAATTTATAATTCTACTCATCCCATGATGAGCCAAAAAAATCCCAAATGCACCATTGCCGTGGATGTCATGGGTAGTGACAAGGGCCCGACTGAGTTTATTCGTGCCTTAATCTATCTTAAGAAGCGAGATACTTTGCGCTCTGAGTTAATTTTAGTTGGTAGAAAAAAATTACTGGATCGACTAATCTCAGTAAAAGAAAAAGAAATTCAAACCGACTGCATTCGAATTTTAGATGCACAAGAGGTTATAGGAATGGATGAGAAACCAATCCTTGCACTTAAGAAGAAAAAAGATTCTTCGATGCTCAAAGCCATTGAATTGGTCAGAAATAAAGAAGCTGATGCCATGGTGAGTTGTGGCAATACTGGGGCGATGATGGCAGGTGGAACTATTCGATTACGCCCAATTGAAGGAATTGGAAGGCCTGCACTCGCTGCTATTATTCCCAGCAAAAAAAACCCTTTTGTTTTTTTGGATGTCGGCGCGAATCCCGAAGCAGATCCAACTAATTTAATGCATAATGCCATTCTTGGAAAACATTATGCCCAAGCCCGTTTAGGCATCAAGAACCCCAGAATTGGACTACTTACTATAGGAACCGAACAAGGTAAAGGTACTCCAAATATCGCCAAAACGCATGAATATTTGTCTAAGCTCGATGGCACTATTAATTATGCCGGCTTAATTGAGGGGTTTCAATTATTTGATGGAAATATCGATATCGTTGTGTGCGATGGATTTGTCGGTAATGTCTTACTCAAAAGCTCCGAATCACTATTTTCATTTATTGGAGACACCATAAAAAAAGAGCTCGTTCGTAACATAAAACGAAAAATAGGAGCCGTGCTTTCCGCATCCGCATTTAAGGATATGAAATCACAACTCAATCCTGATGATCGATCAGGTGCTCCACTACTCGGATTGAATGGAAATATCATCAAATCTCATGGCTCTTCAAATGATATTGCCATCGCCAGTTCAATAATTGCAGCTCAAACAATTGTTGAATGCGATATCATTGATGGAATAAAATCTGATATTCTTCTCGCAAATAAAAAAATTGAAGCTTAAAAGATTAAGAATTCTATTCGTAAAAAATTTAACTATTGGCAATGACAGCATCTATCATTTTAGGAACAGGTTCCTACACTCCAGATAAAATCATTACTAACGATGACATGTCAAAAATCGTCGATACTTCAGACGAATGGATCGCAACTAGAACTGGAATTCGCCAAAGACGATTTGCTGCCGATGATGAGACTACTAGTGATATGGCTATTCAAGCAGCCAACAAAGCGATTCTCAGTGCAGGCATAGAAAAAAATTCCATAGATTGCATTATCTTTGCAACAATGACACCTGACATGCCTTTCCCATCTTCAGCATGTTTATTACAAGATAAGATGGGCCTTCCAAATGTCACAGCATTTGATATCCAAGCCGCTTGCTCGGGCTTTATCTATGCTTTGAATCTCGCCAACACTATGATCTTATCCAAACAATATAAGACCATACTAATCATTGGCGCAGAAAAATTAAGTAGCATTTTAGATTTCAAAGACCGCACCACTTGCGTACTATTTGGAGATGGAGCTAGTGCCGCTATTGTTTCCAAAAGCGATGATTCCGGTGTAGGTATATTACACACAGATACCGGTGCAGATGGAGGAACTCCAGAATTACTTCACCAACCTGCTGGTGGTTCAGCTATTCCTCCTTGCATAGATTCTATAAACAATCGTTTGCATTTCTTGAAAATGAACGGCAAAGAAATTTTTAAAAAGGCTGTTCGCGTTATGGGGCAATCATGCGTTAAGTCACTCGAAGCCTGTAATTTAACTGCGGCAGATATTGACTTAGTCATTCCCCACCAAGCTAACATGCGCATCATAGAAAGTTTAGCTAAACGTTTAGAAATCCCTCTAGATAAATTTCACAATAACCTCGACCTCTACGGAAATACTTCTGCCGCCTCCATAGGGATTGCCCTTGATGAAGCAATTAAGGCGAATCGCATCAAAAAAGGAGACCGTATTCTTCTGGTTGCATTTGGTGCAGGCTTAACTTGGGGTTCTCAGATAATTCAATGGTAATGAAAAATATATCCAAAAATATATCCTCAAAGCTCAATCAATTATTACTTATAATTTTAGCGTTCCTTTGCTTTCAAAATATTACAAGCG